>CAKTIW010000041.1:0-1621 GCA_934566025.1 uncultured Oscillospiraceae bacterium | reverse complement strand
TGCAGAACGTCACGATCGAAGCCTATGACAAGGATGGTAACGTGGCGAATACGGTGAGCAGCGGCGAAGGCACGCTGATCTTCAGTTCCGACTATGTTAACCATGTGAAGCTGAGCAACGGCGTGGACACGCCTTACTACACCCGCTATAAGGTAACGGCGGAATATAAGCTGGCGGACTTCAAGCTGCCCTATGGTGCGACCGTGGTGGAGGCGGACTTCACCCAGTCCAATACCGCACAGCTGAGCTATCAGCGCATTGGTGAGGATAAGCCCGTGCGGGAGAGCGCCTCCGCAAGTGCTTCCTATTATAAGGAGACCTTGCCGGGGCGCATCAAGGTACAGGAATATTTGCAGCTGAAGGAAAACGGCGTGCAGGACGAGCGGGCCTACGAGGGTGCTTATGCCAACATCTTTGCGGGCGGCGCGACCTTCGAAATTTACGCTGCTGAGGACTTCGATGAGACGACCGGTCAGCCGAAGGCCGGTGCGACGGCAGTAGATACTGTGACGGTCCCCACCGGCGAACAGACGGAAGGCTTGAACAGCTATGAGGCGCTGTCCAAGGAGCTGGCGCCCGGCAAGTACGTCGTGCGGCAGACGAAGCGCCCCGACGGTACGGACACGGATATTTATAACGCTGGCGGCTGGTGCGAGGTCGAGGTGCAGGAGGGCGCGATGACGCCCGATGCGTCTGCGACGGCGAAGTTCGTCAACCCCGTGCAGTACAAGGCAATCGTGCAGATCAAGAAGGTTGACGTCAACGATAAAGCCATTTCGGGCGTGACCTTCACGGCGAGCCCGAAGAACGGCGGCGCTTCCGTTGAGGCGGTAACGCAGAGCGATGGCGTGGCTACGTTTATTCTGGACCTTGAGCAGGAAACCACCTACATCATTCGTGAGACCGGCTGGGATGCGGAGAAGTACATGCCCGCCGCGGATTTCGAAGTGACGGTGGAGCCTCAGCAGTACCTGAACCTGACGGGCACGCCCGTTGTGAATCAGAGCAACAAGGGCAGTCTGACCATCCGCAAGTTCGGCACGTTCACCGACGCGGCGGACAAGGCGGAAATCACTTCCTTTGTTGACAAGGCGGAGCTGAAGCATTTCAGCTTTACCATTGAGCGCTCCACGGATAAGGATAACTTCGACGCGGAGGGCAGCTACGACAAGAGCTTCGGCACGGATGGCAAGCTCATCGCCGCGTTGTCGGCCACGGGCGTTGCGTCCGTCGACAGTCTTGCGCGTACCGACAGCACGGGCAAGACGTGGTACTATCGTGTGACGGAGAACACGCCGCCCGAGGGCTGGACGCTGCTGGAGGGCTCTCCTGCAGTGGTGCAGCTGAAGGATGAGCCTTCGAAGACGGTCGATGTGCTGAACAAGCGTGCGCTGAGCATTCGCGTGGAGAAGTCCGTTCAGCTGATGGCCGAGGACGGTAGCCGCTACGAGATGGCGGACAAGAGCGGCATCACCTTCGAGCTTCTGCGCTACGCGGAGGAGGACAGCGTTGGCGGCAAGGCGCAGCTGGAGAGCGTCGGCGCCAGCAAGCTGACTGCGGACGGCAAGGCCAGCTTCGGCGATCTGGCTGCCAAGGATGCGCATGGTCATGCGTATAAGTA
>CAKTIW010000040.1:0-1623 GCA_934566025.1 uncultured Oscillospiraceae bacterium | reverse complement strand
ATCCCGCTGTCCCAGCCGGTCGTGATAGCGAAGGTCGAGCAGCTGCCTTTCCACGGGAGTGACCTGACTGTAGACCCAGTTCATCCAGTCGCGGTTCTCCACCCGGGCATACCCTGTTTCGCTTTCGCCGAGGAATTTTTCCAGCGTTGCGCCGTCCTCCTCGTCTGTGACCATGCTGTCCATGGACACGACCTCCGAGGCGCTTCGTGCGTCCAGCAGGGCCAGCAGCTCGTCGTCCGTCAGCTCCATGGCGCGTGCCAGCTCCCGAATGGAGGGCTCCCGCTGAAGCTGCTGGGTCAGCTCGTCCCGCACCCGCTGCAAGCGGTAGAGCAGCGACCGGCTGTCCCGGCTCATGCGGAGCATACTGCCCTTATCCCGCAGGTAATTCCGTACCTCGCCCGCGATGGTCGGCATGGCGAAGGTGGAAAACTTCAGCCCGCGATCGGGCTCGAAGCGCTGAATGGCTTTCATCAGGGCCATGGCGGCGACCTGCTCCAGATCGTCCAGCTCCACGCCCCGGCCCGCGAATTTCCGCGCAATGGCACGGCTCAGGGGAAGGTAGCCTTCCACCAGCCTTTCCAGCGTTTCCGGCGCAGGGGAGGCCGCGTAGGCGGTCAGCAGCGCCGTCAGGTTTTCTTCGTTCATGGGCCACCTCAGCGGACGGCTCGGGGCACCGTCAGGTCAATGCGCTCCACCAATCCGTCAGTACGGGTATGGAAGCGCACCTCAGGCACGAGGGTCTCCAGCACGGCCTGAGACAGCGCCAGCTCGCCGGGGGCGGGGCAGATACCCGGCACCTCGTCCAGCGATGCGAAGAGCGTCACCAGCAGGTGTGTATCTGCCGCGTGGGCCTCCAGACGCAGGGTGTGGGCGGGAGCGCCCTGATGCATCAGGCAGTCGCAGGCCTCGTCGGCGGCCTGCCGCAGATCATCGAGGGTATCCACATCGAGGTCGTTGACCAGCGCAACGCCGCCCAGCGCCGTGCGGATGACCAGCAGATAAGTCCGCTGTGCGGGTACGGTCAGCACCACGTTTTCCTCCATGGATCATCAGCTCCCTTCCGTTTCCCTGATTTGTTATGATACCACATCCAGCACCATTTTTGCAAGCAACAGCGCCAGCACGACCAGCAGCATCCCGCGGATGAAGCCTGCGCCCTTTTTCAGCGTCATGGATGCGCCCAGCAGGTTGCCGAGGATAGCACACGCCGCCGCGGGAACGCCGAGGGCGAACAGCACCTTGCCCGCAAGGATCATTTCGGTGACGGAGGCGACATTGCTGGCAAGGTTGACCAGCTTAGCCGTGCCGCTGGCCAGTACCGCGTCCAGCCCGAGGATCATGGTGAACATCAAGATCAGGAAGGTGCCCGTGCCGGGGCCGACAAGGCCGTCATAGAAGCCCACGACCAGACCGATCAGAAAGGCCGTCGGCAAATACATTTTGTCCGGCACGCGGCAATGGCTTTCGCCGCTTTTTTTGCGCAGCACGACCACCGCGACCACGGGTATGGCGGCAATCATCATAATGCGGATGGTGTTCTCCGGTATGGTTTGCAGCACGGCGGTGCCGAGCCAGCTCCCGGGAAACGCGCCCATGGCCGCGAGCAGCGCCACCGGCAGCGCG
>CAKTIW010000039.1:0-1654 GCA_934566025.1 uncultured Oscillospiraceae bacterium | reverse complement strand
GGTCTGGGGAGGAGGGGCTTCTCTCAGAGAAGCCGCCTCCTCCCCAGAATCTCCCCCACCCACGTCTCTTCGTGAGGGGGGCGCGGGGGGAGCGTGCTTCTCTACAGAGAAGCACGCTCCCCCCGCACATCACACACGTTTTACCCTTGGGAGGCTTTTTCTTGAGTATGATATTTTGTCCTTTGTATTCGGGGTCCAGCGGGAACGCGCTGTTCGTGCAGGCGGAAGGAACGCGGCTGCTGATCGACGCGGGAAAATCGGGGAAGTGCATCCGGGAAGCGCTGGCGTCTATCGGCGTAGACCCGGCTACGCTGAACGCCATCCTCGTGACGCACGAGCATAGCGACCATATCGCGGGCGTGGGCGTCATGTGTAGGAAGTACCATATCCCCGTGCTGGCCAACGGGCCCACGTGGAAGGCCATGGAACGGAAGATCGGCGAAATTCCCGCAGGAATGCGCATCACCTTCGACAGCCACTCCGACTTCTATCTGGGCGACATCGGGGTCGCGCCGTTCCTCATCCCCCATGACGCGGCGGAGCCCGTCGGCTTCCGTCTGTATAACGGCAATACCAGCATCGCCACCGCCACCGACCTTGGTCACTTCACCAAGATCGTGAAGGAGCATGTGTCCGGCAGTACCCTCGTGCTGCTGGAAAGCAACCATGACCCCGAAATGCTGCTGCGCAACCCGCACTATTCCTCCGCGCTGAAGCGCCGTATTCTCGGCAATCACGGCCACCTGAGCAATGAGGCCTGCGCCGAGGCCGTAGTGCAGCTGGCGGAAAGCGGCGTGAAGCAGATCATTCTGGGGCACCTGAGCGGCGAGAATAATATCCCCGAGCTGGCGCTGGCAACCTCCTCTGTGCGCGCCAAGCGCGAGGGCATCGAGCTGGGACACGACCTGAACCTTGACCTCGCCCTGCGGGATACCGTGGGCTCCGTGTATACGCTTCAGGAAGGAGCGTGAGGCCGTGGGACGCGTCCTCATTCGGGATAAGGCTCGACTGGCGCTGCTCCTGCTCCTGCTGGCCGCATTGGCTCAGCAGCCCCTCAACGCACTCACCCACTCGCTGCTTCCCGATATGGAGCAGCGCCCCGCGCTGTATTACGCGGCAGTCATCGTGGAGGAGCTGCTGCTGTACGGACTCCCTGCGGCGCTGCTGCTGCGGCGGGCCAGACCACCCCGGCGGGAGCTGCTGCCTACGCAAAAAGGGCGCATGGCTGTCGTCTGTGTGCTGGTGGGCATCGCAGCGCAGTACCTGCTGCAAGCGCTAAGCTGGCTGTGGGTCAGTCTGCTGGCGCTGCTGCCCGGACAGGTCGCGCAAAGCGCCGTCGTCATGCCGCGAAGCATCCCCGAGGGATTGCTGGCCTTCGGGGCGCTGGCGCTGACCCCCGCGCTGGCGGAGGAAGCCCTCTTTCGCGGCGGGGTCTTCCCCTGCCTGCTGAAGGACTTTTCCCGGCGAGAGGCGTTCGTGCTGACGGTGAGCCTCTTCGCGCTGATGCACGGCTCGCTGGTGGGACTGCCAGCCCATTTCGGGGTTAGCCTGCTGGCAACGGCGCTGCTGGTCAGCTATGGGCATTTGGGGGCGGCTATCAGCTTTCATTTGGCCTACAACAGTATGGCGCTGCTGTACAGCCTGATCCCCGCCC
>CAKTIW010000038.1:0-1690 GCA_934566025.1 uncultured Oscillospiraceae bacterium | reverse complement strand
GGTCACAAACGTCTGCACCCGGTCGATCCGCTCGATGAGCTGCCGCCTGCGGCTGGGATCCAGCTCGCTCATCACGTCGTCCAGCATCAGAATCGGCGCTTCGCCGCTTTCCGCGCCGGCCAGCTCGAGCTGCGCCAGCTTGAGGGAGAGCACCGCGCTGCGCTGCTGCCCCTGCGAGGCGAACGTGCGCGCCTCTTTGCCGTCGATGGTGATGGCGATATCGTCCCGGTGAATGCCCACGGTCGTCGTCATCCGCCGAAGATCCTCACTCCGCGCCCGCGAAAGCCGCGCCAAAAGCGCCTCGTAAGCGTCCGGCGCGTCCGCGACCTGCGAAACGTAGCGCAGCCGCAGCTCCTCGCGTCCGCCGGTCAGCGACAGATGCGCCGCGCGCGCAAGCTCGTCGAGCCTGCCCACGGCCTCGCGCCGGTTTTCGCAGATCACCGCGCCCACGCGCGCGAGCTGCTCGTCCCACATGTCAAGCGTCGGCAGCAGCGACGGATTTCTGGCGATGTCCTTGAGCAGCGCGTTGCGCTGGTTGAGCGTGCGCACGGCGCGCTGAAGCGCGTAAAAATACGCCGGCCGGAGCTGCGAGAGCTGCATATCCATAAACCGCCGCCGTTCCGCCGGGCCTTCCTTGACGATTTGCAGATCTTCCGGCGAAAACAGCACGCCGCAGACGTGGCCGAGCAGCTCGCCGATGCGCTCCGCCTGCCGAAGGCCGATGCGCACGGTCTTTTTCTTCCGCTGGGTGCGGCTGAGCACCACGGCAACCTCGTGCGTACCGTCCCGCTGCGCGGTTTTGACCGTCACGCGCGCGCTGTCCCGCCCCCACTGGATGAGCTCCTCATCGCGGGAGGTTCGGTGGCTTTTGCCCAGGCAGCACAGGTGCAGCGCCTCCAAGACGTTCGTTTTTCCCTGCGCGTTCGGGCCGGTGAACACGGTCACGCCCGCATCCGGCTCGATGAGCGCGCGTTCGTAATTCCTGAAATGGCTCAGGCTGAGCGACGTAACCCGCATCGGCGCTTATGCGTTGAACACGCGAACCGGGAGCACCAGATACAGATAGCTGTCCCCCTCCACCGGGCAGACCACGCACGGGCTGACGTTGGAGTTGAAGCGCATCACAATCTGGTCGTCGGAGAGCGCCTTGAGCACGTCGGTGATGTAGCGCACGTTGAAGGCAATCGTCAGATCCTTGCCCTCGGTGATGACCTGCAGCTTTTCCTCCATGTCGCCCGTCTCCGAGTTGGAGGTGACCTCCAGCGTTTCGCCGTCGAGCTTGAAGCAGACCAGGTTCGATTTGCCCTCGCGGGCGATCAGGCTCGCGCGGTCGATGGCGCTGCCCAGCTCGGCGCGCTCGACCGTCACGCGGGTCTGCCATTCCTCCGGCAGAATCTGGCGGTAGCGGATAAATTCGCCCTCCAGCAGGCGCGCGACCACGCGGGTCTGGCCGATGTTCATGCGCGCGTGGCTCTTGGTGAAGCACAGGGAGACGGGTTCCGCCGTATCCGCCAAAATCTTCGCGATGTCGCCCAAAACGCGGCCGCCGACGACGGCGCTGACCGGGGCGGACGGGCCGGCGACGTTCTCCTTGCGCAGCGCGAGGCGGAAGCCGTCCAGCGCGACGACGCGCATTTCGCTGGCGTTGATTTCCATTAGGCAGCCGGTCAAAATCGGGCGGCTCTCATCC
>CAKTIW010000037.1:0-1743 GCA_934566025.1 uncultured Oscillospiraceae bacterium | reverse complement strand
ATCTCGAAGATGGCGAAGCGCCGACGCGCCGCGAACCGCCGTCTCCAGAAAGCCCTTGCAGCGCGCCATGAGAATCGAAAACGACGTGAGCGGAATGTCCTCCGGGACGATTTTGGAGACGACCGCGAACGCCTGAGAGTCGGTGACCACCATGTCGGGCTTTCTTCCAAGAGACGATAGGAGCCCGGCCAGCTGCGTCTCCTTGACCACAACGCAGCACGCGTCGCCGTCGAGCACGTCGCGGATCGCCTGCACCTGCGGCAGGATCATGCGCCCTTTTGGAGCGGATTCGTCGATGGGCGTGACGAGCACGACGAGCCCGTCGGGGCTTACGAGGTCGGAAAGAAGCTTCCTTCCGCTCTCCTTCGGAGCCAGCGCGCCGAGGCGCTCCTTGAGCTCGAGAATCCCCTCGCCCGTCACGGCGCTGACGCAAAGGACATCCGCGGGCGCTGCATCAAACAGGTCTTTCTTGTTGAATACCACAAGATGCGGAATGTTCTTTTCGTGGAAGAGCGCGAGAAGCTCGCAATCGTCTTTTTGCAGGCTTTTCGTCCCGTCAACCACCAGAACGGCCACGTCCGTTTTGTTGAGCACCCGCTTCGTGCGCAGCACGCGCTTTTGCCCGAGCTCCTGCTCGTCGTCGTCATAGCCCGGGGTGTCGATGATCACGACGGGGCCGAGCGGCAGAAGCTCCATGGCCTTCTGCACGGGGTCGGTGGTCGTTCCGGGCCGTCCGGATACGACCGCCAGGTCCTGCCCGGTAACGGCGTTTACAACGCTCGATTTTCCCGCGTTTCGCAGACCGAAAAAACCGATATGCAGGCGGTTGGCGGATGGGGTATCGTTAAGGCTCATGGCTGCTGCCTCCTAACATAAGATGTATCGCATCAGAAATAGAGCGTGCCCGCGGCGGAGATAGGAGCAAAGATGGACTCGACCTGCTCGGGCGTGAGCGTCACGCCGAAGACGGTCTCGTAGTAGTCGATTGCCCGCTGCGTTACGTCGATGTCTTCAAAGAGAGTAGGATAGGTGGTCTTTGCCATCCACAGAAGCGTGATCGGCGTGTCGATGCCGGGCGTGTAGCTGCGGTACATGCCGAGGGGCATTTTGTAGACCCTTTGGTCCTGCACGGCCTGAATGCCGCTCCAATCGTAGGTTCCGACGGTGCTATGATAGAGGTCGTCCGGCTGGAAGGTATTGAAGTTCGTCATGAAGATGATATCGGGGTTCCAGTCGTAGACCTGCTCGAGGTTCACGGTGACGGAATTATCGGTCGTGAGCTCGTTTGCCACGTTTACCGCGCCGATCGCGTCCGCCCACCACTGGCCAAAGAAAAGCTGGCCGGAGGTCATGATAGTGCTGTCGTTATACTGGAAGAGGAAAAAGGCGCGTGCGCGCTCGTCATCCGGGATATCCTTGACGCGTTCTTGCACCATGGCGTACACATCCTCGCTGTAAGACCGGCAGAGCGCCGCACGGTCGTTTTCCGGAAAAATCTGAGACAGAAGGTCAATCCAGTTGTTGAGCGTCTTGATGCAGTTGTACTGCCACTTGTTCGCGGACACCGCAATCGCGCAGAAGCCGGAAGCCGTGAGCTTTTCGCCGAGCGCGGGGTTCGACGCGCTGTAGAATACCACATCGGGCGCGAGCTGCATGAGCTCCTCGGTGTTGACGTCCGTGCCGTTCATGTAGCCGGTCTGGGCGTTCAGAATTTCGGGATACAGCTGAGAGAGAAGGCTATTT
>CAKTIW010000036.1:0-1767 GCA_934566025.1 uncultured Oscillospiraceae bacterium | reverse complement strand
CCGGGCGAAGTCTGCTGCCGCCCTGCTTTTCGCCCCTGCTGGGGTATTGCATACCGTCCATGGACGGCCTCGAAACAAAGGCCTTTGCGGAGGCACATGTCACCCTTCGCAGACAGGGCGAGCCGGATCGGTATCAGCAGGAGTACATGCGCCAGCACAACACGCGCATTCAAACGCCCTATGAGAATGAGATCACCATGGAAAGCCTTGCGCAGAACATGCTGCTGCAAGAGGATTACATCGACCTATACCAGCTTACCTTGCAGTCGGAGCTGTTGAATTTCGTGCAGAAGGGCTACTATGCGCCTTTGGATGTCCCGACCTTGCAGACGGATACCCTGCGCGGCTTTTTGAAGGATGTCCTGCTGGATGATGCGGGGAGGCTCTGCTTTTTCCCGGTGCAGTTCTCCGCTTACGGGCTGGCCTACGACGCGGCGCAGTACGAGCCGCCCGTCCCGGCAACATGGCGGGCATGGCTGGAACAGGTGATTGTCTTAGCGGCGGCGGATGAGCAGGGGGAACTGGCGCTCTTTGATGCAGACTACACGCCGGATTATCTTCGGGAAACGCTCATCGAAGGGCTGCTTCAGCAATACGGCTGTGCCTGTGAGCTGGCCGGGACGGACGCGGCCTATGAAGAACTCACAGAATGTTTGCAGCTTGTGGATAACTTGTGCGAGACCATCGCGTCCAGCAACTTCTCGGATGATGCGCCGCTCTTTGATCTTCGGTATCCGCTGGTTCCTGCGGCGAGGTCGAGCGCCTTTACGCCCATGCCGCTGGCCTTTATTGCGGGGGAGAAGCCCGTGATAACGCCGTCTGTGACGGTGTATCTTTTGACCCCTTATTCCCGCCACAAGGAAGCGGCGCTGGACTATCTGGCCTACATTGCGGAGCATCAATCCAACTGGCTGCACACGGCCCTGTATGAAAGCAACGTGCCCATTGAGAATGCGGACTATGCCGCACGGGCTCAGAAGCTGGAAGCCGAAATCGCGGAGGTGGAGCAGACCTTGCAGCAGGTGGATGATGCAGAGCAAGCGCCCTTGGAGGAGCGCTTGCAGCAACTGAAGCTTGACAGAGAAAAGGTGGAGGAATCCCGCTGGGAGGTGGACGAAGCCTCCTTGGCGCTGTATCGGGACAGTATTCCGACGTTCTATTTCCCGCGGCATCAACTGCCAATGAACTTATATGAGGACGACTTGATGCTGCTCTTTACGAAGCAAATTACGTCAGAGGAATTCTGCACGCGGCTTCGCCGTATACAGCGCATGTGGAGCTTGGAGAATCAATAAAGCCTGACATAGAAAACGGGCGCTGACACCTGCGTATCAGCGCCCCTTTTGTTGTATCCTGTTACTCCTCGGCCGGAACCACCGTGATGTCCTTCCCGAAGTACTTCTCGGAGATGCGGGTCAGTTCGCCCTCGTCGCGCAGCTCGGCAATGGCCTGATCCACCGCCGCACGCAGGGACGCGCTGTCCTCGCCCTTGCGCAGGGGGATCGCCACCTGCGAGGCCTCGTCCGTCAGCGCCACGACCTTCAAATTCGCGTCGGGATGCACGTTCATGTAATCATAGAAGGAAACCTCGGCGTTCAGCGTCGCGTCCGCACGGCCGGAAAGCACCATCGAAAGCGTCTGATCCAGCGTGTCCACGCCCACGGCGGTCGCGCCGTAGCTCTCCGCCAGCGTCATATAGGTGCTGGCAATGGAATTGGCGGTGCGTTTGCCGTTCAAGTCCTCAAAGGAGGCAATGCTGTCGTTGTC
>CAKTIW010000035.1:0-1832 GCA_934566025.1 uncultured Oscillospiraceae bacterium | reverse complement strand
GGCCGGTCCAGCGGCAGGTCGCCGTAGACCTCGTCCGTGGACACCTGATGATAGCGCTTGATGCCGTACTTGCGGCACGCGTCCATCAGCGTCTGGGTGCCCAGAATGTTCGTGCGCAGGAACAGCCCCGGATCCTCCACCGAGCGGTCCACGTGGCTCTCCGCCGCGAAGTTCACCAAAATATCGGGATGCTCCTCCTCAAAGAGCTTCTCCACCGCCGCCCGGTCGGTAATGTCGGCCTTGACGAAGCGGAAGTTCTCATGCTTCATGGCGTCGTCCAGCGTCGCCATGTTGCCCGCATAGGTCAGACTGTCCAGACAGACAATGCGGTCCTCCGGATGATTCTTCAGCTGAAAATAAATGAAATTGCTGCCGATAAAGCCGGCGCCGCCGGTCACGATGATGGTCATGCCTGTTCCTCCTCATAGACGAAGTTGCAGTCGCTGACCTTGAGCAGCGGCGAGGTGGTGTCTTTCGGACTGAGCAGCTCGTCCTGCACCTTGCCCCAGTCCACGCCGATGGCGGGGTCGTTGTAGCGAATGCCCCGGTCGCATTCCTTGCTGTACAGGTTGTCCACCTTGTAGCAGAACTCCACGTCCTCGGTCAGCGTCACAAAGCCATGGCCGAAGCCCCGGGGAATGAACAGCATCCGCTTGTTCTCCGCGCTCAGCTCCACGCCCACCCATTTGCAGTAGTTCGGACTGCCCTTGCGCAGATCAACAGCCACGTCCAGCACAGCGCCCTTTGTCACGCGCACCAGCTTGGCCTGCGCCATGGGCGCATTCTGGAAGTGAATGCCCCGCAGAGTGCCCTTCTGGGCGGTGAAGGACTGATTGTCCTGCACGAATACGTTGTCAATGCCCAGATCATGGAACGCCTTCTGGGAATAGGTCTCCATGAAATAGCCGCGCTTGTCGCCGAAGACCTTCGGCTCAATGATATACACGCCCGGCAGGGCGGTTTCGATCTTCTCCATGAAATCATTGCTTCCTTTCGTGTATGCTCAATAGCGGATGCGGCCCTCGGCCACGGCCTTCAGGTGCTCGCCGTAGGGGCTCTTGCCGTAGCGGGCGGCGGATTCCAGCAGCTTCTCCTTGGTGATCCAGCCGTTCTTGTAGGCGATCTCCTCCGGGGCGCTGATCTTGATGGACTGCCGCTTTTCGATCATGCGCACAAAGTCCGCCGCGTCCACAAGGCTGTCCATGGTGCCCGTATCCAGCCACGCAAAGCCGCGCCCCAGCAGCTTCACGTTCAGCCGCTGCTGCTGCAAATACATGTCGTTCAGCGTGGTGATCTCCAATTCACCCCGGGCGGAGGGCTTCACGTCCTTCGCCATGGCGCTGACTCCCTTGGGGTAGAAATACAGGCCCGTAATGGCGTAGTTGCTCTTGGGCTGCTTGGGCTTTTCCTCCACCGAGATGACCTTGCCCTCCGCGTCGAACTCTACGATGCCGAAGCGCTCCGGATCATTGACATAGTAGCCGAAGATGCTGGCCTTATCATCGTGCTCCGCAGCCGCAGCGGCCTCCCGCAGAATGCTGGAAAAGCCGTTGCCGTAGAAGATGTTGTCGCCCAGCACCATGGCGCACGCGTCGTCGCCGATGAACTCCTCACCCAGCAGGAAGGCCTGCGCCAGTCCGTCGGGGGAGGGCTGCACCTTATAGGACAGCTTCAGCCCGAACTGACTGCCGTCCCCCAGCAGCGCCTCAAAGCGCGGCGTGTCGGTGGGCGTGGAGATAATCAGAATATCCTGGATCCCCGCCAGCATCAGCGTGGACAGGGGATAGTAGATCATGGGCTTATCGTACACGGGCCGCAGCTGCTTGCTCGTG
>CAKTIW010000034.1:0-3525 GCA_934566025.1 uncultured Oscillospiraceae bacterium | reverse complement strand
TAGCGGCGACTGGATTTGAACCGGTGACACTGCGGGTATGAACCGCATGCTCTAGCCAACTGAGCTACGCCGCCATAAGTTATTCCCTGACAGGCAAGAGTTATGTTACCATATTTGGCCCGGGTTGTCAATTCTTTTTTTTAAAAACCCGCACATTTTTCGCCCCGGCTTGACTATTTTTTGCCGGACATACACCCGTCCTGCCGCGTCCACATAGAGTGGAGAGCGGAAAGGAGAGGGCCTATGGAAAAGAAAGCTGTGCTGAAAAACTATGGATTTTTGGCTGTGATGCTGCTGTGTATGCTGGGCGGTGGCGTGTTTGGCTGGCTGCTGCCCAAGGCGGCCGGGGCCGTGAAGCCCCTGGGCACGGTGTTCATCAACATGATGTTCTGCGTGGTGGTGCCGCTGGTGTTCGTGTCCATTGCCGGGGCCGTGGCCAACATGGGGAGCCTGCGCCGGGCGGGGAAGATCATGGGCGTCACGGTGGCGGTGTTCGTGGTCACGGGCGCCATTGCAGCGGTTATTATGTTCGTGCTTATGAAGCTGGTGCCGCCGGTGCTGACGCCCTGGCAGGAGATCCCGGCGGGGGAGATGGGCGAGTACGCCACCGCCTCGGAGATGCTGGTGAATTTCTTTACCGTGGAGGACTTTGCGGCCCTGCTGAGCCGCAAGGCCATGCTGCCGCTGATCGTGTTCTCGGTGCTTTTCGGCTTTGCCGCCAACATGGCCGGCGGGGCTTCTACACCGGTGGCTAAGTGGCTGGGCAGCATGACGGAGGTCATGCTGAAATTCGTAAAATTGATTACCTGGTACGCGCCGGTGGCCTTCTTCGCCATCTTTGCAAACCTGGTAGCCGACTACGGCCCCCAGATCGCCGGGGCCTATGGCCGGGCGCTGGCGGTATACTATCCCCTGTGCTTGGTGTATGTGATAACGGCATTTCCACTGTTTGCCCGGTTCGGCGGCGGGCAACGGGGGCCGGGGACCATGCTGCGGCACATCGGGCGGCCCGCTATCGTATCTTTGGGGACCTGCTCATCGGTGGCCACCATCCCTACCAATCTGGATGTGGCGGAAAAAACCGGTGTCAGCCGGGACGTGGCGGAGATGGTCATCCCCCTGGGCGCCACCATGCACATGGACGGCTCGTGCTTCAGCTGCGTGCTGAAGGTGGCCTTCGTGTGGGGCGTGTTTGGCCAGGAGATGCACTGGAGCAGCATGGTGGCCATTGTGGCGGTGGCGGTGCTGTCGTCGGTGGGTATGAGCGGAGTGCCCGGGGGCGGCTACATAGGGGAGTACATTATATGCTCCATCTTCTTCCCCATGCAGATGGAGCTGGCCTTCCCAATCCTGGTAGCCATCGGCAACCTGGTAGACCCCCCGGCCACCATGATCAACTCCTCCGGGGACTATGTGGCATCCTTCATCGTCTCCCGCTTCGTGGACGGGAAGAATTGGCTGGAGAAGGCGCTGGCAGGCGAAAGTGCCGGGGATCAGTAGATCCTGTCGCCGCTTTCCACAGGCTCCATGGTCGTAAGCAGCACGACGCCCTGACGGGAATCGGTGCCCAGGATACGGACCTCGCTTTTAACGCTGCCGATGTGCATGGGAGCGAGGTTGACGCAGCAGATCAGCTGCTTGCCTATTAAGTCTTCCGGCTGATACAGCTCCGTCAGCTGGGCGGAGGAGGTTTTTATGCCCAGCTCCGGGCCAAAGTCCAGGGTGACCTTGTAGGCGGGTTTCCGGGCCTTTTTGTTGATGGAAACCGCTGTGACGGTCCCGACGCGAAGCTGTACCTTGTCGAATTCTTCGATGCCTATCATGTGCGATCCCTCCGTTTGCTTTATAATATGTAGTATAGCATCCGGACCGCATTTTGCAAAGACAGAATATATGTCAGGGCCTGTGACGGCGACTGCCATCGGCGGTCTACACAGAAAACATCGGCTCCTGCCTTTGGGCAGGAGCCGATGTTTTATTGCTGTTATAGGGGTGCGGCGTCTCTTAGTACATGCCGCCCATGCCGCCCATGTCGGGTGCGGGGGCTGCGGGAGCCGCGGGCTGGGGCTTATCGGCCACCAGGGACTCGGTGGTCAACACCATGCCGGAGACGCTGGCGGCGTTCTCCAGGGCGGAGCGGGTCACCTTGGCGGGGTCCACGATGCCGCTGGCGATCATGTCGCAGTACTCCTCCTTGTAGGCGTCGAAGCCGTAGCCGTTCTTGCCGGAGGAGCGGACCTTTTCCAGGATCACGGAGCCGTCCAGGCCTGCGTTGGCAGCGATCTGACGGATGGGCTCCTCCAGAGCCTTAGCCACGATCTGCACGCCGGTCTTCTCGTCGCCCTCCACCTGGTCCAGCAGAGCGGTGACAGCGGGGATGGTGTTCACATAGATGGTGCCGCCGCCGGCCACGATGCCCTCTTCCACAGCGGCCTTGGTGGCGTTCAGAGCGTCTTCGATGCGGAGCTTCTTCTCCTTCATCTCGGTCTCGGTGGCAGCGCCCACCTTGATAACGGCCACGCCGCCGGCCATCTTAGCCAGGCGCTCCTGCAGCTTCTCCTTGTCGTAGTCGCTGGTGGTCATGCCGATCTGGCTGCGGATCTGGGCCACGCGGTCGGCAATGGCCTGCTTGTCACCGGCGCCGTCCACGATGATGGTGTTCTCCTTGGTGACCTTCACCTGGCGGGCACGGCCCAGCATGTCAACGGTGGCATCCTTCAGCGTAAGGCCCAGCTCCTCGCTGATGACCTGGCCGCCGGTGAGAATGGCGATATCCTGAAGCATTTCCTTGCGGCGGTCGCCGAAGCCGGGGGCCTTCACGCACACCACATTCAGGGTGCCCCGCAGGCGGTTCACGATCAGGGTGCTCAGGGCCTCGCCCTCCACATCCTCGGCGATGATGAACAGCTTCTTGCCTGCCTGGACCAGCTGCTCCAGCAGGGGCAGGATCTCGGAGATGACGGAAATCTTCTTATCGGTAATGAGGATGTAAGCGTCATCGATGATGGCTTCCATCTTCTCGGTGTCGGTGACCATGTAGGGGGTGATATAGCCCCGGTCAAACATCATGCCCTCCACCACTTCGCTGTAAGTCTCGGCGGTCTTGGACTCCTCGATGGTGATAACGCCGTCGGCGCTGACCTTCTCCATAGCCTCGGCAATGAGCTTGCCGATGAAGGCGTCACCGGAGGACACGGTGCCGACTCTTGCGATGTCGTCGGAGCCGTTGACCTTCTGGCTCTGGGCGTGGATGGAGCTTACCGCGGCCTCCACGGCCTTGGCCATGCCCTTCTTCATGACGATGGGGTTGGCACCGGCGGCCAGGTTCTTCAGACCCTCGCGGACCATGGCCTGGGCCAGCAGGGTGGCGGTGGTGGTGCCGTCGCCGGCCACATCGTTGGTCTTGGTGGAAACCTCGCGCACAAGCTGGGCGCCCATGTTCTCAAAGGGATCGTCCAGCTCGATCTCCTTGGCGATGGACACGCCGTCGTTGGTGATCAGGGGAGTGCCGAACTTCTTATCCAG
>CAKTIW010000033.1:0-3889 GCA_934566025.1 uncultured Oscillospiraceae bacterium | reverse complement strand
GAAGCCCACGGGGGCTGCGGCCCCCGGTCCCCCATTAGGGGACGTAAAGGAGGCGCGCGCCGACGTACGAGTCCGCGCCGGACGAATCGTAGCTGCCATTGAAAAAGAACAGGCCGCAGTACGCAGCACCATCCCCGAAGTAGCCGCCGACGCAGAGAACACACCAGCCAGAAACCGAGTACACGTAGTCGGGCACGTAGGTCGTGCCGCTGCCACCGGTTCCCGTCGGAATAAATGCCCATGGGAGGGCCGTGCAGTTTCCGAGCGTTTTGATATTGCCACTGCTCGGCAGGCTAAGTCCCGCCGACGTGTAGTTGGTGGACGTGTCATCCGCATATTTCGACGGGTCGGTACAGATGTAAGCTGCGCGGTTGTTGAAGTTGATGCCGTCGAGCCAGTCGTAGACATTGCCCCACGGATTTTCAATGCCGCGATACTGCACACCACCCGCGCTTGTTCTGGACGAAGCTGCCGTGCCCGTATGGTAGGTCATGCTGTCTGTCGTGCCTGTTTTGGAAACCGACGATACGCCGACAATACCGTTGCCGATCTTGCTCTGGCTGTCCCAGTTTGCATACTCGACGAGATAGAGCAGCCAGACCGCGCACCACGACGCATAATCGTACTGCTGCCACTTGCTGCCCTTGTTCCGGGAGTTTGTGCGGGCTGTGGCGCGTGTGATGTTCGTCAACGGATTCGCGCCAGACTTAGAGTAGTAGCTGGCAATCGTGTTGTAGCGACCAACATAGCGGCCAGAACCGGGGTGCTTGGAAAAGCCGGTGAACGGCGCGTTTGCAACGTAGTAATAGATCTTGCTCTGGCTGCTGTTATAGACGATCTTGTAGTAAAACTCAGGGATAAAGACCATCGTATCGTAGGACGTGCGGGAGAATCCGGACTGACCTTTCTTGTACGACACCGCGCCGTTGATGATGTTGTATTCCTCCATGCCTTGCCACGGCATGAATGCGTCGAATGGAGAGCTGCCAGCGCCTGTGCCGATGGCAGCTCTCGGCTCCGAGGACACGGCGGCATTGACATAGCCGTTCGGGTCGTTGCTCGGCGTCAGGCGGGAAAGAGCCGGAGAGGAGTTGCTGTACGTCCAGCAGACGCCGAAGATTGTCACGAACACGCACGACACGGTGCAGGTCTTGCTTGCCGGCGCGTTGTAGTTCGTGTCGCTGGCAACGGAAACCGTGATCGTAACCGTGCCGGAGTTTTCATCGACGCTGTGGACGGTCACAATATTTCCCGAAATGGAAACACTGGCAATATCGGGGCGGTTGGACACGGCTGTGATTGTTCCTGTGCCAAGCCGTGTGACCGTGAAAGAATCTGTCAGCTTTCCGTCTTCCAGCTTGATCGAAGTCTTGCTGAGCGTCAGTGAGCCATCTGCCTTGCCGATCTTCCACGATACGGTTTTCGGCGCGGTCGAGCCGTCTGCCCACTGATAGAGGGCTGTGTCTTTCAGCGTAAACTTCGCGCTGTAATTGCCGGCGTTCGTGCCGCTGGTCGTGCCGCCGAGCGTCATTTTCGTCGTATCGTAGTTGTACCATGCCGGGCTTTGCGAGCCGCCCGAATAGGTCAGGCTTCCGCTCTGGCTCGGCACGGTCACGTTCGTCTTGGTGACTGTGATTGCCTGTGTTGCGGTGCAGGATACGCCGCCCTCCGTGTATCGGATGGTGACGCTGGTGCGACCTGCTTCCAGACTGCCGCTTGGCTCGACCGATACGCCTGTTGCAATCAGCGTGGCGCCGTTGGAATACGTCGCCTTGACAACCATGCCAGCCGTCGAAAACTGCTCACCAGCCTTGTAGGCGGTCTTTGTGGGCGGCGTTGTGATCTCAATGGACGCGAGCTTGATACTGCCGCCGCTTCCGCCGAGCATCTGAAATACTTTGCTCATTGTGCGACCTCCGCTCTGTAAATATTTACTGTGATTGCGCTTGCCGGCGTATCTGTGCAGGTAAACGGCATTTTGCCGTTCTCCGTAATGTCACCGACGCGGATTCCTGCGTCGCCCCACGCCGTGAGGCTGTCGGCCGTCGGCGTCACGATATAGGCATACTCGGCGTCGAGGAAGCGCGCATCTTCCAGCGTCTGTGCAAGGTTCGACCATCCTGCGACAGAAAGTGTGAGCGTGAACGCGATGCCCTTGCCGGCTTTTTTTGCAAACAGGTCAGCGTGGGCCTGCGCAGCGGTGTTGTGCGCGGAAACCGCTGCGGCACCAGCACCTGCGGATTCAAAATTTCCGCTGTCTTTGAACGCCGCAGAGCCGAGGTCGGCCAGCCACTTCATAATGCGTCCAAGAAGGACTTTCATTTCCAGACCGGATTCAAGCTGCGTTCTCGTTGCGGACTGCGTGAAGGTAGGTTTCAGAGTGCCGCCGTCGCCGTCCTTATTCAGTTTCACATTGAACAGATCTTTGTGCGCGGTCTCGGACTCGTTGTGATTCTTGACGGCGTCTTTTTCTTCCGCTCCGACCATCTCTGCGGTATAGTCACCGTTTTTCGGGACGACCGCACCGGAACGGCTATTGAACGAAGTCACGCCGCCCGCAGGGCCGAGCAGGCTGACCGGTTCTGGGTTCGGAAGACCGCCGTTGTTCGTCCAGCTCAGAATACCGGCTTCGGTCACGTGCGGCGTAAAGATTACGCCGGGTTCGCCCTGTGTGCCGCGCGATGGATACCCCGAATCGACGAACGCGCCCTGTGCGCCATCCCACACGTACCAGTTTTCATTTGTGCCGATATAACAGGCTCTGCCCGCAGCCGACACCAGCGCAGACGCAGCGGCGCTGATAAGCTCAACTTCGGCATCGGTGAGCGTTTCAGCAAGGGTGCTGATCGGAACACGGCGAACCTTGCCGCCAATCGATGCGAGGATAAAGTCGGCAATCGCCGCAGAAGCGGCAATCGGCTTGGAATTTACGTTTTCTACTGCCATACGATCACCCCTTACAATTCCGTGACGAGCGCCTGCGGCATGATCGCGGCGTTCTTTCGGTCTTCCGTGATGGCGTTGATCTTGCGCATGACGAGGTTCGTGAAAGAGAGATCCGCTGTGACGATGCCCATGTGCGACAGCAGCCGCAGGCAGTAGATGAACAGCGCATCTTTGACGCGCTGACAGCCGCAGCGTTCGTTCTGCTCGAAGATCGTTTTCACCCACGCGAGCTTTTCATCGGTCGACAGCACCATCAGGGTTTTGCGCGTGAAGAATGCACCGACCGTCGCGGAGAAATAATCGTATGCGACCACGTTGGAAAGGCCGATGGCGGCGTATTCTGCCTTGACGCACTTTGCGGCTTTTTCAGGTGCAATCTCGCCAGCGTACATTCGCTTGTTGTAGCAGACGATAATCATGTTGAGCGCGTCGACGAGTTTGTCGATGCTGTTGCCGATTGCCGCTCGCAGCTCACTTCGCTGCTCAACGGAAACCGTGTCCGTCTGCAAAGCGATTGCGAGGTTCGCCGCAGCGATTTCGTATTTACTTGCAATTTCCAAAGGGCTACCTCCTTACTTCGATACGGCTGTGCAGTTTGTCCCGCAATAGCCGCAGGACGTCTGGCACGAGGTCGTGCAGCCGGCAGAGCAGAGACCAAGGCACGAGCCGACGCAGCCAGTGTTGCCGCAGGTCACTGTGCAGGACGATTTGCAGCCGCCAGAACAACTGCTGGAACAGCCGCCAGAGCAGGAACCGGAGCAACCAGAGCAGCTACCATCACAGGAGCCAGAGCAGCCGCCCGTGCAGTTGCCGCCGCAGCCGTAACAGCCGCCAGAGCAGGAGCCTTCGCAGGTGTTCGCACAGCCGCTTCCGCAGCCCGTGCAGGAGCCTTGACATTCTCCGGAGCACGTCGTTTCGCAGCCGCCTGTGCAGTCTCCAGAAC
>CAKTIW010000032.1:0-5882 GCA_934566025.1 uncultured Oscillospiraceae bacterium | reverse complement strand
CAAATTTCTGAAAAGCGTTCGAGTCCAATTAGCAAATATACATCATGCGGCGTATAAAAATCTCCCGGTAACAGAAGCAAATTTACCGGGAGAAGGAGGAACAAAAAAACGCTGCAAGCCCCGAAAAAAGGCTTGCAGCGGTGCTTTCTGGCGTCCCAGAGAGGATTTGAACCTCCGACCCCACGCTTAGGAGGCGTGTGCTCTATCCAACTGAGCTACTGAGACATTTTTAAGATTTATGCAATTTTCACTGCTCGAAGGAATCGAACAATCTGCCGCTTAGGAGGCGCACGCTCTATCCAGCTGAGCTACTGAGACATGTTGTTTTCCTTATATTACACGGGAAAGGGGAAATTGTCAATGGATGCCGCGAAAAATGCGGAAAAACCCTTGCAATCTCCGTTATAAGAGCATATAATACAAAGGTTAGTGAGGAAAACAGAACAAAGCTACAGAATTCAGCCATGAGAAAGGGGCTTTTACCATTGCAGAATGAGAAACTGAGAAATGTGGCCATTATTGCCCACGTTGACCACGGCAAGACCACCCTGGTGGACGAAATGCTCAAGCAGGGCGGCGTGTACCGGGAGAACCAGGAGACCGTGGACCGGGTCATGGACTCCAACGACCTGGAGCGGGAGCGGGGCATTACCATCCTGGCCAAGAACACCGCCATCCGCTACGGCGACACGAAGATCAATATTGTTGACACCCCGGGCCACGCCGATTTCGGCGGCGAGGTGGAGCGTATTTTGAAGATGGTCAACGGCGTTATCCTGCTGGTTGATGCCGCCGAGGGCCCCATGCCCCAGACCCGCTTCGTGCTCAGCCGCGCTCTGGAGCTGGGTCACCGGGTCATCGTGGTGGTGAACAAGATCGACCGGCCCGACCAGCGCATCCACGAGGTGGTGGACGAGGTGCTGGAGCTGCTGTTGGATTTGGACGCCACCGACGAGCAGCTGGACTCTCCCATGCTGTTCTGCTCTGCCCGGCAGGGCATTGCGTCCTACTCACCCGATGTGCCCGGCACGGACTTAAAGCCGCTGTTTGACACCATTCTGGACTATATCCCCGCCCCCGAGGCCAATGTGGACGAGCCGTTCCAGATGCTGGTGTCCGCTATTGATTATAATGAGTTCGTGGGCCGTATCGCCATCGGACGCATTGAGCGGGGCACCCTGAAGCAGAATCAGGAGATCGCCGTATGCAACTACCACGACCCCGACGCCCCGGCCAAGAAGGCCAAGGCCGTGAGCCTGTACGAGTTTGAGGGTCTGGGAAAGAAGCCGGTCACCGAGTCTACCGCGGGCAACATCATCGCCCTCAGCGGCATCGGAGATATCACCATCGGTGACACTATATGCGACCCCGGCACCGTGGAGCCGCTGCCCTTTGTGAAAATTTCCGCCCCCACCATGGAGATGACCTTCTCCATCAACGACTCGCCCTTTGCGGGCCGGGAGGGCAAGTTCGTCACCTCCCGCCAGCTGAGGGAGCGCCTGTTCCGGGAGACGCTGAAGGATGTGTCCCTGCGGGTGTCTGAAATTCCCGGGGCTATGGACGCCTTTAATGTGGCGGGGCGGGGTGAGATGAGCCTGTCCATTTTGATCGAGACCATGCGCCGGGAGGGGTATGAGTTCCAGGTGTCGCCTCCCCGTGTGCTGTATGAGACCATCGACGGCAAGAAGTGTGAGCCCATTGAGCGCCTGGTGGTGGATGTGCCCAGCGAGTCCGTGGGTGCGGTCATCGAGAAGATCGGCGCGCGGAAAGGCGACCTGGTGGAGATGACCCCGGTGGGCAGCCGCATGAAGGTGGAGTTCCTGGTCCCGGCCCGGGGCCTGTTCGGCTACCGCAACGAGTTCCTTACCGACACCCGGGGCGAGGGCATCATGGCCAGCGTCTTTGACAGCTACGCCCCCTACAAGGGCGAGATGAACCGCCGGAACACCGGGTCCCTGGTGTCCTTTGAGACCGGCGAATCCATTACCTATGGCCTCTTTAACGCTCAGGAGCGCGGGACGCTGTTTATCGGCGCAGGCGTGAAGGTGTACGAGGGCATGGTGGTGGGTGTGTCCCCCAAGCAGGAGGACATCACCGTGAATGTCTGCAAGAAAAAGCAGCAGACCAACACCCGCGCCTCCGGCTCCGATGACGCGCTGCGTCTGGTGCCGCCCCGGAAGATGAGCCTGGAGCAGTGCCTGGAGTTCCTGGCGGACGATGAGCTGCTGGAGGTCACACCGGATAATCTGCGTATCCGCAAGACCATCCTCAACCACGAGAAGCGCATGAAAGCTACCCACGGCAGCAAGAAAAAATAAACAAGAGGGCCTGCTCTGCAGGGTTCTTTGCCGGCGTGCCGAAAGCAGCTTTTCGGCACGCCGTTTCCTCATTTCGGCAGCCCCTTTGCTGCCATTGACGGGAAGAAAAAAACAGTGTACAATGCAGAAAACAGATCGGCACGGAGTGATAAAAAATGACACTGAATGAGATGAAAATCGGCAGCACGGCTGTGATACGCCGGGTGGGCGGCGAGGGACCGCTGCGGTGCCGCTTTTTGGACATGGGACTTATACCGGGCACCAAGGTCAGGCTGCAAAAGGTGGCACCTATGGGCGACCCTATCGAGATCCGCGTGCGGGGCTATGAGCTGACGCTGCGTGTGGAGGACGGGAAAAAGATCGAGGTAGAGGAGGTCAAGGCATGATCTTCGCATTGGCAGGCAACCAAAATTGCGGCAAGACCACGCTTTTTAACGCTCTCACCGGCTCCAACCAGCATGTGGGCAATTTCCCCGGTGTGACGGTGGACCAGAAGGTAGGGGAGATCAAGGACGGCAAGAGCGGCTCGGTGGTAGATCTGCCGGGTATCTACTCTCTGCGGCCCTACACCCAGGAGGAGATCGTGACCCGGGACTTTATTCTCAAGGAAAAGCCCGACGGGATCATCAACATTGTGGATGCCACGAACATTGAGCGAAACCTGTATCTGACGCTGCAGCTTTTGGAACTGCGGGTGCCCATGGTGCTGGCGCTGAACATGATGGACGAGGTCCGCGCCAACGGCGGAACTATAGACGTGCAGGAGCTGAGTCAATGCCTGGGTATTCCGGTAGTACCTATCAGCGCCGTAAAGAGCGAGGGCGTGTCGGAGCTGTTGGACCAGGCCGTGCATACCGCCCGCACCAGAACACTGCCCAAGGTCTATGACTTCTGCTCGGAGGAGTCCGCGGTGCACCGGTGTATCCACGCGGTGGTACACATGATACAGGATCACGCCGATAAAGCAGGCATCCCGGCGCGTTTTGCCGCTGCAAAGCTCATTGAGGGTGACGAGAACATTATGCGGCAGCTACAGTTGGAACAAAATGAAAAGGAACTGCTGGAGCACTGCATCGTACAGATGGAGAGCGAGAGCGGCCTGGACCGCAACGCCGCCCTGGCGGATATGCGCTACAGCTTTATTGAAAAGGTAGTGGAAATCTGCGTGGTGAAGTGCCACGAGAGCAAGGAGCACCGCCGCTCTGTGCAAATGGACAAGGTGCTTACGGGCAAGTATACGGCCCTGCCGGTGTTTTTCGGCGTGATGTTTCTGATTTTCTACCTGACCTTTAATCTCATTGGGCAGAATCTGTCGGACTTTTTGAGCCTGGGCATTGACAAGCTGACTCTGCTGGCAGATAACGGCCTTACGGCCTATGGCATCAACCCGGTGGTACACAGCCTCATTATAGACGGCGTTTTTGCGGGCGTGGGCAGCGTGCTTTCGTTCTTGCCCATCATTGTTACCTTGTTTTTCTTCCTGTCTATTCTGGAGGACACCGGCTACATGGCCCGGGTAGCCTTTGTAATGGACAGGCTTCTGCGAAAGATCGGCCTGTCCGGACGCAGCTTTGTGCCGATGCTCATCGGCTTCGGCTGCACGGTACCGGCTATCATGGCCACCCGTACCGTATCCTCGGACCGGGACCGGAAAATGACCATTCTGCTGACGCCCTACATGAGCTGCTCGGCAAAAATACCCATTTATGCGGTGTTTTCTGCCGCCTTTTTCCCGAATCATGCGGCCCTGGTGATGATCGGTCTGTATGTGACAGGTATCCTGCTGGGGATCCTTTTGGCGATTGTGCTGAAGGACACGGCTTTTCGTGGGCAGCCGGTTCCCTTCGTGATGGAGCTGCCCAACTACCGTATGCCCTCAGCCAAGAGCGTAGGTCTGCTGCTGTGGGAAAAGGCCCGAGACTTCCTGGAGCGGGCATTTACCGTTATTTTCCTGGCCACCATTATTATATGGTTTCTGCAGACCTTTGACGCAAAGCTCAATGTGGTCACGGACAGTGCCGACAGCCTGCTTGCGCTGGTGGGACAATTTATTTCCGGCATTTTCAGACCCTTGGGCTTTAACGACTGGCGGGTAGCAACGGCACTGATCTCGGGCTTCACGGCCAAGGAAGCGGTGGTATCTACCCTGGCGGTACTGCTGGGCACCAGCACGGCGAATCTGGGACCGGCCCTGTCGGCGCTGTTTACGCCGCTGTCAGCACTTTCTTTCCTGGTGTTTACACTGCTGTATACACCGTGTATCGCGGCAGTGACCACCATTCGCCGGGAACTGGGCTCTATCTGGAAAATGCTCGGCGTGGTGGTGCTGCAATGCTCTGTGGCCTGGCTGATGGGTATGCTGGTTTATCAGATAGGAGGACTTTTATGAGCGTATTGGATTGGATCGCTTTGGCGGCTATTCTGGTGGGGGCCGGGTTTGCCCTGGCACATTTGATAAAGAGCAAAAAGAACGGCTGCTGCGGAAACTGTCACTCGTGCGGCGGCTGCTGCGAAAGAAAATAACGGAACGGGCGGATGCTTCGGCGTCTGCCCGTTTTTTACGGGACTGGCACAGTTTTGCCCCGGGAGACATAAACTGCCCCAAGGGGTGGATGCTATGCTGAATCGATTTACACAACTGCGGCGCAAGGAGGTCATCAACCTCTGCGACGGCTGCCGCCTGGGCTGCGTGGGAGATGTGGAGGTGAAGCTGCCGGAGGGAGAGGTCCGGGCACTGATCGTGTTCGGCCCGTGCCGATTTTTCGGCCTGTTCGGCAGGGGAGAGGACTATTACATACCCTGGGACTGCATACAAAAGATCGGGGATGACATCATCCTCATCGATAAGCCCTTCCGCCGCCCGGACGCGCCGCCGGAGCGAAAACGCCGCCGCTGGGGATAGAGCGGAAAAAACGGCAGAAAATATAGAAAAAACCACTTGCATTTTATATTTGTATATGGTATCATATTTCAGAATTCCGCACGGGCTTAGACTCTCGGTCGGTGCCGCTTTGGTTGGCCGGGGGGAGGAAAAGCCTGGAGGGTAAAACTAAATTTCAAAGGAGAACGAATCAAAATGGCAAATCAGAATGTTGTTTCCATGAAGGCTCTGCTGGAGGCCGGCGTACACTTCGGTCACCAGACCCGCCGCTGGAACCCCAAGATGGCTCCCTACATTTACACCGAGCGCAACGGGATCTATATCATTGACCTGCAGAAGACCGTGAAGAAGCTGGAGGAGGCTTACAACTTCGTGCGTGAGCTCAGCGAGTCCGGCCAGAGCCTGCTGTTCGTGGGCACCAAGAAGCAGGCCCAGGAGGCCATTAAGGACGAGGCCCTGCGCTGCAATATGTACTATGTGAACGCCCGCTGGCTGGGCGGCATGATGACCAACTTCAAGACCATGCGCACCCGTGTGGACCGCCTGAACCAGCTGAAGACCATGCAGGCTGACGGCACCTTCGATATGCTGCCCAAGAAGGAAGTTATCAAGCACCTGGGCGAGATCGAGAAGCTGGAGAAGTACCTGGGCGGCGTGAAGGAAATGAAGAAGCTGCCCGGCGC
>CAKTIW010000031.1:0-6627 GCA_934566025.1 uncultured Oscillospiraceae bacterium | reverse complement strand
AACAGCATTCAGAATCAGAAAAATATCCTGCAAAAGTTTGCGGAAGACCATCACTTTCCCAATCCCTGCTTCTATGTAGATGATGGCTTCTCCGGCGGCAATTTCCAAAGGCCCGCGTTCCAGCAGATGATCTCCGATACGGAGAACGGTGAGATCGGGATCATCGTCACCAAGGACCTTTCCAGACTTGGTCGTAACCAACTTCATACCGGCCTCTACATTGAAGAACGCTTCCCCATGTTCGGCGTCCGCTACATCGCCATCAATGACAATGTGGACACTGACAGCAGCGAGAGCAATGACCTCATGCCGTTCAAAAACTTGTTCAACGAGTGGTTTATTCGAGATACCAGCCGGAAGATCCGGGCAGTGCTGAAAGCCAAGGCGGAACGGGGAGAATGGTTGGGGACCAGGGCTCCCTACGGTTATATCAGGAACCCGGACACAAAGAAGCTGGAGGTGGATGAGGAAGCGGCGGCCATCGTCCGCAGGATCTTCGCCATGTGCGCCAGTGGCAACGGCCCCAGCCAAATCGCCAGAATCCTGAAAAAAGAACAGGTGCTGACACCCACCATGTATGCCTATACCAAGTACGGCATGACTCATACGGGATTGGATAACCAGCGCCCGTATCACTGGTCTGGGGATACGGTAGCGGATATGTTGGAAAACGAGATCTATCTGGGCAATACCGTCAATATGAAATACAGCACCAAATCCTATAAGGATAAGCGACGGGTGGAGCATTCCAGAGAAGAATGCCTGGTGTTTGAGAATACCCATCCTGCTCTCGTTACACAAGAAGTTTGGGACATTGTACAGCGGGTACGAAAGAGCAAGCGCCGAAGAACCAATATGGATGAGCAGAACAAGTACTCCGGCCTTGTGTTCTGCTCCGACTGCGGCTCTAACATGGTGCTGCACCGTGCGCATACCATATCCGCCAGTTATAACCACTTCACCTGCCGTACCTACAAGCGAGATGGAGAAGCCTGCACAGGCCACTACATTCGGGAGTGCGTTTTGGATGAGGTGGTGCTGGAGGATTTGCGGAGAATAACGGCCATGGCACGGGAACATCCGGAGGAATTTGCTGCCTATATCGGCAGCAGGCAGTCCGCTGAGATCCAGCGGGATATCCGCAGGCTGGAAAAGGAACTGGCAGCCATGTGGAAGCGGAAAGCCGAACTGGACGCCATCTTCAAGAAGCTGTATGAGGATAGCGTGCTGGGCCATATCACCATGGATCAGTTCCAGACGCTTTCCGGCAGCTATACGGAAGAGCAGAATCAAATCGCCGCAGGTATCCCGCAGAAAGAAGCCGACATCCAACGCCTGCGGGAAACGGTGAGTGGGACGGAGGACTTCCTCGATAGGGCAAAGCGGTACACGGACATTACGGAACTGACGCCGGAACTGCTGCGGCTGTTTATCGAGAAGATCGTGGTACACGAAAAAGAGGTAAAGTGGTCTAAACACGCGCCGCAGACTGTGGAGATCTACTACAATGGCATCGGCTGTATGACAGACAGCCAGCGGCAGAATACAGAAAGGCCGCAATCCCAGGAAACAGAAGAACCCCGACAGGCATCGTAAACACGATAACCTGTCGGGGTATCCCCGGAATTAGTTGTTACCCCTGTCAGGGGGGAACAAAAGCCGCCTCTTTTTCTTGCTTGCAGTGAATCAGTAATTCCTGTATTGCAGTTGAGCGCAAAAAAGCGTCCGAGATCAAAGATCTCGGACGCTTTTTTTATACTGTCTTACAAGTAGTTCAGCGGGTCTACGGCGGTGCCGTTGACGTATACGCCAAAGTGGCAGTGGCTGCCGGTGCTGATGCCGGTGGAGCCCATATAGGCGATGAGCTGGCCCTTGTACACATGGTCGCCTACGTTTACCTCCAGGCTGCTGCAGTGGGCGTACAGGGTCACCATGCCGTTGCCGTGGTCAATGCGGATGCGGTAGCCATAGCCGCCGTCCCACCCGGAGGCGATGACGGTCCCGCCGTCGGCGGCGTAGATAGGCGTGCCGTAGCCGGCGGCGATGTCCAAGGCGCCGTGATTGGAGGAGGCGCCGGAAACGCCGATGTCACGGTAGCCGAAATAGGAGGTGATGATGCCGCTGCAGGGCCAGCGCAGACTGCCAGTGGCCGCCCAGGAGGGCCGCTCCTTGGTGCCCCGGGCCTGAAGCTCGGCAACGGGCTGGCTCAGCGTCACGGCGGCCACTACATCTCGGTTGACCTCCGCACCGTTAATATAGGTCACGTTGGCGGTGACATCCTCCTTGCCGTACACGCCGGACTTCAGCACCTGGTAGTCACCCTCGTAAATGGTGGGATCGTCCTGGTACTCCACGCTGTAGGCCACGTCCTGCAGATAGTTCTGCCGCTCCACGTCCACCACCGTCAGGTAGGGCACCGCGTTGCTGATGGTCAGCGTGTCGCCCACGTGGATCATGTCCGCCTGGTAGCCGGGGTTCAGGCTCAGCAGCTTGTCCACGCTCATCTGGTTTTCCAGGGCGATGTCATAAAAGGTATCTCCGGCCCGGACGGTGTAGGTCACGGCGCCTTCCTTGGTGGCGTTGAGCTTTTCGGCGATATAGCCCAAGTTCATCATCAGGTCGGCGGTGACATATTCCTGGCGGATATCGGTTTTCTCCACAAAGTAGCACTCCACGGTGTGGTCGGTGATATAGCCGGTTTTCAGCTGCTCCAGCAGCTCCTCCATGGCGCCCTCGTACTCCGTGGCCGCCACCGGCTCCTCGTCTACATACAGCACATAGCCGTAGGCCACCTGGCCCAGCTGCTTGGACAGCCGCGTCTCAAATTCCTGCTTGGTCTGCACTGTGCCCCGCAGCACGATCTTCGTCTCCTGCTGCAAAAGGGAAGTGTCCACCGCATAATCCTCGTCGCCCAGCACCTGGCGGGTGACCTGCTCGATATGGGAGGCGGCCAGACGGACCGACCGCTTAGAGCTGGCCGTACCCAGGCTGATGCCGTCATAGGACACGTTTACGCCGATGGTATACAGGCTCAGCACCACTGCAATGGCCGCCACGGCCACCGCCGAGCCCAGAAACAGGGCCGGATGCAGCCGTATTTTCTCAAACATGGCCCGCCTGCGGCTGCCGGAGTGGATGCTGCGCCGGCGGATGCGATGCAGCCGCTCCCGAAAGCGGCTGGTAAACCGGGGGATATTTCCCCAGAAAAACAGCACGGTCTGGGCCAGCCGATGGTCCGACTCCGGGAAGCGCCTGGCCTTTTTCTCCCGGCCAAAATAGCGCAGCGCCTGCCGCGCCTGCTCTCGCTTGCGCCCAAAAAAGCGCAGGATCCGGCGAAACAGACCCTGCACGTCGGTACATCGCTGCAGCAGGTCCGGGTGTTCGCCCAGATACCAGAGTATTTTATTCGGCGCGGGATCGCGCCGCTTCTGATCGTTCATATCTATACCCATCCCAAAGGTTACAAAATAGTTACAAAATAATCATACCGCATTTCCCCTGCCCCGTCAAGGAAAAATCCGCGGAAAATTTTGCAATTCTGTAAATTCTCCTGAAAAAAACCATTTACAATCCGTATAAAGTACGGTATAATTTACTTCCTGTATAAGAGAAAGAGAGAAAAGAGGGCATCTCATGGCAACAGATTTTTCCCGGACACTGAGCCTGCTGCGGCAGGAGCGAGGTATATCCCAGCGCAAGGCGGCCGTGCAGCTGGGCATTTCCCAGGCGCTCCTGAGCCACTATGAAAACGGGATCCGTGAGCCGGGCCTTACCTTCGTGGTGAAGGCCTGCGATTATTATCAGGTTTCGGCGGACTATCTCCTGGGCCGCACCCTCAGCCGGGACGGGGCCATCATCGTGGCCGACGACCTGTACGACTCCACGGACGAAAAGGGAAATCTCCGGGGCAGCATCATGGCCACCCTGCAAAAGAAGCTGGTGGTGAACACGGCCAATGTCCTCTTTGACCTTCTGGGCAAAACGGGCAGCCGCAGCGCTATTACTGCCGCCGGGGATTATCTCAGCGGCGCCATGTATCTGCTGCTGCGGCACCTGTACCGCCGGGGCAAGGGCAATGAGGAGCTTTTTGGCGTGGATGCGGATGCGTTCGACGCGGGAGCCGTAGAGGCGGACATGGCCGTCAGCCGCATGCGCTATCAGCGGGCCCTTCAGGCGGAGGACTGCCCGCCTATGACGGCCGAGTCCCTCACCGCCTATCCGGGTCTGGGCCAGAGTGTGGCCCAGGTGGTGCACAACACCGACGAGCGGTGTAAAAAACTCCCCTGATAATTATAATGTAATAATGTGGGGCGGGCTGACCACAGCCCGCCGTCCGATAACCACAGTATTTCTTGCAATGTGTCATTGCGAAGCCAGTGCGCACACTGGCTGTGGCAATCCGTACTCCAAAGCCTCCCCTGCGTAAGGGGAGGTGGCGCGAAGCGCCGGAAGGGTCGCCCATCAGCATCCCTTGTAACCCGCCAAACCGGCGGGGTGTGGTCACCCCGCCCTACACCCCCATCTTCTCCCTTTCATCCAAACACAATTTTCCCCATCGGAGGTCAAAGTATATGTTCGATCAATCCCATATCCGCAATTTTTCCATTATTGCCCATATCGATCACGGCAAGTCCACCTTGGCAGACCGGCTGCTGGAGCTGTGCGACGCCGTGCCGGAGCGGGAAATGGAAAACCAGCTCCTGGACAATATGGACCTGGAGCGGGAGCGGGGCATCACCATCAAGTCCCGGGCGGTGCATCTCTATTATAAGGCGAAAAACGGCGAGACCTACGCCCTGAACCTCATCGACACCCCGGGCCATGTGGACTTCAATTACGAGGTCTCCCGTTCCCTGGCCGCCTGCGAGGGCGCCGTGCTGGTGGTGGACGCCACCCAGGGCGTGGAGGCCCAGACCCTGGCCAACACCTACCTGGCCCTGGACCACGACCTGGAGATCCTTCCGGTGTTCAACAAAATTGACCTCCCCGCCGCCGACCCGCTGAAGGCCAAGCAGGAGGTGGAGGACATCATCGGGCTTCCGGCCATGGATGCCCCGGAAATTTCCGCCAAAAACGGCGTGAATATCGACGCTGTTCTGGAGGATATCGTGGCTAACGTCCCCGCCCCCAGCGGCGACCCCAAGGCGCCCCTCCAGGCTCTGGTGTTCGACAGCCAGTATGACCCCTACGTGGGCGTGGTGGTCTACTTCCGCATCCGCCAGGGCACCCTGCGAAAGGGCCAGACCATCCGCCTCATGGCCACCGGCGCCGAGTATACCATTTTGGAGTGCGGCTACCTAAAGCCCCTGGGCAACGAGCCCACTGACGCCCTCCAAGCCGGGGAGGTGGGCTACTTCACCGCCTCCATCAAGACCGTGAAGGACACCCAGGTGGGCGACACCATCACCGATGCGGCCGATCCCGCTGACCAGCCCCTGCCCGGCTACCGGCCCGCCCAGTCCATGGTCTACTGCGGCATCTACACCGAGGATGGCAGCAAGTACCCGGACCTGCGGGATGCCCTGGAAAAGCTCCAGCTCAACGACGCCTCCCTGACCTTCGAGCCCGAGAGCTCCGTGGCCCTGGGCTTCGGCTTCCGCTGCGGCTTTTTGGGCATGCTCCACATGGAGATCATCCAGGAGCGGCTGGAGCGGGAGTTCAACCTGGACCTGGTCACCACCCTGCCCTCGGTTATTTATAATGTGTATAAGACCGACGGGACGGTGATCCGGGTGGATAATCCCCACAATTACCCCGACCCGGCGGTGATCGAGCACGCCGAGGAGCCCTATGTGAAGGTGTCCATCATCGCCCCCAATGAGTACGTGGGGAACATCATGCCCATGTGCCAGGACCGCCGGGGCGAGTTCAAGGATATGCAGTACCTGGACACCCATCTGGTGGAGCTGCACTATCAAATGCCCCTGAACGAGATCATCTATGACTTCTTCGATACCCTCAAGGCCAATACCAAGGGTTACGCCAGCCTGGACTATGAGCTCTCCGGCTACCGTCCCAGTGAGCTGGTGAAGGTGGACCTGCTCTTAAACGGCGACGGCGTGGATGCTCTCAGCTTCATCGCCCATAAGGATAAGGCCTATCCCCGGGCCCGCCGCCTATGCGAAAAGCTGAAGGATAATATCCCCCGCCAGCTCTTCGAAGTGCCCATCCAGGCGGCCATCGGCGGGCGCATTATTGCCCGGGAAACGGTGAAGGCCATGCGCAAGGACGTTTTGGCCAAGTGCTACGGCGGCGACATCACCCGCAAGAAGAAGCTGCTGGAGAAGCAAAAGGAAGGCAAAAAGAAGATGCGGAATCTGGGCAAGGTGCAGGTGCCCACAGAGGCCTTTATGGCCGTGCTGAAGCTGGACAGCGACTGATCTTTTTGCCTTCCGGCGAGCATCAGCGAGCCCGCCGCTGTGCGGCGTGAATTTAAATAAACCTCACCTGTGAGAGAATCGAAGATTCTTACACAGGTAAAAAGAAGATGCGGAACCTGGGCAAGGTGCAGGTGCCCACGGAGGCCTTTATGGCCGTGCTGAAGCTGGATAGCGACTGATCTTTTTGCCTTCCGGCGAGCATCAGCGAGCCCGCCGCTGTGCGGCGTGAATTGAAATAAACCTCACC
>CAKTIW010000030.1:0-6833 GCA_934566025.1 uncultured Oscillospiraceae bacterium | reverse complement strand
GTGCAGGCCTCCACCGTGCATCCGCTCATCAGCACATGCCCCTCCTTTTGCAGGTTGAAGCCGTTTTCGCACGCCGTCGCCACACAGCCCGTCAGCGTGTTTCTGCTGCCCGCTGCCATGAAATACCCCTGACCCGTGCCACTGACACGGCAGCTCACCATCGCGCTGTCCTCCACCATGGAAAAGAACAGCCCCTGATCGCAGTCCTGCGCTGTGCAGTCTATCAGCAGCATGCTCCGACTGGCGCGGATATCCAGACCGTGATTGGTTTCTTTTGTCGTGCAGCCCCGCAGCACGCCGCCGCCGCACTTCGCCGCGTAGATGCCGAACACGCCACAGCGGTCTGCCCGACAGTCCTCGATAACGATGTTCCGGTTGTAAACCAGCACCATGCCCATGGAGCCATCGGAGACATCCACCCCGCGAGCCACAACCTCGTTGCAGTCGCAGCAGATGACCTCACCCGCATCCTCCGGTACAGTCACGCTATCCTGCGATGCCACGTAGAACAAAGGCTTTTCGTTCACACTACAATCCTCGATGGTGTGGGAGGTGAAGTACGCCTTCTCCTCGCCCACCTCGAACAGACCGGTCAGGGCGGGCTTGCCCCGACTGCTCTCGCTGAGCGGCGGCCCTGCAAGGGACACGCCGCAGCCGGTGAAGGTGCAGCGGCGCAGGGTCATGCCGGTGATTCCTCCGCACCACATGCCGCAAGAGGAGGTGCGCCACTGCGCATCCGCCAGAGAAAGAGAACAGCCCTCCACTGTCATGTTGTGGCCGACAGCATAGATGCCTGTGCGCCGGAAGCGAAGGTCAAGCTCCTGGAGTGTAACGCCGTCCGCTTCCACCCGCAGCGCAGCCTTGAACGCCGGCGCGTCGATGACCGGACAGGCCCCTTGTGCGGCACGGATCGTGACCGCACAGCTCACCGTCAGCGGAAAGGTCTCCCGCGGTTCGGCATATATACCGTCCGCCAGCTCGATCACGTCTCCGTCCGCACACAGGGTCAGTGCCTCCGTCAGGGGCAGCCCCTCCGGCGAAGCGTGCAGCGTCTGCGCGTCGGCTGCAAGCGGCAGCATGCAAAGCAGCAGCAAAAGCCAGAACAGTTTCTTCATCCGTCAATCCCCCCGATTTCCGACAAATACCCATATACAGCATAGCACCGCGGCGTCGCCGGGCGGATGCATTTTCCCAAAGCATCTGGAGGAAAAACGCGCCGTCCGGCGCATGATTGGCAGAATCCGGCACACGCGCTCGGAAAATCCGGCAATGTGCTGAATTTTCCACACGGATATGCTATAATGCAGACAAAGGAACGGAGGGAAAGCCATGCACCGCGTACTGATTGTGGATGACGAGATGCCCGCACTGCGCTTTGTGCGCAGCATCATCGAACAATTTGCCAAAGGCTTCCAGGTGACCTGCACTGCCACCAGCGGGGAGCAGGGACTTGAATACCTGCAACAGCACAATGTGGAGCTGCTGATCACGGACATCAGCATGCATGGCATGAACGGCATTGAGCTGGCACGCGCCGCCCGCGCTCTGCAGCCCAATATCCACATTGTGATCATCAGCGGCTACGGCGAATTTGAATACGCGCAGGGCGCCATACAGGTTGGCGTGGACGATTATCTGCTCAAGCCCGTGAGTATCACCAAAATGACGGACATCCTCCAAACCGTCGAAAGGAAGCTGGATACGGATAACTCGGACATGGCCGCCTCCGTGCTACCCGCCCTCGCCTGTGGACAGCCCTATTCCGCGGAGAGTGCCGCTCAGCTGTGCCGGGGTAAGAGCTTCCGCTTCGCTCTGATCCGCTGGGGCAATCTGGACATGACGCTGCCCAAGTGCTTGGGTGCCAGTGCTCTAGTGCAGCCCCGGGACGAGTATTTTCAGGTGCTTCGCGGGCGGGACGACGATGAGCGCGTGCTGATCGCCCCGGACGGCCCCATTGACGAGTACCTGACTCATCTGAGCGTATACATGACCAAGCCGGGTAGCCTGAACACATGGACGGCGATTTATACCCCTTCCACGCGGGAAATGGAATCACTGCCGGCGTTCATCGAATGGGCACTGACCCTGCTGTACCGCAAAACGGTGATTGGCAAGCACCAGATTCTTCCCTACGTCGGCGATACGACGACCGAAGAACGCATGCGCCTGCCCGTAGCCGATCTCAAGCAGCTGGCGTTTTTCATCACCACGGGCAAGTTCCGTTTCATCAAGGAATACTTCGTCAACCTCGCCTCCACATGGGAACGGGAGCAGACGCCGCAGCGGCAGGTCTGGCACATGGGCCGTCAGCTGATACATCATGTTGCGGGCGTCTATCCGCCCGTTGCCAACCGGCTGGAAGACGTGCTGATGGAATTCAACGACATGATCCGCTGCGCCGCATATTATGGCGATCTTGTATCAGGCATGTACGCCATGTTGTTTGACAACGGCAGGGTCAAGGACAGGAAGCTATCCACACAGGAGCTATACGACTGCGCCGTGCAGTATGTGAAAGAAAACTACGCTCAGCCGCTGAGCATGCAGAGCGTGTGCGACGAAATTGGTATATCCCAGACCTACCTGAGCCGCCTGTTCCGCAAATACAGCGACACAACCTTCAATGCCTACCTGACCCGTTGCCGTATGGAAGCGGCAATGAAGCTGCTGCGGGAGAAGCCCGACCTGCTCCTGCGAGATGTGGCGGCCTGCGTAGGCTATGACGATTCCAGCTACTTCACCAAGGTGTTCCACCAGTACACGGGGCTGACGCCCTCACAGTTCACAGTGAGCATATGACACCGAAAAACAGGGCGTTCCTTCAGCGGGACGCCCTGCTTTCCATTCAGGTTTCTGTTTCAGCTTTCTGCATCATCTGCCGCAGCCGCTGCCGGTCGATTTTCATATTGGCGGTGTGTGGCATGTCATGAAGATGCACAAACCGGTCAGGCAGCATGTACCGCGCAAGACGCTCCTTCAGTCCGGCCTTCAGCTGCTTTTCATCCAGCTTACCGGAGTAGAAGCACCATATCCTGTCCTGCGCCTGATCATGCAGCACGCAGCCCTCCTGCCAGTCCGGCAGCGCCCGAAGCGCCGCCTCCACCTCGCCCAGCTCCATCCGATAGCCCATGTGCTTGATCTGGTTGTCCCTGCGTCCGAGCACCATCAGCTGTCCGTCCGGCAGGAGATAGCCCATGTCACCGCAGCGGTAGAACCGCTCCTGCCAGCCCCGGCTCAGCGGATCGACGATCCACGCACGCTGCGTTCGCTCCGGATCACGGTGATATCCGCAGGAGATCATCGGGCTGGATACCAGCATCTCGCCCGGCTCGCCCGGCGAAACCTCGTTGCCATCCTCATCCACAAAGAGAATATGGACGATAGGAAAGGGGCTGCCCACAGGCAGTCGGTCGCCCGCCTGATACTCCCCCTCAACCTTGCCCACTGCCACGGAGAACATCTCCGTGCTGCCGTAAAAATGCCACCAGTCTGCATTCGGTGTGGCGTCCATCCATGCCTTGAGCGGCAGCCAGGGCATGGATTCGCCGCTCATGATGCCCCATTTCAGGTCGGGCACGGCCCCCGGCGTCAGCACGCCCGCGTTCACCACGCTGACAAAGCTGGAGGGCGTCATGCAGAGCTCGCTGACGTGATGCTCGTTCAGGCAGGCGATCATGCGCTTTGGGAAGGTCAGCACACCAGAGGGCAGCAGATAGGTCTTTGCACCAAGCGCCACAGGCGGGAAAATGTCCAGAATGGAGTTGGCGTAGAAGAAGGGCGACTGATTGCCGAACACCATATTCTCCGTAAAGCCGTACATCTCGATGGACGCCTCCATCCAGTGGATGTAGCTGAAGTGCGGCTGGATGGAGCCCTTGGGGATGCCAGTGGAGCCGGAGGTGTAGAGGATGGACATCGGGTCGTACATGCTTGCCTGACGGCGAATGACCGCAAGCCTCGCATCGTCCGCTTGGGCGGACATGGCTGCGGCGTAGTCAACTACCGGGAAGCCGCGCAGCCCGCAGGCCGCAAACACACCGGCGCCCCGCTCATCCACCAGCACGGCGGAGGGCTGCATGAGCTCCAGCAGCAGTCGGAGTCTCTCGGGCGGCATGGCAATATCCAGCGGGGCATACGCGCAGCCCGCGTAAATCGCGCCAAAGACGGCAGGAATGTTGCGGATGCTGCGGCTGTCCAGCAGCAGCGCCACAGGCGTTCGCGGAGCAGCGACGGCAGCAAGGCAGGTGCCGATGCGCTTTGCGCTCTCCCGCAGCGCGGCAAAGGTCAGGCTCTCCTGATCGTCATAGAAGGCGACACGCTCCGGGACGCGCTCCACGGTGCTCTCCAGATAATCCAGCATGTTGGCTTTCATGGTTTTTTTGCTCCTTCCTTCTTTTCGGGCTTGTACATGGGATACTGCGCGTACCATTGCGCGGCACTGTCTGCATAGGAGTCATAGCGCGCATCGCCCCGGCGATCCGGCAGGTCGTATCGCTCCATCAGGTCCTCCCCCAGCCTGCGGGAGAAGGTCACGCTGCCCTTCACGTTCAGGTGCTGCCAGTCCGCAAAGTCCGAGGAGTAGCGCAAACCAAATCGCAGGAGCGGGTCGTTGTAGTTGATGCCGGAGATGCCGTATTCCTCCGCAATGGACCAGAGCGCGTTGTAATACATGTGATCGTGAGCATAGTCAGGGTTCGGTATGCCCAGCAGCATCACCTCGATACCCTCCGCCTGCGCCAGCTCCAAAATCTTGCGGACGTATTCCTCCTGCCGGGCGTTCATGTTGCGCCGCACGCTGCTGTATACCAGCGAAGGTCTTTCATGCGGTTCTGTCTCGTCCATCTCGATGAAGCCCTTCCACGCATCGCCGCGCCCGCCGTTGTCCGGCGGAATGCGAAAGTCCGAAAGGCTCATGTGCTGATAATTGCTGTGCACCTCGGGCAGACCCAGAATGAACCCCAGCGCATCCTGCGGTGTTTCCGCGCAGGCGAGGATCGCACCGATGCGGTTTGCCGGTCCGGCGATACCATAGGTGGAAAGAATGATGCGTCCGCGGGGGGAATAGTCCTTCGTGTAGATGGAGGGCTTGGCATCCAGCAGAATCACCTGCGGATGCTGGGTTTTGAGTGCCTCCCGGATAGCATAGTAGCTGACCCAGAAGGGCTGCTCGGCACTGCACAGATCGTAGGCGGCGATGCCGTATTCCTTCCAGAGCACGTTGGTGTTCACCCCGGCGTAGGTCAGCGAGGTGCCCACCGCCAGCACGTCAATGCTGTCCGGCTCCTGCCGGTACAAGTTGATCATGGAGCAGATGCCGTAGTCGTGCTTGGGTGTCAGGACGTAGGTGGCGTAAATGAGCATTGCTGCGGTCAAAAGCGCGAAGCAGATCAGCCGCAGCCAGAAGCGCAGAAGCTCCCTCCTTCGGGAGACGGTTGGCTTTTCCATGCGCTCACCTCGTTTCAGAATTGCGTATACAGGAAGTCCGCGCCGTTGTACCCCGTGCCGTACATGCCGAATACCGCAATGACCAGAATCAGTACAAGCAGAACAGGCCAGCGCAGCGCGATAGGCGCCCTGACCAGACGGGTGCATACATCCACCTTCCGTTCACACAGTCCGTCCACCGCCAGCACCGCCGCGCAGCCTGCTCCGGCAATCAGCCATTCCAGCGGCGCCATGACCGCCGTCAGCTGCGCAGCGCAGCCTTCAAACGACCACGGTGCGAGGGTTTGACCAAGCAGTGCGAGGCTCTGCTGCGGGCTTGCCGTAAAGGCGAAGTACTGTGCCAGCAGAATCAGTCCCCAGGTGCGCACAATGCGCAGGGGCGTCATGAAGCCGCCCTGCGGCAAGCGCAGCGTGGCGCGCATGGTTTTCCAAACAGGCTCCAGCAGCATGGACGACGCCATGACCAGCCCGAAATACGCACCGTAAATCACCGCGTTCCAGTTGGCAGCATGCCAAAGACCGATCAGCAGAAACACCAGCAGCGTGGCAAGGACGCTGGGTACTGCGCGTCCCGTGCGCTTGCCCAGAAATTTGGATGCAAACCTGCCCAGTGCGATGCCCGCCCGGGAGGTCGTCAGCGGGTAGAGCAGGTAGGCACGGAACCATTTGCCCAGCGTGATATGCCAGCGCCGCCAGTAGTCCGCCACGCTCGTTGCGAAGAAGGGGCGGTGGAAGTTTTCCGGCAGCTCGATGCCCACCATCCGGGACAGCCCGCGCACCACGTCCACGCCGCCAGAGAAGTCCATATACAGACGAACGGTATACAGCATAACCCCACCCAGCACAAACCAGCCCGGCAGGCTACCGCCCCCAAGCAGCGTGTCCGTCGTTGCTGCCAGCCGGTCAGCAATGACCAGCTTCTTGAAATACCCCCACAGCAGCAGCGTGAATCCGGAGCCGAACTGCTCCGGCTTCAGCCGATGCCCGGTTATCAGCTGCGGTCCAAGCTCCTTCCATGTGGAAATGGGGCCCTGTGCAAGCTGCGGGAAGTAGCCCACAAACAACCACGCCCTCAGCGGGTTCTTCTGCGCCTGTGCCTTGCCGCGATAGACATCAACGAGATACCCCGCTGACTGGAACGTGAAATAGCTCAGCCCCACGGGCACCAGCAGCCCCTGCGCAAAGGGCGCGTATTTGAGCAGCAGCATCGCGCTCATGTCAAGCCCAACCAGCAGCGCCAGCATCAGCCCGCTTCTTTTGCGTTCAAGCATCAGCCCGCCGCCCCACATCACCAGCGCCACGGTGGTCAGATGCGCCACACTGTACCAGCCGGACAGCCCGACATAGACGGCGCTTGCCGCCAGCAGCACGATCCAGCGGATGCGCAG
>CAKTIW010000029.1:0-8413 GCA_934566025.1 uncultured Oscillospiraceae bacterium | reverse complement strand
AGGTGGCCGAGGTGGTGTCCTTCGTGAAGGAGAGCTCCGCCCCCCACTACGATGAGGAGGTCATGCACGAGATCGAGCGCCACGCCGAGGAGAAGGACAAGGGCTCCAAGGGTGTGGGCGGCGCCGATCCCGCCGCCGAGGAGGGCGATTACGACGAGCTGCTCCCTGCCGCCATCGACGTGGTGCTGGAGGTGGGCCAGGCGTCGGTGTCCATGCTCCAGCGCCGGCTGAAGCTGGGCTACGGCCGGGCTGCCCGTCTGGTGGACCAGATGGAGGAAAAGGGCATCGTCGGGCCCTTCGAGGGCTCCAAACCCCGGCAGCTGCTCATCACCAAGGAGCAGTGGCAGGAGATGCAGTACCGCCAGAATATGTCCACCGCCGTGCCCGAGGAGATGCCCTACGAGGGGGACGCCATCCCCCAGAGCGAGGACCTGCCCCGATTCGACGAAGAATGAAAAAGTCCCCGCGGCCATCGGCTGCGGGGACTTTTTTGCCGCATTATTTGAACCAGCCCTTTTTCTCCCGCCGCTGGAGCACGTCCAGCATGGAGGAGAGCATCTGGGCCCCCTCGCTGCGGGTGAGCGCGGCGGAGAGGTCCGCCCCGGCGGGGAGGACGGACACCGTCTCCAGATTGGCGGCGGCCTGGGCGCACCACGCCGGGGCCGCCATGGTGGGCTCCGCCTTCACGTCCTCCATGGCCAGCAGGCGGTCGATGATGACGGCGGCCTCGGCGCAGGTGATGGGCTCGGCGGCCATGAACACCGCCTGACCCTGCTCGTTTTTGCTGCCCCGAACGGCGCCGTCCATCAGCGCGGCGGACACATAGCCCCGTGCCCAGACGGAGATGGCGTCGTTGTCAAAGAAGCCCGTGACCGTCACGCCGGAGAGGGGCTCCACCCCCGCGGCCTCCATGGCCATGGCCAGAAATTCCTCCCGGGTGAAGGTCTCGCCGGGGTCGAAGCAGTACAGGCTGCCCACCCTGCGGCCCACGTAGACCCCCTCCTCCGCCAGACGGACGGCGGCGTAGGCCCCGGCCTCGCCGGCCATGTCGGAGTAGGTCACCTTGGTGGTCTGCTTGGAGATGACGATCTTCACCGTGGCGGGCTGGGACACGTTGCCCTTATCGTCCACGGCCACATAGGTGAAGCTGTCCTTGCCCTTCTTGCCCTCGTAGGGGGTGTACCAGAAGGCAGCGGAGTCGTTCTCGTCCAGGGTGAGCCGGCCCCGGGCGGGGGATTCCACGATCTGGAAGGTGACGGGGTCGCCGTCGGGGTCGGTGGCGGCGAAGCGGCTGGTGATGGCGATGTCCTTGTAGGTGCTGAGCTCCAGATCCTCGGCGATGGGGGCGGAGTTGCCTGCGGCGCGGGGGGCGGCCAGCGCGGCCCCGGCGGGCAGAGCCAGCGCCGCCGCCAGCAGCAGGGAAAGAATACTGACGCGGTATTTCACAGTTGAGATCCTCCTTCTTGATTTGGCTGAAGATAGCATTTGCGCCAGTTCCGGAAATATACAGAAAAGTCCCGCGGCAGATGCCGCAGGACTTTTGAGATGGGAGGGTTGTTTTTCTGTCACAGCTGGCTGCGGTCCTTCAGCCAGCTGGGCAGAGGCCGCATCTTGATGCCGGAGACGATGCCCATGGCGATGAACAGCGTCAGGGTGGAGGACCCACCGTAGCTGATGAAGGGCAGCGTCAGCCCCACCACGGGGGTCACGTACAGGCACATGCCCACGTTCAGCAGCACCTGCACCATCAGCATCCCGGCAAAGCCCATGGCCATGAAGCAGGACATGTGGCTCTTGGCCCGACGGGACACCCACACACACCGCAGGATGATGGCCAGCAGAAGAAGCAGCAGCACCGCGCAGCCGATGAGCCCGAACTCCTCCCCGCAGACGGAGAAGATGAAGTCCGTGTGCCGGGCGGGGAGACTGCTGGAGTAGGCCGACTGGGTCTGCCGCCCATGGAGGTAGCCCATGCCCGTCAGTTTGCCGGAGCCGATGGCGATGAGGGAGCGGCTCTGCTGCCAGCCCACGCCGGAGGGATCCAGCGTGTGGTCGAACACCACCCGGAAGCGCAGGATGCGGTAGTCCGTCCAGTACTTGGTGTGGGGCAGGACGAAGGACCACAGTCCGGCCGCCGCGGCCAGTCCGCCGCCGCCCACGCCGATGAACCACCACCTGTTCACCCCGCCGACCCACGCCATGATGATGAACAGGAACAGGTACACCAGCACCATGCCGAAGTCACCGGAGAGCACCGCCAGCAGCCCGGCCATCAGCCCCGTCAGGGCCAGATACTTGAGAATGGAGACGAACCGGCTGACGCCCTTTTTCCGCTCCCGGTTCAGCAGCCACGCGAACACCGCCACGTAGGCCAGCTTGGCGATCTCTCCGGGCTGAAAGCCGAAGGGCAGGCCGGGGATGAATACCCAGCTGCGGTTGCCGGTGCCGTCGTCCCGGCCGAAGGGCTTGATGAGCAGGATGACGAACAGCCCCAGCAACAGGATGACCCACCACCACTTCTCCATCAGAAACTCGATGTCGATGAAGGTGACGATGAAATAGAGCACCACGCCCATGCAGGTGAACACCGCCTGCTTCAGGGCAAAGGAGTGGAGAAGGACGTCGTACCGGGTGGCGCTGTAAATCAGCAGCAGCCCGGCCCCGCTGGCCAGCAGACACAGACAGAGCAGCACCACATCGCCCTTTTTGAAGAATTCCCGGACCGCCCGCAGAGGATTCATCGGTTCTCCTCCCTCCTTTGTGAAAGTCGTCAGATACTTTTGCGCGCAAAGCTGTAAATTAGTATAGCACAAAGATGGGAACTGTGCTATACTGATTTGAAAAGTTGAGGTGAGGGAAGATGAAATTGATCTCACACAGCCCGGAGGAGACCCGGGCCATCGGCGCGCGGCTGGCGGACAGGCTTCAGGGCGGCGAGGTGGTCGCCTTCACCGGGGACCTGGGGGCGGGGAAGACCGCCTTTGTCTCCGGCATGGCGGAGGCTCTTGGGGTGGAGGACCGGGTGACCAGCCCGACCTTCACCATCGTCAACGAGTACGAGGGAGGGCGCCTGCCCCTGTTCCACTTTGACATGTACCGCCTGGGCAGCGCCGATGAGCTGTTCCACATCGGCTGGGAGGACTATCTGGCCCGGAACGGCGTGTGCGCCGTGGAGTGGAGCGAGAACGTGGCCGGCGCCATCGAGGGGGACGCTATCCGGGTATCCATCACCCGGGGCGAGGGCGACAACGACCGCATCATCGACATCGAGGGGGTGGACCTGTGAAGATCCTGGCGCTGGAGACCTCGGCGGTGACCGCCTCTGTGGCGGTGGCCGAGGAGGAGAAGCTGCTGGCCCAGTCCTTTCAGAACAGCGGCCTGACCCACTCCGCCACTCTGATGCCCATGGCGGCGGACCTGCTGAGAAACACCGGCCTGACGCTGGATGAGATGGATGTCATCGCTGTGGCGGCGGGGCCGGGATCCTTTACCGGCATCCGCATCGGCGTGGCGGCGGCCAAGGGCCTCGCGTGGAAGGGGGACAAGCCCTGTGCGCCCTGCTCCACGCTGGCCTCTATGGCGTGGAACGTGGCCCACATGGACGGTGAGATCTGCGCCGTCATGGATGCCCGGCGCGATCAGGTGTACAACGCCCGCTTCCGGGCCGAGGGCGGTGTGCTCACCCGGCTGACGCCCGACCGGGCCATCGGCCTTGCCGAGCTGATGGCCGAGCTGCGGGCCGCGGGCAGCCGGCCCGTTCTGGTGGGGGACGGCGCGGCCCTGTGCGCCCGGACCTTTGCCGAAAACGGGCTGGACTATGTCATGGCTCCGCCCCATCTGGTGTACCAGACCGCCTGCGGCGTGGCCCGGGAGGCGCTGGAGCTGGTCCGGACAGGCGGACTGGTGTCCGCCGGGGCGCTGACGCCCCAGTACCACCGCCTCAGTCAGGCCGAGCGGGAACGGATGGAGCGGGAAAAGAAGTTGTAAGCTGTTAAAATTTTTTAGATAAAAGGGGAACGGAACCATGTTTGAGAACGACAAGCAGGTCCACATCATGGACCATCCGCTGGTGGCCCATAAGCTGACCATCATGCGGGATAAGCACACCAGCGTCAAGGACTTTCGGGAGCTGGTCAGCGAGATCGGCATGCTCATCACCTATGAGGCCACCCGGGATCTGCCCTTGACCACCAAGCACATCGAGACCCCCATCTGCGAGATGGAGGCCCCCACTCTGGCGGGGCGGAAGTTCGTGGTGGTGCCCATCCTCCGCGCCGGCCTTGGCCTTGTGGACGGCGTGCTGCGCATGGTGCCCTCCGCCCGTGTGGGCCACATCGGCATGTACCGGGATGAGGAGACGCTGGAGCCCCATCCCTACTTCTGCAAAATGCCCAAGGACGTGGCCGAGCGCGACGTGCTCATCGTGGATCCCATGCTGGCTACCGGCGGCTCCGCCTGCGAGGCCATCGGCGAGATGAAGAAGCGCGGCTGCAAGCACATCAAGCTGATGGTGCTGGTGGCGGCCCCCGAGGGCATCCGCTGCGTCCGCGAGAAGTTCCCCGATGTCGACATCTACGCCGGCGCACTGGACGATCATCTGAACGAGAACGGCTATATCGTCCCCGGCCTCGGCGATGCGGGCGACCGTATTTTCGGCACCAAGTAAGGGAGGGCACAGAACATGATCGCACTGGGAAGCGACCACGCCGGCCGTGGTCTGAAGGAAGAGATCAAGAAGCTGCTGGACGAGCGGGGGCTGGAGTACACCGACTTCGGCACCGACACCGACGACAGCTGCGACTACCCTGTCTACGGCTACGCCGCGGCCAGCGCTGTAGCCAGCGGCAAGTGTGACCGGGGCCTGCTGTTCTGCGGCACCGGCGTGGGTATCTCGCTGGCGGCCAACAAGGTGAAGGGCATCCGCTGCGTGGTGTGCTCCGAGCCTTACTCCGCCAAGATGTCCCGCCTGCACAACAACAGCAACATGCTGGCGCTGGGCTCCCGCGTGGTGGGCACCGAGCTGGCCCGCATGATCGTGGAGACCTGGCTGGACGCTGACTTTGAGGGCGGCCGCCATCAGCGCCGCGTGGACCTCATCTCTGCCATCGAGGACGGAAAGACCATCGGCTGACTGCGAACCAAATAAAAAGCACCCTGCCGGCAGGCCAATGTCATTAAGTTAAGCAAATCCGCGCACACGAAAAAATGCCCACCTCGATTTTTTGAGGTGGGCCTTTTTTATGCTTTCGTTATGTGGTTTGATCGTGCTTACTTCGCGGGCAGGACAATGACCTGTCCCTCGTAAATGGTGTTGGCGTTCACAAGACGGTCGGCGTTGCGCTCAAAGATGGCCTTGTACTTCATCAAACTGGGATTTATCGACAACTCCACTTATTTTACCCCTTGCATATCTCCATATTTATCTTTCAGACTTTCTATTCCGCTAATTACAGAGAGGAAACATGATTGATCTGTATCCATTTCAAAAGAGAGAACATTATTAAAGTCAGGCCTTTCCTGAAATTTACCCTTTACCGTTGCACGTCCAGAAGAACCCATTGTTACGGTAAATATTAAATCGTTTTCTAAGAGCAGTGCATACTTTGCTTCTCCTTCCAATCTTTCATAGCATTCCTTTAATTGATTTGAAAAACTATACAAAGCAGCTGTTGCTGAATAGTATCTATCAAATTTCGCCTTATAACAGCCAACATCAATTTCCAATGAGCAAATTATATCGTAGCCACCTTCATAGCTTGTTGAATCAGGAAATCCTATGACTTCTTTTAATTTCAGTGCTATTTTTTCTCCATCGTAGCCGTTAAAAGTAAATATCTCCATAATTATTTCTCGCTTTCATCCCGTCAAATTCATATTTACCTGTTTCTTTCACCGCTGCCAAATCCATCATATCATGCGTTTCCATACAGAGCAATAAAAAAGATGGACTGCAGAAAATCCGTGATGGAATTTTCAGAGCATTGGCAGGACTTGTTGAGATTTCCTTGGAATGATTTCGCTCTGCTGGTTTGCGGTAGTTTTCGCTGATTTCGGTATCTATGCGCAGACTTGTTGTATGCTTGGGCGGTTTTTCTTCCGATATGTCCCTATGCGTCGTTCACAAGTCTTTCCGCTGCGGCTGTTAAGTTAAGGCGGCATTTCTTTTTTGAAAAACGCCGTTTTTGAGGGGGAAAAACAGGCTTTTTGAAAAAATGCGTTGAGGGGGGCCGGTGTCCGCAAACACCACCCCCTCTTTTTTGTCAAGCGGCTACGCGGTAGACAAATCCCGCGAAACCTTTCACTTTCAAGTTCTGCTCGTCCTGCCTGTTCGGGCGGATGGGGATGGTGTACCGCGCGATTTCCTCCAACAGCTTTTCACTGTCCGCGCGGGGCGTTCGCAAGAACTCCTTTCAAAACCTCTATCGGCTATTATCAGCGTTTTTTGCGCAAATGTGCTGCGTTTCAGCATTTCAACCAACGCGCCGATTTCGTCTTTCTTTGGCTCCGGCTGTATGACCAAGTCGTCAAAGGAGCCACCCTCCGCACCGATGAAAAGCCGTATGACGGTTTCCGCCGTCAGCGCACTCTTGCGGGAAAAACGCTTGCCCCCGATGCGCTGTGCGGCGGCTCTAATTGCGGCGTTGAGTGCCACGCGAATGGATTGTATTGACATAAGAGTTAGCCTCCGAACGAAAATTCGCCGGATAAAAAGAAAACACCAACTGCACGCGCCTGCAAGGAGCGTGTGCGTTGATGCTCTGATATGTTCGCTGCTATTTCGTTGGCTGTTAAATTACTCTTTCAAATTTGGCTGTCTCTCAAATAAAAACTTCAAAGAATCTCAAAATCTCTCTAAGCGCTCACTTTTTGGCTGTCTCACATACTGCCTGCGAACATCGTTCATCGCGGCGTTTGATTTACTCTATCTCCATGTGACGGAAAAGCAAGCGGATAGGGCGATTCTTTACATTTTGTTTGAAATTTGCGGTTAATTAAATGCAACAGCCAAAAAAGCACCCAGCCGTTAAGAAGAGGAAACCATCTTTCCACCCCTCAACGGCTGGGTTTTTAGATTAACTTAATGACATTGGCCGGGAGGCAGGGTGCTTTTTTATGTATCGGACACTCAGCGCACGCCGAACAACAGCTCTCCGTAGGTGGGGAAGGGCCAGTGCTTGGCGGCGGTAATGGTCTCTGCTTCGTCGCACAGGACCCGCAGGCCGTCCATCTTGGGCAGGATCACGTCCCGGATGGTGTCTGCCTCGGCGGTGACACCATACTCGCCGGCCAGCGCGGCGACGGCCATGTCCAGTCCGTCCACAGCGGAGGCGATGCCGTCCATCAGGCCGGACAGCCGGGCGATGAGGTCCTTCTCATAGACCCCGGACAGGCCGGGCACCGCTGCGGCCTTGGCCAGCAGTGTGTCGGACAGCTCCTTCACGTACCCGCTGACGGCGGGGAGGATTTCCTTCCGGGCCATATCTACCATGGTCCGGGCTTCGATGGTCACGGTCTTGCAGTAGTTCTCCAGCGTGATCTCGTACCGGGACTCCAGCTCCGCCTTGGTGTACACTCCGTGGCGGGTGAGCATGTCCACGTTCTTTTCCTTCAGCAGGTAGGGCAGGGCGTCGGGGGTGGTGCGCAGGTTGAGCAGCCCCCGTTTCTCGGTGGCCTCGCGGATCCAGCTCTCGTCGTAGCCGTTGCCGTTGAAGATGATGCGCTTGTGCTCCCGGATGGTCTTGCGGATGAGAGCGTGGAGGGCCTCGTCAAAGTCGTCGGCGCCCTCCAGCCTGTCGGCATACTCCCGCAGGGACTCGGCCACAGCGGCGTTGAGCATGATGTTGGCGCAGGCGATGGAGTTGGAGGAGCCCAGCATCCGGAACTCGAACTTGTTGCCGGTGAAGGCGAAGGGGGAGGTGCGGTTGCGGTCGGTGGTGTCCCGCAGGAAGCGGGGCAGGGCGGGCACGCCCAGCTTCATCTCGGTCCGGGCAGCGCCGCTGTATGCGGTGCCGTGGTCAATGGCCTCCAGCACGGCGGACAGCTCATCGCCGAGGAACATGGACACCACGGCGGGAGGGGCCTCATTGGCGCCCAGCCGGTGGTCGTTGCCGGCGGTGGCTACGGACAGGCGCAGCAGGTCCTGATAGTCGTCCACGGCCTGTATCACCGCGCACAGGAACAGCAGGAACTGGGCGTTCTCGTAGGGGGTGTCGCCAGGGGTGAGCAGGTTGAAGCCGGTATCGGTGGCCATGGACCAGTTGTTGTGCTTGCCGCTGCCGTTGACGCCGGCGAAGGGCTTCTCGTGCAGCAGGCACACCAGCCCGTGGCGGGCGGCCACCTTCTGCATGATCTCCATGGTCAGCTGGTTGTGGTCGGTGGCGATGTTGGTGGTGGTGTAGATGGGCGCCAGCTC
>CAKTIW010000028.1:0-9963 GCA_934566025.1 uncultured Oscillospiraceae bacterium | reverse complement strand
TGGTGGACCTGAAGGGATTCGAACCCTCGACCTCTCGGATGCGAACCGAACGCTCTCCCAGCTGAGCTACAAGCCCGGATATGGAAAAATGGGGTGGAACAAACTCGTTCCACCCCATTATTATACACACTTTTGCGGGAAATGCAAGTGTTTTATTCCACTTTCGGCAGCTTTGCCATCACGGCGGCGCAGCGGGGGCACAGGGCCTCGTGCTCGCCCACGGCCTTTACGCTGTGCAGCACCTTCCAGCAGCGTCCGCACTTGGTGCCCTGGGCGGCTTCCACGGTCACCTTCACCTGGTCGCCCACGGTCAGCTTCACCTGGGACACGATGAACAGGTCTGCCACCTGCTCCTCGTCCATTTCCGCCAGGAAGGCATCCTCCTCCGGCACGGTCAGCTCCACGGCGGCCTCCAGGCTCTTGCCGATGACCTTGTCCGCCCGGGCCTGCTCCAGCGCGCCGTTCACAGCGCTGCGCAGGGCGGCGATGCGGCCCCACTTGGCCATCTCCTCGCCGGAGAGGGCATACTCGGTGTAGGGCTGCACCATCTCGTTAAAGAGGACATTCCGCCCGTCATCCTCGGCCCGGTGGGGCATGGCCAGCCACACCTCGTCGCAGGTGAAGGCCAGGATAGGCGCGAACATCCGGGTCATGGCGTCCAGAATGAGGTACAGCGCGGTCTGGGCGCTGCGGCGCTCCGGACCATCCGCCTCGTCGCAGTACAGCCGATCCTTGAGGATGTCAAAGTAGAAGCTGCTCAGGTCCACCACGCAGAAGTCGTTGATGGCGTGGGACACGGCGTGGAACTCATAGTTGTCATACCAGCCAAAGACCTTGCCGATGAGGTCGTTGAGCCGGGTCACGGCCCACTTGTCCAGAGGCAGCATCTCCTCGGGCTTCACCAGGTCGTTGGGGTCGAAATTCACCAGGTTGTCCAGGCAGAACTTGCAGGTGTTGCGGAACTTCAGGTAGTTCTGGCTCAGCTGCTTGAAAATTTCATCGGAGCAGCGCACGTCCACGTGGTAGTCGGAGGAGCCCGCCCACAGACGCAGCAGGTCGGCGCCGTACTTGTCGAAGATCTCGGCGGGATCCATGCCGTTGCCGAGGGACTTGTGCATGGCCTTGCCCTCGCCGTCCACGGTCCAGCCGTGGGTCACGCACTCCTTAAACGGTGCGCCCCGGCCCAGGGCGCCCACGGCCACCAGCAGGGAAGACTGGAACCAGCCGCGATACTGGTCCAGACCCTCAATGTACATGGTGGAGGGCCAGAAGCCCTGGTCCCGCTCCATAGCGGCGAAGTGGGTGGAGCCGGAGTCAAACCAGCCGTCCAGGGTGTCCGTCTCTTTTTCAAAGCCGGCCTGCTTGCCGCAGTGGGGGCAGGTGAAGCCGCTGGGCAGGATGTCCTCTGCCTCCATGTCAAACCAGGCGTTGGAGCCTTTCTTTTCAAACAGGGACGCCACGGCCTCGATGCTCTCCTCGGTGCAGATGGGCTTGCCGCAGTCCTTGCAGTAGAACACGGGGATGGGCAGGCCCCACCGGCGCTGGCGGCTGATGCACCAGTCGGTGCGCTCCAGGATCATAGAGCGCATACGGTCCTTGCCCCAGCCGGGCACCCACCGCACATCCTCGCAGGCGGCAATGGCCTCGTCCTTAAAGGAATCTACCGAGCAGAACCACTGGGGCGTGGCCCGGAAGATGATGGGATTCTTGCAGCGCCAGCAGTGGGGATAGCTGTGTACGATCTCCTCGCTGGCAAAGAGGGAGCCGGCCTTCTTCATGTCCTCCAGGATGATGGGATTCGACTCGTCGGTCCCCATTCCGGCGTACTTGCCTGCGTAGTCGGTGTGGCGGCCCTGGTCGTCCACGGGCACCACCATCTCCATGCCGTAGCGCTTGCAGGTCTCGTAGTCGTCGGCGCCGAAGCCGGGGGCGGTGTGGACGCAGCCGGTACCGCTGTCCATGGTTACATAGTCCGCCAAAACCAGGCGGCTGGTCTTGGGCAGGAAGGGATGGCTGGCCAGCATATTTTCATAGAAGGAGCCGGGGTGGGTCTCCACGATCTCATAGCTGTCGAAGCCGCCGATCTTCATGACCTTCTCCACCAGAGCCTCGGCCATGATGTACATTTCCCCGTTGGGGGCCTTGACGACGGCGTAGCTCTCGTCGGGATGCAGGGCGATGGCCAGGTTTCCGGGCAGGGTCCAGATGGTGGTGGTCCAGATGACGAAGAAGAGCTTGCTCTTGTCCAGATGCTCCAGCTTGCCCAGGTCGTCGTTCATGGGGAACTTCACATACACCGTGGTGCAGGGGTCGTCCTTATATTCAATCTCGGCCTCGGCCAGGGCGGTCTCGTCGTGAGCGCACCAATATACGGGCTTGAGACCCTTGTAGATGTGGCCGTTTTGATACATCTTGCCGAACACCCGAACCTCCTGGGCCTCAAAGCCCGGGTCCATGGTCTTGTAGGGGTGTTCCCAGTCGCCCACAACGCCCATGCGCTTGAAGCCCTCCCGCTGCACATCAATGTAGTGGTCGGCAAATTCATGGCAGGCGGTGCGGAAGTCCGCCACGCTCATAGCCTTGTGGTTGAGCTTATTCTGCTTGATGATGGCGCTTTCAATGGGCATACCGTGGTTATCCCAGCCGGGGATGTAGGGGGTGTAGTAGCCCCGCATGGCATACATACGGGTAATGAAGTCCTTCAGAGACTTGTTCAGGGCGTGGCCCATGTGCAGTGCGCCGTTGGAGAAGGGAGGGCCGTCGTGCAGGTTAAAAAGGGGCTTGCCCTCATTCTTTTTCAGCAGCTCATTGTAAAGGTCCAGTTCCTCCCAGTGCTTGAGCATTTCCGGCTCCCGCTTGGGCAGTCCCGCCCGCATGGGAAAGCCGCTTTTGCTCATGTTCAGTGTGCTTTTGTACTCCATGATGTACCTCCATATATGTGTATTGAGAAAACAAAATTGAAAACAGAATTAAAAATGTGTCCCTGCAAACCCGGCCCGCCATACCAGCCACCAAGCTGTCCGTCCGCCCGGGCTTGCACCGCAGCTCTTGCGAAAACCATGTCATTGCGAAGCCAGTTTGCAAACTGGCTGTGGCAATCCGTAGCCCCCGTCTCCTCGGCCCCCTTGCCTAAAGGGGGCTGGCACGGCGAGGCCGTGACTGGGGGATTCTTCCCCGCACGAACTTACAGCAAACGCGCAGCCGTTCTCCCCGCAAGTATCCCTCCACCAACCTTCGGTTGGTCCCCCTCCCTTTAGGCAAGGGAGGCTTTTTTGCGTAGGGGCGACCCTCGCGGTCGCCCGCCCCACCGCACTCCTTGCAAAAAACCGTGCCGCGCCGCACCTTCAAAGAAAAAAATCGCCTTTGTCTCCCATAAGAGACAAAGGCGAAAAACAAACCTCTGCGGTACCACTCTTGTTGCCGCCCCAAGGCGGCCACTCCGTCCCACCATCCGTGGGCGAAGGGAGATAACGGCCTTCCGCCGTCCGTGCCTACTAAAAAACCGTTTCGTTCAGCCGGAAGCTCCGGGGTGATATTCGCCGCAGACCCGGTCTCCGCCTCGCACCAAACCGGCGGATCTCTTCATACCGATGGTCTGGGGGTACTTGTCCCCATCCATGCATTTGCGCTGTATTCCCTGTCATTTTACCACAAAAGCCAGTTTTGTCAACAGAAAAATTACCAAAATTCTGTTACAGGATCCCCGCCAGAGTCAGCAGACCGATGAGACCCATGCCGCCGTAGAGCACCGCCATAATGGCCAGCAGCACGGATATTACGCTGTATAGCTTGCTTTCCTTCTTGCTTGCGCGGAACCGCCGGGTGTAAAACAGCGCCGCGCAGGCCAGACCCAGCAGCAGGGAGGTGAGGTAGTTCATCAGCAGGCTGTCCTTCCATACCGTGGTGCGCAGGATCAGCGCCGCCACCAGCGCCGTGAACAAGATCCCCAGGCAGATCTTGAGCCAGGTGGGCAGCTTCGTCTTTTCCGTCTGACCCGCCTTCTGGGCGGCCTTTTCCCTCTGGTAGTCTCCGCCGCCGTAGTTGGAGTTGTTTTTCTTGTGGTGTTGGTTTTTGTTGGGGTTGCCCTTGGCTTTGCGGATGGCCTCCTGCTGGTTGCGGTAGGGGTCGTAGGGCATTTTATTCTTTGCCATGTTCGTGTTCTCCTTGATCTTCGTTGTATAAATAGCGGTTCAGCAGAGCCAGGGCGTAGTCCGCCGCCTGCTGCCGGATGCTCTCCCGGCTGCCGCGGAGATTTAGGTGCGTCACCTCTGTGCCGGTGGGGGTCGCCAGGCCGATGTAAACCGTCCCCACCGGGTTTCCCCGGTCGTCTCCGTCGGGCCCTGCCAGCCCCGTCACCGACAGGGCCAGGTGGCTGCCCGCAACGCGCTGGGCGCCCTCTGCCATGTGCGCCGCCACCGGCTCCGAAACGGCACCGAAGGTCTCCAGAACGTCATCGGGAACGCCTAAAATTTTGTGCTTGACCCCGTTGATGTAGGACACCACGCCTCCGGGGAACACCGCCGATGCCCCCGCCACATCCGTGATGCGCTTGGCGATCAGCCCGCCGGTGCAGCTCTCGGCGGTAGAGACCGTCAGGCCCCGTGCTTTCAGGGTTTTCACGGCGTGTTCCTCGGGGCTTCCCAGGTCTGTGCCGTAATAATTTTCGCCCAGCCGCCGCCGCGCTTTCTCCAGCAGCGGGGCCATGAGAGCCTCGCATTTTTCCGCCGTTTCCGCCTTGGCCGTCAGCCGCAGCTGTATCTCTGCCCCCTTGGCGTAGGGTGCCAGGCTGGGATTCTGGGCGGCGTCCATCAGGTCGCCCAGAAGCTCCTGGACCTTGGGCTCCGTCAGGCCGAAAACATGCAGCGTGTGGGATAGGATCACGCCCTCCTGCCTGGCTTTCAGGTAGGGGATCAGGGCGTGGTCCGTAAGATACCGGCACTCGTGGGGGACTCCCGGGAGCATAGCCACCGTCACGCCCTCCACCACGAAAACGCAGCCCGGGGCGGTGCCCACCGGGTTATGAAACACCGTACACCCCTCCGGCAAAAACGCCTGTTGGCGGTTGCACGCCGGCATCTCCCGGTGAAAAACATTCTTGAAGTAGGCCGCGATCTCGTCCATGACATCTCCATGAAACGCCATCCCCAGGCCGAAGGCGGCGCAGACGGTTTCCTTGGTCAGGTCGTCATAGGTGGGCCCCAGGCCGCCGATGAAAATCAGCAGGTTGCAGCGGCTTCGGGCGATGTCCGCCGCCTGGCGCAGCCGTCCGGGATTGTCGCCCACCGTCGTGTGGTAGAGCACATCCACCCCTACGGTGGCCAGCTTTTCCGAGATATATTGGGCGTCGGTGTTGGCTACGTTTCCCAGCAGCAGCTCCGAGCCCACGGCGATAAGCTCCGCTTGATAAGTCATAAAACCCGCTCCTTACAGCTTGACCTTGACCACTTCCCGCTGGCTCATAGCCCGCTCCACCAGACCGTCGATGTCCAGCACGCTCTCGATCTCCCGGACCTCCTCCACATGGGGCTTGGTCTTGGGGTGCCGGGGAGTAAAGACGGTGCAGCAGTCCTCATAGGGGAGGATGGAGGTGTCGAAGGTGCCGATGTGCCGGGCAATGCGGACGATCTCCTCCTTGTCCATGCCGATAAGGGGGCGCAGCACAGGCAGATCCGTCACATCCTCGCTGACCCGCAGGGCCTCCATGGTCTGGCTGGCCACCTGCCCCAGATTCTCGCCGGTGATGAGGGCCCGGCAGTCAAATTCCTTAGCCAGCTTGTCGGCAATGCGCATCATAAAGCGGCGGGTGATGAGAGTGAAATATTCCTCCGGGCACTGCTTGCGGATCTGCTCCTGAATCTCCGTCAGGGGCACAATGTGTACGCTCATGCGGCCGCACCAGGGGGTGAGCTCCTGGGCCAGCTGCAGGACCTTCTGCCTCGCCAGGTCGGAGGTGTAGGGGGGCGCGGCGAAGTGGAGCATCTCCAGCACCACACCCCGCTTTGCCATCATGTAGGAGGACACCGGGGAGTCGATGCCGCCGGAGAGAAGGCTCAAAGCGCTGCCGCCCATGCCCAGGGGCAGGCCGCCGGCGGCGGGCTCGGCGGGGGCGTGGACATAGGCCGCGTCCTCGCGGATCTCCACATACACCGTCAGCTCCGGGGTGTGGACATCCACCTTCAGATGGGGGAAGGCGTCGTGAAGCATCCCGCCCACCCACTGGCTGATCTGAATGGAGCTCATGGGGAAGGACTTGTCCGCCCGCTTGCTCTCCACCTTGAAGCTGCCGGCCTTGCGGAGGCTGTCGCCGAGATAGGCTTTGGCGGTCTCCAGAATGGCCTCCTTGCTCTTCTCGCAGGGCACCGCCCGGGCGATGGCGATGAGGCCGAACACCTGCTTGCAGGCGGCGTAGGCCCCGGTGAGGTCGCACTCGTCGGAGGCGGGCTCCACATAAATGGTGCTCTGGCGGGAGTAGATTTTGAACTTGCCGAACTTCTGGGTCCGGCGGCGGATGTTCGACATGAGCTTGGTTTCAAAGCTGTGGCGGTTGAGTCCCTTGAGGACCACCTCGCCCAGCTTGCAGAGGATGATCTCGTGCATGGGGTTTCTCCTTATATTATATGTAGTGGTAGGGTATGCGGATGGCCACGGGCGGCCGCTCCTGCGGGCAATTTTGCCTATTACTTTAATATGTTGCTGCTGCGGTACTGGATGGCCTCTGCGATGTGCTCCGGACGGATGACCTCCGAGCCGTCCAGATCCGCGATGGTCCGGGCCACCCGCAAAATGCGGTCATGGCTGCGCCCGGTGAGACCAAGACGGTCAAAGGCGCTGCGCATGATGGACTCGCAGGGTCCGTCAAGAGCGCAGTATCTGCCGATCATGGACGGGGCCATGTAGGCATTGCAGGAGACCTCGGTCCCCGCGTAGCGCTGCTGCTGGATCTTCCGGGCGGCGTTCACCCGCTTTTGCACCTCCTGGGAGGACTCGGGTGTGTCCTTGCGGCGCATGGCATCATAGTCCACCGACGGCACCTCGATGTGCAGGTCGATGCGGTCTAAGAGCGGCCCGGATATGCGGCGCATATAGCTCTCCACCTGGCGCGGAGAGCAGGTGCATTTGCGCTCCGGGTGGCCGTACCAGCCGCAGCGGCAGGGATTCATGGCGCACACCAGCATGAACCGGCTGGGGAGGGTCAGAGAGCCGGAGGCCCGGGTGATGGTCACCACCCCGTCCTCCAGGGGTTGGCGGAGGGTCTCCATGGCGGATTTATCGAACTCCGGCAGCTCGTCCAGAAACAGCACGCCGTTGTGGGCCAGGGAAATTTCCCCGGGCTTCGGCACTGCGCCGCCGCCGGTGAGGGACACCGCCGAGGCCGTGTGGTGGGGGCTGCGGAAGGGACGGCTGGTCACCAGGGGATGCCGGGCCTCCGTAAGCCCGGCCACCGAATAAATCTCCGTCGTCTGGAGGGATTCCTCCCGGGTCATATCGGGCAGAATGGAGGGCAGCCGCCTTGCCAGCATGGATTTTCCCGACCCCGGGGAGCCGATGAGCAGAATGTTGTGGCCCCCGGCGGCGGCAATTTCCAGGGCCCGCTTCACCGTCTCCTGGCCCATGACATCGGCAAAGTCCGGCTGCTGCCGCCGCTCCCGGGGCTGGGGCTGCCAGACGGGAGCGGGGGAGAGGAGGGCCTGACCCCGCAGGTGCGCCACCAGCTGCTCCACGGTCTCCACCGGGTACACGGTGAGGCCCTGGGCCAGGGTGGCTTCGGCGGCGTTTTCCGCCGGGAGATAGAGCTGGCGGATGCCCAGCCGGGCCGCCGCCATAGCCATGGGCAGCACGCCGCTGATGGGCCGCAGCCGCCCGGTGAGGCTCAGCTCGCCGATGAAGGCCGCGTCCGCCGGCAGGGGAGGGATCTCCTCCGACGCCGCCAGGATGCCCAGAAAAATAGGCAGGTCGTACACCGTGCCCTCCTTGCGCTGGGACGCCGGGGCCAGATTCACGGTGATGCGGCTAACCGGGTACTTGGCCCCGCAGTTTTTCACCGCCGCCCGGACCCGCTCCCGGGCCTCCTTCACTGCCGTGTCCGGCAGGCCCACAATATCGAAGGCGGGCAGGCCGCCGGAGAGGAAGCACTCCACGCTCACTTCGTATCCGCGGATGCCGCCTAGGCCCAGAGAGCGCACGGTCACCACCATTTGGCCCACCCCTTTCATAAATATCCGGCGAAGGATCTTCGATTTTTCTGCCAAAAGGCTTGCAGCCCGCCGCGTGCGTGATTTTAACACACCGGATGTAAAAATTTCACACCGACAGCCCGGGGGAGGCCCTCCCGCCTGCAGACTGCGGCACAAATGACACCATAATTTGCCCCTGCAGGGGGCAAATCCGGCAAGGCCGCGCCGGACTGCGTACCAAATCACCCTCATCTTACCACAAAACCACGCCGCATGAAACAAAATTATAAAAAAAGTTCCCATCCGCTGTGAGAATTTTTGTGCATGACAATGAAAAACTTTCAAAAGGGCGAAAGATACAAAAATGACGTTTACAAGTCCTGCGAATTATGTTAGTATGAACAATGTGAAAGATTCCCGCAAGAAAACACGATAAAATGGATGAATAAATGGAAGGAGCAAACAACATGGTTAGAAAAATGAAGTCCATGGATGGCAATAACGCCGCGGCGCATGTATCCTATGCGTTCTCGGAAGTGGCAGCCATCTATCCCATCACCCCGTCGTCTCCCATGGCCGACTTTGTGGACCAGTGGTCCGCCAACGGCCAGAAGAACATCTTTGGCACGCAGGTCAAGGTAGTGGAGATGCAGTCCGAGGCCGGCGCGGCCGGCGCCGTTCACGGCTCTCTCGGCTCCGGCGCTCTGACCACCACCTATACCGCCTCTCAGGGCCTGCTGCTGATGATCCCCAACATGTACAAGATCGCGGCCGAGCAGCTGCCCGCCGTGTTCCATGTGTCCGCCCGTACCGTGTCCACCCAAGCGCTGAACATCTTCGGCGACCACAGCGATGTAATGGCCTGCCGCCAGACCGGCTTTGCCATGCTGTGCGAGGGCAACGTGCAGGAGGTCATGGACCTGTCTCCCGTTGCGCATCTGGCCGCCCTCACCGGCAAGGTGCCCTTCATCAACTTCTTTGACGGCTTCCGTACCAGCCATGAGATCCAGAAGATCGCCGTGTGGGACTATGAGGACCTGAAGGACATGTGCGACATGGACGCTGTGGCTGAGTTCCGCCGCCACGCCCTGAACCCCGAGCATCCCCACATGCGCGGCAGCCATGAAAACGGCGACATCTTCTTCCAGCACCGCGAGGCCTGCAACAAGTACTATGCAGAGCTGCCCGCCGTGGTGGAGAAGTACATGGACATGGTCAATGCCAAGCTGGGCACCGACTATAAGCTGTTCAACTACTATGGTCATCCCGAGGCCGACCGCGTCATCGTGGCCATGGGCTCTATCTGCGATGTGGCCGAGGAGGTCATCGACTACCTGAACGCCCACGGCGAGAAGGTGGGCCTGGTGAAGGTGCGTCTGTACCGTCCCTTCGCTCCCGAGAAGCTGCTGGAGGCCTTCCCCGCTTCCGTGAAGAAGATCGCCGTGCTGGACCGCACCAAGGAGCCCGGCGCCATGGGCGAGCCCCTGTATCAGGATGTTGTCACCGCGCTTGCCAACGCCGGCTGGAACGATGTGAAGGTCATCGGCGGCCGCTACGGCCTGGGCAGCAAGGATACGCCTCCTGCCTCCGTGTTCGCCGTGTATAACGAGCTGAAGAAGGACGAGATGAAGCGTCAGTTCACCATCGGCATCGTGGACGATGTGACCAATCTCTCCCTGCCCGAGGATGAGAACTGCCCCAACACCGCAGCTCCCGGCACCATCGAGTGCAAGTTCTGGGGTCTGGGCGGCGACGGTACCGTGGGCGCCAACAAGAACTCCATCAAGAT
>CAKTIW010000027.1:0-10700 GCA_934566025.1 uncultured Oscillospiraceae bacterium | reverse complement strand
TGGAGCTGGTGGACGGATTCGAACCCCCGACCTGCTGATTACAAATCAGCTGCTCTACCAGCTGAGCTACACCAGCACAACAACCAGCGAACATTATGCTAACACAAAGACCGGTTTTTGTCAATAAAAATATGCAAGAGATTGCAAAATTTTTTATAAGGGAAAGGAGAAAGGAGTATGACACTACAGCAGTTGTCCTACCAGTATCAGCAGGAGGCCCAGGCGCTGTACCAACGGATCGCATTTTTGCGGCAGGCCCAGGCCCAGTGTGACAGCCGGGAGGGGGCCGAGCATCTGCAGCGGCGTATCCGGGAGCTGGAGCCGCTGCACCGGGAGAGCCGGCAGCTGGCCGAGCTCACCGCACGCTACTATGACAGGGGGTATCGCCGAAATGCATATTACACCCTCTAAGGCCTATGACCCCATCGACATCGCCAGCCTGTGCCTGTGGAAGCAGGAGCAGTCCGGAGACAACCGGGACCGCATCCGCCGCCTGCTGAGCAATCTGCCCCTGGCCGTGGAGCAGGAGCTGACGCCCCGGCAGCGGGAGATATTGCAGCTGCGCTTTACCTCGGGCATGAGCATCACCGCCATCGCCCAGCAGCTGGGGCTGAACAAGTCCACCGTTTCCCGGTCGCTGAGCCGCAGCATCGAGCGGCTGTATAAGTCCCTGCGCTACAGTCTGTGAAATGCAGGCGGCCATGCAGAGCATTTTGAGAGAAAGCAAGGATTTTCCTATTGACTTTTATTCCGGAAACCGGAATAATGGATACAGGCTATGAAAGGGGGCGTGCATCATGTTCAGCAAAGTGCTGCACAATCGCTGGGCCCGCCTAGGAATGGGTATCCTGGGGGCGCTGCTGGTTGCCACATCTATCAACTTGTTCGTAGTTCCGCACAATTTATATACCGGCGGTCTGCTGGGCTTCTGCCAGCTGATCCGCTCCATCCTCACCCAGAAGTTGGGGATAGACCCGGGATTTGACATCTCCGGCGCATTGTATCTGCTGCTGAATATCCCGCTAATGCTGCTGGCGTGGAAGAATCTGGGCCACGGGTTTGTAGTGCGCACCATAACGTGCACGGTGTGCTGCTCGCTGTTCCTGATGATCATTCCGGTGCCCGACACGCCCATCATTGGGGACACCCTCACCAGCTGCCTCCTGGGCGGCATGGTCAGCGGCTTTGCCGGGGGTGTGGTGCTCACCTGCGGGTGCAGTAGCGGCGGATTTGACATCCTGGGCCTGTACCTGAGCAAAAAGGGCAAGGGCTTCACCGTGGGCAAGTTCAGCATCTCCTGCAACGCGGTGCTCTATGCCCTGTGTCTGGTGCTGTTCGACGCCACCACCGCCATTTATTCCACCATTTACACGGTATTCAACAGCCTGTTTCTGGACCGGACCCACCAGCAGAGCATAACCGTCCAGGTGCTGATCTTCACCAAGGAAAAGCACCCGGAGCTGCCCAAGTTCATCATGGAGCGGCTGGAGCGGGGCGTCACCTACTGGCAGGGCTACGGCGGCTACACAGGCCAGCCCCTGGTGGTGCTGTGCGTGTGCCTGAGCAAGTACGAGATCCAGACTCTGCGCCAGGAGGTGCACAAGATCGACCCCAACGCCTTTTTCATCGTGCAGGAGGGCGTGCGGGTAGGCGGCAACTTTGAACGGCATTTGAACTGACAACCGGAAAATTCATTGTTTTGGGCCGTAACAGCCCCGGAGCGGAAACGCTCCGGGGCTGTTTGCTTCTTATATAACGCCCTTATTCTTCCGTGGGCTTGTGGGGTTTTTCCTCCGCAGGCGCGTCGGGCTTATTCTCGCTTTCAGCGGGCGTTTCCCCGTCCTTTTTCGGCTCCTCCCTTGGCTGGTCGAAATCCGGCATGGGGATGGGCTCAGACACCATATTGATGTGCTTGGCCGGAGCCTCAATGCTGTTGGGGGTGGAGGGACGGAAGGCCTTCCGGGGCGCATCCTCCTCCCGGGTGGCGCCGTAGTTGTCCACGGTCTCCGGATCCCGGCCCTCGATGATGGCCATCATCTCCTGGCCGGTGATGGTCTCCTTCTTCAGCAGATAGGCGGCGATCTTATCCAGCAGCTCCCGGTTGTTCTGCAAAATTTCCTTGGCCTCCTGGTGGCACTGGCGGATGATCTTGATGGTCTCCCGGTCCGCCGCGGCGTAGGTCTCCTGGGCGCAGGTCATGGAGTAGCCGCCGTCCAGATACTGGCTCTGGACGGTCCCCAGGGCCATCATGTCAAACTCGTCGCACATGCCGAACCGGGCCACCAAATTCCGGGCCATCTCCGTGGCCCGCTCAATGTCGTTGGCGGCGCCGGAGGTCATGGTATTGCACACGATCTCCTCGCTGGAGCGGCCTGCCAGCAGCGTGCGGATCTCCGCCAGGATGTCCTCCTTGGACATGAGGAACTTTTCCTCCTCCGGCAGGTGCAGGGTGTAGCCCAGGGCCCCCTGGGTGTGGGGAACGATGGTGATTTTGCTGACGGGCTGGGCATTTTTCTGCTTGGCAGCCACCAGGGCGTGGCCCACCTCGTGGTAGGCGATGATACGCTTTTCCTGGTCGGTGATGACGGTGCCCTTCTTCTCCGAGCCTGCGATGACCACCTCGAAGGCTACCAGCAGGTCGTTCTGATTCACCGCCTTGCGGCCCTTGCGCACGGCCCGCAGGGCGGCCTCGTTCACCAGGTTGGCCAGATCCGCGCCCACGCAGCCGGCGGTGGCCTGGGCGATCTTCTCCAGGTTCACGTCCTCGGCCAGGTGGATATTGCGGGTGTGGACCTGCAATGTGGCCAGACGGCCCGCCAGGTTGGGCCGGTCCACGGTGATACGCCGGTCGAAACGGCCGGGACGCAGCAGAGCCTTGTCCAGCACCTCCGGGCGGTTGGTGGCGCCCAGGACGATGACGCCCTTGCTGGGGTCAAAGCCGTCCAGCTCCGCCAAAAGCTGGTTCAGGGTCTGCTCCCGCTCATCGTTGCCGCCGAAGCGGCTGGCGTCACGGGACTTACCGATGGTGTCAATTTCGTCGATGAAGATAATGCAGGGGGCCACCTTGGCAGCCTCCTTAAACAGGTCGCGCACGCGGCTGGCGCCCACGCCCACGAACATCTCCACGAAGTCAGAGCCAGAGATGGAGAAAAACGGCACATTGGCCTCGCCTGCCACGGCCTTGGCCAGCAGGGTCTTGCCGGTACCGGGGGAGCCCACCAGCAGCGCGCCCTTGGGCAGCTTTGCGCCGATGGCGGTGTACTTGCCGGGGTTGTGGAGGAAGTCGATGATCTCCTCCAGGGACTCCTTTGCCTCGTCCTGCCCGGCCACATCCTTAAAGGTGACGCCGGTCTGCTTCTCCATATACACCTTGGCGTTGGACTTGCCGACGCTCCCGATGCCGCCGATGCCGCCGCTGCTCTTGCTCAGCAGGCGCATCACCAGCAAAAACGCGCCCAGCATCAAAATGGTGGGCAGGATATAGGTGATCATAAACTGCAAAATGGGGTTCATCTGCTCCACCACCGGGGCGGTGTAGGTCACATTATGCTCATCCAGCAGCTCATAGAAGTTGTTGCTGTTGATCTGGGTGGTATAGAGGATGACCTTGGTTTTTTCGGAGTTTGTATAGGACTTGGGCTCCTTGCCGCTCTCGTCGGTATACACATAGCCGTCGATAGGCGTGGCAAAGATCTTGCCGTCCTTAAACTCCACCCGGTCGATCTTATCCTCCCGCACCAGGTCCGCCAGGGCGCTGAAATCCACCTCGAAGCTGGTGGACTTATTGGCGGCGTTGCCGGTGTAGTCGGCAAAGTAGTTAAAGGCGATGGTCAGCACCACGGCCCAGGCCAGCAGCACCAGCACGCCCCGAAGATTTCGGTTATTCTTGTTGTTTTTGTTGTTTCGATTGTTATTTGAGTCCATAATAGGCCTCCTTCCGCTTAGAAAAACCTTGCGCAGTTTCCTATGCAATTAATGGAAGTATACCATATAAAATAAAAGCAAACAAGGGCGGAAAAACCCTCACCGTGTAAAATTTCTATGAATTGACCTTTCTTTTTTCTTTCTATTATATCCTATATGTGCTATACTATTTTTATAATTTTTACTGTTATGAGGATCATCTATGAGAGACAACGACAGACAGAAGTCCCTGCCCCAGGCGGAGGCGGACGGCATCATCGAGGGCCGCAACGCCGTCATCGAGGCCCTGCGCTCCGGGGAGAACATCGACAAAATTTACCTGGCCAAGGGCGAGACGGACAAGACTTTGGGCCACATCGCCTCCCGGGCCCGGGAAAAGGGCATCGTGGTGGTGGAGGCCGACCGGCGCAAGCTGGACGGCATGAGCCGTACCCACGCCCACCAGGGGGTCATTGCCCTGGCGGCCATGCGGGAGTATGTGTCCGTGCAGTCCCTGCTGGACGCCGCCGCTGAAAAGGGCGAGGCGCCGCTGCTGGTGATCTGCGACGAAATTTCCGACCCCCACAACCTGGGAGCCATCCTCCGCACCGCCGAGTGCGCCGGGGCCCACGGGGTCATCATCCCCAAGCGCCGCTCCGCCGGGCTCACGGCCATCGTGGGCAAGACCTCCGCGGGCGCGGTGAGCTACATGCCCGTGGCAAGGGTGGCAAACCTCCCGGCCACCTTGGAGGAGCTTAAAAAGAAGGGCGTGTGGGTCTACGGCACCGCCGCCGAGGGGACTACCTCCCTCTACGACGCCGACCTCAAGGGTCCGGCGGCCATCGTCATCGGCTCGGAGGGCAGCGGCATGGGCCGCCTGGTCCGGGAGAAATGCGACTTTTTGGTGAGCATCCCCATGAAGGGGCACATCTCCTCCCTCAATGCCAGCGCCGCCGCGGCGATATTGTTATATGAGGCGGTCCGCCGCCGGATGTAAGCGAGGATCCATGAGCAAATACACGGACGAAGAACTGAATCGCACTCTGTCAGACACCGGAGAGCTGCTGAAGGACGTGCCCCTGTCCCAGGACTACGACCTGGAGGATATTCTGGCGGAGTTCGGCACCGGCGCGGTAAAGCCGAAAAATCCGCCGGAGACGGCGCGGCTTTCCACTCCGGAGACGGAGGAGCCTCTTTCCCCAGCGGAGGAGCCGGTGCAAAAACCGGAGCCCCCGGCGGCGGAGCCTGCCCCGGAGCCGGAAGCAGAGGATGAGCACCCCGCCGAAGAAGAGCCGGAGGAAAACCCGGAAGAGCAGTCGGAAGCGGAGGAGCCGAAAGAGCGGCTGGTGTCCATTGAGGATGTGATGGACCGGACTGTCTCCGCCGTGATGGAGGAGGAGTCCGCCCAGCGGCAGCTGGAGCTGGAGCAGGAGGAAGCGGCGGCCCGAAAGGCCAGGAGAGCCGCCCTGCGCCGAGCGCGGCTGGCGGCGATCCGGGGATTTCTTCGGGCGCTGACGGCCCCCAAGGCTCGGCCCGACCCGGAGCAGGAACACGAGGACATCCCGCCGGAGCCGCCTATGGAGGAGGCGGAGTTCACCCAGAAGCGGCTGTGCCGCCGCCACCGGGGCGCGGTGCTGCGGTGCCTGCTGCCCACAGTGTTTCTGGTGGGCCTCACGGCGGCGGATTCCCTGGTGAACATGCCTGCCTTTTGGACGGATACCCCGGCCCTGCGCTTCGGCGTGCTGGGCGGGCTGTTGCTGCTGGAGGCCGTTTTCGCCCTGCCCTTGTGGCAGGACATGGCCGCCGGCCTGCGTCAAAAGCACTTTCACGGCGCCGTAGGGGCGCTGCTGGTGGTCCTGAGCGTTATAGGTGACTGCGTTTGGTGCCTGGTCAAGGGGGGCGCGCATCTGCCCCTGGCCGGGGCAGCGGCCCTGGTGGTCTTCTGCTGCCAGTGGGGCGTTTTCCTCCGGTGTGAGGGCCGGCGGGAGAGCTTCCGCCTGGCAAATCTCGGGGGCAATCCCCCCTGGGGCGTAGCCCGGACTGAGGCCGGCGCCGTGAAGCAAAACGGCCGCCTGGACGGGTTTTACACCCACGCTACGGCCCCGGATCTGCCGGAAAAATGGCAGCGGACGGTGCTGCCCCTGCTGCTGGCCACGGCCTGCGTTCTGACCGGAGTGGTGTGCCTGTCGGATGTTAAGCCGGCGCAGCCCCTCTGGGTCCTGGCGGCCCTGCTGACGGCGGCCATGCCGCTGTCGCTGCCCATTGCCGGGGCGCTGCCCATGCGGCTGCTGGCCCGTAGGCTCAGCCACAGCGGCTGCGCCGTGGCCGGGTATTGCGGGGCGAAGAATATCAGCGGCTTTCGCCGCATCCTGGTCACGGACGAGGACCTGTTCCCCTCCGGGACCCTGTCTTTGAACGGGCTGAAAATTTACGGCGAGGAGCTGGGCCGGGTGCTGTCCTACGCCGTGGCCGTAGCCCGGGCGGCAGACAGCCAGGCCCTGCCGCTGCTGGAGCAGATGCTCTCGGATAACGGCGGCCGGGCGGAGAAGCTAGACGACTTCCGCTGGTACGAGGAGGGCGGCGCCGGCGGCTCCATCCACGGAGAAACGGTGCTCCTGGGCAGCGCCTACTTCATGCGCAAGCAAAAGGTGCGCCTGCCCAAGGAGCTGAAGGTCCCCTCGGGCCTGTTTTTGGCGGTGGACGGCCAGCTGACGGCCATTTTCGTCCTACGCTATCAGCCGTCCCGGAATGTGGACTGGGCCCTCCGGGCCCTGCGGCGCAACCGGGTAACGCCGGTCCTGGCGGTGCGGGGGTGCAACATCACCCCGGATTTCCTGCGCCGAAGCTTCAAGGTGGACGCCAAGCCCATTTACCCGGATGTGGAGACGAGGCTCTCCCTGCTGGAAAAGACCCGGGAATCGGCCCCGGCCCACGCGCTGATCTACCGGGACGGGCTCATGCCCTACGCCGAAACCGTACTGGGCAGCCGAAAGCTGCTGCTGGCGGTGCGGTGGACCACAGCTCTGGCACTTTTCGCGGCGGTGGCGGGCCTGTTGCTGTGCTACTACCTCACGGGCATCGGCGGCTACGCGTCCCTGACGCCGCTGCGGCTGGTGCTGTTTCAGCTGCTGTGGCTCCTCCCGGGCCTGCTGCTGGCGGGACAGGTGAAGTATTTTTAAGAGAATTTAAGAAACGCGGTATGCGGCGGGGTGTAGTCACCCCGCCCTACGCAAAGCAAGAAGCGCTTACGGGCGGGGCGATGAGGGCATCGCCCCCTACGAAATCACAAGAGGCGCGGTGTATGACTCGGCGGGTGGACAGCGGCGTCCGCCCCTACGGGGGTGTGTAACAAGGAGTGCGTAGGGGATGGGCTCTGCCCCTCCCGCCGATAAACACCGCACCTGCCCGGCAGGGCACGCGGGCCCTGCCCTACAAAAGATGTAATGTAGGGCGGGACCCATGTGTCCCGCCGCCGGGTGCGGCACGAGGGGTGCGGTAGTCGACCCCTCAGTCACGGCTTTGCCGTGACAACCTGCCCACCGTCGTGCCAGCCGATTCCCGGCCACTGTCGTGGCCGACAATCGGCTGGCACTTCCTCGAAATCGCCTCGCTTCTTCCGCCACTGGCGGCGCTTCGGCGATTTCCCCTTACGCAGGGGAGCCAACAAAAAAGCCTCCCCTGTGTAAGGGGAGGTGGCGCGAAGCGCTGGAAGGGTTGTTCCGTAAGGGTTACGGATTGCCACGGCGCGGTGCGCCCTCGCAATGACAGATTTTTACAACAAGGCTCCGGGCGTCGGCCCGGGGCTTTTTTGCGAAAAACGCCGGGTTATGGCGTCCGTTTGGCTTTTTTATGTCTACAAGAAAAATTATGCAACTTTTCCGCGGATTTTCTGTTTACATAACGATGTGGAAAACTATGTGGATAATGTGCAAAACCCTTTGTGGAAGGCTGATTTTATGGGGTTGCGTTTTTGTTATAAGAAAGGGGACTGCCTAACATTTTCTCCCCTTATCCCGATTTTTGTCAGGACATGGCGCCGCACTTGCCAGAACGGAGAAAATGCGGTAAAATAATAAAGCATGGCCGGAATCGCCGGCAGGAGGGATCTATGGCAACGAAAAAAAGCTACAACAACGAGAGCATTTCCAGCCTCAAGGGCGCGGATCGGGTGCGCAAGCGCCCGGGGGTCATCTTCGGCTCCGACGGCCTGGAGGGCTGCGAGCACGCTGTATTTGAAATACTGTCCAACGCCATTGACGAGGCCCGGGAGGGTCACGGCCGGCTCATCACCGTGACCCGGTTTTCCGATCTCTCCATCCAGGTGGAGGACATGGGCCGGGGCTGCCCGGTAGACTGGAACGAGAAAGAGGGCCGCTACAACTGGGAGCTGGTGTTCTGCGAGCTGTATGCCGGCGGCAAATACGACAACGAAAACAGCGAAAACTACGAGTTTTCCCTGGGCCTCAACGGCCTGGGCTCCTGCGCCACCCAGTACGCCAGCCGCTACATGGATGTGACCGTATGGCGGGAGGGGAAGGAGTATTCCCTGCACTTTGAGCGGGGCGAAATTGTGGGCCAGCTGCAGACCCGCCCCCTGCCCGAGAGCCAAAAGCGCAAGACCGGCACCCGCATCCACTGGCTGCCGGACCTGGACGTGTTCACGGACATTCAAATCCCCCCGGACTACTACCGGGATGTGATGAAGCGCCAGGCCGTGGTGAACGCCGGGGTCACCTTCCGGCTGCGCAACCAAAACGGAGCGGCCTTCGACACGGAGGATTTCCTCTACGAAAACGGCATTGCCGACTACATCCGGGAGCTGGCGGGGCTGGACGCCTTCACGGAGCCCGTGTGCTGGGAGTGCGAGCGCCGGGGTCGGGACCGGGCGGACAAGGCCGAGTACAAGGTAAAGCTGAACATTGCCTGCTGCTTTTCCAACAAGCACCCCGTGGTGGAGCACTACCATAACTCCAGCTTCTTAGAGCATGGCGGCTCCCCGGAAAAGGCCACCCGCCTGGCCTTTGTGTACGCCATTGACAAGTACCTTCGGGACCACGGCAAGTACACCAAGGACGAGAGCAAGATCACCTATCCCGATGTGCAGGACTGTCTGATTTTGGTCAGCAACAATTTCTCCACCCAGACCAGCTACGAAAACCAGACCAAAAAGTCCATCACCAACAAGTTCATCCAGGACGCTATGAACGACTTCCTGCGGGAGCAGCTGCAGGTATACTTCATTGAAAATCCCGACGCGGCGGAGAAGATCGCCAGCCAAGTGCTTATCAACAAGCGCAGCCGGGAGACGGCGGAAAAGACCCGCATCAACCAAAAAAAGAAGCTGACGGAGAAAATAGACATTGCCAACCGGGTGCAGAAGTTCGTGGACTGCCGCACCAAGGATGTGAGCAAGCGGGAGATCTACATTGTGGAGGGCGACTCCGCCCTGGGCGCCTGCAAGCAGAGCCGGGACGCGGAGTTCCAGGGCCTCATGCCCGTGCGGGGCAAGATACTCAACTGCCTGAAGGCCGACTATCCCCGCATTTTTAAGAGCGACATTATCACCGACCTCATGAAGGTTTTGGGCTGCGGAGTGGAGGTAAGCGGCCGGGCGGTGAAGGACCTGAATCAGTTCGACCTGAATAACCTCCGCTGGAGCAAGGTCATCCTCTGCACCGATGGCGATGTGGACGGGTTCCAGATTCGCACCCTGATCCTCACCATGCTCTACCGCCTGTGCCCCACGCTGATCCGGGAGGGCTATGTGTATATCGCGGAGACGCCGCTGTTTGAGATCACCTGCAAGGAAAAGACCTGGTTTGCCTATTCGGAGAAGGAGAAGGCGGACATCCTCAAGTCCCTGGAGGGGAAAAAGGTGAAGGTGGACCGCAGCAAGGGTCTAGGTGAAAACGACCCGGAGATGATGTGGCTGACCACCATGAACCCGGAGACAAGGCGGCTGGTAAAGGTCCTGCCGGACGAGGCCGCGGAGACCGAGCGTATTTTTGACCTCCTGCTGGGGGACAACCTGGCGGGGCGGAAGGAGTATATCGCCGAGAACGGGTATAAGTATCTGGATATGATCGATGTGAGCTGAGGGGAGCTTCGGGGACGGGAGTTACGGATTGCCACAGCCGGTGTGCGCACCGGCTTCGCAATGACATTGCTTTTGCAAGAGGTGCGGTGCAAGTCCGGCGGGCGGACAGAGGCGTCCGCCCGGCCCGGCAGCGCAGCGTTTTGTAGGGCAGGGCCCGCGTGCCCTGCCGTGTGCGGTGCGCCGCAAATTAAAATCCAGCGCTTTTTGGCGGGGTCATTCCTGGCATCCTCCCGCCAGTTTGAATACGAAAGGAATTATCTTTCATGGCAAAGAAGAAAACAGAACCGAAAGCCGTCCATCCCACCGCAGACCCCAATGTTATGGGGCTGCGGGGCACGGTGGTGGAGCAGCCTATCACGGCGACTTTGGACGAGAACTATATGCCCTACGCCATGAGCGTTATCGTCTCCCGGGCCATCCCGGAGATCGACGGCTTCAAGCCCTCCCACCGCAAGCTCCTGTACACCATGTACAAGATGGGCCTGCTGACGGGGAACCGCACCAAGTCCGCCAACATCGTGGGCCAGACCATGCGCCTGAATCCCCACGGCGACCAGGCCATTTACGAGACCATGGTGCGCCTGGCCAAGGGCAACGAGTCATTGCTGCACCCCTTTGTGGACAGCAAGGGCAACTTCGGCAAGGTCTACTCCCGGGACATGGCCTACGCCGCCAGCCGCTACACCGAGGCAAAGCTGGC
>CAKTIW010000026.1:0-15654 GCA_934566025.1 uncultured Oscillospiraceae bacterium | reverse complement strand
ATGGCTCAGGTGAAGGATCCCGTCAAGACCCTCATGGCTCTCGACGCCGCTGACAATCATCGGAAGATCCACTAATTGATCCAACCGGACGATAGCGGGAGTGCTGCCAAACGCTCCCGCTATCGCGATCTTTTCACAATCAGGAAAGGAAGAATAACTATGAGCAAGCGCATCGTTATCGCCCTGGGCGGCAATGCCCTGGGTAATACTGCTACCGAGCAGCTGGCCCTGGTCAGCAACACCGCCAAGGCTATCGTAGATCTCATTGCCGAGGGCAACGAGGTCGTTATCGCCCACGGCAACGGCCCCCAGGTGGGCATGATCAACCTGGGTCTGTCCACCGCCGCCGAGGCCGGTGCCATCAAGGCCGACATGCCCTTCCCCGAGTGCGGCGCCATGTCCGAGGGCTACATCGGCTATCACCTGCAGCAGGCCATCGGCAACGAGCTGGCCTCCCGCGGCATGACCAAGCCCGTGGCCACCATCGTCACCCAGACCGTGGTCTCCGAGGACGATCCCGCCTTCCAGAATCCCACCAAGCCCGTAGGCGCCTTCTACGATAAGGAGACTGCCGACCGCATCGCCAAAGAGAAGGGCTATACCATGGTAGAGGATGCCGGCCGCGGCTACCGCCAGGTAGTTCCCTCTCCCAAGCCCTTTGACATCGTGGAGGCCGAGTCCATCAAGGCCCTGTTCAACGCCGGCCATGTGGTCATCGCCGTAGGCGGCGGCGGCATCCCCGTTGTGCGCAAGGATGGCAAGGTCTACGGCACCCCCGCCGTTATCGACAAGGATTTCGGCAGCGAGCTGCTGGCCGAGCTGCTGGATGCCGATGTGCTGGTGATCCTCACCGCCGTGGAAAAGGTGGCCATCAACTTCAATAAGCCCGATCAGAAGGGCCTCGATGATCTCACCCCCGCTCAGGCCAAGGTCTATATGGATGAGAATCAGTTCGCCAAGGGCTCCATGCTGCCCAAGGTCCAGGCCGCTGTGAAGTTCGCTGAGTCCAAGCCCGGCCGCACCGCCCTCATCACCCTGCTGGAGAAGGCCAAGGACGGTATCGCCGGTAAGACCGGTACCCGCATCCACCAGTGATTTCCTACGAGTACAAGCCTGATGGAGAAGTGATTTCTGTGTAAGGCGATTACCGTCCTTAACATGAAATCATGGCTCGCTTTTGTCAAAAAGCGCCATGGCTGCATGGCCGCCATGGTATCGCCGGTAAGACCAGTCCGGAGCTGCCGACTATTTTCTATATCTGAAAAGGACGCAGGAGTTTTTGCTCCTGCGTCTTTTGTCAATCCTCAAACCTACACAAATTTCTTTGATTCTTTTTAGTTGTTTTTACAATTTTTATCATTTATCACAAGTTATAGCAGGTATTTGAAAAAAATATTTGGTAAATATGAAATTTCTGGTTGAATTTCTTTGACCTGTACGCTATAATGGCCTTGTTCCCAGTGAATACCGGGTTTGCGCCCGTTATTCAGACAGTCGGAAATTTTTTTCACTCTCTCCGGCTGCCACATATTTTAAGGAGGAAAATTTGAATGAAAAAGTTCCTTGCACTGCTTCTGGCCCTGGTTATGGCTCTGAGCCTGTTCGCCTGCGGCAAGAAGGACGACGACTCTGACAAGACCAAGGTCAAGGTCGGCTTCATCACCCTGCATGACGAGAACTCCACCTATGACCTCAACTTCATCAACGCTGCTAAAGAGGCCATCAAGAACCTGGGTCTCACCGAGGATGACTACATCATGAAGAACAACATCCCCGAGGGCCAGGAGTGCCTGACCGCCGCTGAGGACCTGGTCGACCAGGGCTGCAATATCATCTTCGCCGACAGCTTTGGTCATGAGCCTTACATGATCGAGGCCGCTCAGAAGTATCCCAATGTTCAGTTCTGCCACTCCACCGGTACCCGCGCTCACACCGAGGGCCTGGCCAACTATCATAACGCCTTCGCCTCCATCTATGAGGGCCGTTACCTGGCCGGTATCGCCGCCGGTATGAAGCTCAACGAGATGATCAAGAACGGCACCGAGATCAACGGCGTCAAGGTCACCGCTGATAACGCCAAGATCGGCTATGTCGGCGCTTTCACCTACGCTGAGGTTATCTCCGGCTACACCTCTTTCTTCCTGGGCGCTCGCTCCGTCTGCCCCTCCGTCACCATGGACGTGACCTTCACCGGCAGCTGGTACGATGAGGCTCTGGAGAAGGAAGGCGCTCAGAAGCTGATCGCCGGCGGCTGCAACCTGATCAGCCAGCACGCCGACTCCCTGGGTGCTCCTACCGCCTGTGAGAACGCCGGTGTGCCCAACGTTTCCTACAACGGCTCCACCCAGTCCGCTGGCCCCAACACCTACATCATCTCCTCCCGCATCAACTGGGCTCCCTACTATGAGTATGCTATCCAGGCTGTTATCGACGGCAAGACCATCGACACCGACTGGACCGGCAACCTGGCCACCGGCTCCGTGGTTCTGACCGAGCTGAACGAGAAGGTCGCCGCTGCCGGCACCGCTGATGCCATCAAGGCCGCCACCGAGAAGCTGGAAAAGGGCGAGATCCATGTGTTCGACTGCTCCACCTTCACCGTGAAGGGCGAGCACCTGACCACCTACATGGCCGATGTGGACACCGATAAGGACTACACTCCCGACACCGAGGCCATCAAGGACGGTTACTTCGCTGAGTCCAGCGATCGTTCCGCTCCCTACTTCGATCTGGCCATCGACGGCATCACCCGTCTGGATGAGAACTTCGGCAGCTAAGACATAGCTTTCCGAATAATAAGATGGACTGCTTCGGCAGTCCATCTTTTTTCTTTCACCCCCAGGGGCAATGATCCCTCTGTGCGGTCCGAAATCTCAAATTTTTTTAGGTAGAAAAAATTTTCGTTTGCCTTGCAAATGTCAATTTTACCGCACTACTGTGCAAAAAAAATTCAGTCCTGCGAGAAGGTTTATTACCTCTTGGTAGTCCATCGGCAAATCGCACAAAGGAAATTCTTTAAACTTGTGTAACCTCACATTTTTTGTGCATACCTAACAATTTTTTTGTAAATTTTAATTTACATTTACCGGCATATATGTTAAAATAAATTGTATTGAATCAACCCCCGGCGTTTTACGAGGTGTTGCAGCCAACTGCGCCGAAAGAAAGGATGACAGCCTTGGAAAAAAAATGCGCAATCAGAATGGAGAATATCACCAAGCGCTTCGGAAGCAAGGTTATTGCAAACAAAGATGTAAACCTTGAACTGTATGAGGGTGAGATCCTGTCCCTGCTGGGCGAAAACGGCAGTGGTAAGACTACGCTGATGAATATGCTCTCCGGCATCTATTTCCCCGACGAGGGGCAGATCTACATCCACGACAAACCCGTGACCATTGCCTCCCCCAAGGACGCTTTTGACCTTGGTATCGGTATGATCCACCAGCACTTCAAGCTGGTCGATATTTTTACCGCCACGGAGAATATCATCCTGGGCCTGGAGGGCAAGCTGGATCTGAACAACGCCCGCCAGAAGGTCAAGGATATCTGCGAGAAGTATGGCTTCGACATCGATCCCGACATGAAGATCTACGATATGTCTGTTTCCCAGAAGCAGACCGTGGAGATCGTGAAGGTGCTCTTCCGCGGCGCCGACATTCTGATCCTGGATGAGCCTACCGCCGTGCTGACGCCCCAGGAGACCGACAAGCTCTTTTCCGTCATGCGTAACATGAAGGCCGATGGCAAGTCCCTTATCATCATCACCCATAAGCTCCACGAGGTGCTGGACGTGTCCGACCGCGTGGCCGTGCTGCGCAAGGGCGAGTACATCGGTGATGTGATGACCAAGGACGCCAACCAGCAGTCCCTCACGGACATGATGGTGGGCCACAGCGTCACCCTGAACATCAACCGTCCCGATCCGGTGAATGTTGCGCCCCGCCTGAAGATCGAGGGCCTCACCGTGTACGATGAGCTGGGCGTCAAGCGCCTGGACAATGTCAGCTTCACCATGAACGCAGGCGAGGTGCTGGGCATCGCGGGCATCGCCGGCTCCGGTCAGCGCGAGCTGCTGGAGTCCATCGCGGGCCTGTATCCTATCAAGTCCGGCTCCGTCATCTATACCGATCCCGAGACCGGCGAGGAAAAGAATCTGGTTGGTCTGGATCCTATGGACATCCGCAAGAAGGGCATCGCCATGAGCTTCGTCCCGGAAGACCGCCTGGGCATGGGCCTGGTGGGCTCCATGGGCATGACCGGCAACATGATGCTGCGCTCCTGGCGCAAGGGCAAGAGCCTGTTCCTCAACCGTAAGGATCCCGAGGCCCTGGCCCAGCGTATCTGGCAGGAGCTGGAGGTGGTCACGCCCAGCACCAGCTTCCCCGTCCGCCGTATGTCCGGCGGTAACGTGCAGAAGGTCCTGGTGGGCCGTGAGATCGCCCAGCAGCCCTCTGTGCTGATGACCGCCTATGCCGTCCGCGGTCTGGACATCAACACCTCTTACACCATTTATAACCTGCTCACCGAGCAGAAGATGAAGGGCGTCGCCGTTGTGTACGTGGGCGAGGACCTGGATGTGCTGCTGGAGCTGTGCGACCGGATCGTGGTCCTCTGCAGCGGTCAGGTTTCCGGCGTAGTGGATGCCCGCAAGACCGATAAACGCGAAGTGGGCGCTCTGATGACCCGCGTAGAAGGAGGCAAAGTCGATGCATAAAAAGCAATCTCTTTTCCAGATCTCCAAGCGTGATGCATTGCCTCTGCCTCGGGCACTGGCCATCCGCGGCGGGATCCTGCTGCTGGCCCTGGTCTTCTGTGGCCTGGTCACCACGATCTTCACCGGCAAAGATCCCATCGCCGTGTACGGCACCATTCTCTCCGGTGCTTTCGGCACCTCCCGCCGTATTTGGGTAACGATGCGGAATGTTGCCGTCCTGCTGGGTATCTCCCTGGCCGTGACCCCCGCCTTTAAAATGCGCTTTTGGAACATCGGTGCCGAAGGTCAGACCCTGGTAGGCTGCCTGGCCACCACCACCTGCATGATCCTGCTGGAGGGCAAGGTCCCCGGCGCACTGATGATCCTCATTTCCCTGGTGGCTTCCCTGCTGGCCGGTGCCCTGTGGGGCTTCCTGCCCGCCTTCTTCAAGGCCAAGTGGAACACCAATGAGACGCTGTTCACCCTGATGATGAACTACATCGCCATGCAGCTGGCCTCCTACTTCATCATCATCTGGGAGGTGCCCAAGGGCGCCGGTAAGATCGGTATCGTCAACCAGACCACCAAGGACGGCTGGCTCCCGGAGTTGGGCAACGAGTATCTGCTGCCCATTCTGATCGTGGCTCTGATGACCGGCCTTATGTACATCTATCTGCAGTACAGCAAGCACGGCTACGAGATCGCCGTGGTGGGCGAAAGTCAGCGTACCGCCAGCTATGCCGGCATCAAGGTGGACCGGGTCATCATCCGCACCATGGTCCTCTCTGGTGCCCTGTGCGCCACGATGGGCTTCCTTATGACCTCCGGCATCGACCATACTCTTACCACCACCATCGTGGACAGCCGCGGCTTCACCGCCGTCATGGTTTCCTGGATGTCCAAGTTTAATCCCTTTATCATGATCGCTGCCTCTCTGCTGCTGGTAACCATGGACCGCGGCGCCAGCGAGGTTTCCAGCTCCCTGGGCCTGAATCAGTCCTTTGCTGATATTCTGACCGGTATCATCCTCTTCTTCATCATTGCTACCGAGTTCTTTATCACCTATAAGGTCACCCTGCGCAAGAGCAGCAAGAAGGAGGCGTAACGGATGAATTTTAGCTTTATATCTTTCTTCCCCCGTGCGGTCATGCAGGGTATCCCCCTGCTGTTCGGCAGCACCGGCGAAATCCTCACCGAAAAGTCCGGCAACCTGAACCTGGGTATTCCCGGCATCATGTACGTAGGCGGCATCAGCGGCGTTATCGGCGCGTTCTTCTATGAGCAGTCCGCCGGCAGCTCGCTGAATCCCTTCCTGGCAGTACTTATCCCCATTCTCAGCTCCCTGCTGGGCTCTCTGCTGATGGGTCTGCTCTACTGCTTCCTCACCGTTACCCTCCGGGCAAACCAGAACGTTACTGGTCTTGCCATGACCACCTTCGGCGTGGGCGTCGGCAACTTCTTCGGCGGCTCTCTCATTAAGCTCACGGGCAGTGAGGTCCCCTCCATCGCCCTGACCAACACCAGTGTCTGCTTCAAGACCACGCTCCCCGGCGCCACCACAACCGGCTGGTTTGGCCAGCTGTTCCTGTCCTACGGTTTCCTGGCGTATCTGGCCATCATTGTGGCTCTGGGCGCTTCCTACTTCCTGAACCACACCCGTCCCGGCCTGCACCTGCGCGCCGTGGGCGAAAGTGCATCCACCGCCGATGCCGCCGGTATCAACGTCACCAAGTACAAGTACCTGGCCACCTGCATCGGCTCCATGATCGCAGGTCTGGGCGGTCTGTACTACGTTATGGACTATGCCAACGGCGTCTGGTCCAACAACGCCTTCGGTGACCGCGGCTGGCTGGCCATTGCCCTAGTTATCTTCACCATCTGGCGTCCCAATGTCAGCATCCTGGCCTCCATCCTCTTCGGCGGCCTGTATATCCTGAATATCTATCTGCCCACCCCCGGCGGCCAGATGGCTATCAAGGAGCTCTACAAGATGCTGCCCTATGTCATCACGCTGGTGGTGCTGATCGTTGTGTCCCTGCGTAAAAAGCGCGAGGACCAGCCCCCTGCGTCCCTCGGTCTCTCCTACTTCCGCGAGGAACGCTGACACCGCACAAAAAAGAGTAGGCCCATCCGGGCCTACTCTTTTTCTTATGAATTAAAGGAGGATAAACTATGTCTACCCTGCTGATCAAAAACATTTCCCAGCTTGTCACCTGCGACGACAGCGACCGGGTCCTGACCCATGTGGACGTTTTGTGCAAGGACGGTTTCATCGAAAAAATCGGTGCCGATCTGGACGCCACCGCTGACCGTACCATCGACGGCTCCCACATGCTTTGCTACCCCGGCCTGGTGAACACCCACCACCATCTCTATCAGGTCTTCTCCCGCAACCTGGCCAAAGTCCAAAATATGGAGCTGTTTGACTGGCTCAAGACCCTCTATGAGATCTGGAAGAATCTGGACAGCGATGTGATCCGCCTCTCCTCCCTCACGGGTATGGGCGAGCTGATGAAGCACGGCTGCACCACCTGCTTTGACCATCACTATGTCTTCCCCGCCCACGCCGGCGACCTGCTGGGCACCCAGTTTGCCGCCGCCGACGAGCTGGGCATCCGCATGTACTGCAGCCGGGGCAGCATGGACCTGAGCGTGAAGGACGGCGGCCTGCCCCCGGACAGCGTGGTCCAGACTGTGGACGAGATCATGAAGGACTCCGCCCGGGTCATCGAGCAGTACCACGACACCTCCTACGGCGCCATGCACCGGGTGGCCCTGGCCCCCTGCTCCCCCTTCTCTGTCTCCGCCGACCTGCTGCGTGAGAGCGCCATCCTGGCCCGGCAGTACGGTGTGCGCCTGCACACCCACCTGTGTGAGACCAAGGACGAGGAGAATTTCATGCTCCAGCGCGAGGGTGTCCGCCCCCTGGAGTACATGGAGCGCCTGGGCTGGATCGGCGACGACGTGTGGTACGCCCACGGCATCCACTTTAACGACGAGGAGCTGCGGGTCCTGGCCAAGACCGGCACCGGCGTGGCCCACTGCCCCATCAGCAACATGAAGCTCTCCTCCGGCATCGCCCGGATCCCGGAGATGCTGAAGCTGGGCGTGCCCGTGGGCCTGGCCGTGGACGGCAGCGCCTCCAACGACGGCTCCAGCCTCATGGAGGAGCTGCGGGTGGCCTTCCTGCTGCACCGGCTGAACTCCAGCCGTGAGGCCCCCACCGGCTACGACATTCTGAAGATGGCCACCCGTGGCAGTGCCCGTCTGCTGGGCCGGGACGATATCGGCCAGATTGCTGAGGGCAAGTGCGCCGACCTGTTTATGATCGATAGCCGCCGCCTGGAGCTTGTGGGCTCCTGCTATGATCCCAAGTCCGTCCTGGGCACCGTGGGCGTCCGGGGCCCTGTGGACTACACGGTGGTCAACGGCAAGGTCACCGTGGAGCACGGCCAGCTCACCACCATCGACGAGGAAAAGGTCGCCTTTGAGGCTAATCAGAAGTGCGATGCCTACCTGGCCATGTAACTGAAACACCACATAAAAATCGGAGAGGGTTTCCCCTCTCCGATTTTTCCCTCAAGCCGGATTTCCGCCCGTCTTACTCCTGATTGAGCATCTCATCCACCTGGCTGCGATGGGCCTCGTACCAGTCCCGGTACTCCTGCATGTCCTTGGCAAACAGGTCCTTGCTGCTGGGCGGCGTGTATGTAATGGCGTTGGCCCCGGCCCGGATAGCCGCCAGGATGGTCTCATCCGTAGGCCCGCCGGTGGCGATGATGGGCAGCTCCGGATATTTCGCCCGGATCTCAGTCACGATCTCCGGCGTCCGCGCCGCGCCGGACACATTCACAATGTCCACCCCGGCCGCCAGGCGCTTGTCCAGATCCACATGCTCTGACACCACCGTGAACACCACCGGTATTTCCACCATGCTCTTGATGTCGCGGATGGCATCGTTGGTGATCATGGCGTTGCACACCACGCCGAAGGCGCCCAGCTGCTCCGCAGCCGCGGCCATGTTCACAGACCGCTGCCCGTTGGTGTAGCCGCCGCCCACCCCGGCAAACACCGGCACATCCGACACGCTGATTATAGCTTGCGTTATGCTGGGCTGGGGTGTAAAATTATATACGGCAATAACAGCGTCTGCATTGATGTTCTTAATGATAGCCACATCCGTAGAAAAAACCAGCGACTTAATGCGCCGCCCGAACACCCGGATGCCGCTGCACTCGCTGATGCACCGGGGTATCTGCAGCGCATGTTTGCGCAGCTCCCCCTCGTAGGTGGGTACAAACTTTTCTTTCACCGTCTCACCCTTTTCCGTTAAATCTTATGTTAACCAATTTTACCATAAGAGCAATTTTTAATCAAGGTGATTGTGTCGAAAGAGAAATTCTTTTCAGTTTATTCATATTTGTTAAAAACAGATACATAGCGCTCTGCTCTCCTCGATGCAAAAAAGCATAGGACTTCCTTCTTCGGAAGAAAGTCCTATGCGCGGCAGGTCCTATTTCAGTGTTTTTAGATCTTCACCAGTTCATATTCCCGGGTGCCCAGGCCCAGCTTCTCGGCGTGTTCCAGGCAGCTCTTCCAGTCGGTGTCCGGGTGGATGCGGTGGAAATGGTCGTGGTCGTGGCAGTCCCCATCGTCGGCGGCGGTACCCCGCACGGGAGTCTGGGCGTTCACCGCATCCACGCAGGCCATGTCCAGCGCCACCGGGTCAAAGGAGGCAAACATCCCCACGTTGGGCACGATGGCTGCGTCGTTTTCGGAGTGGCAGTCGCAGTTGGGCGACACATCAATGACCAGGGAGATATGGAAGCAAGGACGGCCATCCACCACCGCCTTAGTGTACTCCGCCATTTTCCGGCTCAGATTGGTGTGGGACTCGTCAAAGTTCACGGTGATGGCGTTGCGGGCACAGATAGCGATGCAGCGGCCGCAGCCCACGCACTTGTTGTGATCGATAGATGCCTTTCGGTCCTTCACTGTGATAGCGCTGTGAGCGCAGATCTTGGTGCACATTTTGCAGCCCACGCAGTGCTCCTGCTCCACATGGGGCTTTCCCGCATTGTGCTGCTCCATCTTGCCGGCGCGGCTGCCGCAGCCCATGCCGATATTCTTCAGAGCGCCGCCGAAGCCCGCAGACTCATGGCCCTTAAAGTGGGTCAGGGAGATAAACACGTCCGCGTCCATCACCGCCCGGCCGATCTTCGCCGTCTTCACATATTCGCCGCCAACCACCGGCACCTCGGCCTCGTCATTGCCCTTGATACCGTCGGCAATGATCACCTGGCAGCCGGTGGTCATGGGGTTAAAGCCGTTGAGCATGGCTGTATCCAGATGGTCCAGGCCGTTCTTACGGCCGCCTACGTAAAGGGTATTGCAGTCGGTCAAAAACGGCTTACCGCCCCGCTCCTTCACGAAGTCTGCCACGGTTTTCGCCCAGTTGGGACGAAGAAAAGCCAGATTTCCCGGCTCGCCAAAGTGCATTTTGATCGCTACATACTTGTTTTCAAAGTCAATTTCGCCCATGCCGGCGGTCTTCATCAGGCGCGTCAGCTTCTGCTGCAGATTTTCACGGAAGTCTGCACGCAGATCCGCCCAATATACCTTAGATGCCATTGAATTCGCTCCTTTTCCACTTGATTTTTATATTTTAGCACATTCCGCTTGAAAACGCTACCCCGGAGGCCCTATTTTATGAGATTCCTTACCCATATCGTCACCGTTCGGGAGGACGGTGACACCGTGAAGCACCTGCTTCGGCAGCATTTTGCCCTGTCCTCCACTCTGCTCAAGTCCGTAAAATGGCGTGAGGGCGGCATCACCCTCAACGGCGCTCCCGTCACCGTGGCGGCCCGGTGCCGCACCGGGGACCGGCTGACCGTGGACGTGTCCGATCCCCCCTGCCACAATCCCAACCTGCACCCGGTGGACTTTCCCCTTGCCATTCTCTGGGAGGATGAAGACCTGCTGATTCTCAATAAGCCCGCGGGCATCACCGTCCACTGCGCCGCCCTGACGGAGGAGCCGGTCACCGTGGCCGGGGCCGTAGCCCATTATCTTCACAGCGACCAATACCACGGGGTAAACCGCCTGGACCGGGGCACCACCGGGGTCATGGTAGTAGCCAAAACCGGCTATATCCACGCCCGCTGCATGGCCCTGCTCCACACCGGCGATTTTTACCGGGAGTACCGGGGCATCTGCCTGGGCACCCCCACCCCCGCCGCAGGCTCCATTGACCTGCCCATTGACCGTCAGGCCGATTCTCTCCTGAAGCGGCATGTTGATCCCCAGGGTGCCCCGGCCCACACCGACTACCAGGTCCTGGAGAGTAAAAACGGTCTGTCTCTACTCCGTCTGGTGCCCCAAACCGGCCGCACCCACCAGCTGCGGCTCCACATGTCCGCCATCGGCCATCCCCTGGCCGGGGACTGGCTCTACGGCTCGGAGGACAAGGAGCTTATCTCCCGGCCGGCCCTCCACTCCTACGCTGTCCACCTGCGCCACCCTGTCACCGGCCAGGAGCTCCATGTTACTGCCCCAATTCCGGAGGATATGCTCCGGCTTCTCCACTGAGCGCAAAAAGCGCACAGGCTCAAGCCTGTGCGCTTTTATACTCAGCCCCTATTCTCCTGCTTCTTTCCCTCATCAATAGCCCGGTACAGCGCCGCCAGGGCATCCTTCAGCGTACCCACCTGCTGCATAAGGCCCAGCGCTACGGCATCCTCGCCGTAAAGCACGCTGCCCACATCGTTGGCCATCTCGTCCGTCCGCAGCATCAGTTCCCGGAAGGTCTCTGCCCGGATCTGCGAGTGGGCCGCCACAAAGCGAACAATGCTCTCCTGGAGCTTATCAAAGTAGCGGTAGGTCTGGGGTGCGGCGATCATAGTGCCGCTCATGCGCACCGGATGGACCGTCATGGACGCCGACGGGGCGATCATGTTGATTTTTCCTGACACCGCCAGGGGAATTCCGATGGAGTGTCCGCCGCCCAGGACCAGGGTAGCCGTAGGCTTGGTCATCCCGGCGATCATCTCCGCCAGGGCCAGGCCCGCCTCCACATCGCCGCCTACGGTGTTCAGCAGGATCAGCACCCCATCCACCTCGTCCGACTCCTCCAGAGAGGCCAGCAGTGGCAGAAGATGCTCATATTTGGTGGTTTTGGCGTTATCCGGGGCGTTGGTGTGCCCCTCGATCTGGCCGATGATGGTCAGGCAATGGATGGTGCCATGCCGGTTGGTCACCACCGAGGAGCCCAGCTCCACCAAGCGCTCGGTCTTTGTCTCCGGCTTCGGGTCCTTTTCCTGGCTTTTTTCCTGGCCGGACATGTTTTGCTGCGTCATCGAGACCCCTCCTTTTCTTGAGGGTATCATGTCCGCCGCAGGCGAAATTATACACCGTCTCTGTTCTTTTCCAGCACCGAAGGTGTGTCTACGATGTCAAGCCCCCGCCTAAGCGCGTAGGCAATGGTCTGCTGGGTGCCGCCGGGCAGCCCATCGTGCACAGCGATCAGCAGCGACGCATGGTCCACCAGATAGCGGTTTCGCCGCTGCATGCAGCCTACAGAGTACTCCTGCTGCACCACGGTTTTGTAGTCGCACCGGGACAGCAGGTCTTGGTACCGCCGACGGTCTGCCTCGCTCCATCGGTCCGCCTGGCCGGCATACGGCACCACCGCCTCCAGGGAAACATTCCCTTGGGCCTCCCGCAGCCGCAGCACCGCCTCGCAAAACCAAAAATCGCTCCCCCGGGCCATGCCGCACAAAAAATGCCGGAAGCCCTGCATATACGCTGCCTGCACGGATCCATACAGCCGCTCCTTCAGCGCCGCGCAGCGCCGATCTTCTTCGTTATTTCCCCAGGGCAGCTTTTCCGGTCTGTGCCCGGTGAAGCTGCAGGATACCTGCCTGGCCCGCACATCCATCGCCCCCTTTTTCTTTATAATAGAACAACTTTTCGATTTTGTAAAGTCTTTTTTGTAAAATTTTTAAAATTTATACAAATTTTCGTCCAAAAAAGTACTTGCAATTTCTCCCATACTGGTATATACTATGTCCCAGTGAACAAACGAATATTTGTCTTCGAGGCGGGGTGTGATTCCCCACCGGCAGTAAAGTCTGCAAGCGGCCCTCGGGCTGCACGAACCGGTGCGATCCCGGTACCGACAGTATAGTCTGGATGAGAGAAGGCGTGTACAGCATATTTTGGTATGCTCTTTTTAATGCGTGCACCTTGGGAGACAGTTTCCGGGTGTTCCACACATTGAAAGGAGTATTTTTTTATGACTCAACAGCAAAAAACCCATCGTCTGGCCGTAGCCGCCATGCTCACCGCCGTAGCCGCGGTGCTGCAATTCCTGGAGTTTTCCATCCCCCTGGTGCCCTCGTTCATCAAGCTGGATTTCTCCGACCTCCCCGCCCTGCTGGGCACCTTTTCCCTGGGCCCCGTGTACGGCGTGGCCATCCAGCTGGTGAAAAACCTGCTGCACCTGCCCTTCGGCTCCAGTGCCGGTGTGGGCGAGCTGTCCAACTTCATCCTGGGCGCGGTGTTCGTATTCGTAGCCGGCGCCATCTATAAGCACAGCAAGAGCCGCAAGAGCGCCCTGGTGGGCTCCGTGGCCGGTGCCGCCGCCATGGCACTGATAAGCATTATCACAAACTATTTCATCGTCTATCCCGCCTATGTAGTGCTGTATAACCTCCCCCTGGAGGCCATTGTGGGGATGTACGAAGCGATTCTGGGCGGCGTGTCCCATGTGCCCACGGAGAACGCTCTGTTTAACTGCCTGCTGGTGTTCAATATCCCCTTCACCCTGGCCAAGGGTCTGCTGGACACGGCTCTGTGCTTCCTCATCTATAAGCCCCTGTCCCCCCTGCTGCACCGCTGAAATCAAAAGATTTATCCCTCTCCCAGAAGTGGGAGAGGGATTTTTTGTATAAAAAGCGGGGGTCTCAATAACCGAGACCCCCGCTCCGCCATTCACTTTTTCCGGCCCAAAAGGAAGAAGATCGCCGTGGTGGCCGCCGTCACAGCGGACACGCCCGCCGCCACGATCAGCAGCACCTGCTTGTGGTCCTTGGCTGTCTGCTTTACCTTGTCCCAGGTGCAGCCGGCTGCCTTGCAGGTGCAGTCCTTCACGGCGCCTGCTGTCGCGCAGCTCACCGACTTCACGACCCCTGCGCCGAAGCCCAAAATAGCCTTTCCCGTCTCGCACAGCGCGTCCAGCACGCGGCCGCCCGCCTCGCGCACGGTTTCCATGACCTGTTCCATATATGCGCACCTCCTGCAATTCAGAAATTTTGTTGCCTGGAAATTTTGTTGCCTATATTATAGTAGTTTGTCCCGCGTCCGTCAAGAATATTTCGGTAACAAAATCTGCCAACCCCCCGGGCATATTTCTCCCCGATCAAGAATATGCTTGTCTATGAGACTGCCAATAAATTGGTGCAATTTGCGATAACAGTAAGGAAGGGAGTGTGAGGGAAACCCAAGAAGGGTGTCCCTCACCATTAAAATCAGTCGTTTTTGGAACTTTTCCAAAGTTTCAAAAACGCGGGCAGCGGGGCGAAAAGACTTTTTCGACACGCTGTCTATCCTGGTTTACAAGAGGAGGCAAGGACAATGAGAACATTCCTCCGCAGAAGCGGCGCGGCCCTTCTGGCCGCCTGCACGATATGGGTGGTCACGGTCACGGTGGAAAGCCGCTCCATCCCCGCGGCCATCAGCGCCATGCGCAGCTCCTTTCATCTGCCCAATGTGCTGGTACAGCTGGCTTTGGGCGACCTGACCGGTGAAAAGGACATGTCCCTATCCACTCTGGTTTGTCTGCGGCAGTCGCCGCTGCTGTGGGCCGGGTACGGAAACCTCCCGGTGATACAGCAGCCGGACACGCCCGCAGAGGACCCTGTGGCCCCAGACACCCCCGCTCTCGCCGACGCCGACGACCTGACCCAAGGCCTTACCTTTGCCGACAACGGTGCCCCCAGCCAGACGGTGATCCCCACCTCCTCCAAAAGCTACACCGTTGCCGGAAACGTATACATTAAAAACGGCTCAGACCACACCCTGGATCCCGCCCAGCTGGACGGCACTTTCCCCGCGCAGTTGGGCGACAGCGCGCAGCCGCAGATCCTCATCCTCCACACCCACGGCAGCGAGGCCTACACCATGCCCGCCGGGCAGGAGTATGAGGCCAGCGGCAGCTACCGCACCATGGATACCAGCAAAAACATGATCCGCGTAGGGGACGAAATTGCCGCCGTCCTGTCCCAGTACGGCCTGTCTGTCCTCCACGACCGGCAGATCCACGACACCGACTACAACAGCGCCTACGACAAGAGCTACGCCAGCGCCGCCGCGTATCTGGAAAAATATCCCTCTATATCGTTCATCCTGGATATCCATCGGGACGCCATCTCCGACGCCGACGGTAACCAGTATAAGGTGGTGTCCCAGGAGGATCCCCACGCCGCCCAGCTGAGCATTATCATGGGCAGCAATTACGACACCTGGCTCTCCAACCTGCGTCTGGCCGCGGCGGTGCAGTCCCATCTGCTGGAGAAGCACCCCACTCTCATGCGGCCCATCACCCTCCGCTGGTACGGCTATAACCAGTCTCTGAGCCCCGGCTCCCTCCTGGTGGAAATAGGTGCCGCGGGAAATTCCCTGGACGAAGCCATCTATTCCGCCCGCCTCTTCGCCCAAGGCTTCGCCGAGACCCTGGGGTGCACAAAAAGCGGAGGATAATGTATAATTTGAAATTTATAGGGGCGGATGCCCCTGTCCGCCTGATATACCGCCCCCCATACGCCCTCCCTGTCATTGCCACAGCCGGTGACCGAAGTCACCGGCTGTGGCAATCCGTAACCCAAAGGCTCCCCTGCGCAAGGGGAAATCGCCGAAGCGCTGCCAGTGGCAGAAGAAGCGAGGCGATTTCGAGGAAGTGC
>CAKTIW010000025.1:0-18408 GCA_934566025.1 uncultured Oscillospiraceae bacterium | reverse complement strand
TCCAGGGTACCATCGGGGTTCACTGCCACCTTACCGGAGGTATCGGGAACCTGCTTTACAGTTACAAGAATCTTCATTTTACCTTTTACCTCCTTACTTACTTAACGCCCAGGTGGCTGGAAATGACCATGCGCTGGACCTCGGAAGTGCCTTCATAGATCTCGGTGATCTTGGCATCGCGCATCATGCGCTCCACGGGATACTCACGGGTGTAGCCGTAGCCGCCGAACAGCTGCACGGCGCGGCGGGTCACATCGGAAGCGGCCTCGGCAGCGAACAGCTTAGCCATGGCAGCGTCCATGGAGTAGGGCTCGTGATTCTGCTTCTTCATAGCAGCGGCGTACACAACGTACTGAGCAGCCTGCATACGGGTATGCATATCAGCCAGCTGGAACTGGGTGTTCTGGAACTGGGAGATGCGCTTACCGAACTGGACACGCTCCTTGGTGTACTTGATGGCTTCCTCGACGGCGCCTTCGCCCAGACCCAGAGCCTGGGAAGCGATACCGATACGGCCGCCATCCAGCGTCTTCATAGCGATCTTGAAGCCCTCGCCCTTCTTGCCCAGCATACGATCCTTGGGGATAATGCAATCCTCGAAGATCAGGTCGCAGGTAGAGCTGCCGCGAATACCCATCTTCTTCTCGTGCTTGCCCTGGGTGAAGCCGGGGTCGGTCTTCTCCACGATGAAAGCGGAGATCTCCTTCAGGCTGCGGCCACGCTTATCGGTGGTCTTGCCGGTGACGGCGATGACCACGAAGGTGTCGGCCACGTTTCCGTTGGTGATGAAGCACTTGGAGCCGTTGAGGATGTAGTTCTCGCCGGACTCATCCAGGACGGCAGTGGTCTGCTGACCCTGAGCGTCGGTACCGGCGCCGGGCTCGGTCAGACCAAATGCACCGATCTTCTTGCCGGAGCACAGGTCGGGCAGATACTTCATCTTCTGCTCCTCGGTGCCGTTCTCAAAAATGGGAGCGGCGCACAGGGAGGTGTGTGCGGAAACGATAACTGCGGTGGTGCCGCAGACCTTAGCCAGCTCCTCCACGCACATTGCATAGGACAGCACATCGCCGCCTGCACCGCCGTACTGCTTGGGGAAGTAAATACCCATCATACCCAGCTTTGCCATCTTCTCGACGGTTTCCATGGGGAAGCGCTCTTCCTCATCGATTTCAGCAGCCAGGGGCTTTACTTCGTTCTCTGCAAATTCACGATACATCTTGCGAACGAGCAGCTGTTCCTTAGTCAGATGGAAATCCATACTCTTTTCTCCTTTACCGAAATTTACTTTTTGTAATTAAAGATACCCTCGCCGGACTTCATGCCCAATTTTCCGGCACGGACCATCTTACGGATCATAACGTTTGCGCGATACTTGCTGTCGTGGGTCTCATTGAAGAGAACGTCCATGATGTTCAGCACCACATCCCAGCCGATCAGGTCGCCCAGGTGCAGGGGGCCCATGGGGTGGTTGCAGCCCAGCTGCATAGCAATATCGATATCTTCTGCGGAGGCAACGCCTTCCTGCAGAACGCAAACGCCCTCGTTGCAATAGGGAATGAGGATCTTGTTGACCACGAAGCCGGGAGCCTCGTTGACCACCACGGGAGTCTTGCCGATCTCCAGGGACAGGTTCTTGGTCCACTCAACCAGCTCGGCGGGAGTGTTGCCGCCGGCGATAACTTCCACCAGCTTCATAGCGGGCACGGGGTTGAAGAAGTGCATACCCACCATGGGGTGCTTCAGGCCCTGAGCCATCTCGGTGATGGACAGAGAAGAGGTATTGGTAGCGAAAATGGTGCTGTCCTTGCACAGAGCGTCCAGCTTAGCCAGCAGCTCCTTCTTAACAGCCATGTTCTCAGCGACGCACTCGATGACCAGATCGGCATCGGCGGCAGCGTCCATCTCCTCCACCAGGATGCGGGACATGATGTCGTCGGCGGCAGCCTGATCCATCTTGCCCTTGGCGACCTTCTTAGCCAGAGAGGCAGCCAGCTTATCCTTATGGCGCTGTGCGCTCTGGACGCTGGAAGCATACATCAGAGCGGTGTGGCCCTTTGCTGCAAAAACCTGGGCAATGCCGCTGCCCATAGTGCCTGCGCCGAATACTGCGATTTTCATGATTGTTTTCCTCCTATTAAAAAAAATGTTGGAAACGGTTTAATCATCAGGCCGGAGCCTGTTAATTAACTTATTTATTCTGGTAGGGCTCGTGCTTGCGCTTTTCCAGGAAAGCGGACATGCCCTCCTTCTGGTCGGCGGTGCCGAAACAGCTGCCGAACAGGCCCTCCTCGATGACCACGGCATCGTCCATCTTGGCCTCCAGGCCCTCGTTGATGGCCTTCTTGCAGGCGCGGACGGCGATGGGGGCGTTCTTAGCGATGGTGGAAGCCAGCTTTTCCGCGGCGGGCATCAGCTCCTCCAGAGGATAGACCGCGTTCACCAGGCCGATGCGCAGGGCCTCGTCCGCCTTGATATTCTTGGCGGAATAGATGAGCTGCTTGGCCATGCCGGGGCTGACCAAACGGGCCAGTCTCTGGGTGCCGCCGAAGCCGGGGGTGATGCCCAGGCCCGTCTCAGGCTGACCAAAGACGGCGGTATCGGCGCAGAGGCGGATGTCACAGCTCATGCTCAGCTCACAGCCGCCGCCCAGGGCAAAGCCGTTGACCGCGGCGATGGTGGGGATGGGCATGGTCTCCAGCTTGCGGAAAACATCATTGCCCTTCTTGCCGAAGGCCTCGCCCTCTGCCTGGGTGAGCGTGCTCATTTCAGCGATATCGGCGCCGGCCACAAAGGCCTTTTCGCCGCTGCCGGTGATCACCAGCGCGCGGATCTCCTCGTCGGCATTGACCTGATCCACCAGCTCGTTCAGATCCTCCAGGACCTGGGAGTTCAAGGCGTTGAGAGCCTTGGGACGATTGATGGTGGCTACGGCAATATTGCCCTTTTTCTCTAACAGAATGTTAGTCACGATAGCTCCTCCTTCTATCCTGCCGGTGTGCAGAGCGCTGCCGCCCGGCAGATTTGTTTGTCAGGGCGGACCAGCCCACAGGGGTGCCGGAAAGGCCCTTTCATACAGCTTTTATTATAGTATATCGTCTAATTTTTATCAAGTCTTTCCCGTTCACATTTCGTGAATTTTACATATCGCACAAAATAAACCGCAAATCTTTGCACACTTTTCAAGGCAAAGCGCCCAGGCGCAGCCACGGCTGGCGCTTTTTGCCGAAAAAATAGGTTTTGGGGTTTACGCGGGGCGGATCTTTATGGTATGATACAATATCATTGCTTCGCTGGGCGGAGCAAAAGGGCGGAGGAAGAGCAGCTATGCGTATGCGGAAAAAGAAGAATTTGCAACCCCGTATGGAGGCCTGTCGGGACTGCTGGATCCGCCAGCCGGAGACCCTGCGGGGCCGGTGGCGGGAGCTGTATCCCCAGGCGGAGCGGCTGGAGGTGGAGCTGGGCTGCGGCAAGGGCCGCTTTACCGCCGGGACCGCCCAGGCACAGCCGGGCACCCTGCTGATCGCCGTGGAGAAGGTGCCGGACGCCATGGTGGTGGCCATGGAGCGGGTGACGGGACAGGGGCTGACCAATGTGTTTTTCATCGACGCGGACGCGGCGCTGCTGCCGGAGCTTTTCGAGCCCGGCGAGGTAGACCGGATCTATATCAATTTCTGCGACCCGTGGCCCAAGAGCAACCAGAAAAAGCGCCGGCTGACCCACGGAAATTTCCTGAAAAAGTACCGTCAGGTACTGAAAGAAGGCGGGCAGATCCACTTTAAGACCGACAACGACAAGCTCTTCGAGTGGTCCGTGGAGGAGATCCCCCAGTTCGGCTTCACCCTGTCGGAGGTGACCCGGGATCTGCACGCGGAGGGGCCCGTGGGCGTGATGACCGACTACGAGGCGAAATTTTATGGAGAGGGGAAAAACATCAGCCGGTGCGTTGCCACCATGGTGGACTGGACAGAGCCGGAGGAGGCAGTGGAGGGCGAGGAAAGCTGACCCTCTCCCCTTTCAGATCTTATAGAGAAAAAGCAGCCCCATCCAGACGGATGGGGCTGCTTTTATTTTAGCTTAGGAACGGTCCGCTGCCAAAGTATGTCACTTCTGGAGGCGGCGGCCCTTGACCCGGCTGCCGGACACCAGCACCACAGGTGCGGCCACAGCGGCCAGCGCCATCAGGGCGATCCACAGCATCACACCGCTATCACCGGTATCGGGGTTGGCGGGTGTGACGGAGGCCTTAGCCTCCCACTGGGCGGTAAAGGTCACATCGGAGAGGACCTTGAAAGCATCGCCCTTGTGCAGGGTAGCGCCATTGACCAGCCAGCCCTTGAAAATGTAACCGTCCCGAGAGGGCTCGGTCATCTCCACGGTCTCGCCTACAAGGACGGTCTTGGTGTCGGTCTTTCCGTCATAACCATAGTCGAAGGTGACTTTGGCGGTATCCGCCCAGACAGCGGTGAATACATACTTCTCTCTCAGACTATTCAGGGTGTACTCCGTATAGACATCGCCGTTGGGCTCAACCGTCCAGCCCACATGACGCTTGCCCTCGGCATCCTCGAGCACAGGCAGGGTCCAGAGCTGATCCGTCTCCTGGGGGAGCATATACTGGGTGCTGTAGATCAGTGTGCCGTCGGCATCGAGATAGTCCACTTCCACCGGGACTTCACTGTCGCCCCACGGCTGGACATAGGTGATCTCAACGGTTCTGCCATCGCCGGTCACCGTATCCAGAACGGCTGCCTCCTCGGTGGGATAATAGCTATACACTGTGAAGCTGCTGCCGTCTTCATACTCATAGGTGACCGCAGCCTGGTAGAAAAGGTCAGAGGACAGGTAATTCTTGGCGCTGTCGTCATTATACAGACCGCCCTCTACTACAAGAGTGCCCTTTTCCACGCCGTTGACGTCCACCTTATTAAGGTGCATCGTGCGGCCGTACTGCGGGAAGATGATCGCATCCCCGCCGATAACGGCATCCAGGCCGCCGTCTACAATGCCGGGATATTTGCTGGGAGCGCCTTCCACAAGGATACCGTCGCAGCCGATGACCGCGCTGGAATCGCCCACTCCGCCGGTGACATCACCGGTGGTCACCAGGAGGCCGCCGGTCATGTGAAGCTGGCCGGCACGCAGCAGGATCCCCACGCCGTTTTCAGCGTAGATCATGCCGCCGGTAATATTCAGCGTACCCGCCTGGGGGTGATAAATGCCGCAGGCGATATAGCCGTTCGACTGGATATGGCTGACGATCACGCCGCCGCTAATGTCGATGGTGGTGCCGCCGCGATCCTCCGTCTCGGTCACATTGCCGTTGCCGGCCACGGCGGCGTTATCCAGGGCTTCGATAAAGGCCTCATCTTCTATGGAAATATACGCGCCCTTACCCTGGGGGCTGACGCCGTACTCCTGACACACTACATAGCCGCCCTTGATATAGGCCTTGGAGGCGATGGCCGCACGGTCGGCACCGGCGGCAAGGTTGCCCAATGCGCTGACACCGATATTCCGGCCGCTGACCTTGCCGCTCAGAAGGGTGAACTCACCGCCATTGACGACCTTAACGCCGTCTGCCCTGTCCGTGCCGTCGTTTTTCACAGCCACGATGGCGCCGCCCGTGTACTTAACGGCAGGCACCTCTCCGCTGTAGTCATAATCCTGCACGGCGGTGCTGTCCTGCACCGTCAGCTTGCCGCCATCCACGGTGACGGCGGAGCCGGCCGCAGCCTTCAGCTCGTGGCCGTTCAGATCCAGCACCAGGTCGGCGCCGGCGGGGATCGTGATCTTCTCTTCCACATTCTTTTGCAGAACGATCAGCGCCCCCTTATTGCCCGCTTCCGCCGCAACGGCATCGGCAAGCGTGGGATAGCTGTCATCACCGCAGGTCGCCGCATCGGTCCCCACGGCAAAGGCGGCAGCCGGCAGCAGGCAGAACGCCATGACCAGCGCCAATAGGACCGCAGAAAGTCTCTTTTTCATTCCCTTATACTCCTTTTTTTGATTTTGAAAAGACGCGGTAAGGCCTGTCCTCACTCTTGCGTTCTTTTCAGGTAATTTCATCGTAGCATATAAAAGCGCACAACACAACTATTTTGTTGTTTTTCGTTTGTTAAGAATATTTAACATATACGATCTGCACATATCATGCTGCGGCGATATACCCGGCGCACAGGAGAAATTGACCGGAGAAATACAGCAGCCAGTTCAGATCCGCCAGGAGGATGTGGTCCTTTTGGTAGTTCCAGATCCCCAGGACCATGTCCGACAGGAAGAACAGCAGCCCGCCCAGGCCCAGCAGAAGGCTCCCCGGCGCTCCGGCGAAGGCGATGGCCGCTGAAAGGCTCTTGGCCGCCGTCATAGCCACCAGCACAATATAAATGGTGAGCCAAGGGTCGTTTTCCGAGGTGTCCCACCGGCCCACGCCTTTAAGGGCTAAGGCCAGAGCCAGCAGAGCCGCCAGCACTGCCAGGCCGCTCCAGTGAAACGGTCCCAGCAGAAACAGCGCCGCCAGGTTACACACATGACCCAGGCTGAAAAGAAGGATGCCGCAGGTGAATTTACCGGGGCTGCGGCGGATGTATTGCAGGAAATAATCCCCTCCGGCACACAGCACCATACCCAGATTCGCCGCCAGCAGTACCGGGGAATACCGACGCAGCAGCGCCACCAGCAGACACAGGGCCAGCGTGAGGGTCAGGGTGACCTTCAGGGCGGTGGCGGCCCAGAAGCGGCAGCGGTTTTCCTGGCGGATATAGAGCAGGAAGCACAGGGCAAAGGGGAGCAGGATGAATTGCATGGCAGTCTCCTTATCGTGTCCGTGTGGATATGGCTAAGGTTAGTATACCACAGATCGGGATCGGGGGCAAGACAAGGGGCAAAGTGGGGACGGGGGACGCGGATCGCCGCGGGCGCTTTGCGCCCGCGCAATGACATCTTTTGCATGAGGGGCGGAGGCCGACCCCTCATGCACGCCTTCGCCGTGCCAGCTCCCCTTACGCAGGGGAGCCATTGATATAGGAAAAACGGCGGCCAAGGCCGCCGTTTTTTTGTTCTAATTTTTACTGCTCTTTGAAATACTGAGGACCGGCACCGCAGAGGGGGCATTTATAGTCCTCGGGCAGGGAGTCGCCCTCATAGACATAGCCGCAGACCTTGCAGACATAGCGCTTGCCGCCGGTGGGCTTTTCCTCCTCCTTTTCGCCGCCCCGGCGCACATCCGCCGCCAGCAGGTCGGCCAGGGTGTCCAGCTGCAGCACTTGGTCAGGCCGCAGGGCGGACTTTACCGTGAGGGTGTCGCTGACCTTCTCCCAGTGCAGGGGCTCAAGGATCTGCTCCATGCCCTTTCCGGCGGCGGGAGACCAGGAGCCGTTTTCCAGGATGACATAGCGGCGGCCCGTCAGCTTGTGGGCCGCAATATCGTGGAGCAGCTGCTCCATGCAGATGAACACGCCCATATTATAAGTGGCGGAGGCCAGAACGATATGGCTGTACTTGAACGCATCGGACAAAATGCTGCTCAGGGGCACCACGGAGGTGTCGCGCATGGTGACGGGGATACCCCGCTCCGCCAGGCGGCAGGCCAGAATATTGGCGGCGCTCTCCGTGTCGCCGTAAATGGAGGCGTAGGCAATAAGCACGCCCCGGACCTCCGGCTGATAGGTGCTCCAAAGCAGATGCTTATGAAGAATGTAATCCAGATCCTTGCGCCACACGAAGCCGTGGAGGGGCAGGAGCATGGCAATGTCCAGCTTTGCCGCCTTATCCAGCACCGCCTTCACCTGGGGGCCGTACTTACCCACGATATTGGTGTAGTAGCGGCGGCACTCGTCCAGATACTCCCGATCGAAATCCACCTCGTCGGCAAAAAGACGGCCATTGAGAGCGCCGAAGCAGCCGAAGGCATCCGCCGACAGGAGGAGCTTATCGGTCTGGTCGTAGGTCATCATCACCTCGGGCCAATGGACCATGGGGGCGGCCACAAACTGCAGGGTATGGCGGCCGGTGCAGAGGGTGTCCCCCTCCTTGCACACCCGGATGCGGTCATCGTAGGCGTGGCCAAAAAACTGGCCGATCATGGTCTTGGCCATGGCGGTGCAGAGGATCTGCACGTCCGGGAAGCGCAGCACCAGGTCCTCCAGCTCAGCAGAGTGGTCGGGCTCCATGTGGTGGACCACAATATAGTCCAGGGTGCGGCCATCCAGCGTGTGGTACAGGTTCTCCCGGAACTGGCGGATGACCTGGGCGTCCACCGTGTCGAACAGCACGGTTTTCTCGTCCAGAAGCAGATAACTGTTATAAGAAACACCCTCCGGCACGCTGAACACGCCTTCAAACACCGCCAGGCGGCGGCTGTCGGCCCCGATCCAGGTGTAATCCTCATTGACTTTGCGAACGCAGTACATATAGGGTCCCTCCCGATGTTTTTTTCTTATTATACTGCAAATATTTTTGATTGACAAGGGTAGATAGAAAAGAAAAAAGCCTCGCAGAGTTTGCCGCCCGCAGGCGGCAAAAAATTAAAATCATTTTTCACTGCGACATGTGCGTGGGGAAAAATACCTCTCAGGTTGCCAGTGTGGAATTTTGCCGCAAGGCGGCAAAATTATGCGCGCAGCAGACTGCAAGCCTTTTTGTTGGAAAATTCCGAAGGAATTTTCGACAGCAAAAAAGTGCAGCCAGGCATGGCTGCACTTCTTTTATGGATAATTTAGGCCTTCTTGGCAATGTCGCACAGGGCGGTGAACGCCACGGCATCGTTGATAGCCATTTCGGACAGCATCTTGCGATTGATCTGGATGCCGGCCACCTTCAGGCCATGCATGAAGGTGGAATAGTTCATGCCGTTCTGCTTGCAGGCGGCGGAAATGCGGGTGATCCACAGCTGACGGAAGTCACGCTTCTTCAGGCGGCGGCCCACATACGCGTAGGTCAGGGACTTCATGACCTGCTCATTGGCCATCTTGAAGTGCTTGGACTTGGCACCCCAGTAACCCTTGGCCAGCTTCAGGGTCTTATTTCTTCTTTTGCGCGACATCATTGCGCCTTTAACTCTTGCCATTTGTTCTTGCCTCCTATTCTAACGATTCCGTCGATTATTTGTAAGGGATCATCTTGCGGATGGTCGCCTCGTTGGTGCAGTCGGCATAAGTGCCGGAGCGCAGGCGACGGCCACGCTTGGTGTCCTTCTTGGTCAGGATGTGGCTCTTGAAAGCGTGAGCTCTCTTGACCTTGCCGGACTTCGTCAGATTGAAGCGCTTCTTTGCGCCGCTATGGGTCTTCAGTTTAGGCATGATAAATACTCCTTCCGTATATTCTCCGCCGGATGGCGAAAAAGTGAATTACTTGCCCGCTTTGGGGGAGAGGAAAATGGACATGTTCCGCCCCTCCATCTTGGCAGCCTTTTCCAATGTTGCTGTGTCGGCACACTGCTCGGCAAACTTGTTCAGCAGCTCCCGGCCGATGTCCGTGTGGGCCATCTCACGGCCGCGGAAGCGAACAGAAACCTTCACCCGGTTGCCGTCTGCCAGGAACTTCTGGGCATTTTTCAGCTTGGTGTTGAAATCACCCACATCAATGCCCGGGGACATCCGAATCTCCTTGATCTCCACCACATGCTGGTTCTTTCTGGCTTCCTTCTCCCGCTTGCTCTGCTCAAACTTGTACTTGCCGTAATTCATCAGCTTGCACACCGGAGGCACTGCCTGCGGAGAGATCTTTACCAGGTCCAAACCGCGCTCGTCTGCGATGTGCAGGGCCTCCTCTGCGGAAACGATGCCCATCTGTTCGCCGGTCTCACCGATGAGGCGGATCTCCTTATCGCGGATCTCCTCGTTCAATTCATGCTGCAGCTTGCTAATGGCCGAAACACCTCCATTCAAAAATAAAAACACGGATGCCGAAAGCATCCGCATAGCCTAAACACCCTCTCATAGCTGAGACAGCGCTGCGCTATTGACCTCTTTGCCGGTGGCGGGAGGTGAGGCGGATGCATCCAGCCTTCTTTGTTTTCCTATGGTATTGTAGCACCCGGACGGGACGATGTCAACATTTTTTTGAGGATATTTTGTATATTTTATCCGCCCCATGGCACACTAAGAGCGTACACAGTAAAAAAGGAGGTGCTCAACATGGCTAAGAACAATCAGAATAAGAATCAAAACCAGAACCAAAATCAGAATCAGAACAAAAACGGCAAGAACGAAAACCAGGAGCAGAACAAGCAGGCTAAGGAGTGCAACTGAGGTGTGACGCAGCGGGACGCCGGCAAAAGCCGGCGTCTCTTTTTGTTTTTTAGGGGTGTGGGGCGGGACGATGTGGGCATTGGCCCCTACGGAGGGTTACAAGAAGTGCGGTGGGCGACCCTTCCGGCGCTTCGCGCCACCTCCCCTTACGCAGGGGAGGCAATTTTGAGTGAAGAGTGAAGAGGTGTTTGGAGACGGGGGATGCGGATTGCCACACCAGTGACATCGGTCACCGGTTCGCAATGACAGGTTACAAAAAGCGGTGAGGCCTGGTGGGGGTCTCACCGCTGGGGGGTACATTCTATTTTAATGGGTGGCGCGGCCCAGGTATTCCTCCAGGGTGATGCCCCGCTCATAAATTTCCTTTGCCACCTGGCAGCCTACATAGCGGTAGTGCCAAGGCTCATAGATGATGCCGGTGATATCGGTGGTGCCATTGGGATAGCGGAGGATGAAGCCGTAGCGCCAGCTGTTGGCCATGAGCCACTGCTGGGTGGGCATGCTCTCCTGGGACTCATCCAGATTCCAGTTATTGGTGTCGATAATATCCACCGCCAGGCCCAGCTGGTGCTCACTGGTGCCGGGCACGGCCACTTCCTTGGCTGCCAGCTTTTTCGCTTCCTCGTCGCTGTAACCCTGGCCCTTGAAAATATTCACCTGCCGGTCGAAGTTTTCCTGCTGCATGGCCTGGGTGCGGCAGGAGGAGCAGATATAGGGGGAATAGCCCTGGTCCCGGCAGTCGTCCATCATCTTCTGCAGCTGGGGATAGCAGCGCTTGTCTACGCCCACGGTATTATCCAGCGGCTCAATGTCCACGGAAAAGCCGTCCGGCAGCGGGTTCCACGGATTCACCAGCACCAGGTTCCAAACGCCGTCGGTCTGCTCGCCATCGGTATAGCTGCCCTGGGCAGGTGCAGGCTCCGGGTCAGGCTCCGGTTCCGGTTCCGGCTCGGGGGTAGGCTCCGGCTCCGGGGTAGGGGTGGGCTCCTCAATGTTGGGCTGAACAGGGGTATCGGGTTTCTTGTCCTCGCCGCCGCGCAGTGCTAAAAACAGCACCAGGGCGATAACAACCACACCCAGGGCGATGCCGCCCAGCCAATAGGGATTTTTGTACCAAGGTGATTTTTGCATTTTCATTTTATTGCCTCCGCTTGCTCACTGATGGAGTGTCTTGGGATAGATCCCGGTATCGTGGAGCCGCTGCAGCTCCTGCGCCACGGTCTGCCGGTCCTCGTGATAGGTCATGCCAAACCAACGGTCGGCCGAATGGAGCACGGAGACGGACATTTTCTTTTCCGCGATTAGCTTGCCCACCAGATTGGGCAGCAGGCACTCGGCCTTGATATTGTCCCCCGCCTCATAGCGCAGGAAGTCGTAAAAATAGGTCTCCAGCTGATCAAAGAACGACGGCATAAAGCCCCAGAAATTCATAGACACCACCGTATCGGGCGAAAGGATGCCCTCCACCTCGTCGGCAATGGTGCCGTCGGGCTCCAGGCGGATCTTCAGGGTCTCCTTTACCCCGGTCAGGCATCCGTTTTCCACCTGGCAGACGCCCCGGGACACGGTACCGTTGGCGCTGACGGTGTTTTTCAGCAGATAGCCCACCATGGTGGCGCCCCCCTGCTCCGGCAGGCGCTGCAGCTCAGCGTACATGGCGCGGTAGGCGTCCACGCCGTAGTAGTCGTCGGCGTTGATGACGCAGAAAGGCTCCTTGACATAGGGCCGGGCGCACAGAACGGCATGGACCGTTCCAAAGGGCTTCTGCCGCTGGGCGGGGATGGTATAAAAGCTGGGCACGCTGGTAAAATCCTGCACCGCGTAGCAGACCTCCACAGGGGAGCCGTCGGCAGCGGTACGGCGGGCAACATAGTCGCCGCAGATGCGGTGCATCAGATCCACCATGTCGGGCTTAATGATGAAAACCACCTTGGTGAAACCGGCTCGAATGGCGTCATAAATGGAATACTCCATCAGGATCTCCCCGTCGGGGCCGACTCCGTCCACCTGCTTGTTGCCGCCGTAGCGGGAGCCGAGACCTGCCGCCATGATGACCAGCGCTGCTTTCATATCCTGTGCCTCCTGTGTTTCTTTTGAATGATGCCTTATATTATATCATATATGTGAAGCAATTACAAGTCTTACAGGTCCATTTCGCCGGAAAGGCTCAGCACCGCCTGGCCTCCGATGCGCACCCGCACCACGCCGTTTTCCGCCGTGAGACGGCTACAAATACAGGAGGGCCGGCCCATGTGCTCACCCTGGAGGAAAAGGTTCTCCTTCCCCGGCTCCACCAGGCCCCGCTCATAGAGGTAGTAGGTCAGGGCGCCGTTGCTGGTGCCGGTGGCGCACTCCTCGGGAATGTCGTAGAGCGGCGCAAAATTGCTGCAATAGACCCTGTCCTCCCCCAAGCAGAACATGTGCACACCCGTTACATCGAAGCGCTTGGAGAGGGCTGTCACCGTCTCCTCGTTCTGCTTGGCCTGCATCAGCGTCTCGTGGTCCGCAACAGGCATCATAATGTCCGCCAGGCCGGTGCTGACGATCTCCGGCTCCAGGCCCTCGGGCCGGTCTGTTAGGGTCAGGCCATAGGCCTCATACAGCTCCGCCCAGCTCTCCCGGGGCAGAACGCCTAGGGTCTTAGGGGGCGCCATATCCATCCAAACAGTGTCGCCGCTGACACCGATATCCAGCTTCCCGGCCCGGGTATGGGCGGTGTGGGTGCCGTCGCCAATATGGCCCAGACGGCGCAGCAGGGCGAAGGTAGCCACCGTGGCGTGGCCGCACAGGTCCACCTCCCCGGCAGGCGTAAAGTAGCGCAGCTCCAGGCCGTCGCTCCCCTGCCGCACAAACACCGTCTCCGAGTGCTTCAGCTCCGCCGCCACCCGCTGCATCGTGGCCGCCTCCAGGGCCTTATCCGCCAGCACCACCCCCGCCTGGTTGCCGCCGAAAAGGCGGTCGGTAAAGGCGTCCATCACATACACTTTCATAGTTCCACCCTCCTGATTTTTTCTCTATTATAACGCACCCGATTTTACTTCGCAAGAGTCTATCTTGACGAACGCTTTTTCCTATGTTATACTATTTTCGTGAAATTGAATTGCGGTAATCCGCTGAAATGAAAGGAATTTCATCCAAAATGCAAAAAAAGCAGAGCCTTCTCAAGCAATTTTTCCACTTCTCCGCAGCCACGGTGGCCTCCCTCATGGTCTTTTCCCTCTACTCCATCGTAGACGGTCTGTTCGTGGCCCGAGGCGTAGGGGAATACGCCATGACCGCCGTGAACCTGTCCGTACCGTTTGTAAATCTCTTATTCTCCATCGCGGTCATCTTCGCCGTGGGCACCTCCACCATCATCGCCTATCTCCTGGGCCAGAAAAATGCCCAGAGTGCCAACAAGCTGTTTTCGCAGAATTTGGTGACCCTGGCGGTGATCGGCGTGACTATTTCGGTGCTGGTGCTGGCCTTCACAGAGCCCCTTGCCCGGCTGCTGGGCGCGGACGAGATCACCCTGGAATATACTCTCCACTATTTGCGGGGCCTGGCCCCCTTTGCCGTGTGCTTTATGATCTCCTATAACCTGGAGGTGCTGGTGAAGACCGACGGCCGCCCCCGGCTGGCGCTGATCACCGTGTGCGTAGGCTGCGTGACCAACTGCGTGCTGGACTATCTGGCCATTTTTCACTGGGGCATGGGCATCTGGGGCGCGGCGGTGGCCACGGGGATAAGCCAGCTGCTCACCTGCGTTATTTATCTGACCCATTTTCTGGGAAAGCACACCACCTTTCATCCGGTGCGCTTCCGCATGGACTGGAAAATTTACAAGAGGCTTCTGCCCATCGGCATCTCCGACGGGCTGACGGAGCTGTGCAACGGACTGATGATCTTTCTGTTCAACCACACCATCCTCCGCTGCATCGGCACCGACGGGCTGGTGGCCTACACCATCATCGCCTACGCCAACACCCTGGTCATCAACATCACCATGGGCGTCAGCCAAGGCAGCCAGCCGCTAATCAGCTTTCAGAACGGGCGGGGCGACGGGGCGGCCATCGGGAAGCTGCTGCGCTATGGACTACGTACTATATGCGGCATTGCGGCGGTGTGCTTTGCGGTGCTGTTCATAATGGCGCCGAAGCTGGTAAGCGCTTATCTGCCGGAGGTAAAGCCGGAGATGCTGACCTTTGCCACGGACGCATTCCGGCGGTACAGCCTGTGCTATCTGCCGGTGGGCTTCAACATTTATATCGCGGGCTTCCTCACGGCTATGGAACGGCCGTTGCCGGCGATAAGCATCTCCACCGGGCGGGGTCTTATCCTGCAGGGGAGCATCCTTTTGCTGCTGGCGGCAGTGCTGGGCGGCGGAGCCATCTGGTTTGCGCCGGTAATTTCGGAGGTGCTGTGCCTGGGGCTGTCGGTGTTTTTCCTGCTACGACTGCGGCGAACACACCCGGTGTTTGCCAAGGATTGATTGGATTTGATTTTTTGGATTTTTGAAGGAGTCTCGGCGGAGGGCCGAGGCTCTTTTTTCGAGAAAAGGAGAAAGATGGGCGGCGGGGTGAGGGCACGCCGCCCTACGCATAACATGAAGTGCTTGAAAGCGGACCGTCGAGGACGCCGGCCCCTACGCATAGAGAATATATTAGCATATTGCAGCATAGAAAAGAGCCGCAGCCAGAAAGGCTGCGGCTCTTTATTTATGATGGGGATTAAATCAGTCGACCATGCTCTTCAGGTTCTCGGAGACGGTGATGGGGGCAGCGGTAGCGGCCTTCACCTGGTCCACGGTGAACTCGGGGTTGATCTCGGTCATGACCAGGCCCTTATCGGTGACTTCCAGCACGCACATCTCGGTGATGATCTTGTTGACGCAGTGGGAGGCGGTCAGGGGCAGACGGCACTTCTCGAAGATCTTGGGATTGCCCTTGGCAGTGTGCTCCATGCAGATGATGCAGTGCTTGGCACCCACGCACAGGTCCATAGCGCCGCCCATGCCGGGCATCTTCTTGCCGGGGATGATCCAGTTGGCCAGGTTACCCTCGGCGTCCACTTCCAGAGCGCCCAGGAAGCAGGCGTCCACATGGCCGCCGCGGATCAGGCCGAAGTTGGTGGCGGAGTCAATGAAGCCGCCGCCGTAAGCCACGCTGGCAACACCGCCGCCGGCATCGATAACGTGGTAGGGATCGTAGTTGGCGTCGCCCTCTTTGGGAGTGGCACCGGCGGAGACGATACCCAGCTCGGCGTGGATGATCAGCTCAACGCCCTCGGGCAGGTAGGAGGGGATCATGGTGGGCAGGCCAATGCCCAGATTGACGACATCGCCGTCCTTCAGCTCTTTTGCGCAGCGCTTGGCAATAAAGGCTTTGATTTCAGACTTTTCCATTACTTTCTGTCTCCTTCCACGATGTAGTCAACGCACATACCATAGGTATGGATGTTCTCGGGCTCGATCTCGCCCACGGGGACGATGTACTCGCACTCGGCGATAACGGTGTCAGCGGCGGTGGCCATGACAACGTTAAAGTTGCGCATGGTGCCCTTGTACCAGCAGTTACCGAACTCGTCGCACTTGTAGGTGCCCAGCAGGGCAAAGTCAGCATGGATGGGCTTCATCTTCAGGTACTGCTTGCCGTCGATGGTCTCCTTGCCCATGCAGAAGGGGCTGTCCTCAATGAGGGTGTCCACGCCCACAGGGGTCAGCACACCGCCCAGGCCGGCGCCGCCGGCACGGATGCACTCAGCCAGAGTGCCCTGGGGCAGCAGGTCCACCTTCAGTGTGCCCTCGGTGTTCTGCTGGCCCACCTCGGGAGTCATACCCACGTGGGTGGCGATGACATGCTTGACCTGATGGTTGTGGATCAGCTCGGCAATGCCGAAGAACTCCTCGCCCTTGGGACCCACAGCGCGGCCCATATCATTGGCGATAAGGGTCAGGTCCTTGGTGCCCAGCTTCACCAGCTCCTTCACAATGGCACGGGCCTGGCCGCAAGCCAGGAAACCGCCGCACATAATGGTGGCGCCATCGGGAATCATTTTTGCCGCTTCGGCGGCAGTCAGTACAGGTTTCTTTGCCATTTCTATTCCTCCTTATTAATGTAAGGGTATTCAACAATGGGTTAAATTTTTGACCAACTTATTATACCATGTCCCCTGCGCAAATGCAAGGGATTCCGGATGAATCTTCCGGGTTTTCAGGCATTAAAATTCTACGCCCTTGCGGGCATTGAGCCCCTGGTCAAAGGGATGGCGGACCTTCTCCATACGGGTGATATAATCAGCCAGCGGATCGGTACAGGGCGTAGGGGCGCGGCCGGTCATCACCACCTCCAGGTCCTCCGGACGGTTCCTCAAAAAATCGGCCAGAGCTTCGTCGCTGAGCATGCCCAGGGACACCGCATCCAGCACCTCGTCCATCACCAGGAGCTTGGCGTGATACTTTTCAACCGCCGCCACCGTGTCGGCAAAGTGCTGCTGCACATGCCGGCGGCACTCCGCCTTTTCCTCCTCGTTCATCTGAAAGACGAACTTGCAGGTGGCGGTGGGAGCCTGAACATAATGGTAGTTGGGCAGGGTGCGGAGCACATTCAGCTCGCCGCTGGTGGAGCCCTTTAAAAACTGGCTCAAAACCACCGGCCAGCCCCGGCCGCAGGAGCGCACGCTCAGGCCGATGGCCGCTGTGGTCTTGCCCTTTCCGTTTCCGCAGTAAATATGAACTTTCGCTTTTTCCATTATATTCTTCTCCTTGTGTAGAAGACGGCCATGAAAGGGACTCTCTCATGGCCGTCTGATTTCATGATCTTATTTCATGCCACGCTTGACCATTTCGGTCACAGCGAAGGACGCCACGTCATCGGCATACTTGCCGGCGCCGAAGCCGGCATCGTAGCCCAGCTCCTTGGCCAGCTCATGGGTAATACGGGGACCGCCGCAGCAGACAACGAACTTGTCACGCAGGCCCTCGGCCTCCAGCAGCTCAATGAGGTTGGTGAGGTTCTGGATATGAACATCCTTCTGCGTAACGGTCTGGGAGACCAGCAGCACATCGGCCTTCAGCTCCAGGGCCTTCTTGATGAACTCCTCATTGGGGACCTGGGAGCCCAGGTTGTAAGCCTCGATCATCTCATAGCGCTCCAGGCCATAGTGACCGGCGAAGCCCTTACGGTTCATGATGGCGTCGATACCCACGGTGTGGGCGTCGGTGCCGGTGGAAGCACCCACCATAACGACCTTGCGGCCGATATGCTCACGGATATAGTCGTTGGTATCTTCCATGCTCATAACATCGGACTCCACGGTGATAACATGGATGTCCTCATAGTTCACGGAATGCACGCAGCTGCCGTAAACCACATAGAAAGTGAACTCCTTATCCAGAGCGTGGTGGTAAGCCACATTGGGCTCTTCCAGGCCCATCTTCTTGGCGATCTGACGGGCAGCCTCTTCGCCGCGCTCATCATCCTTGACGGGCAGGGTGAAGCTGGTCTGCACCTTACCGTCGTTCATGGTGTCGCCATAAGGCTTCAGGCGGGTCAGATCCAGTGTGGTATCGAAATCGATCTTATGGGTATTATACAGTCCGCTACTCATTCTGCTGCCACCTTGCCTTTCATGACTTCAATGAAGGGATTGAAGTATTTGTCGTCCTTGACCACAACACCGGCCAGGCCCTTGCCGCCGTCCTTAGGACGCTTTACATCGGCGAAGATACCCTTCTCGATGGTGGTGAACAGGCCCAGCTTCTCGATCTCAGCCAGCAGGTCGGTGGCCTTGGTCAGCACCTCGTTGGCACGGTTGCGGATGATGCCGTTCTCTTTGTAGGTCAGCTCGCTGCCCAGATCCTTCATAGTACGGAAGATGTACTGCGCGTTCTCAATGGACAGAGCGCGGTCGGACATGAACGGAGTGTGGATGGCCTCGGTCATCATGCCCAGCAGGCACAGACGCTGATTGGTGAGGATGGTGACCATGTTGAACAGGGCATCCTGGATGTGACCGCGGAAGATATTACCGGTCATGAACTTGGTGGGAGGCATGTACTTCAGAGGCGCGTTGGGGAAGATCTCCCGGGCCATCTGTGCCTGTGCCAGCTCATACAGGAAGGTGTTCTCCACGGAGGGATCCATCTCGAAGGCGTGGCCCAGACCCATCTGCTCCTCGC
>CAKTIW010000024.1:0-18874 GCA_934566025.1 uncultured Oscillospiraceae bacterium | reverse complement strand
GCCGACTACGGTATCGTGGGTGACCTGTTCAAGGTCGTTCCCGAGCTGATTGAGTCCATCAAGGCTGCCAAGGCTGCCAAGTAACTACGCTTTCTTCCTTCTCTTTTTATATTGCGGATTTACTCCAAGACCCGCGGGCAGGCACCTCCCTCCTATACCACAACCAATCTTTCGTCTCAGCGAAACCATGATTTATGGAAAGCTTGCTCATTTCTACCGACACCAATTTTAAGCGACTTTTGACCTGCTCCGGGTTTGGAGCATCTGCAGTACAGACAGCATGACTTTGAGTAGAGAAATTCTCATAAAAAGTCAAGGCCCCCCTTAGAGGGATGGCCTTGACTTTTTAATACTTGGATGAACTGAGAAGATGTCGGCTTAGTAAAGAGATTCTCCTATATACGGTCACCCCGCAGGTCGGCACGTCTACATACCACAAGCCGACCTTAATAGCTATCGAAGGCGGGCAGAGTTAAGAGAAAGTTATCAATTCCGCAGCCGGGGCATTCTTTTGTTACAGCGTGGTCATTTTTGTGCTGTGTTGGCATCGATCCACTCCCGCATCTTGTCCTTCGGCACCACGATGCGGCTGCCGATCTTCAGAGCAGGGAAGCCCTCACTGTGAACTAACTCATACGCTCCGGCGCGGGAGATGCCCAGCACCGCCGCCACCTGCACGACATTCAGCATCAGGGGCAGCTCATCGTAATTCTTATAGGTACACTCGTTCATTCGCTCCTCCTTACATCATGGTCATGTCGAAACCGTGATACTGCTCATATTCTTCCTCGTAGCTTTCCTGTTCCTGACGGCGGGACTGATACCACTCCACCAGCTCCTGCAGCAAGAGGCTGCTGTAATACAGCTCACGGGCAAGGTCGCTGACCTCGCTGTTCTCGTCCTCGCAGAGGGCGCAGATGGCGGCCACTGTACCCGCCATGCCGCAGACGGCATCCTCCAGCGTGGGTGTCGGCTCACGATGGTCATAGGCAATTTCCCGGCAGGCTTGCAGATAATCCGCGCCGCCCAGCCGGAAGTACAGCTCCATATTCTCGCGCTTCAGCGTCTGGTCGAACAGCTTGCTGTCCCGGCAGCGGATGTTCTCCGGCGTGGTGTAGGTGATGTATTTCTGATGCGGCTCCCATTTCACATCGTAACCATAGGCGTTCATATACGCAACGAACTCCTGCTCCGTGCGGGAAAGGCCGCTGCCCTCGTGGGTGCAGAAGGGATGGATGGTCTTGCCCGCCAGATCATAGCTTTCAAGAAACGTGTAGACTGCCATGGGCATGGTGCCCCAGTAGTTGGGATAGCCCAGGTATATCTTGTCGTAGGCATCCAGATCTTCGGGCATATCCAGCACCTCCGGCCGGGCGTTGGCCCGCAGGTCCGCCTTGGCTTCGGCGGTGCAGGTGTCATAGTCATCGGAATAGGGCCGTGCCTGTTCAATTTTATAAAGCGCACCGCCGGTGATGTCGGCCAGCATTTTTGCTGCCCTTTCCGTGTTGCCGGTAGAAACGCGCCTGTGGGCGCCGCCAAAATAATTCTCTCCCGCCCGGGAGTAAAACGCGATCAAAATTGCCATATAGACGCTCCTTTCACTTTATCTGCCCTTATTGTAGCCGGTTTGCCCTCCGCAATCAATTTCGCTTTCACGCCTTTCGGATAAGCAAAACTTATGCAAATGCAAAAGGAGACACCATCGTGTCTCCTTTTGCTGTATATAGAGCCGGGCAAGCCGCACGGTGTCTAAATCTTTTTTATCGGATGCCTGATCACAGTCTTCCACTTTTCGGGAGCAACCTTTCTTGCGTCCGACAGATAAATTTCATGGTGCCGTCTCGTCTCCGTCAAGTCGTTGGCATATCCGCATTTGTGGATATACGCATCCATCAAAGCCACGGATGCCGCCTCCTCATCGAATGGACCCAAGTGCATTATTTGAACGCACAGCCCCTCCTCTATCGTTAAAAACTCCGCCGATGTGCAATCTATTTTTTTCTTTTTACTCGCCGTTTCGGCGGCCCATTTAAAGTCTTCTTGCGTTACAAAATCCGGCAGGCGGATAACCGATATCCACTGAAACGAGCCTTTATCCGCATAGTCTGTTTCCTCCCTGCCGTCCTGCCACCAGAATCCTTCCAGCGGAGGCACCACATATTCAAAAAAGCCTTCGATTTTATGATCCGTTTTATAACTCATCTTCAGCGTGTAGGCAACGGCGTATAAAACGCTGATGGCCTGCTGATACGCCCCGCCTTCCTCGTTCGGATCGCCCTTTCCCCTGACCGCGATATAATTCGCTTTCGGAACCGATACCACCTCCGGTTTGTTTTTGGGCATGTAAAATTCCTTGTATTCTTTTTTAAAATCAAAAGCCATAATTACCTCTTTCAATTTTCGTTTTCCGCCGTCTCTCTTATTTCGCAAATTGCTCTTTCAGCAGCTGGGCAAACTCCTCCACATAGCAGCCGGCGTTGTCCTTTTTCCAGAAGGCACAATAGTTTCGCAGGATCGGCTCCTCTCCGCGTACCAAAGGAAGCCGCACGATGGACTTGCCCATGGTTGCCCGGGCCGCAGCCCCTTCCACCGGAAGGAATCCCTTGCGGGCGATCACCATCAGCCGGGCCCCCTCCATGTTTTCCGTATACAAAAATTCACCCGAAAGCCCCACAACGGTCCGGTAGTACTCCTGCTCCGTTTCTCTCTGCGCCGGGGACGCCACCAGGATACAGGGGATGTTCTTCAGCTCCGCCGGGGTGATCTGCGGCAGCTGGGCCAGGGGGCTGCGGGCGGAGACTTCCACATAGCTTTCGCAGGTGGTCAGAAGCAGATTCACATACTCCTCCGAAAAGGCCCGCCGCTGGTCGTTCAGGATCAGGTCTGCCTCCTCCGAGCGCAGCATGGCGTACAGCTCCTCATGGTTGCCGTACATGACCGACACGTCCACATCCGGGTGCTTTTCTGAAAACAGCTCCAGAGCCCGGTGAAATTCACCGCCCGTATAGCAGCGGAGATATCCGATCTTCAGGCCCGCCTGCTCACCCTTGGCGATCTTAGCAGCCTCGCTGCACATCCTTTCATAGTCCGCCGTCAGGATCAGGCTCTTTTGATAGAAGTATTCTCCGGCGGGCGTCAGCGTAAAGCGGCGGTTTCTGCGCTCCAGCAATGGAAAGCCCAGCTCCCGTTCCAGCGCCTGCACCTGCTGGGAAATGGCGGACTGCGAAATGAAATTTTCCTCTGCCGCCTCGGAAAAGCTGTTCAGCCGAACAACGGATTGAAAGTATTTGAGCTATTTCAGCATGCAGCCGCCTCCCTTTGTCCTTTATGCCCTCATTATAGCACAGCGCCCGGACAGCGTCTACCGTTGGCTCTCCCACCGCTCTCCGTTCATCCGTTTTTCCCGTCCCAGCCAAGCTAAAGCGGCGGTATTCCAAAAGGAATACCGCCGCTTTAGTTTTTGAAACTTTGGAAAAGTTTCAAAAACTAATGATTTTAATGGTGAGGGACACCCTTCTTGGGTTTCCCTCACACACCCTTCCTTACCGTTGCCGCTCTCTTACCGCTCTATCGACAGCCTCATCGGCGGTATTCCTCCCGGAATACCGCCGCTTTCTCTTGCAGGCTCAAAAATGACTATCCACAAACTTGTTGAACTTTGTGTTGTCGATGTGGTCCTTATAGGTGTTGCGGAAGCGCTTCACCGTCAGGCTGTTGTACTGGGTGATCTTCCAGTATTTCAGAATACCGGCCACCAGCGCCACACCTCCGCAGAGGTAGCCCATAGGAGCCGTGCGGGTGCAGGTATATACCAATACGCTCAAGACTATCACCGAGATCACCACGCCGGCGATCTGCTTTTTGGGGTGCAGCAGCTTTACGATGTCCTCCTTGATGATGCCCTCCTCCACCATAGCCTTGGCAAACCGCTTCTGCACGCCGAAAAGGCTGGCCGTATTGAGGATGCAGGGCGCCACCACCAAAAACGCAAACAGGGCCTGCACCATGCTGATCATTAATACACTGATATCACTCATATTTCCCATTCTTTACTTCTCCCTCTCCACTGATTCAATATCCTCTCCGGTAAATATTACCGGCATGTCCCCTCTGCTGGTGGCAAAGAGCATGTGCCTGTAGCTCAGGTCAAAGCTCACAACATCTCCCACATGCAAAGGCCGCACACAGTCCTCCACGTCCAAAATGCAGTGGTCCGAAGCGCCGCCGACCACCGTCATGCCCGGCTCCCGGCACAGCAGGCTCTCCATGTCGCCCACGTCGGCCCGGCCAAAGGCCGCCAGCGCCCGCAGACGAATCCCCCGGTCCACATAGGTGGGGTGGTGTCCAAAGGCATCGATCACGGTCTCCCCCACGGGTTGGGTGGGCTTTTTCCGCAGCTCAATGATCTCCGCCTCCAGGCGTATGGTGCCCCGGAGCAGATAGTCCATGTCCTCAATGCCCCAGTCGTCCTGCAAGTCCTTGGCAAGCAAAGCCGCCTCCCCGATGCGCAGGTGGTTGATGCCCTCGGGCATGGTCCCCCAGTGGACCAGGGTGTAGCTGCTGGTAGCGCCGCCGGACACGATCTCCAGCCTGCGCCCGATGCGCGCCTCAATGGCCCGGGCAATGTCCACCAGCTGCCCCATGTTCTTCAGCGTGGGCTTTATAGAGCCGTAGCAGCCCAGGTTTACCCCGATACCGGCCAGGTGCAGGTGCGGAAGCTCCCGCTCCACGCGGCAGCACGCCTCCACCATCTCCTCCTTGTCCCAGAAGCCCTCCCGCAGGTCGCCCAGGTCGGCCATGACAATAACTTTGTGGGTAACATTCTGGCCGGCGCAGACCTTGTCCAGCGCCTCCATGGTGGATAGGTCGCTCTGCAGAGAGTATTCCGCCAGCCGCGCCACATCCGGCAGCTCCGACATGCCCGGTACCCGCAGCAGCAGATATGGCCCCGGGATCCCCTCTTCGCGCCAGCGCTCCATCTGTTCCAGGCGGCTGGTGGCAAGCTGGAGGGCGCCGCAGGACCGGTAAAGCCGGGCGATCTCCGGCATGCCATCCACACCCTTTATCACCCCGGCCACAGCAATACCCCGCGCTGCGCAGCGGCTGACGATCTGGGTAAAATTGTTGCGCAGCTTGTTCCGGTCTATCACAAGACGGGGATATTTTCTCTCCATGTTCTTACCTCATTCTTTCGCAGATAAGAGGATTATATCATAGTTTTGATAGAATTGCCACTGTTTTCTGCCGCTTCTCCCTGTAAACAGCCGGAAAAACATTCGTCATTTCACAAAACATGCGGGCACATTTTTTTCTTTTTTGGAAAATACGCCAAAATGCGAAAAACCCGGTTGACAGCCGCCGTCCATGGGTGTATTATGCCAACATCCAAAACAAAGGAAAGGAGAAAGCAGCATGAAGCAGTTTAGCCGCAGCATGATGATGATGCAGATGTGCATGCCCATGTGCATGTGCATGTTTCCTTGCGCGCAAAACAGCCATCTGCTTTCCCATAACGCCTAAGCGGTCTTAAGGCCGCGGGTATCGCTTATCGCAGCGGGAAGTCACTTGGCTTCCCGCTGTTTTATTTTTCAGTTCAGTAAGGAGGATCCGTTCCATGAAAAAGTTCTACCGTCTCTTTACCACCGGCTGGCGAATGTGTCCTCCGGACACAGAGGTCAGAAACCGTGCGTAACCGAGGCAACTGCCCCTTCAAATATATCAAACCAAACATTATTAAAAAGGAGAACAAAACCATGAAAAAGACTACCAAGCTCACCGCCCTGGTCCTGGCCGTTGTGCTGACCCTGGCCCTGGCCCTCACCGGCTGCGGCAAGAAGACCACCGAGACCATCAAGATCGCCGTTCCCAACGACACCACCAACGAGGCCCGTGCCCTTCTTCTGCTGGAGCAGGAAGGCATCATCAAGCTGAAGGACGGCGCCGGCATCACCGCCACCAAGAACGACATCGCCGAGAATCCGTACAATGTGGAGATCGTGGAGGCTGAGGCCGCCCAGCTGCCCAACGTGAAGCAGGACGTTGACTACGCCGTCATCAACTCCAACTACGCCATCAACGCCGGCCTGAATCCCCTGAAGGACGCTCTGGCCATTGAGGGCTCCTCCTCCGCTTACGGCAACATCCTCTGCGTGAAGGAAGGCAATGAGAATCTGCCCAAGATCCTGGCTCTGAAGGCCGCTCTGGAGAGCAAACAGGTTGCCGATTTCATCAATGAGAAGTATGCCGGCTCCGTGGTCAGCACCGTCACCAACACCACCGACGGCTACGATTCCTCCGTTGATTACGATGCTCTGAAGGGCACCACCATCACCATCGCCGCCTCCCCCACCCCCCACGCCGAGATCCTGGAGGTTGTCAAGACCATCCTGGCCGACAAGGGCATCACTCTGGACATCCAGGTCTACAATGATTACGTTGTGCCCAACACCGTGGTAGACGACGGCACCGTGGACGCTAACTACTTCCAGCACCTGCCCTACCTGGAGGACTTCAATGCCGAGCAGGGTACGCACCTGGTGTCCATCGCCACCATCCACGTGGAGCCCATGGGCCTCTACGGCGGCAAGCAGACCACCCTGGACGCACTGAAGAAGTAATTTAGAAACGAGGGAAACAGACATGATCGAGCTCAAGCACATATGCAAAACATTTGACTCCGGTGGGGGAGAAGTGGAAGCGCTGAAGGATGTTTCCCTCACGATCGAAAAAGGCGAGATTTACGGCATCATCGGCATGAGCGGTGCCGGCAAGAGCACCCTGGTTCGGTGCATGAACCTGCTGGAGCGTCCCACCTCCGGTGAAATATGGGTAGATGGGCAGGAGCTGGAGAAGATGTCCGCCAAGGAGCTTCGCCAGGCCCGCCGGGAGATCACCATGATCTTCCAGCACTTTAACCTCCTGATGCAGCGCACCTGCCTGCGCAATGTGTGCTTCCCCATGGAGCTGAGCGGCATGAAGATGGTCGAGGCCGAAAAGCGGGCCCGGGAGCTTCTGGACCTGGTGGGCCTGCCGGATAAGGCCAACGCCTACCCGGCCCAGCTCTCCGGCGGTCAGCAGCAGCGCATCGCCATCGCCCGCGCCCTTGCCACCAATCCCAAGGTGCTGCTGTGCGACGAAGCCACCAGCGCCCTGGACCCCAACACCACCCACCAGATCCTCCAGCTGATCCGGGAGCTGAACCGGGAGCTGGGCATCACCGTGGTCATCATCACCCACCAGATGAGCGTGGTGAAGGAGATCTGCGACAAGGTCGCCATTCTGGACGGCGGCGAGGTGGCCGAGGAGGGCCTGGTGTCGGCGGTGTTCGCCGCCCCCAAGTCCGCAGCCGGCCGGCGTCTGGTGTTCCCCAGCGGGGCCGACGCTCTGGTGTCCGACCCCACCACGGAGCGCCGCGTGCGGCTGATCTTCCGGGACAGCCAGACCACCGGTCTGCCCCTGGTGGCCCGCCTGGCGGCGGAGGAGAGCATCTACTGCAACGTTATTTCCGCCAGCACCCAGCAGCTTTCCCGGGAGGTGTACGGCAGTATGCTCCTGGGCATCCCCAGCGGCCAGTTTGACCGGGCCGTGGATTTCATCAAAGCATATCCCAACATTCAGGTAGAGGAGGTGGAGCACGATGTACAGTGACCTGTTTTCCCCGGAGTCCCTGGCGGACCTGCAAACGGTCCTGCCGCAGATCCCCTTCGCGATTTGGGAAACCCTCTATGTGACCCTGCTCTCCACCCTTCTGGCCACCGTTCTGGGCCTGCCCCTGGGCGTTCTGCTGGTGGTAGGTGAAAAAGGCGGCGTGCTGCCCCTGCCCAAGGGCGTGCTCCATGTGCTGAATGTGATCATCAATCTGCTGCGGTCCGTTCCGTTCCTGATCCTGATGATCATGGTGTTCCCCCTGTCCCGTCTCATCATCGGCACCGCCGTTGGTACGGCGGCCACCATTGTGCCCCTGGTGGTAGCGGCCTTCCCGTTTATCGCCCGGCTGGTGGAGGGGAGCCTCCGGGAGGTAGATCCCAACATCATCGAGGCCGCTCAGAGCATGGGCGCCACTCCCCTGCAGATTATATGCCGGGTGATGATCCCCGAGAGCGTCCCCAGCCTGCTGCAGAATGTGACCATCGCCCTGACCACCATCCTGGGCTACTCGGCCATGAGCGGCATCATCGGCGGCGGCGGCCTGGGCAAGATCGCCATCGACTACGGCTATTACCGCTATAAATACCTGGTGATGCTGGTGGCGGTGATCCTGCTGGTGCTGCTGGTGCAGGTGCTGCAGACCATCGGCACAAAGCTGGCCATCCACAGCGACAAGCGCCTGAAAAAGTAATACCCCAAAGGGAGATCCGTTCGGGTCTCCCTTTTTTCGTGCCGACGCATTTCCCCCCTTGCGCTTTTGCGCCGTTTGTGGCACAATCGAAGAAAAACACCCAAGGAGGCGCTATAAATATGGATCTGTATCGGGACCCGGCCACCATGGACCCCGAGGAGCTGCGGGCGTATCTGGCCGACATCCGGGAGGAGCTGGAAGCCATGGACGAGGACGAGCCAGAGGACGAGACCAGTGAGGAGTTCGTGGACTGGGCCGAGGAGCATGAAGCCCTGGAGGACCTGGCCGACGAGATCGTGGACCGCCTGGAGGCCCTGGGCCAGCCGCTGGAGTGAGACAGTAAAACAATTTGCTATATGGGGTGGGATCTTACCTCGCCCCATTCATTTTAACTTCCGTAGGGGCCGATGCCCACATCGGCCCGCCGTACCGCACTACTTGTAACCGTCCGTAGGGGGCGGCGTCCCCGACGCCCCGCCGTACCGCACTTCTTGTTATGTGTAGGGGCGGGGCTCTGCCCCGCCTCTACGAAAATGAAAAATGCCCCGGGAGGGAGTGCCTATATGGGCGCTTCCTCCCGGGGGTTTTACGATTCTATTAAAATGTCACGATCTCCGCCCCGCCCAGAGCGGCGGCATCCTCCCGGTCATGGGTCACGCACAAAATGGCCGCACCGTTTCGGTGCCGGAGAATATAGTCTGCCGTCTGCCGCCGGGCGGCATCATCCAGGCCCTTGAAGGGCTCGTCCAGCAGCAGGAGGTCGCCGCCGAAGTACACGGCCCGAGCGATGGCCACCCGCCGCCGCATCCCGCCGGAAAGCTCTCGGACCGGCCGGTCCAGGCTGTCCGCCAGGCCCAGCTCCTCCAGGTGTCGGCGAATTTCGTCTTCGATTATAGCCTTGCCCGTGACCAGCCGGACATTTTCCACGGCGGAAAATCCGTCGCACAGCCGGTCCTCCTGGAACACATAGCCCACCCGCTCCGGGCGGCCCATGATTTCCCCGCTCTCGGGCTTTTCCAGCCCGGCGATGCACCGCAGCAGGGTGGTCTTGCCCCGGCCCGAAGGGGCCATGAGACAGATCACCGCTCCAGGCGTCACCGTCAGGGACACATTCTCCAAAACATTCTTGCCGTCAAAGGCCTTGCACAGGTGCTCGATCTTCATGCCCCCGCACCTCCTATCCGGCGAAAGGCCCGCCCCAGCAGCCATAAGATCAGCTTTTCAAACCCGGCGCTCAGGGCCACGATCACCACCGTCCAGGCCAGCAGGTCGGCTGTCATCAGGTATATCTTCGCATCGTACAGCCGCTCACCCAAAGAGCCGCCCACCACGCCGATGACCTCCGCCGCCACCCCGGCCTTCCAGCTCATGCCCAGGGCCGTGGCGCTGCCCGCCAGCAAAAACGGCTCCACCGCCGGCAGGTAGATCATCCGCACCCGGCGCTTCCAGGGCACCCGAAACACCTGGGCCATCTCCAAAAGCTGCCCGTCCGCGCTGCGTATGCCCGCCAACACGTTTGTGTAAAGCACCGGGAAAACCATGAGAAACGAGATGAACAGCGACAGCTGCGAGCTCCGCAGCCATATCAGCGCCAGAATGATAAACGACGCCACCGGCACAGACTTGATGGCCAGCACATAGGGCCGCAACAGGATCTCCACCAGGGAAAACCGTCCCGCTGCGAAGGCCAGCACCGTGGCCGTTATCAGTGCCAGCAGAAAGCCCCCGGCAATGCGCAGCAGGCTGAAGCCGATGGTGCTCCAGAAGCCTGGCGTAGCCGCCAGCGCCCCCAGCCGCACCGCCACCTGCAGCGGCGAGGGCAGCAGGATGGCCGAATGGACCAGCATCGATGCCCCCTGCCACACCGCCACCGCCAGCGCCGCCGCTAAGAGCTTCTGCCAGCGCTCCCGGCTCATGCGCCCAGCCAGTAGAAGCCGTCCTCGGGCATAGCGCCGCCTACGGACTCGGGCTTCAGGTCATACAGGGTCTGGAGATAGCCGCCCACGGCGGTCTTCATCTCCGCTCCGGTAATGCACACCAGGTTGCACCCGGGCAGGGCCTTCTCCGCCACGGCGGCCTTCACAATGTCCATCTTCTCCACCAAAACAGCGGTCTCCGCGGCGTGGGTGTTGGCATACTCCGTGCTGGCGGCATACTCCTCCAGGAACTTGGCAACGGCCTCCGGATGCTCGTCGGCAAAGGCCTTGCGCACCAGCAGGCCCGCCGTGACCAGACGGCTGTCCACGCCCAGCTTGTCCCACTCAGCGGACAGGTCCAGGGCGATCTGCAGCCCCTCCACCTTGCCCTGGGCCACGGTCACAAAGGGCTGGGGCAGCATGGCGATGGTGTGGTCCTCCTGGGCCATAAGCGCCACGATCTCCGAGGGCTCGCTCTTCCACTCCACGGTCACGTCCTCCCCCAGGGTCAGGCCGTTCTGGGCCAGGATATAGGTCAGGGCATACTCCGGGGTAGCGCCCTTGCCGGTGGCGTAAATGGTCTTGCCGGCCAGAGATTTCATGTCCGTCACAGTCTGGCCGCCCTGCTCCACGATGTAGAGCACGCCCAGGGTGCTGGCAGCGATTAGCTGCACCTGGCCCTGGGTCTGGTTATAGAGAATGGCGCCCACATTGGCGGGCACCGCCAGAATGTCCAGCTCCCCCTTCACCAGCTGGGGCGTCAGCTCGCTGGCGGAGGCGGCCATGGTGAACTCATAGGTGTTGGCGGTGAGTCCGTTTTCGGCATCGTCCAGCAGCTTGGCCATACCCATGGAGGTGGGGCCCTTCAGGCCGCCCAGGCGGATGTTCACAGACTGGTACTCCTCCTGGCGGGGCTGCACGGCGCAGGCGGCCAGGCTCAGGGCCATGAGGAGGGCCAGCAGCAGGGATGTGATCTTTTTCATTGGGATCTTCCTTTCTTTTGCTTCAGTTTTCTGCGGGGGTAATGACATGGGAATATTGGGTCTTGGCGCTGACCCCCTCCAGCCGGCCTATCTTGCCGCTGAGAGCGGAGATGGCGTCCTGGGGTGCATCCAGCACAACGGAGATGATGTTCACGCCCTTTTCCCGATACGGAAGGCCCATGCGGCCGATGATGTAGCGGCCGTACTGGTGCAGCAGCTCATTCAGCTGGGCCACCGATGACTCCTTCTCCACAATGATGCCGATGAGGGCGACTCTTGTTTCCATGTGTGTACCTCCCGGATGGATTTTTGCGGCAAAAAAAGCCGCATCGCTCTGCGACACGGCCACAAGACCCGCAGATCCTGCGGGCAATTCTCTCTATGGCGCATCTTCCGCCGCAAGAAGGACTTTTGGCGTCAGGAGCTTGGCTGTATTGTAAGGGAAAACCGCAGAGATGTCAAGGCTTTTGCATCTGGCGCTGCACCCGGCGGTAAAGGCACAGCGATACGATCATGGAAACGCAGTCCGCCACCGGCTGCACCATAGTGCAGCCGTAGAGCGGCACCAACCCGTCCAGCAAAAACAGCAGCGGTATGTCCAGCGCCCCCTTGCGCAAAACGGAGCAGATCAGCGACTCCTTCACGCGCCCCATGGCCTGAAACTGGGTGATCATGGGATAGCACACGGCCATCATGGGCATAGCCAGCACCATGATGCGCAGGAACACGGCCCCGTAGGCAATGGTGTCGGGCGTATCGATGAACACGCTCACAAGCGTCGGGGCAAACAGCTCGTAGATGGCCACGCACACCAATGCGAAGCCCACGCTGATGCCGCAGCCCCGGAGGAAGACCCGGTGCCGCCGCTGCTGGTCACCGGAGGCGTAGTTATAAGACAGCAAGGGCAAAATGCCGTTGGACACGCCGATGGCAACATACAGCGGCAGCATATCCAGCTTTTTCACAATGCCCAGGGCGGCCAGGGCATCGGTATCGTAGGCGGACATGAACTTCATCAGCGCCCCCAGGGCGATCATGGTAAGCAGATACTGCACGCAGGAGGGAAAGCCGATCTGCAGGATGCGGCCTATATGTTTGCGGGTATAGCGGAGGTTTTCGGAGCGCAGGGACACCACCCCCGGCCGGGCCAGGATACAAATCAGCAAGAAAACCGTTCCCACGCCGCCGGAGAGAGCCGTAGCCAATCCGGCGCCCCGGGCGCCCAGGCCCAGGAACTGCGGCAGCACAAAAAACGGGTCCAGCAGGATATTGACGACCCCGCCCAGAGACACGCCCAGGGACGCGGCCAGGGCGCTGCCCTGGGCCCGGAGCAGGTTTGCCAGCTGGATATTGATGATGGCGCAGGGGCCGCCCCAGACCACCACCCACCGGGTATAGCCCTCTACGATGGAATAGGTGGCGTCCGTTGCGCCGCACAGGTGCAGCAGCGGGGAGCGCAGCAGGAAAAACACCCCGGAAAACAGCACCGCCGAAATAAGGCACCACCAGAAAGACACGGAGGATATTTGCCCGGCCCGGTCATCCTGATGCTGGCCCATGGCCCGGGCCATGCAGCTTGCGCCGCCTACGGCAAAGAGGTTTGCGATGGCGGTCATGAGGACGGTGACGGTGTAGGCCACGGACACGGAGGCCGTCTGGGCGGGGTCGTTCAGCAGGCCCACGAAATAGGTGTCCGCCAGATTATACAGCAGCAGCACCATCTGGCTGGCGATGGACGGCAGGATCTGCCGCCGCACCGCCTGGGCTACGGGCATTTGTTCAAACAGGTAGGTCTTATCCTGAGGAGATTGCATGGTCTCGCCTTCTTTTTGGGTCATTCTTCCGCATTATACTCCAGCCGGCCGGGAATAGCAAGGTGAAAAAGCCCGCCAAGACCGCAAAAACTCCGCCCGGTGCGCCGGGGAGGGCGGCAATCGGACGGAGTTATCATAACAGAAAGGAAGATCACGTGCGGGACGCATCAACCCGCCGCGAATTTTGTAAGGCAGCCGGTGAGGCTCTCTTCGGCCCCCTCCGCCAGCGCATAGGCATAGGCCCCGCAGTAGAGCTTTCCATCGAAGATGCGGCAGGTGACGGTCTCACCGCCGGAGCATTGAAGAGTCAGATCATACAGTGTTCCGCCGTTTTGCACGATGGTGTCACGGCTGAAAAACCGCCAGCGGCCATAGTTTTCCTGCAGGCAGGTGAGAAAGGCGGCGCAGGCCTCCCGCTCTGCCAGGTTATAGGTTTTCGGCGGATTCGCCGCATCCACAACGGACTCGACGACGCTGATGCAGTCGATGGTCACATCCTTGCCGGGCAGGACGACCTTTGCCAGGTTGAAATGGGCCAGCAGCAGCCAGGCGAAGGCAGCTATCAGCAGCGCGGCCACGGCCAGGATAACAACGCGGCTTTTTTTCATAGCTTTTCTCCTTTCAACTCCGATTTTATTTCCTTGTCTTTTTGTTTCTTTTTAAAGTAAGCGCAAAGCAATTTGCAATACTCGACGGCGGCCAGGAGCAGGAAAACGCCTACGAAAAAGTATTCCATGAAAAACCAGGCATGAAAAACATCAAAAATACGAGCGCATTGCAGGGCAGTATAGATGCCCGCGGCGCAGAGGAGCAGTTTGTCGGCTAAACGCATTGGGGCCTCCTTTCGGTGAAAACATAGTGGTCAGGAAACGGTGAAGGGCGCGGCGACCCAGTAGCTGCCGCCCGAGTCTGGCTTTATAGGCGTGACAAGACGATATTCCCCGGCGGGCAGAGATTTTCCGTCGATGCGCCAGTGCGTCCAGTAACTCTCGTTTTCACCCTGCTTCAGTTCAGAGAGGGCTTGAGAATCGTGCGGACTTTCGGGCTTGACTTTATACCAGGTGCCGTCCTTTTTACACTGGATCTCAAAAGTATTGACGCAGAACACCGCTTCGGATCCCGTATTGATGATCCGATAGTCGCCGCAGGTGTTATCAAATGATTCAAATACCACGACCACAGGGGCTTCGGTGTTGATCTCATAAGTATTGGGCTCCTTGGTGATGAGCCATGGGCGGGCAGCAAGAAGATAGATAAACACAGCGATGACCACGGCGGCGATGGGCAGGAGGATGGCAAGGCGCTTTTTCATGGGAAGTCTCTCCTTTTTATTTTGCGATGCGGGCAGGGCGGGGCAGCGCCCCGCCTTGCCGGATTGAGAATTTATATATCATTTAATAGTCACAGTTCCTGCAGCCGTAGTACCTCCGAGAGAGAATGCCTTCACAATACGGCTTCCAGCGCGAGGGCCATCGCCCACATAGCCGATTGAAACCGTTGTCTCACCAATAAGAAAAACACTGGAGGCCGCACCCACGTATGTCATGAGGTTATATACCCCAACGCCGCTGGGAGCCTGATTGGGTGAACTGTAGCTGTCCCAGTCCGTGGATGTAACGCCACCCAGTGCCCCGAATTTGAACTTATGCACACTGGAAGTATCATATCCATTTGTTGTACCAATCGTCTTGGTAATAGATGTGACGGGTAGCCGAACAGTGGCAATACTGTAACTGCTTATATCAGCCAGATTCGTGCCAAAGAAATAAGGGATATATACTGAGACAGCACTGGAGCTGGAAGGCGGATTCGAGGTTACGATGAGCATATCCGCGTCTCTGCTGCGCATGGTAATATCAGCATTGAAAACTCTGATGGGACCGGTTGCCGAGGTGTCGTAGTGGGCCTTGATATAGGTCAGAAGCGCAGAATTGCTGGTGTTCAGCTTGGAATAGAACTTGAAGTTTCCATTACGAGGAACAGAAGAAGGGAAGTAAAGAGACAGCGCCGCGCCGTTTTTGCCGTCAGGCAGTCTAATGTAAGTCGTTCTCTGGTGGATAGCGCCAACACCGGAAGCGTAGGTCACAGGTACATCTTGCATCTCAAGGCTTCGGGCTGCGTCCTGGATGTCTGCATACTCCTCATTGACCTGGTAAATATTATCCGTAAATGTGCCGAACTCAAGCTGGATGGGGTTGCCGGTCTCATTCAGGGCACCAACAGACGCATACACATAGGAGCGCTGAGTCTGGTAGTCAAAGCTGACCAACAGGGTCAAGGGCTCACTGCCAACCGTTCCCACAAGGTTGGCCAGAATGGTCTTTCCTTGTGTGTCCTGGGCAGTATAATAGTCGCCGGAGGCCAGGAAAGGCAACCAGGTATCGTTATACGGAAGCATGCCGCTGGCCATGCACTTGTTATCCTGCGTGACGGTCAAGGAAAGCTGGATATTGCTGTCATCCTCCTGGGCAGCAGCAAGGCTGACAGATGCAGGCAGGGCACTCTCTGCGATGCTGATACATTCCTGTTCCGAGGAATTCTCAGCCGCCCAGGCAGGAACTGAAAGGGTCAAGCAGATACAAGCTGCCAAAAGCGCACACAGGGTCCTCTTCATTCATTTGCGTAAACTCATAAATAATCCTCCTATTTCCTTTCTCTTTATTTTGGGATTTGAAACATGGCTTGGGAGTTGCTTACGGGCAGGTTTTGGTTGTGGGGTTGACGGCGTAGCTGCTGCCGTTTACGGTGCAGGTAACGCGCACGGTGTAGGTCTTGCCTTTGGTAACGCTATGCGTTCCCGAAAGGCGCAGTGTGGATGTGCCAGACCCATTCCAGGAATCCACCAGAGTATTCCCTTGCCAAAGCTGCATGGTAGCCTTGATGGTATTTCCCGGCTTAGAAATTCGTACGTTACACACCGCTGTGGTTCCGTTGAACTCCAAGGTCGCGTTGGGTGTCGCATACGGTACAACCGCAGCATGAGCCACGGTCAGGCTGAACAGGATAGCGCAGAGAATCGCCGTGCAGGTAAGTAACCTCTTCTTCATGTAAATCACCTCCTCTCTTTTTCGTCTATATATAAAACGTGGAAAGAAGTCGATTTTGGACACTGATTTTTGAAAAATTTTTATTTTGTGGAATTCGACGGAATTATCTCTCTGGCTATGTGCAAAATATCCTGTTCCGGAATATCTCCTTCAATTATAAACACCACAAAATTTTTCTCATCAATTAACAGCAAACTCCAAAGCACACTATTTTCATCTGGCGGATAGAGAATTCCCTGCACCCCATTTATGTCATGGTAGGTTGGCTCACCTACTTCTTGCGGTGTTATAGTCATGGCCCCATTCTTCATAAAGTTGATGTCAATAACAAGGATTTGACCTGTTTCGGCGTTTTCATAGTAGTAATAGTCAAAGCCAAACTCATCAGAGTGGTCTCTATCCACAAGGGCAAACCCGTCCGGGAGCCAGGTCGGCTCATAGCCGCAATACTCTTTTTCAATATTGCCGCCATCTATGTGATACACAAACATATTTTCAAATGTTTCCTTGGTCCACTGGAACAGCTTTTCCCGGGCATGGGTGTCTACCGTAAGCCAGGTGGCGGCACTGAGGACCATCACCAGCAGCACCACGGCCACCCGCTGCCACAGCCTATATCTGGCTGCGCTGCGTCTTTCTCCCCGGAGCAGCTTCTCCATTTTTGCCAGGAAGCGCTCCGAAAAGCTACGCTCACAGGCCCCAGGCCCGGGGAGAACGGAGAGCAGAGACTCGTTCGTCCGCGCCGCCGCCCGGCGCAGGGCCATTTCGTCAAAAAACTCTTCTCTCGCCATAAGCTTCGTCCTCCTCGTCCAATTTTTTGCGCAGAGCCGCCTTGGCACGCCACAGCAGCTTCTGGACCGCGTCCTGCTTCACCCCCAGCATGGGGGCGATCTCCCGGACGGCATAGCCGTGCTCATACCGCAGGAGCAGCACCTCCCGGTACTGCGCCGGCAGCGCGGCCATGGCGTCCGCCAAGCCATGATCCCCCGGCGGTGGCAGCGGCAGGCCGTAGGTGGTCTCCTCAAAGGCCACCTGGCTAAGCCGACTGCGCTTGCGGAGAACATCAATGGCTTTCCTCTCAACTATAATAACGATGTAGGAGCGAGTTTTTGGACAGTTGATTTCAGAAATTTTTGAAAAATTTTTTGCGATGGCGCAAAACGCCTCGTGAACGGCGTCCTCCGCGTCCTCGTCGTTTTTCAAGATCTGCCGGGCCACGTAGAACATCAGGCCCCGGTATTTGTCATAAAGCCGGGTGAAGCTCCGTTCGTCGCCCCCGGCGTCCAGCATCTGCAAATAGACCATCATAGGCTTTCACCACCTGTGGCTCCATTATATCACGGCGGATATTTTTCGTAAATATGGTATAATCTGGCAAAAACACTTCATTTTCGCGCAAATAGAGAGCGGTTTTTCCTTTCTGCACAGCAAAAAGCACGGGCGGGCAACGGCTCTCGCCGCTGCCCGCCCGTGCAAGGTCAGGCTGTATGTATTATGTCTTTTCTATCCGTTTTTATCGGCTCACTTACCAGCCAGGGCCTTGTTGGCTTCGGCCATTTCCTGGAAGATGCCGGCGTGCTTCTTGCTGACGATGGCCTTGATGACCAGCAGGGTGCCGACCATCAGCGCCACGGCGATGATCAGGTTGATGACCACGTTCTGGATCAGGCCGGCCAGGATGAAGCTGACGAAGGCCACACCGGCGACGGTGAGGGCATAGGGCAGCTGGGTGAACACGTGGTTCAGGTGGAAGCAGTGGGCACCGGCGGAAGCCATGATGGTGGTATCGGAGATGGGGGAGCAGTGGTCGCCCATAACGCCGCCGGAGCAGGCCGCAGCCAGACCGATGGTGCACAGCACGGGCTCAACATCGTAGTTAAACACGGAGACAACGATGGGGGCCATAATGCCGATGGTGCCCCAGGAGGTACCGGTGGCAAAGCCGATGGCAGCACCGATGATGAAGATGACAGCGGGCAGGTAGATCTTCAGCTCGCCCACGCCAGCCATGGCGTTGGTGACGAACTCGGCGGAGTACATGCCGTAGCGGGTCAGGCCGCACAGAGTCCAGGCGAAGGTGAGGATCAGGATGGGGGCGATCATCTGAATGAAGCCCTGGGGTACGGACTCGAAGGACTTCTCAAAGCCGATGGAGCCCCGCAGCCAGAAGTAAATGAAGGTGAACACCAGGGCGATCATGGAGCCCAGAGCCAGACCGGCACCGGAAGAGGAGTTGGAGAACGCGCCCATGAAGTCGTGGTAATACTCGCTGCCCTCGGTGAAGAAGTCGCCGGTGAAGATCAGGCCGATGACGCAGGTGATGATCAGGACCACCACGGGGAGGATCAGATCCAGCACGGAGGACTTACCCTTGGCGGGCTTCTCGTAATCGTCGGCGCCTTCAAAGGGACGCTCGGGGGTGGTGAACAGGTCGCCCTTGACCTGAGCATTGTACTCATGCTTGAGCATGGAGCCGTAGTCGATGTTCAGCAGGGAGATGACAACGATCATCACCAGGGTCAGCAGGCAGTAGTAGTTCCAGGGGATCTGCTTGATGAACATCTCGATGCCGTTGACGGAATCGGACTGGACGTAGCCGGACACGGCAGCGGCCCAGGAGGACACGGGAGCGATCATGCAGACGGGGGCGGCGGTGGCGTCGATGACGTAGGCCAGCTTTGCCCGGGAGATGTGATGGCTCTCGGTGACGGGACGCATGACGGCGCCCACGGTCAGGCAGTTGAAGTAGTCGTCGATGAAGATCAGCACGCCCAGC
>CAKTIW010000023.1:0-19787 GCA_934566025.1 uncultured Oscillospiraceae bacterium | reverse complement strand
TTAAGCTCGCTTCTGCCCACGATACTTGGCTGGAGACGGCCTGGAAAAATAGGTAGCGCCAACACAGAGAAGACATCTATTCTGGATGTCTTCTTTTTTATTTTGTTGAACTTGTAAGGTCGGGATGGGCAACCATCCCGTGACAGGTCAGTTATGCTCGCTTTTGCCTGCTATACTTGGCGGACCGACGCGCCTGGAAAAATAGGTAGCTTCAACATGGAGAAGACATCCGAACGGATGTCTTCTTTTTGTTTGCTCTGCAAGTTAAACTGCAAATTTGAGAATTGACTTTGAGTTGGATTTTATTTGAAAAAAATCCAGGACAGTACAGCGTAGTTGTACTATCCTGGTGTTGCAGAATTTATTTTTCGAGCAGCTCGGTGAAGCTGCGGATGTACCCATCACAGAGCTTGCGCATTTCGGATTCAGACACGTCAAAATAGGGGTCGTACACGCCGATGGTGCGCATGCCGGCTGCTTTGGCACCCCGGCAGGCATCCAGAGAATCGTCATACAGGGTGCAATCCGCAGGTTTCACGCCACATTCCTTTGCTGCCAGCAGGAAAATGTCCGGCTCCTTTTTATCGAGCCCCAGGTCGTGGGCAAAAAAGATGGTCTCAAAGAAGGGCATGAGGCCCAGGTGCGTCAGGGCACTGCGGCAATGCACCGGCACGGCGGAGGTGAGGACGATCATCCGCTCACCCTTCTGGCGGCACTGTTCCAGGTATGCCCGGACGCCGGGCTTTACCGGGACCCGTGTGGCGTAGGCATCCCCGGCCATTTCCATCCACTCGGCCATGATCTCGTCCGTGCTCTCCGAAAGGTTACAGTAGGCCTTGGTGAATACCGCAGCCTTGGGAAAAATAGTGTGGGCCACCCCCTGGTAGTATTCCTTTGTGTATGGAAAACCGCGCTTTTTCAGAAACGCGATGTCCACCTCTTTCCAGACTCCGTTGGAGTCGATGAGGGTCCCATCCATGTCAAAAATCAGCATAAATCTGTCCTTTCCAGCCAAAAGCGCCAGGGAAAATCTACGGCTTCTTCCGCGTAGTCGATGCCGATGCGCTTGCCTGTGTGTATCGAATATGGGCCCGGGGATGCGGGCGGAAGGCCTATATCCTCCGGCCCGTCACAGACAAACAGCTCGTCCCCTATGAGATTCAGACCGTTTTCCGCCCGGGTCAGGCCCAGTGCCCGGCAGCACTTACCGGGTCCGTTGAGAAAATTTTTCTTTTGGTAGGAGGTGAGCTGCGCCAGAGGCTTCCCGTACCGCAGCTGGCTCATTTGCTCCGCGCCGTAAACCGGTTCCAGACCCCGCAGCAGTACAGCGGAGGGCTCTCCCTCCGGCTCTGTGACAAAGTTCAGACAACAGTGCATCCCGTAGATGAGATAGATGTAGGCGTGGCCCGGAGGGCCGAACATGGTGGCGTTGCGCGGCGTTTTGTGGTAGTTATAGGCATGGGCGGCCTTATCTATGGCCCCTATATATGCCTCCGTTTCTGTGATGCGGGCTACCAGTGGCTGGCCGTTCCGGATTCGGACCAGGCAGCGGCCCAGCAGCTGACGCGCGATGGACACCGTGTCGCCAACATAAAAATCCCTGGAAAGCTTTGACATTTGATCACCTCAGTGTTATTATCATAGCACTGTTCTGAAAATCTGTAAATACGGAAGTGAGACCGACCAATGCACCAAATCAATTATAAAAAGGGTATCCCGGCTATGCTGATGTGCTTTTCAATATGGGGATTTCAGCCTCTTTATTGGTATATCTGCGGCGAGTGGGATACTTTTTTCATGCTGACCTGCCGCATTATCTGGGCAGCTGTGTGCTGCCTGTGTATTCTTTGGGCGCAGGGGAAGCTGCCGCAGCTCCGGGCGGTATTTCGGGATAAAAAGACGCTGATGCGAGAGATACCGGCGTCGGTATTTTTGCTGGCGGACTGGGGCGTGTACCTGTGGGCGGTGCAGAATGGACGGGTGCTGGAGTGCAGCCTGGGTTATTATATCCAGCCTATCGTGGTGTTTCTCTTCGGCGCGCTGCTCTTTAAGGAAAAGGTCAGCTGGCGGCATATAGTCATTCTGGCGGTCGTGGTGGTGGGGATCGTGCTCTCCACCAGCGGCTTTGGCGGCATCCCCTATGTGACCATCATACTGTCGGTGTGCTTTGCCATCTATGCGGCTATAAAGAAAAGCCTGGTCGTGGACTCCGTGGTGAGCACCACGTCGGAGATTTTGATCATGGTGCCGCTGGCGCTGCTGTTTATCCTGTTTTTCCGCATGGGCGCAAACGGAATGGCATCCATCACGCCTCTGCGGCAGCTGATGCTGCTGGGAGCGGGTGTGGTAACGGCACTTCCTATGGTGCTTTATTCTGCCGGCGTGCGGTATTTGCCCCTAACCACCGCGGGATTCTGCCAGTATCTCAGCCCCACGCTGGGCATCTTCTGCGGCATGATCATGGGCGAATATTTGACGCCGGGAAAGCTGCGAAGTTTCTATTTTATCTGGGCCGGAGTAATTCTCTACTGCCTGAACACCATCTATGAGGAGCGGAAAAGATATCATACATCTTCCCAAAATATATGACCGAATAGGACAAAATACTCCTCAGGCTGCAAGTGTGGAATTTTTGCGCTTTGCGCAAAAATTATGCGCGCAGCAGACTGAGATCCTCTTGTCGGAAACCTCCAAAAATTTTTCAACAGCAAAAGAAATGCGTAGCCGCTCCGGTTACGCATTTCTTTTGCGTGACAAACGGAGCGGGATGTGCTATAATAAAATGAATTTTTGTGCAGCATAAGGAGGATGGCGCGCCATGGATGGCAGACTCATCGTGTTTGAAGGGACAGACGGCTCCGGAAAGGCCACCCAGACCGCTTTGCTGTGCCGGGAGCTGGACCGCCGGGGCATCGCCTACCGCCGCCTGGAGTTTCCCCGGTATAAAGAGGAATCCTCGGCGCTGATCCGGCTGTACCTCTCCGGCGCCTTCGGCAGCCACCCCGGCGATGTGAACGCCTATGCCGCCTCCACCTTTTACTCCGTGGACCGCTACGCCAGCTACCGTCAGGATTGGGGCGCGTACTATGAGGCGGGCGGCCTGGTCATCGCTGACCGCTACACCACCTCCAACGCCGTCCACCAGACGCCCAAGCTTCCCCCTGAGGAGCGCCGTGGCTACCTGGAGTGGCTGTTCGACTTTGAGTACAGGCTCCTGGGCCTGCCGAAGCCGGACCGGGTGGTCTATCTGGACCTGCCCACGGAAATTTCCGAGCGCATGATGCGCCGCCGGGAGCAGCAGACCCACACCAAGGCCGACATTCATGAGCAGGACGAGGCGTATCTGGCCGCCTGCCGGGAGAGCGCGGAGCTGATCATCTCGCTCTGCGGCTGGGAAAAGATCGACTGCAGCCGGGACGGCGCCATGCGCACGGCGGAGGACATCCACCGGGAGGTCGTGCAGCGGGTGGAGGACCTGCTTGTCCCCTAAGGCGGCAGAGAAAAGGGGGACGAGGTCCCCGATTTCTCCCGTATGTGGTTTCAGCAGGAGCAGCAGGAGTCGCCGCCGCAGGAGCAGCCCTGCCGATTTCCGTTTCCACAGCAGCAGAAAAGCAGAAGCAGGATCACAATGAGCCAGATGCAGGAACAGTTGTTGTTATCAAAGCACATTCTTTTCACCTCTCTTCCCATATAGTACTGTATTGTATGAGGGACCGGGCGAAAATGGAACTTGTCCGGCTCATTTTGCAGAGAAAAAGCAGAAAGGACAGACTACAATGAGTGAAAATAAACGGTCCGATACCCAGGGCTGGGACACCGAAGCGGTGCGCCGGAAGATCATAAACGATGTGGACGCGGGCCCGTCGTCGCCCAAAAAGAAGAAACGGGGCAAGAAAAAATTCAACTGGAAGATCTATGTGGCATCGGTGCTGTTGGGCTCCATGCTGCTGGCCGGCATCGGCTGGATCCTGGCCAACGATCTGTGCGCCCTGGACAAGGGCAACGAGACCTACACCGTGACCATTGAAGAGGGCGACGGCGTTTTCAAGGTGGCCTCCAAGCTGAAAAAGGCGGGCCTTATTGAGCTGAGGGGCTTTTTCGTGCTGTATGAGATATTTACCGGGGCCAAGAGCGACATCGACCCCGGCACCTACGAGCTGAATACCTCCATGGACTACCGTAGCCTTGTGCGCAATATGTATGATCCCGATGCCCGCCGCCGTGCCCAGGAGGGCCTGGTGCTCATCACCATCCCTGAGGGCTATACGGTCCAGCAGATCGTGGACCTGCTGGCGGAAAACGGCGTTTCCACCAAGGAGGAGCTGATAGACGCCGTGTCCAACTACGATTTCGGTGAGGAATATCCCTTCATTGACAGCAGCCTTACCGGCCAGATCAACCGCCTGGAGGGCTATCTGTTCCCGGATACCTATGAGTTCTCCACCCAAAAGTCCGCGGTGTACGCCATTGATACGCTGCTTACCAACTTCAATACCCGGGTCAGCGGCGACCTGCTGACGCAGATCCAAAACAGCGACTACTCCCTCAAGGAGATCATCACCCTGGCCTCCATCATCGAAAAAGAGGCCATCGGCGACTATGAGGAGCGGGCCAATATCTCCTCCGTCTTCCACAACCGTCTGGAGGGGGATAATGACGAGGTGGGCCGCGCCCTGCAGTCCGACGCCACCATTCACTATGCCATGGCCCTTATGGGTCTGGAGGACAAGGACTTCTCCACCAGCCTGGACAGCCCCTATAACACCTATCTCCACGAGGGCCTGCCGGTGGGTCCCATCTGCAATCCCAGCCTGGCCTCTATCCGGGCGGCGGTGAATCCCAACGAAACGGATTACTATTACTTTGCCTACGGCAAGGACGGCGTCAGCCACTTCTTCCGTACCTTCGATGAGCACCTGGCCTTTGTAAACAGCGACATGTACGCACCGGAATGATGAGAAAGAAGCCTGAACTGCTGGTCCCCGCCGGGGACATGGAAAAACTGAAAATGGCCGTGCTCTACGGGGCGGACGCGGTATATCTGGCGGGCTCCTCCTTCGGGATGCGTGCCTTTGCCGGGAATTTTGCGCCGGAGGAGCTTCCCAAGGCGGTGCGCTTTGCCCACGAACACGGGGTGGCCGTCCACACCACGGTGAACACCATGCCCCGCTATGACGAGACGGAGCAGCTGCCCGCCTACCTGGAGCAGCTGGATGACGCCGGGGTGGACGCCCTGATCCTGGCGGACCTGGGGGCCTTTACCCTGGCGGGGAAGTACGCCCCCCACTGCCAGCGTCATGTCAGCACTCAGCAGTCGGTGGCCAACCACGTCTGCGCCCAGGCCTGGTACGACCTGGGGGCCAGCCGCGTGGTTCTGGCCCGGGAGCTGAGCCTGGAGGAGATACGTGCCATCCGGGAGAAGGTCTCCCCGGAACTGGAGTTGGAGGTTTTCTGCCACGGAGCCATGTGCGTGTCCTATTCCGGCCGGTGTTTGCTCTCCAACTACATGACCGGCCGCGACTCCAACCGGGGTGCCTGCGCCCAGCCCTGCCGCTATCAGTATACCCTCATGGAGGAGAAGCGCCCCGGGGAGTATTTCCCCGTGTTTGAGGACGAAAAGGGCACCTACATCCTTAACTCCCGGGATATGTGCATGATAGACCACCTGGACGACCTGATGGATGCCGGGGTGGACTGCCTGAAGATCGAGGGCCGGGCCAAGTCCGCCTACTATGCCGCCATCGTGGCCGGGGCCTACCGCCACGTGCTGGACGATGTGGCCGCCGGGTGCCCCATAGACCCGGTGTGGCGTAACGAGGTGGAGCATGTGAGCCACCGGCATTATTCCACCGGCTTTTTCTACGGCCAGCCGGGCCAGTATTTTGAAAATTCCCGGTATATCCGGGAGTGGCAGATCTGCGCCGTGGTACTAAGCTGTGAGGCGGATGGCCTTGCTACCCTGAGCCTGCGCAACAAATTCCGGGCAGGGGATAGGGTAGAGCTTGTGGGCCCGGACCTAAAGCCCTTTGAGATGACCGTCCCCCTGATGGAGGATGCCGACGGCCTGCCCCTGGAGGAGCCGCGAACGCCGCAAATGGTTTTCAAAATGCGCCTGCCCCAGCCGGTGCCGCCCATGAGCTTTGTCCGCCACGCGGTGGACCTGAGCGGAAAATAAAATCGAGAAAAAAGAGGCAGCGTGTGCATTTTCTGCACACGCTGCCTCTTTTTATGTGTATCAACTTTCGCCTATGGCGGCGGACAGAGCCTCCGCCAGTCGGGCGTAGTCCTCCAGGCTCAGCCGCTCACCCCGGATGTCCGCGGGCAGGCCGCAGTCCGTGATGATCCGGGTCAGCTCCGGCTTGGGGAGGGAGAAGCCGGTCTGCAGAGAATTTACCAGGGTCTTGCGCCGCAGGGCAAACCCAGCTTTTACCGTCCGCCAGAGCATGGCCTCCGATTGCACCGAGACCGGGGGCTTTTCCCGGGTAATGCAGCGGATCACCGCCGAGGTCACCTTGGGCATGGGCAGAAAGCAGGTGTTGGGTACGGTGAAGAGCATCTCCGGCTCCGTGTAGTACTGCATCAGCAGGGAAAAGGCACCGTAGTCTGCCGTGCCCGGCCGGGCGCAGATGCGCTGGGCCACCTCCTTCTGGATGAGAACGGTCATGGATGTGAAGCATCCTGCCTTTACACAGGCGGTGAGCAGAGGCGTGGTGATGTTATAGGGCAGGTTGGCGCAGAGGATGGGCCGCAGCCCCGCAAAATGCTCCGCCACCAGGGCCGGGAGGTCCTGCTTCAAAATGTCCCCCTCCACCAGTGTGAAGTTGTCGTACCCCGCCAGGGTCTCCGCCAGTACCGGGTACAGCCGCTGGTCCAGCTCCACGGAGATCACCTTCCCGGCCCGCCTGCACAGCTCCCTTGTCAGCGGCCCGATGCCGGGGCCAACCTCCAGCACGCCGGTGTTTTCGTCCGCACCGCTGGCTTCCGCCGTGTCCCGGGGCACCCAGTCCTCAATGAGAAAGTTCTGCCCCATGCTCTTGCTGAAGCGGAAGCCGTGGCGCAGCAGCAGCGCCTGTATGTCATTTCGGTTGCACAGATCCATCCCTGTACCTCCTGATTTTTTTTCCAGTATACCACAGTTTTTTTCCTCCGTAAAGGAAAAAGCCCATTGACGGCCACGGAGAAAAGGTATACTATATAGGAAAAGTAAGAAAAGTTACACTAAAAGGGAGGAAAGAAAATGGGATTTAAGAAGGATAACGAGCGTTATTACATGGCCTCGGTGCGCCTGGGGCCCAAGGGGCAGATCGTCATACCCAAGGACGCCCGGGAAATGTTCGGCCTGGAGCCGGGGGACCAGATGGTGCTCCTGGCGGACCGGAAAAAGGGCATCGCCCTGCAGACCACCGACAAGCTCAACCCCATGCTGCGCCGGGTGTTTGAGGAGACGGAAGCGGAGGAGGCGGAGGAATGAACGCCATGGACATTCGGGGCCTTTGTAAGAAGTACCCGGCTTTCACCCTGGACAATGTGACCTTCTCCGTGCCTCAGGGGGCGGTGATGGGCTTCATCGGCCGCAACGGCGCGGGCAAGAGCACCACCCTCAAGTCCATTCTGGGCCTGGTGCATCCCGACGCCGGGGAGGTGGAGATCTTGAGCCGCAGCTTTGCCACAGATGAGAAATATATCAAGGAAAACATCGGCGTGGTCCTGGGCGGCATCGACTTCTATCCCAAGAAAAAAATCGCCACCCTCACGGATGTGACCCGCCGCTTTTACGCGAATTGGGACCAGGAAAAGTACCGCCATTATCTGGATTTTTTCGCCATTGACGAGAGCAAGCGCGTGGACCAGCTCTCCAGCGGCATGCAGGTGAAGTATATGATCGCTCTGGCCCTGAGCCACAACGCCAGGCTCCTGATTTTGGACGAACCCACCAGCGGCCTGGACCCGGTGTCCCGGGACGAGCTGACGGAGCTGCTGGGGAAAATCGCCGCCGACGGCCGGCGCAGCGTTCTGTTTTCCACCCACATCACCTCCGACCTGGAAAAGTGCGCCAGCCACATCGCCTTTATCAAGGACGGCGCGATACAATATACCGGCACCCTGGACGATTTCCGGGCTCACTATGCCTATCTCCGTCAGGGCGATACGCCCCTGACCCTGGAGGATATTATCGTTGCCGTGGAAAGGAGGCCCCTGGATGAAAACGCTATTATATAAGCAGCTCAAATTGGTGTGCCATCCTATGACTCCGGTGTTCTGCCTGTTCGGGGTCATGGTGCTGATCCCAAACTACCCCTATTCGGTGACATTTTTCTATGTGACCCTGGGCCTGTTTTTTACCTTTCTGAATATGCGGGAGCAGAAGGACATCTATTACTCGGCCCTTCTCCCCATCCGAAAGAGGGACACCGTCCGCGGGGCGGTGGTGTTCGCGGTGCTGATAGAGGTGCTTTCGGTGCTCATGACGGCCCTGTTCTGCCTGTTATCGACCAGACTGCAGCCCACTAAGGACAACGCCGTGGGCATGGACGCCAATTTTATGCTCCTGGGAGCGGGCTTTGTGATCTACGCGGTGTTTAACCTGGTGTTTTTTACCAGCCTGTTTCGCAGCGGGTATAAGGTAGGGGCGGCGTACCTGAAGGCGAATATAGTGATATGGCCGGTGATGCTGATCGCCGAGGCCCTTCCCCATTTCCCGGGCCTTGCATGGCTAAACCGGGTGGATGCCCAGGCCAATCTGCGTCAGCTGCCGATCCTGCTTTTCGGCATGGCGGTGTTCGCGGGCGTAACGATCCTGGCCTGTCGCTGGGCGGCCCGGCTCTACGAAAAGGTGGACCTGTAAAATCGAAAAAGATACAGCAAAAGCGGAACCCGTATCGGGTTCCGCTTTTGCCAAAAGAAAGAGAGAAAAGAATGAAAAAGAAGAAAGTGTGTAAGCTTGTATATGGTGAAAGCCTGGCGGCTGAATTGGTAGTCTGCCGCTTGGAGAAACGGGTGGGCAGCGACCCGGTGTTTTCTTTTGAAAACTTCGTTTTCCTTTTGCTTGTCCTTACTATACAGGGAAAATCTTAAAGAAATCTAAAAAAAATAAGAATAAACTAAGAACGATCCTTTAAAAAAGTATGAAAAAGCCCTGTGCGCCGATCTTCTCGGGCACAGGGCTGAGGCTGTCGATAAAGTGGTACGATTTACGGAAACGGTAAGGAAGGGAGTGTGAGGGAAACCCAAGAAGGGTGTCCCTCACCATTAAAATCAGTAGTTTTTGAAACTTTTCAAAGCTTCAAAAACTTAGGCAGCGTGGCGAAAAAGCCTTTTCGCCACGCTGAAGCCCTGTGCGCCGGTTTTCGGGCACAGGGCTTAAAAATGCGGGAATTCCGTCGGTTACGGCTGGAGGGTAAAGGTCATGGTGACCGGATTGTGGTCGGAATAGGCAAAGCCGGTATCAATGACGGTGGCGGAGCTTACGGTCACGTTGTCAGACACCAGGAAACCGTCCACCGTTACCACATACTGGCCCTCATGGTAAGGCGCATCGGCGTTGCGGCAGCTGGGCACGGGGTTTTCCTTGTCCAGAGGCGGCACCAGGGTGATGTTCCTGCCCTCAAACAGGCTGTCCGGCAGGGGCTGGGCCCAGGTGTAGTCCCCGGCGCTGATGCCGAAGACTTCTTCGGAGTTGCCCAGCAGATCCTTGTTGAAGTCGCCGCCGCAGATACAGTAGTTGCCCTTTTCGTACTCGCTCTGCATATCGCTGAGGAGCATTTCCGCCTGCTGGTCGGCAATGACTCCGTCGGAGGTGTAGGCGGACAGATGCACGGCGTAGAGCACCAGCTCCTTGCCGTTTTCCATGGGCACCCGGCTGACGGTGTAGCAGCGGTCCAGGTCCACCAGCTTCATCACGCCTGACTCGATGGGCAGGCTCCGGCGCAGGGAGGAGGTGATAGGCGCGGAGGAGAAGGTCATCAGTCCCGCCACCGAGGACCCGTGGGGCTGGGTGAGAGGCCAGAACAGGAAGGGGGAGTCGTAGTTCTGCCCCCAGACGGAGCTGTACCCCGTCAGAGACGCGCGGAGGACATCGGCCTCGTTCCGATGGTAGCTGCGGGTGGCGTCGGTATCCACCTCCTGGACGAAGTAAAAGTCCGCCTGCTGCTCTTTCAGCAGGTCCGCTATATTCTTAAGGTTTGCGTCCAGCCGCTCCTTGGACCAGGCCCAGGACTCCGTGCCGCCGTCCATAAAGAAGCTGTAGTCCGACTCGTAGGCCCCAAAGCCGATATTATAGGAAACCACGGTGTAGGCCGTGCCGGTTTGGACCGTCCCGCCGGCAGAGCCCTCCGCCGTCAGGGGCAGGTTATCCTCAATGCGGTGGTAGTCCAGAAATACGTAGGCCACATAGCCCAAAACCACGATCAGCAGAGCCAGCAGTACAAAGCCGGCGATCTTCAGCGCTTTTTTCATACAGTACTCCTTCTGCCATCGGCCGTCGGGGTGGACATCTCTCCGCAGGGCGATGGCAATGTGATGGATGGTTTACAATTATATGTTTTTATATTATAATCCTTCTATCCGCATTTGAAAAGAGGAATTTATTTTGAGAAAACTGGTGATCCGATTCAACGCCCCGGCCACGCTGACCTTTGCGCTGCTGGCTCTGGGCGCCCTGCTGCTGGGCCAGACCCTGGGCAGCGGCGTGACCATGAAATATTTCTGCGTATACCGCTCGTCGCTTACAGATCCGCTGACTTATCTGCGCTTTTTCACCCACGTGCTGGGCCACGCGGACTACTCCCATTACATGGGCAATATGCTGCTGCTTCTGCTGGTGGGACCGCCGCTGGAGGAGAAATACGGCTGGAAAAAGATGGTGTGGTTCATGGCCGCTACCGCCCTGGTCACGGGTCTGGTGCAGTTCATTTTCTTCCCCCACACCGCCCTTTTGGGGGCCAGCGGCATTGTATTTATGATGATCGTCCTGTCCTCCTTTACCGAGAGCCGGGGCGGCGGTATCCCCGTTACGCTGATCCTGGTGGTGATATTCTACCTGGGCGGGGAGATCATCGACGGGCTCAAGGGCGCTGACAGTGTTTCCCAGCTGACCCATGTGGTGGGCGGCGTGCTGGGCATGATCTTCGGCTTTTTGTACCGGGGCAAGCGGCACAGATAAAAATGCTGCTTTCCGTCTTCTTTGCCGCGGTCCTGCTGGCCGCCGATCTTGCGCTGCGCTTTCTCAGCCGACAGGGAAAGCTGCGGCGGGAGCTTTTGGGCGGATGGATCCGCCTGGAGCGGCTGAAAAACCGGGGCGTGTTCGGCGGCGTGCTGAAGGATCATCCCCGCTTGGCCTGCGTCCTCTCCTGCGGGGCGCTGACGGCGGCGCTGATCCTGTGCGGAGTTACCTTTTTCCATGGGCGGGAGGTGTACCGCTGGGGAGCGGCGCTGCTGTGCGCGGGCGGATTGGGAAATGTGTCGGAGCGGCTGTTTCGGGGCTGTGTAACGGACTATATCCGTTTTCCGAAGCTGCCGGACAGACGGCTGCGGCGGCTGGTGTGGAATCTGGCAGACTTTATGCTTTTAGCGGGCGCCCTGCTGCTGGCGGTGGGCTGCCGGAACGGCTGACTATCAAAAGGAGTTAAAACATGACAGACTATTTTTCCGTCCGATTGGCGGACGATGACATCCGGGCCATCAGCAGCATCGGCCTGGCCCATATCGGTGACGGGGTATATGAGCTGCTGGTGCGTACCTACCTCTGCGCCCACGGCAAGGCCACCGGCAAGGGCCTCCACCGGGCCACGGTGGACCTGGTGCGGGCCCCGGAGCAGGCCCGGCGGGCGCAGAAAATTCTCCCCTTGCTCACGGAAGAAGAGCAGGAGGTTTTCCGCCGGGGCCGCAACGCCCACGTCCACTCCATTCCCCAGCACGCCAGCCGGGCCGAATACCAGCAGGCCACGGCCCTGGAGGCGCTGTTTGGCTGGCTGTATCTGCGGGGAGAGCGGGCGCGGATCAACGAGCTTTTTGTGTGCATGATGGAGGAGTGAGCCATGGCACTGGACGCAATTTGCCTGCAGGCGGTGGTGGTGGAGATCGCCCCACAGGTGCAGGGACTGAAAATCGAAAAGATACAGCAGCCCACCCGGGACCAGGTGATTTTGCTGCTCCGGGGCAGCCGCAGGCTGCTTCTGTGCGCCAGCCCCAGCCAGCCCCGGCTGAACCTTACGGCCCTGCTGCGGGATAACCCCAGCCAGCCGCCTATGTTCTGCATGCTGCTGCGCAAGCACCTGTCCGGCGGGCGGATCCTGTCTATGGAGCAGGCGCCCCTGGAGCGGGTGGTGACGCTGCGCATCGAGGCCGTGAACGAGATGGGGGAGATGGGCACATTTTCCCTGATCCTGGAGGCGGTGGGCCGCCATGCCAATTTAATATTGTGCGACGGTGAGGGGCGTATCATCGACTGCCTGCGCCGGGTGGACTTTGAAATGAGCCAGCAGCGCCAGGTGCTGCCGGGCCTGTTCTACCACCTGCCGCCCCGGCAGGAAAAGCGCTCGCCCCTGGACATGGAGGAGCCGGTGTTCCGTACCCTCATGCAGGAGGCCGGGCCGGATGCTCAGGCGGACAAGTTCCTGCTGGACACCTTCACGGCCCTGTCGCCCCTGTGGGCAAGGGAGCTTTCCTACCGGGCCGGGGGCAGCACCGACTGCCGCCTGAGCCAGGCTCCGCGCCTGTGGGAGGAATTTGCCGCCTGGCAGGATCTGGTGCAGCAGGGGAATTTCCTCCCTACCGTCATAGACCGGGACGGCAAGCCCGCCGACTTTACCTTTGCCCCGGTGCTGCAATATGAAAACGCCGGGGAGATTCGCACCTGCGACAGCTTTTCCGTCCTGCTGGACGACTTTTTCCGGGAGAGGGAGCAGGCGGACCGGGTGCGGCAAAAGGGCCAGGATCTGCTGAAGACCGCCGCCAACGCCCGGGACCGCCTGCGCAGAAAGCTCTCCATGCAGGCCCAGGAATATGAAAAGACCCAGGACCGGGACCGCCTGCGCATAAGCGGCGAGCTGATCACCGCCAATCTCTACCGCATGGAGCGGGGGATGCGGACCCTGGAGGCGGAAAATTATTACGAGGAGGGCTGCCCCAAGGTGACCATCCCTCTGGATGTGCGCCTGTCGCCCCAGGAGAACGCGGCGAAGTATTTCAAGCAGTACAACAAGGCCAAGACGGCGGAGAAAATGCTCTCCCGGCTTATGGCTCAGGGCCGGGAGGAGCTGGGCTATCTGGAGAGCGTGGTGCAGGAGATCGGCCAGGCGGAGTCGGAGCAGGACTTTGCGGACATCCGCCTGGAGCTCACCGACGGCGGCTATATCCGGGGCCGGGGCAAGAAGCAGCCGGGCTTTCAGCGCAAGTCCGAGCCCCGCCGCTTCCGCACGGACAGCGGCCTACTGGTCCTGGTGGGCCGCAGCAACCGGCAAAACGACAAGCTCACGGCCAAAACGGCGGACCGGGGCGACCTGTGGCTGCACACCCAGAAGATCCACGGCAGCCATGTGATCCTCTGCACCCAGGGGGCGGAGCCGGACGAGGGGAGCATCCTCCAGGCGGCGAAGCTGGCGGCCTACTATTCCCAGGGCCGGGGCGGCGGCAAGGTGGCTGTGGACTACACCCCGGTGAAATATGTAAAAAAGCCCGCCGGTTCCCGGCCGGGCATGGTGGTCTACACCACCTACCGGACCTTGCTGGTGGAGCCGGACGAGGAGCTGGTCCGGCGGCTGGCGATAAAATAAAAAATCACGCATTAAAGCGGGCATCCTGTTGGACGCCCGCTTTTTCAGCATATTCAGTTGCTCTCCGAAGAGTCCCGGAACAGCAGCGTGATGCACCACAGACCGGCGATGCCTACCAGCGCGTAGATGATGCGGCTGAGGGCGGCCAGCTGCCCGCCGCAGATAAATGCCACGCAGTCAAAGGCAAACAGCCCCACGCTGCCCCAGTTCAGCGCGCCGATGATGACCAGGATCAGAGCGATGCGATCAACGATCTTCACGATGGATCTCCTCCTTTTCCTAAATAATACGCCGATAGGTAGTCTGTCCGGAGCGGGCGGAAATATTCCGGTGCAAAAAAAGTGAGGAAAGCTGAAATTATTTTTGACTTTTGGCGGAAAGTGATTGAAAAGGGCGGCGGACTTATGTATAATGATGTGTAGGAGCAAAAAAATGCTTGATGCAATGTATTTTTGAATAGGAGGAACAACATGAACAAGAAGTTTGAAAAGCTGGGCTTCTATCCCGCTGACATTCTCATGCCCAAGGACTGCGACATGACCAAGTGGGCTGTGGTGGCCTGCGACCAGTTCACTTCCGAGCCGGAGTACTGGGAGGCAGTGGAAAAGCAGGTGGGCGACGCACCCTCCACCCTGCGCCTGATCCTGCCCGAGGCCAACCTGAAGGCTCCCAATGTGGACGAGCTCATCGAGGACATCAACGCCTCTATGAAAAAGTACATGGATGACGGCGTGTTCAAGACCCTGTCCGACTCCCTGATCTATGTGGAGCGCGAGCAGTCCGACGGCAAGATCCGCCACGGCCTGGTGGGCATGGTGGACCTGGACGCTTACGACTTTACCCCCGGCTCCGGCGCCCTGATCCGCGCCACCGAGGCCACCGTCCAGGACCGTATTCCTCCCCGCGCCCGGGTGCGCCGCAACGCCCCCATCGAGCTGCCCCACGTGATGCTGCTCATCGACAACCCCGAGAAGACCGTCATCGAGCCCCTCACCGCTGCCGCTGACAGCATGGAGGTGGTCTATGACTTCGACCTGATGCAAAACGGCGGCCACATCAAGGGCTACAAGCTCTCCGACGCCCAGATCGACGCCGTGGCCGATGCCCTCACCGGCCTGTGCTCCGATGAGGCTCAGATGGCCAAGTACAACCTCTCCGGCGCGGCACCCCTGCTGTTCGCCGTGGGCGACGGCAACCACTCCCTGGCTACCGCCAAGGCCTGCTACGAGGAGCAGAAGAAGGGCAAGACCCCCGAGGAATACCTGGCTCTGCCCGCCCGCTACGCTCTGGTGGAGGTGGTGAACAACCACGACGACGCTCTGCAGTTTGAGCCCATCCACCGGGTGCTGTTCGGCGTGAAGCCCGAGCATCTGCTCTCCCAGCTGAAGAAGTTCTATCCCGACTGCTATGAGGGCCAGGGCGAGGGCCATGTGTTTGCCTATAACTACGAGGGCAAGGCCGGCTTCATCACCATCCCCCATCCTGAAAAGCAGCTGTGCGTCGCCTCCGTGCAGACCTTCCTGGACCAGTATCTCAAGGAGTTCGGCGGCGAGGTGGACTACATCCACGGCGACGACGTGGTGGACGAGCTGGGCAGCAAGCCCGGCAACTTCGGCATTAAGCTGCCCGCCATGGGCAAGGAGCAGCTCTTCAAGACCGTCATGGCTGACGGCGTGCTGCCCCGCAAGACCTTCTCCATGGGCCATGCCCAGGACAAGCGCTACTATATCGAGGCCCGCAAGATCGTAAAATAATCGTGGCATTTGCGCGTAAACTGTGCTAAAATAGAGCCGCTGGGAGAAACTATCTCCCGGCGGCTTTACTTGATGGGAGGGAAGCGGCCATGTTTTGGATATGGTGGCCGGGCTTTGTGGTGCCGGTGTGTATGGTGCTGGGCGGCTTGGGCTGGAAGTGCATCGGGCGGCTTCCCTATCGGCGGAAGGAAGCGCTGACGGCGGAGCAGCTGCATTTTGCCCGGGAGGTCTTTTGCCGCAGCCTGTGGCAGCTGGGCCTGGCCCTGGCGGCGCTGACTCTTATGGTGATGCGCTCGGTGCGGCTGGTGGGCTTCCTGCCTCAGGAGATCATGACAGCCGCGGCCATTGCGCTGCAGCTTTTATCTACCAAACTGGTGGAGCCTGCGGTGCAGCGGGCTCTGCGCGAAAAATACGGCGGCACGCTGCCGAAAGGAAAAGAGGATGAAAAATGAAAGTGACGGAACTGGCCCCTGCCAAGCTGAACCTGACGCTGGAGGTGGGCGAAAAGCGCAGCGACGGGTACCACGAGGTGCAGTCGGTAATGTCCTGCGCGGCACTATATGATGAAGTGACGCTGGAGCGTGGCGTGGGCGGCGGCATCACCATGAGTTGCGACTGCCCGGACCTGCCGTGCGATGAAACGAATCTCTGTCTCCGGGCGGCAAAGCTGTTTTTCCAAAAGACGGGTATTGCCTGCGATGGACTGCGCATCGGCCTTACCAAGCGCATCCCCATGCAGGCGGGACTGGGCGGCGGCAGCGCCGACGCGGCGGCGGTCCTGCGGGGCTTGCGCAAGCTCTATCGCCCGGAGATGATGATAAAGGAGCTGGAGCGCATGGCTGCGGACCTGGGCAGCGACGTGCCCTTCTGCGTGCGCGGTGTTACGGCCATGGTCCGGGGCAGGGGAGAGCAGCTTTTGAAGCTTCCGAAGCTGCCCCTGTGCTGGTTTGTTATATGCAAGCCGGATGTTTCCTTCTCCACCCCGGAGATGTACGCCCGGCTGGACGAGAAAAAACCCACTTGTACCATTGACAGCCTGGGACTGATCAAGGCCCTGGAGTACCAGGACATGCTGGAGATCAGTGACCGCCTGGGCAACTGCTTTGAAGGAGTGTTGGGGGATGACAGCGAAATTTTTGCTATCAAGAAACGGCTGCTGGCCCTGGGTGCCCGGAACGCCTGCATGAGCGGCTCCGGCTCGGCGGTCTACGGCCTGTTTACCCAGGAGGACGCAGCTAAGGCCGCGGCGGAGGAGCTGAAAAAGACCTATCCCCGGACCTGGTTTGCCGAAAGCGTATAAAATCAAAAAACACCGTCTATACTGTAGAAAAATCTACATAGGACGGTGTTTTTTCTATGAAAAAAATGAAAAGCGAAAGCAAGTGGAACGCAGTGGAATGTGCGCTGCTTATCATGCTGGCCGTGTGCCTGCTGGCGGGGGCGGCGGCCCTGGGCAGGCAGGATGCGCTCCAGCAAAAAATGATCCGGCTCCACGTGGTGGCCAATTCCGACAGTGAACGGGACCAGGCTCTGAAGCTTCAGGTGCGCGACAAGGTATTGGCCTTCACAGAGAAGACCATGCGCGATTCGGCCAGCCGGGAGGAGGCAAACCGCGCTCTCCGGGCGGCTCTGCCTACTATCCGGACCATGGCGGAGGAGACTCTGCGGGAAAACGGCTGTGAGGACAGTGTGGAGGCCCGGCTGGAGCCGGCGGAGTTTCCCCTGAAGGCCTATGACGGATTCCGGCTGCCGGCGGGGGAGTACATGGCCCTGCGGGTGCTTATCGGGGAGGCTGCGGGGCAGAACTGGTGGTGCGTAGTGTATCCGCCCCTGTGCATGACAGCGGCTGCGGACGTGCAGGAGACGGGCATCGCCTGCGGCATGGAGCAGGAGGACTTGGACCTTATGCAGGAAGCGGGGGAGGAGTACCAGATAAAATTCCGCTGCGTGGAGCTGTGGGAGCAGCTTCGCCAGTGGCTGCACAAATAATTTCCGCGCGAAGCGAATCTTTGGGAAAGAAATAGTGACAAGCCCGATCTTTTGTGCTATAATAATCAGACTTGTATTGACTAACTGAATTTCAGGGGGGTAAGCTCTCCTGACAACACAAAGGAATGGACTTGTGATGAAACTGAGTAAACGGAAGATCGAGCTGATGCTGGTGGACATTGCCATCATCATTTGCGTGTACTATATGACCGCGCTGATCGGCATTTTGAAGCTGCACTCTATCGTTCTCAACGGAGATTTGAACTTCACCCGCCTTTCCGCCCTGGTGATCGTGCTGATGGCCGGGCGTATCCTCTGCGGTGTGTACCGCAATGTATGGCGCTATGCCAATCTGGAGACATACCTGACCATTATGGTCTCGGATTTTATGTCCAACCTGGTGCTGATGCTTTTGGGCCGGGCCTGGTTTGCCGTGAATCTGGGCATCGGCGTCCACATGATCGTGGCTATGGCGATCTTGCTGGTGACGCTGCTGTCCCGGTACTGCTATCAGCTGCTCTATGCCTACCGCAGCAAAAATGCGGACAAGACCATCGAGGGCAACTCCATCAACCAGATCTACAAGGTGGAGGCGGCCATCGTGGGCGCGGGTAATGTGGGCGCTACCCTGGCAGACGAGTTTTTCCGTAATCCCCGCTCCCGGTATGTGCCGGTGTGCTTCATCGACACCGACCCGGAGAAGATCGGCCAGACGGTCAACGGCGTGCCCATCTACCCGGAGGACGACAACACCGCAAACCTCCTCAAGCGCATGAAGGTCCAGGAGATCATCATCGCCCTGCCGGACCTGACGGTGGACCGCAAGCAGCGCCTGTATGAGCGCTATCGCCGCACGGGCTGCTCCGTGAAGATCTACGACTATCCCTCCGGTACGGAGGAGAAGACCACCGCCAAGCGCACCCTCCGGGACTTCCGCATCGAGGACCTGCTGTTCCGGGATCCCATCCATGTGGAAAATCCCGAGACCAAGGCCTTCTACGCCGGAAAGACTGTACTGGTCACCGGCGGCGGCGGGTCCATCGGCTCGGAGCTGTGCCGCCAGATCGCGGCTCTGCACCCGAAAAAGCTGGCGATCCTGGATATTTACGAGAACAACGCCTACGATGTGCAGCAGGAGCTGATCCGCAAGTACGGCGACAAGCTGGACCTGGAGGTCATCATCGCCTCCGTCCGGGATGTGGAGCGCCTGGAGCATATTTTCCGGGATCTGCGGCCTCAGATCGTGTTCCACGCTGCCGCCCACAAGCATGTGCCGCTGATGGAGCACTCCGGCGTGGAAGCGCTGAAGAACAATGTGCTGGGTACATACAATGTGGCGGAGATGTCGGAGAAGTACGGCGTGGAGAAATTCCTGCTCATTTCCACGGACAAGGCCGTGAATCCCACCAATATTATGGGTGCCAGCAAGCGCCTGTGTGAGATGGTCATCCAGTGCCGGGAAAACAGCAAGACGGAGTTCACGGCGGTGCGCTTCGGCAATGTCCTGGGCAGCAACGGCTCTGTGATCCCCTTGTTCAAGCGGCAGATCGAGGCCGGCGGCCCGGTCACGCTGACGGACAAGCGCATCATCCGCTACTTTATGACCATTCCCGAGGCGGTACAGCTGGTGATGGTCACCTGCGCTATGGCCCACAATGGGGAGCTGTTTGTGCTGGACATGGGTAAGCCCGTGAAGATCCTGGACCTGGCGGAGAACATGATCCGCCTGTCCGGTCTCACCCCCTATAAGGACATCGACATCGTGGAGATCGGCCTGCGCCCGGGCGAGAAGCTCTATGAGGAGCTGCTGATGAAGACCGAGGAGCTGGACAAGACCAGCAACGACATGATCTTCATCGAGCGAGACAAGGGCCTGCCCCGGGAGGAAGTGGAGCGCAAGCTGGATCTGGTGCGTCAGGCCATCGTCACAGAGGAGCAGTCTGCCGTGCTGGAGGTCATCCGCAAGACCGTGCCCACCTATCACGACCCGGAGGAAGTGAACTGCAAGGCCGACCAGGCCGAAGAGGTCAAGGAGGCCGCCGCGGCCAACGGATAAAAGTATTTTTCGGAACTCCTGCCTTCCCTGTGGAGGCAGGAGTTTTTTCGGAAAAGAGCAGAGGAAACGGTGAGTTTGTAGTTGACAAAGCAGCCGCCCTATGATAAAATAATTCTTGCGTTTGGTTGAGTGCACTTTCACACACGGAGAGATGGCTGAGTGGTCGAAAGCACCGGTCTTGAAAACCGGCGATGTGAAAGCATCCGTGGGTTCGAA
>CAKTIW010000022.1:0-19809 GCA_934566025.1 uncultured Oscillospiraceae bacterium | reverse complement strand
CCATTTATCACTATTACCAGGCGGAGGTCCAGCACGACCTGGCTGGTGGGTAGCCCGCCCAGGGAGGCGGGCGTTGTGCTGTCAAAAAAGAAGGAGGATTTTATGCACACGGAGTATTATTTGCTGACCGTAGATGTGACCGTGCAGGGGCCGGTGACGCTTACGGCAGCCACACAAGGGTGCAGAAAGGAGCACCTGGGACCGAAACAAAACCCGTCTCAAATTGAGACGGATTTTGATATAGTGCAAGGAGGAGGCAAAAAAGTATGGCAGAAGAGAAGAAAAATCCGCTGATCGGGGCGTTTCGCAGTGCGCCCGCGAAGGACCAGGAGCCGCCCGGCAGCAAGGCGGCGGAGCCGGAGAAGGCGGTGGTGCTGTCCAAGGAAAAAGCAAAGCCCGCTGAGAAGCCAGTGGAGAAAAAGGCGGAGAAGCCTGCACCGGCATATGCGGTAAAACCGGGCAAGGCGGAGGATAAGCCGGTGGCTGCGCCTGCTGAAAAGAGGGACGAGAAAAAGCCCGAAGAAAAGCCATCCGCCGCACCTGCAAAGCCGGAGGATAAGAAAGCCGCTGCGTCTGCAAAGGCGGAGGAAAAGAAGCCTGCGGAGGACAAGGGCGCCGAGGGTATGCCTGAGTCCAAAAAGGAGACGGAGAAGAAAGATCAGACCGACGCAGACGGCATCCCGGAGGACTTTCGGCTGAACATCGTGGGCGAGGGTACGCTGGGATCGGTGGTCATGCTGCCAGTGGAGAAGATCGACGACTTTGAGGGACATCCCTTCCCGGTGCAGGACGATAAGGATATGCTGGACCTGGTGGAGAGCATCAAGAAGTTCGGCGTGCTGGAGCCGGTGACGGTGATCCGCAGTGGTAAGGACCCGGAGCGCTACGAGATGGTGGCGGGCCACCGCCGCAAGCACGGCTGCGCCCTGGCGGGGGTGGCGCAGATCCCCGCCATCGTCCGGGATATGGACCGGGACAGCGCCATCATTTACATGGTGGATTCCAACCTCAAGCGGGAGAACATTTCCCCTATGGTTAAGGCCCGGGCCTACACCATGAAGCTGGAGGCCATGAAGCGCAAGGCGGGGCGGCCCACCAAGGCGCAGGTGGAGGCGGGCTACAAGCCTATGCGGGCCGACGAGCAGTTGGCCCAGCAGACCGGGGAGAGCAGGGCCACCATCCAGCGGCTAACGCGCCTAACCAAGCTGGAGCCAGAATTGCAGGACATGGTGGAGGAGAAAAAGCTGCCTGTGAACACCGCTGCGGACATCTCCTACTTGAAGCCCCAGGAGCAGAAAGCTCTGGCGGATGCCATCAAGCGGGAGGATAAGGTCCCCTCCGGGGCCAAGGCCGCCGAGCTGAAAAAGGAGAGCCAGGCGGGCAAGCTGACGGCGGAGAAGATCGAGCAGACGGTGGCACCCAGCAAGCGGGAGATGTTTTTGCCGCTGAAGGTCACATTCACCGAGGAGGAGCTGCGGCCCTACTTCCCCAAGAAGGACACGACCATTGCGGATGCCAAGCGGGTAGTGTTTGAGGCGCTGGATCTGCGGCAAAGGGCACTGAACCGGCAAAAGGCCAAGGCGGAGCAGGAAAAGGCGGCAAAAAAAGCGGCGTCGGGTAAAGAGAGGTGATGGACCATGCCGCAGCGGGAGGAGCTGTTTTATAACGCCTATTCCTACGGCGACAAGCTGGAGCCGGGACAGAAGATGACCCTGGAGCACCACATCAGCTTTAACCCCTACCGGGCAGATCTGTCCTCGCTGACGGAGATGACCCTGGGCAATCTGCAAGTCATGCGGGAGAAAAGCGTGGCGGAGGAGCGGAAAATTTTCAGCGAATTGCAGGAGCGGGCCCAGCTTTGGGAGGCGCAGGCAGCCCAGACCATGGTGCTGGAAAAAGCCATGGAATATGTGAAGACCCCGGAGGTGAAGAACAGTGAAAACCGCTGGGAGGACACGGAGTACGGTTGGCGCAGGATCAGCAACCGGGTCTACCAAATGACCTACCGCATCCGGGAGGACACCGCCTATGACCACAAATTAAAAAAGCAGGTCCCGGTGGCGTGGTATGTGTCCTGGAGCGTGGAATATAACCTCCCGCCCAGGAAGGACCCGTATTACAGCAGACCCTCCCCGCTGGCCGGGCAGGACAACAAGCGCTATGGGGATAAGGCCGCGGCGGAGCGGTATGTGCAGGGGCGCATTGCGGCTTATGCGCATTTGTTCCAGGAGATTTCGCCGCCGCTGCCGGAAAACCATGTGCACCTGTTTTCGGTGAATGGGAAGCTGCTGCCGGGGTACACGGTGCAGCCGCACCAGCCCACGCCGCAGGAGCTTTTGGCGTTTGTGGAGGACGGGGACACAAAAGAAGCCAAACCGAAAAAACGAAACCGAGATAGGGAGAGGTAAGCAATGAAAGTGTTAATGGTAGAGCCGGGCATGGAGCCTTACGAAAAGGAGCTGAACGGGCTGAAGGAGATGCAGCAGGCTGTGGGTGGGTTGATCCAGGCTATCTATCCCTTTGAGGACAAGGTGGCCGTTGTGTGTGACGATGAGGGAATGCTGAAGCCCAACGAGTTTAACCGCAGTATGCCGGGTGGCTACGGCGGGGTGTTCGGGCCGTTCTTTGTGTGCGGGCTGGGCGTGGACGACTTCGTTTCGCTGACACCGGAGCAGATGCAGGTCTACAAGAAGCAGTTTCACCAGGCGGAGCTGCTGCTGGGCGTTATGGACAATACGCCGGTGACGCTGCGGGTGGAGCCGTTTAAGAAACGGGACGGGCCTAAGAGGGAGCGAGATAAGGGGGTGGAGAGGTAGGATGTGACTTCATTTATTACGACGAAAGGAACGGTTGACGGAGATTATCAAAATGGTTGCACGGTAAATAGAACGAATAAATCAGAAATAAAAAAGCAAAAATTTTGATTTTTCAAGTTGAATTTCTTGAAAACTGTGCTATACTAAACTTAAATATCCATGGAGGTGAACTCGATGCTGATTGAATTTCGCTTCAAGAACTACCGTTCTTTTCGGGATGAAGCCATACTTTCTATGGAGGCAATCGGACTGAGCTCGTTCAAAAATTGCTTAATTCCGCTATCTTCTAAGGTCAAGCTGCTTCCGGCTATTGCAATTTATGGAAAGAACGGCGGAGGAAAGAGCAATGTGATCCGCGCCTTTTGGCTGGCTGTGCAGTTCATCCGCAACGCACAGCGGACACAGCACGAACGGGCGGCGATTCCGGTAAAACCGTTTGCGCTGAACGACTACTCCGAAAAGGAGCCAACGGAATTTGCCTTTGAATATACTTCCGGCGGCATGAAATATTGGTATGGATTTGCTGCTACGCGGGAAAAGGTGTATTCAGAATATCTCTATCATGCGCCCAAAGGGCAGAAGGCGCTGGTTTTCAAACGCACGGAGCAGGAATTCTCTTTTACAGAGGATAAAATCAAGCGGGCTATGATTGGGGATATGGTCGCCGAAAACCAACTCTTCTTTTCGGTGGCGTGTACCATGAACGATGCGGCCAGCGTTGCTGCAATGCGCTGGTTCCGGGATGAAGTATTCTTCTCCCGCGACTATTCGGATATTCCCAGTCGGCTGATGGAGTATTCGGAAGACCCCAATATGCTGAAAGCCATCGCTGACTATGCAAAAGCGGCTGACCTGGGCATCCAGGATATGCAGTTTGAAATCAACAGCAAAGAGATAGAGAATGATAGGGCTCTGCCGAACAACATTCCGGAGGGTGTAAAAACAGCTTTGATCCAGTTTATGCACGCCCTGGCGGAATCCACGAATAACGGTGAGGTGCGGCTGAAGATGGGTGAGGTCTCTGCAAAGGCCAGTCACCAGGGAAAAAACCGCAACGGACAGATGGCATCCTATTCACTGGAGCTTTCCGATGAGTCGGACGGCACCCGAAAGCTGATGGCACTGGCTCCCGCCATTGAGTCTGCCCTGCGCACCGGCGGCGTCCTGCTGGTGGACGAACTGGAGCGTGAGCTTCACCCAATGCTGGTGGACTATATCGTTGCAAAGTTCCAAAGCAAGAACTCGAACCCCAATGGGGCACAGATCGTCTTTACAACGCACAATACGGAACTGATGAATCTGGAGCTGCTGCGTAAGGATCAGCTATACTTTGTAGATAAGAGAGACAAAGACGGGGCCTCGGAACTGTATACCATCAGCGAATTTGCCACACGCACGACCGAGAACATTCGCAAAGGCTACCTTGTCGGGAAATACGGCGCTACGCCGGATGTGGAGATCGAGGAGGTGGAGTGAATGTCGCGGCCTACGAAATCAGAGAAAAAGCGCATTGTGGTATTTTGCGAGGGCGAAAGCGAGCAGGCGTATATGCGCTTTTTGAAGGAGAAATTTGGGGAGGTTGCGACCTTCAAATGGCCCAAGGCTCCGGGACTTTTTGAGGAGGCTGACCGAAAATTCAAGAAAGACAAAACATATAGTGACTACGCTGAAGTCATAAATGAAATATGGTTCTTTTTTGATGTAGAAACAAAGGACATTGATTCGTGGGATGCCCGCATGAAGATCATCAAGCGGCTGCGTTCATTGCGGAAAAAGCCCGGAATCAAGGTGCGGCTTCTGATGACCACCGGCTGCATGGAGTATTGGTTGATGCTGCATTATGAAATGTATGTGCCGCCAATTCAAACAGTCACCCAAAAGCAGCGTGTAATGGAGCGGCTGCGCACCAAAGAGCCGAATTATCAAAAGGGGGATACTGCGGTAACTGCAAAAATTGCGGAGAACTATCCAACTGCCGTTACCAATGCGAAACAGACAATTTCTAACCTTTTGCAGCAGGGACTCCCTGGCATAGAAGATACAGATGAACGAAATCACTGGCTTTGCCAGAAGTGTCTGACTTTTTCAACTGTCTATGAAGCAATCGAATTTTTAACCAGTCTATAATAAATGGCAGCAAAAGTGTCACGGGAAAACTCCCGTGGCACTTTTCATTTGGCACCGTACCGACCCGGTAGGGATGGACAGCGCCGGTCGGCACTGTCCACGCAAGCATGGCATTTGGTAGCACAAATGCCGCTTGTTAGGGGTACGGCCCCTAAGACCCCGAAAGCGCGTATTGCGTCTCAAATTGAGACGCATTTTTTGTAGGAGGTGAGAGACACGAGAAAACGAAACCGGCATGTGAGCGTGTGGCTGAACGACGCGGAGCTGGATCATCTGCGCAGGCAGGCGGTGGCTGCGGGGCTGGGCATGGATCCATTTCTGCGCAGCCTCATCCTGGGTGTAGAGCTGCGGCCACGGCCACCCGACACCTACGCCGCCCTGCTGCGGGAGCTGTCGGCCATCGGCAACAACATCAATCAGATTGCCCACACCGTCAACGCACAAAAGTATGCGGCGGACAGCCAGGTGGACCGGGCCGTGGCCCTTGTGCAAAGGGCGTGGCGGCTGGTGAAGGACAGCTTTTAATGGCGTATACGAAGATCATTGTGATCCGCGGGCGGCTGGATAAGTGCCTGCGCTATGCGGCCAACGAGGAAAAGACCTATTTGGAGACGGCGGTGGACTACGCACTGGACCGGGACAAGACGGAGCGGGTGTGCTTTGAGACGGCCATCAACTGCGGACGGGACACGGCCTATGAGGACATGACCCAGACGGCACGGCGCTGGGGCAAGCAGAATCGTGTGCGCAAGGGGTATCATGTGATCCAGTCTTTCCGACCCGGGGAGGTGACGCCGGAGCAGGCCCATGCCATAGGTGCGGAGCTGGCCCAGAGGGCCTTGGGCGGACAGTATGAGGTGGTGGTTGCCACCCATTTGGATCGGACGCATCTGCACAACCATGTGGTGTTTAACGCGGTGTCCTTTGTGGATGGGAAGATGTACCGGGATAGCTTTCGGGATTACTATGAGGGCATCCGGGGTATGTCGGATGCCCTATGCCGGGAGCGGGGGCTGTCCGTCATTGAGCCGGGCGAGGACGCCGCACCCCAAGGGCAGTACCGGGCGCAGCAGCGGGGTCAGACTACGCTGCGGGATGTGGTGCGCCGGGACATGGACGAGGCTATCCGCAGGGCGCTTAGCTATGGAGAGTTCCTGCGGGAGCTGCGGCGTATGGGCTACCAGGTGAAAAGCGGGGACAATGTGAAGCACACCGCTGTACGCCCGTCGGGCGGGCGGCGGTTTATCCGGCTGGACAGCCTGGGGGACGGCTACGGAGAGGCGGACATTTGGGCGCGTATCAAAGGCGCATGGCAGAGACCCTTGCAGTCCGCTAAGCGCAAGATGTATCGCGTGCGGCGGATGCCAATGCAGAGGAAGCCGCTGCCCTATTTCCAGCGGCTGTGCCTATATTATATGTACCTGCTGCGGAGGCCGCGTCGGGCGCGGAACATTTCTCCGGCTCTACGGCGGGAGATGCTGAAGCTGGAGCGATACCAGGTGCAGTTTCGGTATCTGCGGGAAAACCGCATTGAGACGAGGCAGCAGCTTACCATGTTGCGGGATGCGCTGCAAGGGGAGATGGATGCGCACACAGAGCAGCGGCGACAGCTTTATTTGGCACGGCGTAGGGGCGTGGAGGGGCTGGACGCGGAGATCGCGGCGCACACGGAGCGGCTGCGTCGGCTGCGGAAGGAGTGGAGGCAGTGCTGCGCCATTGAAGCGGATGCCCGGCGGATCGAGCAGCAATTCAAACAACAGCGGGAACAGGAAATTTTAGACCAAGGAGGACCGGAACATGGATGCAGGCAGCGAAGCCGTTGACCTGATGGTGCGGGAGGGCTTGCAAATTACAGAGGCAAGCATCAAGCTGCTGGCAGCAGGCAGTAAAAATTTAGCGGCATTTATCTACGCCCTGGCGAAAGACAACAAGCGGGTGTCCGGCAGGACCAACATGGGCCGCCTGCTGCGGGAGGGCAAGGAGCTGCGGGTGTTTCAGCTACGGGAGAGCGACCTGGCGGCGTTCCACGCCTACGCCAAAAAGGGCGTTCTCTACGCGGTGGTCAAGGACAAGAACGCTCGGGATGGGCTGGTGGATCTGATCACCAATGTGGACTTTGCGGCACAGGTGAATCTGTTTTTGGAGCGCCACGGCTATGCCGCACCCCAGCGGGAGGACAGCAAAGCAAAAAAAGCAGATGCCCGCGCAGCACAAGGCAGCTCCTCACCACAGCGCGGGAATGGCTTGACGCAAGAGGAGATGACTACTGAGGGAAAGTCCTCGGTAAAGGGGCGACTGGCGGCGCTACGGCGTGCGGCGGGAGAGACGGAGCCGCATTTGCCGGGTGGACGGATGCCGCCAAAGATTCGGGAATAGGAGGTTATGCGAAATGGCAAATTTGGAGGAGATCGTTTCAAGGAAAACGGAGAACGACGGCCAGTGGAAGGCGCGGCAGCAGGCGGACCGGGAAAATCTCATGGCCTTGCAGGACGCGGCGGTCATGGAGATTACCAGCAGTCCGGAGGCGTACAGCCACTACCTGAACTTGCAGGGGGACAACCCGGCGTACAGCGCGGGGAACATCGCCCTGGCTATGGTGCAGGATGGGGATGTGACGGTGTTCGGCACCAAGGAGAAATGGAAAATGCTGGGGCGGTTCGTGCCGGTCAGCGAGAATGGGAATGGCATACATATCTTCGCCCGGTCTACCTTCGGCAAGGGCTACACGCTGGCGGATGCCTACGATGTGCGACAGACCCAGGGGCGGCCTATGAAGGAGGTGAAGCTGGAAAATGACACCAGGGAGATGGAGTCGGCCATGGCGACGCTGCTGAACTATGCTGCCTGTCAGGTGGTCATTGACAAGGAACTGCACACTCCCGCCGTCTATGATCCTCAGCGGATGGAGGTAGCCATCAACCCGGACTACCCGGACGGTGAGATGTTCGCTGCCATCGCTGCGGCGGTTGCTCATTCGCGGCTTCACGGCAAGGGGTATAACACGCAGTATGAATATGCCGAGTGTGATCTGGACGCGCAGAGCGTGTCGTACCTGCTGTGCCGCCGGTTTGGAGTGAAGCGTGAATTGCCGGACCTGGCGGAGATGCCCGCCCTGTATGAGGGCTGGGATACCCAGGAGCGGCGGCAGGCTTTGGATCAGATACAGAAAATGAGCAAGCAGATCGGCGCGTCTGTGGAGAAAAGCATCACGCCCCAGCGGAGCCGGGTCCCGATGCAGCACAGCGGACGGTAAGGTTTCCCCTGTCTGCGGGAGTGTAAGCCGCCGCGCTGCACCCGTCAAGGCTGGGCGGCTGCCTTGCATCAGCCGCCCACGAGCCGCCCAGTGTGCGCACTGGACGGGCCTTGACCGGAGCCGCCCAGCGGCTTTTGCGGCAGGGAAGGGGGAAACCATTCCTATCCGCGCAGAGCGCGGATAGAGCCAATATGGATTAGAGCGCAGCGGGGGCGGCGTACAGAACGGGAATTGCGTCTCAAATTGAGACGCAATTTTTGCTGAAAAGGTTTTTTTCTTCGATTTTTTGACATAAAAAATGCGGTGCGGTACAATGGAGGTGAACAAAAACAAGGGGGCGATCTTATGAAGAAAGCAACTGTATTTTTGCTGCTTGTCTGCTTGGCGGCGTTGCTTGTGGGCTGTGGCGGACAAAAGGAAACGGTGGATGGCGGGGCGCAGAGCAAGACGCAAGCTGCAACGGATGTGAAAGAGGAAGCGGCCCCCGGAACGGCTTCGGAGATAGCGGCGGATTCCGACACGGCGGAGGACACACTGGCCCAGCAGGGCGGAGCGGCGAAAGCGGACACGGGCTCCTCTGCGGGAGACGCAAAGCCTGCGGTGGGGAAAACTCCTGCGCAGGAAAATGGAGCGAGTGCGCCGTCTAAGGCTGGCTCCACGGGAAGCGGGACATCCGATTCTGCGGGGAGCGGTTCTTCCAAGCCTGCGGGGAATAGTCCATCCGTACCTGCGGGGAATGAGCCATCTACACCTGCGGGGAGTGGGACGGATGCGGTGGAAACACCTGCGCCGCAGCCGGAGGAGAAAGTTTTTGACATGGACTACTGGCTGGGCTATGCCAAGGACTATGCCGTGGGCATTGGGCTGCGGCTGGATGAAAATGCGGCGGGTAGCTGGGACACGCCCATCCGATGCAGCAGTAAGACGGAGGATGTTCTGGCCGCCTATATCCGGGATGATCTGACATATTATAAGAACGAGGAAGGCTGCACGGCTGTGTGGATATGGGCGGAACAGGTGGGAGATGGGCAGTACGAACTGTTCATCGGTCGCGGGTAACGCAAAATATATAGGAGAAAGGCTCTCATGGAGAGCCTTTCGGCCTGTAGATAAAGTGGTGGAATTTGTGATAACGGTAAGGAAGGGAGTGTGAGGGAAACCCAAGAAGGGTGTCCCTCACCATTGAAATCAGTAGTTTTTGAAACTTTGAAAAAGTTTCAAAAACTTAGGCAGCGGGTCGAAAAGATTTTTTCGACCCGCTGAAAGGCTCTCGTGGAGGGCCTTTTTCTTATGGCAAAATTCAGGAGAATGGGAGGGTTAATTTGAAGCGAATTATCAAGTGCGTAGCGGCGTTTCTGCTGGCGCTGGCGCTGTGTTTATGCCTGCTGCCTACCACAGCTTTTGCGGCATCTAAGCAGGTGTATATTTGGAATTTTCCGCTGTCGGATGATACGCTAAAATCCAGCGGCAAGTGGGGGCATGGGGCGTTAAACCTGCGGTTTGGGTATCATGTGGCAGCCAACAATTACACGCAGTTTCGGTGTCTGGATTCCTGGCAGGGGGAGGTGGCCTACTGCATTGAGCCGGGTGTGCCGCAGAAAAACTATGATTCCCTTACGGACCACGATGACACATGGTGGGACCGCATGACCCTGCCTGCCGGGCATCCCCTTACGCCCCGTGAGGTGCAGCGGCTGATTGGGCGGGTTATGAGCTACGGCTACCACGGCTCTATCGGCGGGGGCTGGTGGGCGGATGTGGAAGCTACGGCGGAGAAAATGGCCTGGGCCTATGCCACGCAGATCCTTATTTGGGAGGTGGTGGTAGGCGAACGGGACAGCAGCTTCCGTCATATTGATGTGAAGTCTATGGGTTATAACGAAGCCTTGGAACGGGTGGATAGTACCCATCCCCTGCGGAGTAAAATTCTCAGCTACTATAACTCCATCGTGACCTCGGTGCAGACCCACAGTAAGCGGCCCAGCTTTTGCGGGTCCTTGCCTTCCAATGCGGAGACGCTGGAGCTGAGTTGGGACGGAAGCAAGTTCGTGGGCAGCGTCACGGATGCAAATGGGATGCTGGAAAGGTACAGCTTCAGCTGTGAGGACGCGGACTTTACTTTCAGCAAGAGCGGGAATGTGCTGACGGTTTCCACGGAGAAGCCTATCCCGGAGGCTGTCACCGTGGTGGGCAGCAAAAATGGCACTACCCATGCGGGCGTGGTAGTCTGGGGCGACGGCGTGTGGGGATCGGCTACCGGTATTCAGGATGTGGTCACCTATTCCGCCAGCGTTCGGGACCCGGTGACGGCTTATCTCAAAATCAAGACCGCTGCCATCCCCGGCAGGATCACGGTAAAGAAAGTGGACGCCGAGGGTGCGCCTTTGCGGGGGATTCGGTTTCTGCTGGAATCCTCTGCGGACCAGGTGAACTGGCAGGAGGTGAGCACGGTGGAAACGGGTGCGGGCGGCTCGGTTTGCTGGGAAGATTTGACAGCAGACGGCGGCACCTATTACCGGGTGACGGAGGTGCAGGCGGCGGAGGGAATGACGCTGCTGATGGAGCCTTTGTTTTTGGGGACGCTGGATGCAAGCGAACACGACATCACCATTACCGCCTGCAACAATGCGGGCTTTGCGCTGCCCTTTACGGGCGGGGCGGGATTCACAATTTATATTCTGTTTGCGGCACTCATGCTCGGCATGGGTGTTTATTTTTGCAAAAAATCCACTACGAAAAAGGAGAACTGAACCATGAAGAAAACGAAACGACTTTGGGCGCTGCTTCTGGTCATGGTCATGGCCTTGGGGCTTATCACCACGGCGTTCGCGGCGCCGACCATTGATTCCGGGCGAAAGGCATCCCTTTCCCTTTACAAGTACGACATCACAGCAGCCAGCGCAGACGGAGCGTGGGATGCGGCGTCCTATGTCAGCACCGGTGTGCAGGACGATGCCGTTACCGACAAGCTGGCGCAGTACGCCATTCAGGGCGTGGAGTTTAGCTATCTGCGGGTGGCGTCCATCTCCACTTACAGTCAGCGGGAGAGCGGTCAGTACAAGGTGGGTGTGCTGTACGGATTTGCGGACGACGCAGTGCTCCAGGCTATTGGACTGACTAAGACGGACGCTTACAAGAGAGGGAACGGCGTGTTCTACTTTACCTCCGACAAGCTGAACAAAGCCCTGGCGGACGCTTTGGCCGACAATGCTACCACCGTCAAAAATGCGCTGGAGATTGCCGTCCGAAATGGCGGCAAGGCCATGCCTGAGACGGATGCAAACGGACATAGCAAGGTCGGCGGTCTGGAGCAAGGGTTGTATCTGGCGGTGGAGACCCGTGTGCCGGAGAATGTCACCAGCACCTGTAACCCCTTCTTCGTGTCGCTGCCTATGACCACTATCGACGGCAAAGATTGGAACTATGATGTGACCGTGTACCCCAAGAACCAGACCGGCAATCCCACGCTGGAAAAAGCCGTCCGGGAGGATAAAAACAGCACCGGCAAGAACGGCGGCACGGCGGATATTGCGGATGGCTATGCACATACTGCCACCGCTTCCGTGGGCGATGTGGTGGACTATCAGATCATCAGCACACTGCCCACTATTACCTCCAAGGCTACCAGTTTGACTACTTATACCTTTGCGGACACGCTGCGCGAGGGGATTCGCTACAACAGAAGCGATGTGGTCATTGAGTTCTTCCGGGATGCCGGTTGCACCGACCAGATCACTGCTTGGAACGAGGATTCAGGTAAGTTCTCTGTTAGCTATGATGACGCTGCCAACACCATGACCATTGGTATGACGGAGACAGGGCTGGCGGACATCAACGAGTCCGAGAGTGTCTACACGGACAGCGTGAAGCGTGGTTACAGCGACTGCACCATGCGGATCACCTATGCCGCTACCCTTACCGCTGACGCACAGCTGGGTGATACCGACAACCCCAACGAGGTGGTGCTGACCTGGAAGCGCACCAATACCGGTTACTTTGATACACTCCAGGACTGCTGCCATGTGTATACCTACGGTGTGGATGTGCTGAAGCAGTTTTCGGACGGCAAGGGCGACCTGGCCAATGTTCATTTCCTGCTGCACAACGACACGGACGGCTATTTTGTGACGGCGGAGCTGGTGGACGGCGTGTACCATGTCACCGGCCACCAGGTGAAGGAGAGCAAGGCCACGGCGTTCGTGCCCAACGGGGAGGGGCACATCCGGGTCATGGGTCTGGAGGATGACACTTACACGCTGACGGAGACAGACACAGACAAGGGGTATGTGCTGCTGAAGGATGGCATCGAAATTATCATTACCGCTGCGGAGGGCGAGAGCGCCTGCGAGATCTGCGGCGCAAAGCTCCTGACGGCCAGCGGCAGCGTCAACGGCGACGCGGTGGACATGGAGAGCGGCAATGCCATCGTGCCGCTGACGGTCATCAACAACCCCGGCTTCGACCTGCCTAAGACAGGCGGTTACGGCACCTGGATGTTCACGGTAGGCGGCTGCATTCTGCTGGGCGTGGCGGCGTTTATTGTGATCCGGGGGCGGAAGCACAATAGGAACGACCAGTGAAGTGGCGACTGCTGGCGGTGGCCTGTGTGCTTCTGGCGCTGGGATTGCTGCTCTACCCGCTTATGGGTGAACTGGTAAGTGAAAAGTATCACTCGGATGTGGAGGCGGTGTACACCGCCGCTATTGCGGACACTGACAATGCGGAGCTGGCCGAGCAGCGTCGGGCGGCTGAGGCGTATAACGCCTTGCTGCGGGGTGAGGCGGCAGTCAGTACGGGAGGGGCTTCGGCCTCTCCCTTGGTCTATGCAGAGCAACTCGCCGTGGGCGGGGCCATGTGTACTATCGACATCCCGAAAATCGGCGTGTATCTCCCGGTGCGGCACGGCACGGGGGCGGAAACGCTGGAGCGGGCCGTGGGGCATGTGGTGGGGACTTCCCTGCCTGTGGGCGGGGCAGGCACTCATGCGGCGCTGTCGGCCCACAGTGGGATGGCTTCGGCGAAGCTGTTTTCGGATATTGACCAGTTGGTGAAAGGCGATGTTTTCTATATCCATGTGCTGGGTGAGGTGCTGGCCTACGAGGTGGACCGGATCGCCACGGTACTGCCTGGGGACACATCGCTGCTGCAAATCGAGGACGGGCAAGACCTGGTGACGCTGGTGACTTGTACGCCCTTTGGGGTGAACACCCACCGGCTGCTGGTGCGGGGACATCGGGTGCCGTATGTGCCGGAGCTGGTGGTAGAAAATGGAAAAACTCCGAAGGTTGCGTCTTCGTGGATGCAGCACTATCTCACGGGTTTGGGCATCGGCTTTGGTGTGTTGGCTGCGGCTGGTGGAGGTTGCGTCTTTGTGAGGAGGCAACGCCGTGGGTAAGAAAACTGTTTTGCTGGCGGTGGCGCTGGCCGTGGCAGGGCTTTGTATTCTGCTGTGGCCGGTGGTTTCCGGGCATAGGCTGCAAGCGGACATGAGCGCGGCGGCACAGGGCTTTTTGGAGGAGGCGAGACAGTCATACCCTGAGTTACTGGCAGACTTGCAGGGATATAACCAGCGCATTTATACGGAGCGGCAGGCGGGACTGGCCGACGCTTTGGCCTGTGAGGAGCCTGCTGTATTGCTGAGAGACTGCGGCGTGGAGGACGAGATCATAGGTGTATTGGAGATCCCCGCGCTGGAGCTGGTCATGCCGGTCTACTTGGGCGCGTCGGATTCGCACCTTGCCGCAGGGGCGGCGGTGCTGGGGAACACTTCGGCGCCTATTGGCGGCATGAGTACCAACTGCGTCATTGCTGGGCATAGAGGATGGTATGGCTCAGATTATTTTCGGCACATAGACCGCTTGCAGGCGGGCGATATGGTAACGGTTACAAATCTGTGGGAAACACTCACCTATGCCGTGGTTGATATGAAGATCATCCAGCCGGACCAGGTGGACAAAATCAAAATCCAGCCGGGGCGTGACCTGCTGACGCTCATCACCTGCCATCCCTACGCCAGCGGCGGACGGCAACGGCTGGTGGTGTATTGCGAAAGGGCGCAGCAGGCGCCGTGCCAAAATGTGTCTCAATTTGAGACGGATTAGGAGGAATGGCTATGCGGAGTAAATCTGTGCCGCCGGTGGTTTGGGCGGCGCTGGCGGTCCCGGTGCTGTGGACGGCGGTTTTGGCGGCGGGGGTGTATGAAAGCGGGATGAATCTATTCCAGCTGCTGGAACGGCTTTCTGCGGCGGCGCATCTGTTTTCGGTTCGCTGGACAGCGTATACACCGCGCTTTGTATTGGTGTTTCTGCTGCTCTATGGGGGCGCGGTGGTCCTGTATTATTCCGGCAGGGAAAACCGCAGGCCGGGGGAGGAATACGGCTCCGCCCGGTGGGGCAGTGCGCGACAGCTGGGCGGGAAATACGCGGACAAAAATCCGGACAATAACACGCTGCTGACCCGTCATGTGTCTATGAGCCTCAACGGGCGGCAGCACGGACGAAACCTGCTGCAAATCATCGTGGGCGGCAGCGGGGCCGGTAAGACGCGGTATTTCTGCAAGCCCAATATCATGCAGGTAAACGGCAGCTTCCTGGTGACGGACCCCAAGGGCGAAATGCTCCGGGACCTGGCGCCGCTGCTGCTGGAGGAGGGGTATGTGCTGCGGGTGTTCGACCTCATTGACCCCCGACACTCGGACGCTTTTAACCCCTTTGCCTATATCCGGGATGCCAAGGATGTGATGAAGCTGGTGAACAATCTCATTCAAAACACCACGCCCAAGAACGCCCAGCAGAGCGACCCGTTTTGGGAGCGGGCGGAGGTGGCCCTGGACACGGCGCTGATGCTGTATCTGCTGTATGAAGCGCTCCCGGAGGAGCAGAACCTTGAAACGGTGCTGTATATGCTGGAAAACGGCGGGGCCAGCGAGGAGGACGAAGCGTACCGCTCCCCGCTGGACCTGTTGTTTGAGGCCCTGGAGGACCAGGAGCCGGACCACATCGCCGTGCGGGAATACCATATTTTCCGGCAGGCGGCGGGCAAGACGGCCCGGTCCATCCTCATTACCGCGGCGGTGCGGCTGTCGGCCTTTATCATCCCGGAGATCAGAAGCATTACATCCCGTGACGAAATGGAGCTTTCCCGCATGGGGGAGCGGAAGCAGGCGGTGTTTGCCGTGATCCCCGACAGCGACAGCACCTTTAATTATTTGGTGGGGATGCTCTACACCTGCGCGTTTCAGTCTCTTTACTACCAGGCGGACAGGGTTCATCAAGGACCGCTGCCTGTGCCGGTGCGGCTGATGATGGACGAGTTTTGCAATGTGGCCCTGCCCAGCGACTTCGGCAAGATACAGAGCACCATGCGCTCTCGGAACATCATGTCCACCATTGTGCTGCAAAATATCTCGGGGCTAAAGGCGCTGTTTAAGGACGATTGGGAGGGATTGCTGGGAAACGCGGACACGCTGCTGTATTTGGGCGGCAACGAGCAGTCTACCCACAAATACATCTCGGAGATGCTGGGCAAGGAGACCTTGGATGTGCGGCACAGGAGCACCACCCGGGGACGAAACGGCTCCGACTCCGTCAGCCGCCAGCAGTTGGCCCGGGAGTTGATGACACCGGACGAGGTAAGGAGTATGGATAACCGCTGCGCGCTGCTGTTCATCCGGGGAGAAAAGCCGGTAATGGACGAAAAATACGACTTGCTGCGGCACCCGAATCTGAAACGCACGGCGGACGGCGGGGCCGCGCCCTATGTGCATAAGGCGGCGGACTACGCCTGCGCAGATATGCGCAGGGCGTTCGTTTCGCTGGAGGAACTGATCTTATTGGAGGGATTTACAGAATGAAAAAAACTATGGTGCGGCGGATAGGCCGTGTTTTTCTTTTGAGTCTGTGTGTCGGCGCGCTGACGGCGACCACCGCCTACGCCGCCGGGGACGACCCGCTGGCTATCGTCAACAACCTGTCGGACTTCATCTTTTCCATCATCAAGGCTGTGGGCATCATCATCCTGGGCTGGGGCGTTGTGCAGGTGGGCATGAGCATACAGAGCCACGACGCCAGCCAGCGGACCCAGGGCCTGCTGTGCCTGTTCGGCGGGCTGCTCATTGCCTTTGCCAAGGAAATTCTGACGCTGATCGGCGCGGTGTAAGTCATGGACAACAACTGGATCATTGACAACCTCAACTATGCCTTTACCCTGTGGAACGACAAGCTGACGGAGATGTGGTCGCTGCTGACCCAGTCGCCCCAGGCATTTAAGGGCGGGACAATATGGCAGACCATCCAGGCCGTAAACGGGGCAATGCAGGGCATTGGCTACGGACTGCTGGTGCTGTTTTTGGCCATTGGCATATTCCACAGCGGCGTGGGCTTTCGGGACTTTCGACGGCTCGAATATGTGCTGCGGCACTTCCTGTATTTTGTCATGGCAAAGCTGGCCGTGACCTACGGCATCGACCTGATGATGGACATTTTTGCCGTCTGTGCCGGGATCATCTCGGCGGCGGCTGGGAGCGTGGGCGGTATCGAGGGCGCGGCGGTGGCGCTGCCCGGGGAGATCGTCACGGCCATAGAGGGAGTAGGCTTTCTTGCCAGCATCCCCTTGTGGCTGGTGACGCTGCTGGGGTGTTTGCTGATCACGGTGCTGGCCTTTTTGATGATCCTCACGGTGTACTCGCGCTTTTTTAAGCTCTATTTATATGCGGCTCTGTCACCGGTGGCCCTGGCTTCATTTGCGGGTGAGGGAACCTCGCAGATGGGCCGTGCCTTTCTCAAAAGCTATGTGGGCGTGTGCCTGGAGGGAGCGGTGATTGTGCTGGCGTGCATCGTGTTCTCGGCCTTTGCCGCCAGCGGCACGGTGGTGCTGGGCGGCGGCTCGGCGGTGACGCAGGTGTGGAGTTACCTGGGCGAGGTCATCTTCAATATGCTGGTGCTGGTGGGACTGGTGAAAGGGGCTGACCGGGTGGTGAGAGAGATGTTTGGGCTGTGAATGGCTGCTTTTGTTGACTGCAATGGGAATTTGTGAGACAATATAAAGGCAAGGATGTGAGGAATTTATGGATGAATATAAGAAGCTGCAAGATAAGATTTTGACACGCGACAGTCTAACAGACGAGCAGTTTAGCACCATAATGGAGACCGGCTATCAGCAGGCGAAGAATGGAGAGACCGTCCCTGTGGAGGATGCCTTTGCGGCACGGAAATAGATTTTTGAAATAGGAGAGCGGAGGGCAGCGCAATGTTGATGAACAGCAATGAGTACATTGAAATTATAGAAGCCATAAAAGGTGAGATCAGAGGGGCGCAGTATAAGGCGGCGCTCAGTGTGAACCGGGAACTGAATTATGCTCTACTACCATATCGGTACGGTCATAAACCAGCATAAGACCTGGGGCAGCAAGTTTATTGAAAATCTCGCCGCAGATATTCGCCTTGCCTCCCCAAATGTCAAGGGCTATTCTGTGCGGAACCTAAAATATATGGCAAAGTTTGCAGAAACCTACCCTGACGAAGAATTTGTGCAACAGGTTGTTGCACAAATTCCATGGGGCATACCGTTGTTCTCTTAGATAAATTCGCGGATGATTCGGTGCGTAATTGGTATATCAGCAAAGTTATGGAAAACGGCTGGTCGAGGAATGTCCTCATTCATCAAATCGAAAGTGGCTTGTATGAGAGGCAAGCGCTTGCGGAAAAGGTTTCAAACTTTGAGGCCCGCTTGGCTTCGCCCCAGAGTGAGCTGGCGGTACAGACCATGAAGGACCCGTATATCTTCGATTTTACCCCGTTCAGTGAGGAAATGGTCGAGCGCGATATGGAAAACGCTTTGGCCAAGGATGTTACCAAGCTGCTTTTGGAGCTTGGCACCGGTTTTGCCTTCCTGGGTAATCAGTATCACCTCAATGTGGGTGGCGATGACTTCTATATCGACCTCCTGTTTTACAACCTCAACCTGCGCTGCTATGTAGTGACCGAACTGAAAACAGGTGAGTTCAAGCCGGAATATGCCGGGCAGCTCAATTTCTATCTGTCGGCGGTGGACGGCATCATCAAGCACCCGGAGGACAATCCCTCTATCGGGCTGCTGCTCTGCAAGAGCAAGAATGACCTGGTTGCCGAGTACGCTTTGAAGGATATGTCCAAGCCCATCGGCGTCAGTGAATATAAGATCACCAGCAGCTTGCCGGAAGCATTGAGCAAACAGCTCCCCTCTGTTGAGGACATTCAGAGGCGGATCAAAAAATGAGTGCTGATGCGAAGGAGAATACTGTATTTATAGAAAAACTGAGGATCGACGCAAAACCCGTCTCAATTTGAGACGGGTTTTGAAATGTGGGCGGTAATGTTGACAGTGCAGAATATTTATGAGATAATGTTGACAAAATAGGGGATTATCAACAATGAAAGACTAATCTCTGCTTGACTTATGATGTAAGATTTAAGTTATGCATAAAAACAGCTCACAGAGGGGAAGGAAGTGCGGAAAGTGAGTGACTATACAGTATACATTGATGAAGCAGGAGACTTAGGAATAGGGCGCGGTACAAGGTGGTTTGTTTTGACAGCGGTAGTTGTAAAAAAAGAACATGAGCCTCAAATTCGAGTACGAATGAATACCATAAAAGCAAGGCTCAATATTCGGGAAATTCATTTGCGGAAAATTGCAGAATTTAATAAGCGCGCTTTCATTGTGCATGAGTTAAGAGACCAAGAGTTTATCTATATGAATGTTCTTGTGGACACATATAAATTTGATAGAGAAAAAATCCCGAGTGCAATTATTGCATATAACTATGTGTGTAAATATCTGCTGCAACGGGTATCCTGGTACTTACATTCGCTTGGCGCGGTGGGCGACATAGTTCTGTCTGCGCGCGGGACGAGTCGGGATGGAGAGTTAATACAATATATACAAGATAAGCTTTTACCTTATCGATCTAATGCGATAGAGTCGTCTGCATTTGGAAAAGTTATTGCTAAAACCGCAGCAACATGGGATATGCTACAGTTAGCCGATGTTTGCGCAACTACAATGTTTTTGACTTATGAGATCAATGGGTATGGTTTTTCGACGCCTTGTTTTTCAATGAGTATCTCTGACCATATTTATCGAAGGAATGGGAAAATAGATAGTTATGGGATTAAGTTTTTTACAGCGGAAATGAAGCCAGACACAGATGAATTGAAGAAATCTCGTATTTGCGCAAAAAAAGAAAGAACCCCCGGCACGACTACCACATGACAAGCATGCTGGTGAAACACCCTCGTGTTATCCCGGCGACATTCTTTCTTTTATTTACTATATGCTATTTTATCTAAAAAATCAATTGACATTTTAGACAAAAATACCAGTTGATGACTGACGCGAAACCCGTCTCAATTTGAGACGGGTTTTGACATTTTTGGAGGGAACACATGGAGATCAAGATCAACAAGGAGATTCGCGCCTACAAGGAGACGGTTTATTTCGGCCTGACAGCGCGGCAGCTTATTTGTTCGCTGCTGGCGGTGGGTACGGCGGTGGGGCTGTACTTCGCCCTGCGGGGCGTATTAGACCGCGAGACGCTGGGCTGGCTGTGCATCGTGGGCGCTGCGCCTATGGCGG
>CAKTIW010000021.1:0-20575 GCA_934566025.1 uncultured Oscillospiraceae bacterium | reverse complement strand
GCCGTGAGGGATTCGAACCCCCGGCCTTCTGGTCCGTAGCCAGACGCTCTATCCAGCTGAGCTAACGGCGCATGTCTCATTCCTGACGACTTGAATATAATATCATGTTCAAAAGCAAAATGCAAGCTTTTTTTCAAATAAAATGAAAAATTTTGAGAGGTGCCGCTTCCGGCACCTCTCTGTTTGATCCTTTTTCGCCGCAGCTTCTCCTCAGGTGGCCTCCCACACCAGCGTTGGCTTGGTCATATCCTGCAGGGTCTGTGTGCCGGACCTGTTTTGCCGGTACAGTCCGCAGCCGATCTCTCTGGCATACACCAGGCCGTCTCCGGAGTATATCTCCACCATGACGTTTCCATCGCCCAGCGCTCTATCGGTCCAGGCCATGGCCAGCCTGCCGTCCCGCAGGACCATGGATATGCCCTCAAAGTCGTAGTACCACCCGCCGTCAACGGGCGTGCATACGCCGATGCACTGGTCTGTCTCTGCCCCTTGGTCCTCCCAGACGTAGCGTTCTCCGTCCGCGGTGGAAATGACATACAGATCTATCATATCGCAGGAGAACACCCGCTCTAGGCCGCTCTCTTCCTCCTGCAGCACTGTCAGGCGCTTGCCCACGGCCACGGCGTAGAAGCCGTCTCCGCTGCACACCCGCACGGTCTCATACTGCTTTTTGTGCGTCGTTTGCTCCTCTCCGTTGGATGAAAAGTAGGTCTCCTCCGCTTCCTCTATCCCGATCTTTCCCAGAGGGACGGTCTGCAGCAGCCGGAAGTCCTCACCTGCGATCACCCGCAGCGTCAGGTCCTCTCCCTCCGCCGTGAACAGAAGCAGCTTCTCCCGGTCCGGGCTGGCGATCAGCTTCACCACCCGCTGGGTCTCTATGTTCAGTGGGTACACCAACCGGATGTTCTGCTCCGACTGGGCGCCCCGCTCCACAAGCCACAGGCCGAAGCCCTCCGGGGCCCATTCCGCTTTGGCATCCACGCCGGCATCAAAGCCCGCAGTCACCACCGTCCCGGCTTTCACGTCCGCGTCCCAAGACTCATAGTCGTTGGCCATAAAGGCGTAATTGATGCTGTAGCGCATCTGCCCGCCGTTTTCATGGATATAAAGCTCCATGGCATCCTCCGCCCCCACCGGGATATGCATAAGAGGGAAATCCCGGATAGACGGATCGTTCCGCCTGTCATCCGCCGTCACCGCTTGCCACGAGCCGCCGTAATACAAGCACAGGTCGTAGGTCTCCACGAAGTCCGCCGGGTGCAGCAGCACGTTGCTGTCCCTGCTGTCTTGGCTTTGCTGCCGCAAATAGGCCCGCACCCGCTCCGTATCGGGCACCAGCATGCAAATGGAATTGCTGCCGTAGGTCCGTCCGGAGCCGTCATAAGGGATCTCTTTGCCGGAAAAAACGGAAGTGGTCTCCTGAGTCTGCGCTCCCAGGTCGTGCTCGGTAGTCCACCGCACGCGACTTGCCAGCATGTCATACTCGGTCATGTGCAGTCCCCGGGCCGCCGCCGGGTCTCCCCGGGTGACCACGGTGGAAAACTCCACCCTGTCCTGGGCCCGGCACATAAACAGGGTCATCATCGCCAGGCCGCCCAGGGAAAGGACAAACAAAACCACGGTCATAGCTACTATACGCTTCATGACTTTTCCTCCTCCGTCAGGCTCTCGATGGTACTGCGGATCCGGTCGCCCCGGTAGTCGTATGTCTTTTTGATGCAGCTGAGCAGGTCTTCCCCGGCGTCCTCCAGTTCCTCCAGCGTGTGGTCGCCTACGATTTTCCCCTCCCGCAGCAGCACCGCCCGGGAGATGAAGTCCTTCACCTCCTCCAGCAGATGGGTGGACAGGATCACCGTCTCCCGCTCCGTGAGGATGCCCAGCAGCACCTTGTAAAAGTCCTCCCGGTTAAAGATGTCGTTGCCCGCGAAGGGCTCATCCATGAGGATGTAGTCCGCCCCCTGGGACAGGGCCAGCACCACCTCAAACTGATTCTGCATGCCCACGGAGAAGCCCTTCAGCGCCTTATCCATGGGCAGGCTGAAAAACTCCATCAGCGCCGCAAATCGCTTATCGCTGAAGCGGGGGAAATGCTCCCGGTAAAACGCCCGGTGCGCCTTGGGCGTAAGCCGGGGAAAAAAGCTGTGCTCGCAGGTGGCAAAGCTCACTCGGGCGATGTTTTCCCGGCCGATGGCCTCCCCGTCCAGCGTCACCTCTCCCCCGTGGTGTATCAGGCCCAAAATGCACTTCATCAGCGTGGTCTTGCCCGCGCCGTTTTCGCCGAACAGGCCCACAATCTGCCCCGGCCCAAAGGACACGGACACATCCTCCAGGGCCTTCTTCCCTCCGTATGTCTTTGTAACATTTTTCACTTCCAGCATCGTCTGTCCCTCCTTACATCGGCAAGCAGATATCCGGCGTCACAAACCGCCAGACCAGGTAGTATATCCCCAGCAGCACAGCGCATACCGCCCCGGCCTCCGCCAGGCACAGCAGCGGCCCCTTGGCCACATATCCGGCCAAGATCCTTCTGCCCTGCGGCAGCCGCCGCAGCAGATACAGGCTCCGGCTGCCCTGGCTGAAGCTGCCGTAAAGTATGCCCGCCCACGCCAAAAGCATGCACGCGAAAAACACCAGCAGCCACCCGGCGCATCCGGCGAAGTCGGAAAAAGGCTCCATCTTCATTCCCGGGTCCAACACTCTTTTTTCCGTGACCTGGTCGATGATATACAGGCTCTGATAGCTCCGGCAGTACCGGATCAGAAACCAGATCACCGACGTCAGCACGCCTCCGGCCAGCACTGTCAGAAGTCCCGCCGCTGTGCTTTCCGGGTCCACATTGGGCGGCAGCATCCTCTCAAGCCCGCCAAGCTTCAGCAGTCGTCTTTTCACCTTCATCCCTCTCTTCCCAGCTGTAGATCCCAACGCCTGTCACCACCGCCTGGATCAGAATGACCAGGAGCATGCTGCCGCTCTGCAGATCGATGCGGAAGCTCAGCACGGTCAGCGCCATAGCGATGGCCAGTAAAATTCCTCCGGTACGGCCCACCCACCTTTTTCGGGCCACGTCCATGCAGCCTACGGCGCAGGCCGCCAGACAGACCAGGTTTCCTATCCATGTCAGCGCATCGCCCATAGGCAGCAGATGGTGCAGCAGCCTGCTGCCGTAAAAAGCCAGGACCAGGGTCTGCGGCCCCACCTCCTGGGGATGGGGGTAGTTTTTCACCCGCCAGCTCATCACCCCCAGCAGCACCGCCGCCGTCACCGCCCAGAACAGGAGCAGCATCATAAAGTTATACCCGGTCCACAGCAGGCTCACCGTGCCTTCCTTCACCCGCAGCCGCCGCACCGTGTACGCGCTCTTGGCTCCCCTGCCCCAGCCTGTGGTCATCAGCAGGCCGCACAGCAGGATAAAGCCCAGCACCAGCGGGATAAAGATCCAGCCCCGGGCCGGCAGGTCCGCCAGGGTCACGGTTTCCTCGTAGATCATGGGCATGCCGTTTACATTGTCTTCCACCACCCTCGTAACGCCGCAGGGCGTGCGATACAGCAGCGCCCCCGCCAGGGCCGCCGAGGCCAATATCACCCCCAGCCCCTTCCAGAGGCTGCTCCGGGCCGCCAGGCCCAATACGGATACATACCGATTCATCTCTCTTCCTCCTCATCATACAGCCGCCGCAGCAGGTCCAGGGCCTCCTCTTTGCCCAGGCCCATGCGCTTCATGGCCGCCACCGTATCCCGCACCTCTGTGCGAAACAGCTCCCGCCGGATCTGCGCCACCTGCTGAGGCGATGCCGTAATGCGGCTGCCCGCTCCGGGCCGGGACTGGATGAGCCCCTCCTCCTCCAGCTGGCGATAGGCCTTCTGCACGGTGTTGGGATTCACCGCAAGCGTTGCCGACAATATCCGCCGGGACGGCAGCTCGTCCCCGTCCCCGATCCGGCCCGAGGCAAGCCCCTCCTTCACATGGCGTATCATCTGCAGGTAAATGGGAATCCCTTCCACGCTGTGGAATTCCTCAAACGAGATCATACCGGCCGCACCTCCCATCTAAAAATCAAATCATCTCCGCAGTCTGTCACCGGTCCGCAATCCACATTCCTTATCGCGCCCTAAAAAATTGTACCATGCGCATAATACAGTTCCTTTAACCGTATTATACGCATAGTACAGTTCGCTTGTCAACCCTTTTTTTAACAGCGTGTCGAAAAAGTCTTTTCGCCCGCTGCCTAAGTTTTTGAAACTTTGAAAAAGTTTCAAAAACTATTGATTTCAATGGCGAGGGACACTCTTCTTGGGTTTCCCTCACACTCCCTTCCTTACCATTATCGTAATTATACCACTTTATCGACAGCCTCTTTTAATTTTTTCCACCAGAGCCACCGCATGGGCCGCCATGCCGCTGCCGTCGCCGGTAAAGCCAAGGCGCTCCTCGGTGGTGGCCTTTACCCCCACCTGCTCCGGGTCAATGCCCAGCGCCCCGGCGATGTTTCGGCGCATCTGCGCCCGATACGGGGCCAACTTCGGCGCCTGGGCCAAAACGGTGGCGTCCACATTCACCACAGTTATGCGGCGCTTTGCCAGCTCCCCGGCCACTCTCTCCAGCAGCACCAGGCTGGATATGCCGCGAAACTCCTCGCTGCTGTCGGGAAACAGGCTCCCGATGTCCTCCAGCCCCGCCGCGCCCAGCAGGGCGTCCATCACCGCGTGGACCAGCACATCCGCGTCCGAATGGCCCTCCAGCCCCTTCTCCCAGGGAATGTCCACTCCGCCCAGGATCAGCTTTCGCCCGGCCGTCAGCCGGTGTACATCATATCCATGTCCTATCCGCAGATTCGTCATGCTCTCCCCTCCCGGATCTTCAGGATCGCCTCCGCCACCGGCAGGTCCAGGGGCCGGGTGATCTTGATATTTTCGCTGTCCCCGGGCACCAGCTGCACCTGCTTGCCCAGCCGCTCCACGGCGGCGCAGTCGTCGGTGACCTCCGCGCCGCAGGTGATGGCCGACTGCAGGGCCGCCTTCAAAAGCTCCGCCTGGAACACCTGGGGCGTCTGCACCGCCCGAAGGGTGGCCCGCTCCGGGGTGGAGCGCACCACACCGTTTTCATCGGCTATCTTGATGGTGTCCGTCACCGGCACCGCCGGGGCCGAGGCACCCGTTGCCTGGGCGCTCTCCACCACCGCGTCAAACAGCGCCGGGGTAATAAGGGGCCGGGCTCCGTCATGCACGGCGATAAGCTCCGCCCGGGGGTCTGCCTCCAGGGCCCCCGCCAGCACGGATTCCGGCCGGGACGCACCGCCCCGCACCACCTTCACAGGCTTTTGAAGGGCGCACTTTTTGCAAAGGTCCGCCAGAGGCACCAGCAGGTCCTCCCGGGTCACCAGGATGATCTCATCCGTCCGCTCCGATGCGTCCACCGCCCGGAGGGTGTGCTCCAGTACCGTTCCCGCTCCCAGGGGCAGCAGCAGCTTGTCCTTTCCCATCCGCAGGGACTGGCCCGCCGCCACCACCACCGCCGTGCAGAACGGCCTGGACGGCTTCCGCAGGCCCCGAATTTTATCCCATAATTTCCCCATAAAAATGCCTCCTGTTTTTTCACTGCATAATAAGCGGAAAGTGCACCTTTGGCACACCGAAACTTCATCAAACTTCACCGCCAGTGTACCACAACAGCCCCGCTTTTGCAATAAAAGGCTCCCGACCAAAATCGGGAGCCTGCGCACAGTTCCTGTGCGGAAAAAATTATCTTCTGTTGTGAGGATACCATATCTTCTGCTTTTCGGCCTCCCGGATCAGCTCCTCCCGGAAGTCGGGATGGGCAATGGAGATGAGCTTTTCCGCCCGCTCCCAGACGCTGAGGCCCTTGAGGCACACGCAGCCGTATTCCGTGACCACATACATGGTGTTCACTCTTGTGTCCGTGACCACGGAGCCGGGCTGGAGGGTGGGCCGGATGCGGGAGGAGCGGGTGCCATCCTTATTTTCGTGGGTGGAAGACAGGCATATAAAGCTCTTGCCGCCCTTGGAAAGGTACGCACCCAGGACGAAGTCCTGCTGGCCGCCGGCGCCGGAGATCTGCTTGGTACCCGCAGTCTCGCCGTTCACCTGGCCGTACAGGTCCACATCCACGGCGTTGTTGATGGAAATAAAATTATCCAGCTGCGCCACGGTACGGATGTCGTTGGTATAGCTGATGGGCGCCGCCATACAGGCGGGGTTATCATCCAGGTAATCATAGAGCTTCTGGGTACCGGCGGCGAAGGCATAGACCTGGCGGCCCCGGTCCAGATTCTTGCGCATACCCGTGACCTTGCCCGCCAGAGCCAGGTCCACGTAGGCATCCACATACATCTCCGTATGTACGCCCAGGTCCTTCAGGTCGGACTCGCACAGCATGGCGCCCACGGTGTTGGGCATGCCGCCGATGCCCAGCTGTAGGCAGGCGCCATTGGGGATCTGCTCCACAATGAGCTTGGCCACGGCCTTATCCACGTCGGTGGCAGGGTTGGAGGGCTGGATGCCCATGGGATCGTTGCGCCCCTCCACGATCATGTCCACCTCGGAGATATGGATGCAGTTGTCAAAGCCGCCCAGGCACCGGGGCATATTCCGGTTGACCTCCACAATGACCACCTTGGACTTCTCGATGACCGCCCGCAGATGGGACGCGGAGAGGCCGAAGTTAAAGTAGCCGTGCTTATCCATAGGCGTCACCTGGAACATGGCCACATCCGGAGGGGTGATATGGTCGGTATAGTACCGGGGCAGCTCAGAATAGCGCATAGGCTCATGGAAGCCTGCGCCGCTGGCAATGTGGTGGCGCTCCACCGCGCTCATGTGGTGGGAATTGAAAATAATATGATGGACCGGGTCTTCAATGTCAAAAATGGCCGGTTTCCACAGGCTGATGCCGCCCCGGACCTTTACATCCTCCAGCTCCGGTGCCCGCCGGGCCAGGGCCTCGTCCAGCACCCGGGGATGAATGGCGCAGAATCCGTAGTCCACCCAATCGCCGGACTTGATGACCTTCACCGCTTCGTCCGCCGTGGTCAGCTTTTGCCGGTACATTTCCATGTAATCCATTGCTTTGTTCCTCCTCCATGTCTTTGATGTGTCCTCATCACACCTTTTTTACATTATAGCACCGCAAATCAGCAAAAAAAAGTGTCTTTGTGAAAATAATGTCACTTTGTCGGATTGCCTAATTTTTGTCAATAATTTCCGTCACAGGTTGTAAGGGTCTGCGGGTCACGGCCCTATCCGCCCGGTGCGCCGGGCAGGAAAAAAGCCGAGCGCTTTCCGCACTCGGCTCTCGGTATGATCTTGCAATTTCTCACCGCAGGCGGCGGAGGGTCTCAAGGACCAGGTTCCAGGTGCGCTGGACGGAGGAAATATACATCCGCTCCCGAGGCGTATGGATCTGGTTCACCTCCGGGCCCATGGATACAGCGTCCAGGCCGGGGAGCTTATCGGCCAGCATACCGCACTCCACACCGCCGTGCAGTACCTCTATCTTGGGGGCGTGGCCGTACTGCTCCGTGAACACCTCTACGATCAGAGAGCGCAGAGGAGAATCCTCCCGGAACTCCCAGGCCGGGTAACTGCCGCTGACAGACATCTTGCCGCCCAGCAGGTCACACAGCAGCTCCAGCTTCTGCAGCAGCATCTCCTTCTGCGTGTTCATATTGCTGCGCACGCAGAAGGTGGCCACCACGGAATCCGCCTCCGTGGTGAGAATGCCCAGGTTCAGAGAGGTCTGGACCAGGCCCTCTACCTCCCTGCTCCGCTCCAGCACACCGTTGGGAGCGCACTGCAGCAGAGCCAGGACCCGGTGGGTGGAGTCAGCGTCCATGGGCAGAACATCACTCCGGCAGGGTGCCACGGCGACGGTAATATCACTGTCGGCCACAGCGAACTCTCTGCGGAAGATCTTCTCCATCTTTTGGCAGATAACCGTTGTCTTTTCCACATCCGCCACGGTCAAAACAGCGCTGGCAGCGACGGGAATGGCGTTATCCTTACCGCCGCCGGAGAGCGTGACCAGACGGCCGCTGTTCTCCTGCAAAAATGCGTACAGGATCCGGCCCAGCAGCACCATGGCGTTGGCCCGGCCCCGGTCGATGGCAGCGCCGGAATGGCCGCCCAAAAGGCCGGAGACGGTGATTTCCACCGTTTCTCCCGGGAAGGCATCCCGCTTTACAGGCACTGCAATATCAACCCTGGCAGCACCGGCGCATCCGGCGGTGATCTCACCCTCCGTCTCGGAGTCCAGGTTCAAAAGCAGGCGGCTCTTAAGGCCCGACAGGTCGATGCCGGTGGCACCCTTCATCCCGACCTCCTCGTCCACCGTAAGCACCACCTCCAGGGGCGGGTGGGGAATATCGTGGCTATCCAGCAGGGCCAGGCCCATAGCCACGGCAATGCCGTCGTCTGCGCCCAGGGTGGTGCCCTCGGCGTAGATCACATCCCCGTCCACCACCAGATCCAGACCCTCACGGGCCATGTCCTTGGTGCAGCCCGGAGCCATTTCGCAGACCATGTCCATGTGTCCCTGGAGCATCACGGCGGGGGCGTTCTCATAGCCCGGGGTGCCGGGCTTGCAGAGGATCACATTCCCCAGCGCGTCCTGCTGCACCGCAAGGCCCCGATCGCGGCCAAACTGCACCAGATAATCGCTGATGGCCTGTGTGTTGCCACTGCCATGGGGGATACGGCACAGCTCCTCAAACCAATGAAGTACCCCACGAGGCTCCAAACCTTCCAATACTGCCATAACTTTTCCTCTTTTCTTTTATTTTTTTTGCAAGTATTGTTTTTCCTTCTTTGCCGATCTTTACCGGTTTTCCGTCAGGTGGCGGGCCACATACACGCCGCTGGCAGAGGCATGGGACAGGGAGTGGGTGATACCGCTGCCGTCGCCGATGACATACAGGCCCTTGCAGCAGCTCTCCAGATTCTCGTCTACGGCCACCTCCATGTTATAGAACTTCACCTCGACGCCGTAGAGGAGGGTATCATCGTTGGCAGTGCCGGGGGCGATCTTATCCAAGGCGTAAACCATCTCAATGATGCCGTCCAGCAGGCGCTTAGGCAGCACCAGGCTCAAATCACCCGGGGTTGCCTTGAGGGTGGGGGTCACCAGGCCCTCGTCAATGCGCTTTTGGTTGCTGCGGCGGCCCCGGACCAGGTCACCGAAGCGCTGGACGATTACACCGCCGCCCAGCATATTCGACAGGCGGGCGATGCTCTCGCCGTAGCCGTTGCTGTCTTCAAAGGGCTCGGAGAAATGCTTCGCCACCAGCAGGGCGAAGTTGGTATTCTCGGTCTTCATGGCGCTGTCTTCATAGCTGTGGCCGTTTACGGTTACGATGCCGTTGGTATTTTCATTGACCACGATGCCGTTGGGATTCATGCAGAAGGTGCGGACATTGTCCTCAAACTTCTCCGTGCGGTAGACGATCTTGCTCTCATAGAGCTCGTCGGTGAGGTCGGAGAACACAACGGCCGGAAGCTCCACCCGAACGCCCAGGTCCACGCGGTTGCTCTTGGTGGGGATTTGCATTTTCTTGCAAACGGCCTGCATCCACTTGCTGCCGCTGCGGCCCACGGACACAATGCACTGGCGGCAGTCCATCTCCCCGGCGGCGGAGGTCACCCGGTAGCCGCCCTCCGGCAGAGCCGCAAGGTGCTCCACGGGGGTATCAAAGTAAAAGGTCACCTTGTCCTTCAGGTGGTCATAGAGATTTTGCAGGACCACGAAATTGATGTCGGTGCCCAGGTGGCGGACGGAGGCGTCCAGCAGCTTCAGCTTGTGCTGGATGCACAGCTTCTTAAACTGCGTCCCGGCGGTGGAATAGAGCTTGGTGCCCTCGCCGCCGTACCGCATGTTGATGTCGTCCACATAGTGCATCAGCTCCAGAGCCTTTTCCTTGCCGATGTGCTCATGAAGGGTGCCTCCGAAGTCGTTGGTGATGTTATACTTGCCGTCGGAAAAGGCGCCTGCGCCGCCGAAACCGCTCATAATGGAGCAGCTCTTACACTTGATGCAGGTCTTCACTTTGTCGCCGTCGATAGGGCAGTGACGCTTTTCCAGGCTGTGGCCCGCCTCAATGACCGCAATGCGCAGAGCCGGATCCCGCTCCGTCAGCTCGTAGGCGGCAAAAATTCCGCCGGGGCCCGCGCCAATAATGATAACATCGTAATTCATATCCGTTCCTCCTGCATATACCGGCTGCGGCATTACGTCCCGCGATACCTGGTATAAGTATTGTTTATGTTTCCATTTTCTCAATAAGCCCGAATTATTATAACAAATATTCAGCGTATGTCAAGGAAAAAAACTGGCACGCTGTCCTGTTCCCATTATATATCCTCCCGTGGGCCGGGCCGAAGCCCCTGCCCCAGAGATTCCAGGGTGATAGCCCCGGCGGACAGCTCCGTAAGCCGCTGCTGCAGCCCCTCAAAGCCCCCCTCCGGCATAGAGACCGTGATGGTAACATCCGCGCCGTAATCAATGCTGTCCACCAGGCCGCTAAGCGCGGCGATGTCCAACTTTATCCGCTCCAAAAGGCTGTAGTCGCAGTGAAGCCGCCCCCGGCTCCACAGGCGCAAGGTCGAAACTCCCGCGGCGGCCAGAGCGTCCCGGGCGGCCTTGCCGTAGGCCCGGGTCAGGCCTCCGGCCCCCAGCAGAATACCCCCGAAATACCGGGTGACCACGCAGCACACATTGCCCACGCCCTCCCGCTGAAACACGTTGAGCATGGGCTGGCCCGCCGTGCCCTGAGGCTCGCCGTCATCGCTGTAGCGGAGGATGTTATCTCCCAGGATATAGCACCAGCAGTTGTGCCGGGCGTCATGATACTTCTTTTTGGCGGCGCGGATGCGCTCCTGGGCCTCCTCCTCGGAGGAGACGGGCCAGACCTGGCCGATAAACCGGGAGCGCTTTTCTGTAAACTCGCTTTCAGCAGCGGAAAAGGGGATCCTCTGCATCACTCCCAGTCCTCCTTTTCCTCCTGCCAGCCCTCAATATAGGGCTTCATCTGGCCCAGGACCTTGGGCGTGCAGACCGCCACCACGGTGATGGTCTGCTCATATTCCACGGACTCCACCTTGGCCTCCCGGTACAGGCCGTCTAGCATCCCCGCCTTGTCATAGGGTAGGTGGATCGTCACCCGGCGGGTGCCCTTATCCAGCTTTTTGTCCACCGCCTGGAGAAGCCGGTCTATGCCCTCACCGGTCCTGGCAGAGATATACACGCTGTCCTCCTCCCGGGGCAGAGCGCCGAAAAAGGCCAGGTCGCACTTGTTATACACCCGCAGACAGGGAATATGATCCGCTTTCAGCTCCCGGATGAGGCTATCCACCACCTGGGCCTGCTGGACCCACTGAGGGTTGGACAGGTCAATGACATGGAGCAGCAGGTCTGCGTACTCCAGCTCCTCCAAAGTGGCCTTGAACGCCTCCACCAGCTGGTGGGGCAGCTTGCGGATAAAGCCCACGGTGTCGGAGATGACCACATCCAGGGTGTCGCTGACGGTGAGGAGGCGGGTGGTGGTATCCAGGGTGTCAAAGAGGCGGTTATTGGCCGGGATGTCCGCGCCGGTGATGGCGTTTAGAAGGGTGGATTTTCCGGCGTTGGTGTAGCCCACGATGGCCACCACCGGGATCTCGTTTTTCATCCGGCGCTGGCGCTGGGTGCTGCGGACCCGGCGCACCTCCTCCAGCTCCTCCTTGAGCTTGTCGATCTTGCGGTGGATGTGGCGGCGGTCCGTTTCCAGCTGCGTTTCGCCCGGGCCCTTGGAGCCGATAGGGCCCTTGCCGCTGGTGCCCGCCTGGCGCTCCAGGTGGGTCCACATGCCGATGAGCCTGGGCAGCAGGTACTGGTACTGGGCCAGCTCCACCTGCAGGCAGCCCTCCTTGGTCTTGGCCCGCTGGGCAAAAATATCTAAGATCAGGCCGCTTCGGTCAATGACCTGCACACCCAAAAGCTCCGTGAGCACGCGAATTTGCGACGGGGACAGGTCGTTGTCGAAGATGACCAGCGTGGCACTCTCCTGGGCCACCATGGTCCTCACCTCCTCCACCTTGCCCTCCCCGATGAAGCTGTGGGGGTCGGGCTTTTCCCGGCTCTGGAGGATGCTGCCTACCACCTGTCCCCCGGCGGTATCCACCAGGGCGGCCAGTTCCCGCAGGCTCTCCTCGTCGGTGCTGTCCTCCCGGAGGACCGGGGAGCGCAGGCCCACCAGTACCGCCAGGTCCCGTTTCGTCTGTTCCAGTTGTGTGCGTTCCATAGCGTAACCTCATTTGAAAAAATATCCTATATATTATACCATACGCGGCCAAGATGTACAACAACGGAAAAAGCCCCGCACCGAAAGGTGCAGGGCTGAGTGTTCTGACAAATTACTTGTCCAGGCCGAAGCGCTTGTTGAACTTGGCCACGCGGCCGCCGGTGTCCACCAGCTTCTGTCTGCCCGTAAAGAACGGGTGACACTTAGAGCAGACTTCTACGCGAATATCCTTCTTCGTAGAACCTGTCTCAATTACATTACCGCAGGCGCATTTAATAGTAGTCTGCTGATAATTGGGATGGATTCCTTCCTTCATTGCTCTGGTTCACCCCTTTCCGGTACACATGTCCTCTGGAACTCCAAAGGCAAATCACATCATAGCACGATCGCATTTAAAATGCAAGCATTTTTTCATAAAATCCCTTAAAATTTGCATCATACATCCACTTCCGCCCCGGTAGAGAAGAAATACAGCACCCGGCGGCACACCGGCTCCTCCAGCACCCGGCTCAGCGCCAGGCTATAGGCCTCCAGCTGGGCCCGGTAGCGCTCCGCCCGTTCCTTTTCCTCTCCGGGCTGCAGATAGTCCGTCTTGAAATCCGCCACCACCAGGCCCTCCGCCGTGCGGAAGCACACGTCCGCCACGCCCTGGAGCATCATCTCCTCCCCCCGGACCCGGGGGTCGTACACCGCGGCGGGCACCAGCAGGGCAAAGCGGAACTCCCGCCATACCCGCTCCGCCCGGCGGATCTGTCCGCACAGGCTGGATCCCAGGAACTTGGCTATCTGTATAGCGTTTATACTTTCCCCCTGTTCCGGAGTCAGCAGCCGCCGCTCCACCAGAGACCGCGCAAATTCCCCCGCCGCATCCGGCCGGGCCGGCGTGTCAAGGGGTAGGTACTGCATCACCAGGTGCATGGCCGTGCCCCGCTCCGCCGGGGTCAGGCCCTGCCGCTGCTGCAAAAACTTCGGCGCGGGAAAATCGCCCTGTACGGCCCCATGCTGGCCCGTACCCTCGGCGATCTGCTGGTCCAGCTCCCGTCCCTTCAGCTGGGTGGCCGTGACCTTGGACGGCACCCGGGACGCCTCCCTATACTCATACCGCTGCTCCAGCAGCTCCGGGAAAAAGGGCGGCTGCGTGTCTGCACGCAGCATTTCTTCCTCTATATAGGAGGTAAACTTCGGATTCTCGTGGAGATACACCCGCCAGCCCGGCGCGTCCTGCCGCAGCTCCGGCTGCACGCCGGCCCAGGTGTGTATCGCGCCGGCCTGGGTAGTGCACAGCAGCGCCTGGAGCACCCACTGCCCCATATTGGCCGCCCCCCGCACCACCTGGGGCGGAACGGGCAGGTCCGCCAGCGCCGCCAGCTTCTCCACCTGGGCCCGGGCGTTTTTCACGCAGTCCACCAAGATCAGCTTCTCCTGGGCCCGGGTCATGGCCACATACAAAAGCCGCATCTCCTCCGACAGCATTTCCTTTTCCATTTCCAGAGCCAGGGCCGTTTTAGACACCGTAGGGTAGCGCACATGTCGCGCCGGGTCCACCCGCTCCGTGCCCAGCCCCAGGCGGGAGTGGACCAGGACAGGCCGCTTCGTGTCGTCGGTATTGAATTTTCGGTTCAGGTCGCACAGGATCACCACCGGAAACTCCAGGCCCTTGGAGCTGTGGATGCTCATGATGCGCACGCCACCGGCGCTCTGCTCCGAGGCGATCTGGGGTTCCTTACCCCGGGCCATAAGACTGCGCAGGTAGTCCGTCAGCTCAAATACGGTGATCCTGCCTATCGCCGCCAGATTTTCCGCATAGCGGCACAGGTTCAGCAGCCGGCTGCGGTGCAGCTGGCCGTTATCCATGGCGCCGAATACGCCGGGGATGTGGAGCCGGTCGTACATCTGCCAGAGAAGCTGATCCGCCGGCAGCTCCGCAGCCAGGCTCCGCAGATCGTCCAGCTGGCGCAAAAACGCCTGTACCGGCTCCTGCGTACAGGCCCGGCAGGCCTCATAAAAGCTTCCCTCTCCGCTGCCCCGGATCTGGGACAGCTGGTCCGGGGTAAACCCGAACAGCGGCGAGCGCAGCACTGCGATAAGAGGCACATCCTGCCTGGGATTATCGATGATCTGCAGCAGGGAGTACACCGTGGAAATTTCGACGGTCTCAAAAAATGACTCCCGCTCCCCGCCGGAATAGGCGATGCCGCAGCGGCTGAGGGCCGCCCCGAACTGCGCCATGCGGCTGCCCGGAGAGCGCATCAATATCACGATGTCCTCCGGCTGCACCGGGCGCAGGGCGCCGCCCTCCCCCTGGACGGGAAAGCCCTCGTCCAAAAGACGGCGGATCTTTTCGGCCACGAACGCCGCCTCCACCTGTACGCGGTCGAAGCTCTCGTCCTCGGTGTTTTCCACGTTCACCAGGTGTAGCTCCGTCTCCCGGTCCGGTGCCGGGGTATAGTATGTGGCCCCTGCGTTCAGCTGCTCCGCCGGACCGTACTCCATCTCTCCCATCTGCCGGGAGAGAATATTGCGGAAAATGAAGTTGGTCGCCTCCAGCACCTCCGGCCGGGACCGGAAATTCCGGGTGAGCAATATCTTTCTCGCCTGGCCCGCACGGGCCTGGCTCGCGTGGCAGTACCTCTCATATTTCTCCAGGAAAATTTCCGGCTGGGCCAAGCGGAAGCGATAGATGCTTTGCTTGACATCTCCAACGGTGAAAAGGTTTTCTCCTTTACGGGAAACAGCGTCAAAAATGCAGTTCTGCACCTGGTTGGTGTCCTGGTATTCGTCCACCATGATCTCCACATATTCCTGGGCGATCTGCCGGGCCAGCTCGGTAGGCTCCCCGGCGGTATCGGTCAGCAGGTCCACAGCGTAATGCTCCTGGTCGGAAAAATCCGCCACATTGCGTCGGACCTTTTCCTGCTGCAGGCTCCGGGTGAAATCCCCCGTCAGATCAATAAGGGCCAGCATGGCCGGGGCCATGGCCCGCAGGTCCTCCAGATGCTCCGCCCGGGTGGCGGCGAAGGGCTCCATGGTCTCCTTCAATTCCTTCTGAAAGCGCTCCTTCAGCTTCTGCATCCGCATCTTCCAGTACTCATTCTCCTGGCCCCGGACGGGCTTCAGCCGGGGGAAGGTCAGGTCCACCGCGGCCACGACATCCCAGCCGCCGCTTACAGCCTGGCGCAGCTGCAATAGGGTCTGGGACATAGCCAAAAAGCCGGGGCCGTAGGCGGCTTCAACCGCCGGGCAGGCGGCCATTTCCTCCACCGCGCGGGTCAGCCGCCCGCTCCAGAAGTCCGCCCATCGGGAAAGGTCCGTCAGCAGGATCTCACCAAAAGGCGTGTCCTCCAGATCCTCCGGCACAGCCTGCCAGAATTTCCGGGTCTCCTGCAGCCAGGTCAGCGGATGCGCCTGGCTCTGCAGCTTATCGTACAGCTCCAGCACCAGGTCCGTCAGGCGGCTGTCGTCCCGGCCTGCGCCCAGGGTCTGGGCCAGAAGCTCGGCGTTTCCGTCCCCCTGCTCCAGAGCCTCGTAAAAGCGGTCCATCACCCGGCTTAGGACCCGCTGGCGCAAAACCGCCCCCTCCTGCTCGTCCAGCAGCCGGTAATCCGGTGTAAGGCTATGCCCCTTTATAGGCTGCAGCAGATGGGTGTTCTGGCGTAAAAGGCTCCCGCAAAAGGCATCCACCGTCTTAATATCCGCCTGGTAGACCCGGAACAGCTGGCGGCGCAGATGCTCATTCTCCGGCTGCTCCGCCACCCGCCGGGAAAGCTCCTTGGCGATCTTTCCCCGCAGCTCGGCAGCGGCAGCGCGGGTATAGGTGATGATAAGGAAGTCGTCCACGCTGCATTTTTCTTCCTCGATCCTGCGGAAAAGGCGCTCCACCAGCACCTTGGTCTTGCCGGATCCCGCTGCCGCCGAAACCAGGAGACTGCCGCCCTGGTCCGTTACGGCCAGGCGCTGCTCATCCGTCAGATTCTTATCGATCATGGTGCGCCTCCTCTCCCAGTTTTCTTTCAATGTTCTCCCACACCTGGGCAGGCGGGGTGCCCTTGACTATGCGGCAGCGGTCCCGTCCCACGCCGGGGCGGAAGTAGCAGGCCGAGGCGTAGGCGCAGGTCCGGCAGGCGGAGTCCTGGGGCGTGCTCTGCGCCGGGTCGGCGTCCACATTGCCCCGGGCCAGCTCCCCGGCGATCTGCCGCAGCAGGTGCTCCGTATATTTTCCCAGTCGCCCCAGCTGGTAGGCCGAGGCCACGCCGTCGGTTATGGTGCCGTCCTTTTTCAGGGCAATAGGCAGATACACCGGCTTTTCCAGGGCACTGTGCTCCATAGCCTGCAGGACCTGGGCGTCCTGCAGCAGCAGGCCGCTGCGGCGCAGCTGTGCCTGTATATCCCCCCGGATCTTTTCCTCCGATGCCCCCCGCTTTTCATTCACGATCACGTCCCTGGCCGGCAGATACAGCACTCCCGCCGGTACCACCGGCATGCCGAAGTATCGCTGTCCCTCCTTTTCCAGGGCAAAAAGATACAGCAGCATCTGGATCCCCAGTCCATACTGTACCTGGCTGAGGTCAAAGGTCTTTTTCCCGGTTTTATAGTCCACCACCCGCAGGTAGAGCTTGCCGTCCTTCACCCAGCCGTCCACCCGGTCCACCTTGCCGACCACCCGCAGGGAGATACCCTCCTGCTCCACAGAGACGGCGGACAGGTCCGCGTCTTTCCCGCCGAAGTTCAGCTCAAAGGACAGCAGCTGAAAGTCAGACTGGCGCATTTCGTCGGCAATATTACGCACCACGGCGCAGGCGGTACTCTGCAGACGCTCAAACAGGTAGCGGAACCGGGCGCTCTTTTCGCTGTAGCGGTCTATCTTCGTCTGGGCATACACCCGGGTATAGTGCTGCACCAGCTTATCCAGCTCCTCCGTCTCCACGCTGCCGAAGCCCCCCCGATCCTGCACCGTGCGCAGCACATTTTCCAGCAGATAGTGGATGAATGTGCCGATCTCCGGTGCCTGAAATCCGGCGGTCTTTCGCTCCTTGGCCTGAAGCCCGTACTGCATAAAGTACGCAAAATGGCAGCTTTTGATCTTGTCCATCCGGGAAGCCGACATCTGCACCTGGCTGCCGTAAAGGGTACGCACCGCCTCCGGCGACAGGTGCCCCCGCTCCATCCGTCCCGCCCGGGCGATGGCATCCAGCACCCGGCAGCCCTCCTCATCCCGGCGGAAGTAGGCCGCCAGTTCACTTTCGGGATAGCGCCCGGCGATCTCCAGCGCCGTAGCCGGGACGCCCAGACGGTACTGCCCGTCCTCCCGCTGCATCTGCACATCCGGCAGCAGCCTCCGGATGCGCTCCACAACAAAGGCCGGGCGCAGCGCCGAGCCATCCAGAGCCGCCGTGGGATAGCTGACATGCAGCAGCCGGGTAGGCTGGGTCAGCGCGGAATAAATATTCTGCAGTTCGTTATCCAGCTCATCAAAGGAGGCGTCCGCCAGGGGCAGGTCGTGCTCCTGCAGAAAGCTCCGGTCCTTCCGGTCCAATATGCCGCCGCTCTGGCTTACCTGGGGCATAACATGGTCGTTGCACCCCAAAAGGAACAGTGCCTTTACCCGTCTGCGGTCGGCCCGAGTCATTTCGCTGACCTTCACCTGATCCAGCGTCGCCGGGATGGTGGCCACGCTGTACTGAGTCAGCACCAGCCGCAGCATCCGGCAAAACTCCTCCCCGCTCAGGGGCGTATCTCCTAATATCTCCGCAAACTGATCCAGCACGCCGCAGAATATCTCCCACAGCTGGCGGTATTCCTCCGCCGTCTGCACCCGGCCGCCCTCCATCAGCTGCCGCACCTGCTGCTGCAGGAGCCCGGGGACCCCCGCCTGCTGAGCAAAGCGGTACACCGCCTCGGCCTTTTGCACCGCCGCCGTGGGCGCGCTCATGCTCTCGTACAGCGTCAGCAGCGGCAGGCGGACCTTTTCCCGTATGGTATTGATCTCATCCAGCCGCGCTTGCCGCTCGGGGGTCATGTCGGTGCCGTAGCCGTCGGGGCTGGCCGTCCAGGCCACGTCCCGCAGCCACATTTTCCCCCGGATATCCCAGAGGATCACATAGTTTTCCAGCTCGTCACATTCGTCCCGGGTAATACCCGCCAGGCCGGTTTTCAGATAGCGGAACATATCCTCGTATTCAAACCCACCCGTAACGGCGTCCAGTGCGCCTAAGATCAGCAGCAGCGGCGGCTTTTGCAGAATATCGCTGCGCCGGCTGATATAGACCGGGATGTCGTCCCGGGCAAAAATATGCTCCAGCAGCGGCCCGTACTCCTCCATATCCCGGGCCGTAACGGCAATATCCCGGCATCGATAGCCCTGGGAAAGCAGCCGCCGGATCTGCGCCGCGGCATACTCCACCTCCGTGTAGGCGGTGGCAGCCTCATAGAGCCGCACCTGCTCCGCTCCGCCGGGGTGCTCCGGGGCCGCCGCGCCAAAGAAGTACCGCTCCAAATGCGCCAGGGGCGTGTCCTCCCGGCGCTCCATAAATTCCATCTCGCACCGCTGTCCCATCTGCCGTGCCATGCGCACCAGACGCTGGCGCTGGCGGAAGGCATTTTGAAAAATGTCGGAGGCATACCTGTCCCCCAGCAGCGTCACGGTGACGCTTTCCGCCTGCTGCAGGGCCGTCTGGAGGATGCTCTCCTCCACCTTATTGAAATAGGAAAATCCGTCAAAAAAAACGTCCTTGTCCCGCAGATAGGCAGACGCCGGCAGAGCATCCCGAAGCTTTTGCACCCGGGACCGGGCATCCCGTCCCCCTTCCCGGAGCCTGGCGTCGTAGGCGGCGTACAGCAGGGCCACATCCCGCAGCTTGTCCCCCCGCTGCCCCGGTGCCTCCTGCACCCGGGCATAGAGCTCCTCCGGGGCGATCTCGTAGGCGTACAGCTCATCCATCAGCGCCACCAGCTGCTCCAAAAAGGCCGCCCGGCGGGAGGGATTGTTAAACACCCGCAGATTGCCGCCCACCTCCTGCAGAGCCATGCGCATCGTCAGCAGCTTGCCGCCCCCGTCCAGAGTAAAATCCGACAGACCACCTACCTCCCCCAGCACCCGGCCCGAGAGGTTGCGCAGGCTCAATACCTCCGCATAGCGGCTGGCGGTGTCGCCCAGGGCATGGCACAGGGCCACCTCCGCCTCGTGGGACACATGCTCCGGCACGATCAGGATCTGCTGACGCGCCGGGGTATTCTTCTTCATGGTGTCCAGCACCCGCGCCGACTTTCCGGCACCCGCCCGGCCGATCCATAGCTGCAACATTCCCTTTCTCCTCCCCGCTTTCTTCTTTTTTACGATTATAGCATAGCCGGCGCCCTTGTGCAAACATCTGTTCGCACATTTTCCCGGACGGATAAGCCGCAAAACACTTGACATTCCGGCAGAAAATTCATATAATAAATAAGCTGCTAAAAAACGGGGCGTGGCGAAGCTTGGTATCGCGCATGGTTCGGGTCCATGAGGCCGAGGGTTCGAATCCCTCCGCTCCGACCATAAAGAGGCTATAAAAAAGATATAGCCCGTGAAAACCCCGATAAAATCGGGGTTTTCACCGTTTTATACGGCAAAATTTCAGCGACCGATTTTGTAGATGTAAATCGGTCGTTTTCCCTTTGTTGGATGTCTTGAACTCTCACACAACCGAATAATGATACGCAAGGCAGATAGAAATCAAAAATCTATCTGCCTTTTTATTACCCTCAAAAAAAGGAGAAATCAGATATGCTACAGAAAGAATTAGCCAAACGGCTCAGGGCTCGGTACGACTTTACGAACACGCACCGCAAATGCAGGCTGCCGATGTCTCCGATTACAGACAACTTGCCGCCTTCGGAGATACCGTATTGGCGGCAACCTACAACGAAAAGAACGGCTTTATGTTCTGTACCTGGAAACAGAATGAAAGTGGCGACTCGGTGTTCTGGGGAGATTACTCGCAGAACTATGAATATGTCAAGGAAGCCTTTGCCGTGCGTTCCGGTCTCGTCAGCAAACACCGACTGTTCAGTGAGAATGAATCGGCAGACCTCTATCGCTGTGTGGACTTCGCCAAAGGCAACTGCGAAACACTGACTTATGAGCAGGAACGGCAGCTCGATAAGCTCCAAGGAAAACTCACGGATGCATATCCATCTCTCGAAGCCGAGCCGCCGACCTTTGAACAGGAATCAGCACCACAACAGAATATGTAATACTATCAATCGCCCTTCGGTTACACAAAAACCGGAGGGCTTTTTTTATTTCACAGCAA
>CAKTIW010000020.1:0-20781 GCA_934566025.1 uncultured Oscillospiraceae bacterium | reverse complement strand
TGTCACGGCTCTGCCGTGACTGAGGGGTCTGGCCCCCTTGCCTAAAGGGGGCTGTCAGCGCAGCTGACTGGGGGATTTTCCTCCGCATTTTGCACCAGTTGCGTGGCACTTTCTGCCACCGGCGGCAGAAAGTACCCAAAGAACGCCGCCAAAACCCATGGTTTTGGAATCCTTGCGCGGGCGCGGTACGGTCCGAAACGAAATCTACCTGCCCCGCGAATTCAATGGCGCATATCAGCACCGTGCTTTCGCATCGTCTCTGCGTCTATCTCCGTGCATAAGCGCTTACGCGCTGGCACTGGCTTGGTGGGACCAAAAACCTGCACTTTCGTAGGGGGCGGCGTCCCGACGCCCCGTTTGTATGCACTTCTTGTTACATTTCGTAGGGGGCGATATCCCTGTTGCGGTGCCCAAAATTTCTGCGCTGCCTTACGGCGGACGCCCCCAATTTTGACCGCGGCCACTCGCTCACCTCGCTTCATCCGCCACCGGCGGCGCTCGGCTCGCTCCCCACATCGCCCCGCCAAGATCTGCGCCGCAACTCTTGTAACAGTGTCATTGCGAGACCAGTCCGCAGACTGGTCGTGGCAATCCGCACCCCCCGTCCCCGCCGACTTTTCCTACCAAATCCCCCCAAAAAAGGAGACACACTCATGACCAAGCCCATTATTGCCCTGCTGTATGACTTTGATAAGACCCTCTGCACCACCGACATGGAGGACTATACCTTCATCCCCGCCCTGGGCTATAAGCCCGCTCAGTTCTGGAAAAAGGCCAACGACTTTGGCTACAGCAACCGTATGGACGGCCTTCTGGCCTATATGTATACCATGATCGAGGAGTGCCGGGCGCAGAACATCCGGTTGGATCGGGATTTCCTGGTGCGCTGCGGCCACGGTATAGAGTTGTTTCCCGGGGTGAAGGACTGGTTTGGCCGCATCAACGCCTTCGGCGAGAGCCAGGGCGTAGCCATTGAGCACTATGTCATCTCCTCCGGTCTCCGGGAGATCATCGAGGGCAGCGGCATCAGCCACGAGTTTAAGGAGATCTACGCCTGCGAGTTTTTCTATAACGCCGAGGGCCTGGCCTCCTGGCCCAAGCTGGATGTCAACTTTACCAATAAGACCCAGTTTGTCTACCGCATCAATAAGGGCGTGCTGGACGTGTCCGACGACCGCACCCTCAACGCCTCCATGCCCGATGACAGCAAGCGCATCCCCTTCACCAACATGATCTACATCGGCGACGGCCTCTCCGATGTCCCCTGCATGAAGATGATGCGCTCCTACGGCGGCGAAGCCATCGCCGTCTATCAGGAGGAAAACCGCCAGGGCGTAGAGGACCTGCTGAGTAAGGGCCGTGTGGACTTTATTTTCCCTGCGGACTATCGGGCGGGCACCGCCCTGGAGAGCACCGTGCAGAATATCATCCGCAAGATGGCCATTGCCGACGCGCTCACGGAGGAAAACAGCCACCAGCTTCGCCAGATCGGCCGGGGCGACCTGCCCTACCAGGCCAGCCTGTTTGAGTGAGCCGAGGGACCTGCGGCGGAGCGTTTAGCTGCGCCCTGAACGGTCATAAACCGATTTAAAGAGCCAAAAGGGCTTGCCGCCTGCATACAGCAGGCGGCAAGCCCTTTGACATATCCGCGTTTGGCTCAGTCGTCCATCTCCACGGTCACGTGGTCCGTGCCGTGGCGCTGGAATTCGCCCAGATATTCGTTCATCCGGTCCATGATCTCGTCGTAGTTCTCCGGTGTCACCGGGGGATCGTCCAGGTCACGCAGGGCAAGCTCCTGCGCCAGGATCTCAAAAAACACATTGTCCTCATAGGCCATGATGGCCTCGTGGATGCCGCCCTCGGCAAAGGCCCGGGAGGGGATCAGCTCCCCCTCATACAGCTCCGTCAGCTTTTCCATGCCCTGGCCCAGGCAGTGGGAGAACACCAGGCTCTCCACCTGGTCGTAGTCCCGGATGCGGTCGTCGCCCCGGGTGGAATTGAGCACCCAGTTGCCGATATACACCAGATCCAGCAGACGCCGAAACTGTTTTTGCGTCAGTTTAAGTTCCATTGCAGGCACCTCCTTGCCGTTTGCTTCCCTATTGCGTTTCAGTATAGCAGAAGAAAGGAGAAATTGCCACTGAAAAAAATGGACAGCTGCACCAAATTTTCCTTGTGATAGTTGCCGATCCATAGTATAATTGATTGGTTAATATGATCATTCGAGGTGAATCATTATGGATCAGCGCCCCGTAGGGGTCTTTGATTCCGGCGTAGGCGGCCTCACCGCCGTGCGGGAACTGCGAAAGCTCCTCCCCTCTGAAAACATTATATACTTCGGAGACTCATCCCGTGTGCCTTATGGCGGCCGCTCTCCGGAAATTCTGCTGAAATATGCCCGGCAGGACATTCATTTTCTCCGCAGCTTTGACATCAAGGCCATCCTGGTGGCCTGCGGCACCGTGTCCACCACCTGCCTGCCCACTCTGCAGCGGGAAAATGACCTGCCCATCCTGGGCGTGGTGGAGCCCGCCTGCCGCCGGGCTGTGTCGGTGACCAAATGCGGCCGGGTGGGGCTGATCGCCACCGCCGCCTCCGTCCGCAGCGGCGCCTACGAGCAGTGTATCGGCCGGCTGGACCCGGCGGTGCAGGTGGTGGCCAAGGCCTGCCCCCTGTTTGTCCCGCTGGTGGAAAACGGGCGCTATAAGCCCGGCGACGCCGTCATCGAGACCGTGGCCCGGGAATATCTGGAGCCGCTGCGCCGGACGGGCATCGACACGCTCATCCTGGGATGCACCCACTATCCGCTGCTCATGGACATCATCGGGTCCATCATGGGCCCGGATGTCACCCTCATCAACGCCAGCGAGGAGGCCGCCTGGGACCTTAAGCGCGCCCTTCGCTCCATGGATCTGCTCTCTGATGCCCTCAGCGGCGAGCCTACCCTCTACGCCAGCGACCAGCCTTCGGATTTCCGCACGGTGGCCCAGCAGTTCCTACAGGAGGAGATCACCAAGCCTGTCCTGCCTGTGGACATCGACCGGTATTAAGGAGGCCCAAATGGAAGGAAACGCTCAAATTCGCATCGCCAGCCGCAGCAAGTTCGGCGGCGTGGAGGACGTGATCCGCATGGAGGGCACCGCCACCGTGGAAAAGACCGACTACGGCTGGCATCTTTGGTACGAGGCCGTCAACTGCGAGGATGAAAAGTCCACCGTCCGCTCGGATATAAAGCTGGAAAACGAGACCGGCCGGGCCATTGTGGTCAACGAAGCGGAGGGCTACGGCCTGCTTTTAGACCCGGAGGCCGTTACCGCCACCCAGATCAAAACGCCCCAGGGAAGCATCACCCTAAACGTGAAGACCAAGGAGGTCAACTGGGACCTGGTGGGGCGCAAGGACGGGTCCGTGACCCTGGAATATATGTTGCTGGTGGGCATACAGCCCCTCAGCGCCCTGCGCATCAGCCTGTTTCTAAAGAAATAGCAGGCGAAAAATCTTCGATTTTTCCGCCTGCGGACGGCAAACTCTGCGAGGCTTTTTTATAAATTGTGTTTTTAAAGAAAATCTAAGGAGTATACTGCTATGAATATGATACAAAACGCCAAGGACCAGGTGCTGGAGCTGACCCTGGCCGCCTACCGCAAGGCCGCAGACGCAGGCCTCCTCCCGGCCGACTGCCCCGTGCAGCCCTCGGTGGAAATTCCCAAGGACACCGCCAACGGCGACTACACCACCACCTTCTGCCTGGCCGCCGCCAAGGCCCTGCGCAAGAATCCCCGGGAGGTGGCCCAGATCCTACTGGACAACATGGACCTCGCGGGCAGCTATTTTACCTCTGCTGCCATGGCGGGTCCCGGTTTTCTGAATTTTACCCTGGGCACACGCTGGTTCGGTGAGACCGTGGCCGCCGTCCAGCGCGAGGGCGCGGACTACGGCAAAAACGATATGCTTGCAGGTAAAAAATACATGGTGGAGTTCGTCTCCGCCAACCCCACCGGCCCCATGCACATGGGCAACGCCCGGGGCGGCGTTCTGGGCGACACCCTGGCCTCGGTGCTGCAAAAGTCCGGCGCTGATGTGTGGCGGGAGTTCTATGTGAACGACGCGGGCAACCAGATCGAGAAATTCGCCAAGAGCCTGGAGGCCCGGTATTTCCAAATCTTCAAGGGGGAGGACGCGGTGGAGTTCCCCGAGGACGGCTACCACGGCGACGACATCCGGGAACTGGCCCGGCTCTACGCCGACGCTCACGGCGACGACCTATTAAGCGCCGACGAAAAGACCCGCCACGATGCTCTGGCCCGGTTCGGTCTGGACCACAACATCCCCAAGATGAAGGCCGACTTGGCCCGCTACGGCATTCAGTACGATGAGTGGTTCTTCGAGTCCAGCCTCCATGAGAGCGGCTATGTGGCCGACTCTGTGGCGGAGCTTACCAAGCGCGGCTACACCTACGAAAAAGACGGCGCCCTGTGGCTCAAGACCAGCGAAATTCTCGCAAAAGAGCTGAAGGCCGCCGGAAAGAGTGACGAGGCCATTGAAAAGCTGGGTCTGAAGGACGATGTCCTTCGCCGGGCCAACGGCTTTTACACCTACTTCGCCGCCGACATTGCCTATCACCGCAATAAATTCGCCGTTCGCGGCTTCGACAAGGTCATCAATATCTGGGGTGCCGACCACCACGGCCATGTGGCCCGGCTGAAGGGTGCCATGGATGCCCTGGGTCTGGACGGTGCCCATCGCCTGGACATCGTGCTCATGCAGCTGGTGAAGCTGGTGCAGGACGGCGAGATCGTCCGTATGTCCAAGCGCACCGGCAAGGCCGTGTCCCTGACGGACCTGCTGGATATGGTCCCGGTGGATGCCTGCCGCTACTTCTTCAACGCCAAGCCCGAGACCCAGATGGAGTTCGACCTGGGCCTGGCTGTCCGGGAGGACAGCGAAAACCCCGTGTACTATGTTCAGTACGCCTACGCCCGGATCTGCACGCTGCTGAAAAACCTGGCCGCCGACGGCCACACCGTCCCGGCCCCGGATGCCGTGGATTTCTCTCTGCTGACAGACCCCACGGAGCTGGCCCTCATCAAGCAGATCGCAAACTACCGCGACATCGTGCGCCTGGCCGCCCGGGACTACGACCCCAGCTTCATCAACCGCTATCTCACGGACCTGGCTGCAGCCTTCCACAAGTTCTATAACGCCTGCCGCATCAAGGGCGAGGCGGAGGACCTGCTGAACGCCCGGCTCCTGCTGGCGGACACCGCCCGCAGCGTGCTGAAAAACGGCATGACTCTCATCGGCTGCTCCGCCCCGGAGAAGATGTGATTTGTAAAGTAATTTATAATCTAATACGCAGCAAAACCCTCCGACTTCAAACCTCGAAGCCGGAGGGTTTTGATTCCTCACCACACCCCTTGTAAAAAAACATGTCATTGCGTGGCCAGTGCGCACACTGGCCGTGGGGAGCGAGCTGAGCGCTGCCAGTGGCAGAAGAAGCGAGGTGAGCGAGTGGCCGCGGTCAAAATTTCAAGCGTCCGCCGTAAGGCAGCACGGAAATTTTGGGCACCGCAACAGGGACATCCGTTCTCCCTTGCGGGGACAACCCTTCCGGCGCTTCGCGCCACCTCCCCTTACACAGGGGAGGCTTTTTTGTTGCCTCCCCTGCGCAAGGGGAAATCGCCGAAGCGCTGCCAGTGGCAGAAAAAGCGAAGCGATTTCGAGGAAGTGCCCCGATTGGCAGGCACGACAGTGCCTGGGAATCGGCTGGCACGACGGTGGGCAGGCTGTCACGGCGAAGCCGTGACTGAGGGAGCGACCCCAGCACCCTTGTTACACTCCGTAGGGGCGACCCTCGCGGTCGCCCGCCCCACCGCACTTCTTGTGCCCCCAAATGCCTCCGGCGGCTCCCTTTCTTTCACCAGCGAAAGAAAGGGAGGAAAGAACGCCGCCAAAACCAATGGTTTTGGAATCCTTGCGCGGGCGTGGTGCGGAATGTGTCGGGACCTTTCAGCCCCGCGAATAAAACGGTGCAAATCCGTTTCGTGCTTTCGTACTGTCTCTGCGTCTATCCACCGCGACGCGCTCCGCGCTTGTGCTGTCTGTCCAAACAGAGAAAACCTCTGCGTCTACCAACGGGAGGGGCAGAGCCCCGCCTCTACGAAATTCTATCGTCAACCGCTGCGTAGGGGACGATGCCCACATCGTCCCGCCCCACCGCCCCCATGCACCTTACCCCATCTTCCCCTTTTCTCTACCTTAAAACATCCACCGTACTGTCCACGCCGCGGCCAAAAAGCCGGTGATGTCCGCCGCCAGGGCTGCCGGAATGGTGTGGCGGGTCCGGTGTATCCCCGCCGCCCCGTAGTACACCGCCACGGTATAAAATGTCGTCTCCGTGCTCCCCAGCATCACCGCCGCTGTGCGGCCGACGGCGCTGTCGGGGCCATAGGTCTGCATGATCTCACTGCCCACGGCCAGAGCTCCGCTGCCGCTGACCGGGCGGATGAGCAGCAGACCCACGGTCTCTGGTGGGATGCCCACCTTTGTCAAAACCGGAGTCAAGACCTGGGTCAGCAGCTCCAGGGCCCCGCTGGCCCGGAGCATATACACCCCCGTCAGCAGGGCTACCAGCGGCGGCAGGATACGCAGCACTACGGACAGGCCCTCCCCGGCCCCGGTGGTGAGAGCCGAAAACACATCCACTCGCCGCCACAGGGCGTAAAGAGCCGCCGACACCAGCAGCAGGGGGATCACATAGTCGCTGAGATGCGCCAGCGTCATCACCGCACCACCCTTTCCAGAAGTCTGGCCGCCAGCAGCCCCACCGTTACCGACAGCAGAGAGCTTAGCCACACCGCCGGCAGGATATCAAAGGGGGCCGCCGCGCCGCACCCGGCCCGCACCGCCGCTACGGTGGTGGGCAGCAGCTGCACGGAGGCCGTGTTCAGCACCACCAGGCGGCACAGCTCGTTGCTGGCCCTCCCCTCCGCGCCCAGGGCCATGCGCCGGGCCGCCCGGATGCCCAGGGGCGTGGCGGCGTTTCCCAAGCCCAGGAGGTTGGCCGACAGGTTTCCGCTCACCGCTGCCATGGTCTCCTCATCCCGGCTGGCTTCCGGCAGCAGCCGCCTCAGCACCGGGCGAAACAGCGCCGCCAGCTTCCGCTCCAGTCCGCACTGCTTCAAAAGCTCCATAAACCCCGACCACAGACACAGCACCCCCGCCAGGGAGATGCACAGCTCCACCGCCGCCCGGGCCCCCTCCAGGGCCGCTCCGGACACCTCCCCCATGCGGCCGGTCATGATTCCGCAGGCAACCGACGCTGCCGCCATGGCCGTCCATATAAATGCCATTGCCAATTCCCTCACCTCGTAGTACTATATGCACAAATTCCATGGAAAATAAATAGGGAATACGGAGAACTTGTCGAAGTTTAGTTGACTTCTGGCCCGTGTCGTGACATAATGAAGATGCCAACAAGAGGGAAAAGGGGTATATCCGTGAAATCAACCGGAATCGTAAGAAAAGTAGACGAGCTTGGTCGAATCGTGCTTCCCGCAGAGCTGCGCCGCACACTGAACATTGCAGAAAAGGACCCGCTGGAAATTTATGTGGATGGGCCCTCCATCATTCTGCAAAAGCATGAGGAGCGGTGCGTTTTCTGCAAGAGCTGTGAGAGCATCCGTCTGGTCATGGGACAGTATGTCTGTCCCAAGTGTCTTTCCCAGCTGAAGAAAGTACACACATGAAAAAACAGAGGAGCGTTTGCTCCTCTGTTTTTTGCTCTGCCCGGACCGGATCGCGGTCATTTCTGCTGCCAGGCGCCTGCAAGCCTATTCTCCTGCATTCAGCACGGCCTGGTAGAGGTCGTTTTTGTTCAGCTCCGTCTGGGCGGCCACGGTGCGGACGGCCTCCTTCATCTTCATGCCGCTCTCCCGCAGCCGCAGGACCCGCTCCACGCCCTCCTCCAGCGTCACGGCGCTCTCCTCCTCCGGCTGGGCTCCGGCTACCACCAGCACATACTCGCCCCGGGGCTCCTTCTCCCGGTACAGAGCCACCGCCCCGGAAAGGGTCGTGCGTATGGTCTGCTCGTGGAGCTTGGTTAGCTCCCGGCACAGGGCCACGGGCCGGTCGCCCAAAATTTCCGCCATGTCCGAAAGTGTGGCGCGCAGCTTGTGGGGCGCTTCATGGAAGACCATGGTACGCTCCTCGTTTTTCAGCTTCAGCAGCGCCGTCCGGCGCTCTTTTTTGTTGGCGGAGAGGAAGCCCTCAAAAGTAAAGCGCCTTGTGGGCAGTCCCGACACCGCCAGGGCACACACCGCCGCGCAGCAGCCGGGGATGGCCTCTACCGTCACGCCGTTTTCCCCGCACAGCCGCACCAGGTCCTCTCCGGGATCGCTGATGGCCGGGGTCCCGGCGTCGGTGACCAGGGCGCAGGTCTCCCCCGCCAGCAGACGGGCCAGAATGGCCTGGCCCGCCGATGCGCGGTTGTGCTCGTGGTAGCTCACCAGGGGCTTTTTGATGCCGAAGTGATTCAGCAGCTTCATGGACACCCTTGTGTCCTCGGCGGCGATAAAGTCCGCCTGCGCCAGGGTCTCCGCTCCCCGGGGTGAGAAATCGCCCAGATTCCCGATGGGCGTGGCCACCAAATACAGCGTTCCTGCCATGATCTCCTACTCCTTGTCTTGAAAATATATCTTCGCCAGTTCCTCCGTCTCCCCGCCGTCCTCCCGGCGCAGCAGCAGCGGCGGCAGCACGGAAAGGCCGGGGTTTCCGCCCTTTCGGGCCTCCAAAAGCAGCAGCTTGGGGGCGCTTTGGGCGGTGTTCTGCACCAGGCGCAGCCGCTTGGGCTCCAGGGCGCACCCTTGCAGGCAGGCGAACAGCTCTGCCATCCGCTCCGCCCGGAACACCAGGCAAAAGGCACCGCCATACCGCAAAAGCCGCCCGGCGGCAGCGCAAAGCTGGGGCAGCGTGCAGGTTTTATCCGACCGGGCCAGACCCCGGCCGGTATCCTGGGCCACGGCCCCCCGGGCTGCGTCAAAATAGGGCGGATTGCTCACCACCAGGTCAAAGCTGCCCGCCGGGGGCAGCTGGGCCCGGTCCCGCAGGTCCGCCTGCAAATTTGTCACCCGGCCCGTGAGCCCGTTCAGCGCTGCATTTTGCCGAGCCAGGTCTACCGCCGCCGCCTGCAGCTCCACATTGGTCACCTGCAGGCTTGGCTCCCGGGCTAAGAGCAGCAGGCCCAAAAGCCCCGTGCCGGCCCCCAGGTCACACACGTGCTGCCCCCGCCGCAAGAGTGGAAAGTGCCCCAGCAGGAACGAGTCCGTCCCCGGCTGAAACAGCCCGTCGTCAAAGAAAAAGCGGAAGCCGCCGGGCCAAAGCTGATCCTGTTTTACCACTGCGGCTCCCTCCTTCGTTTGTTTGTATCCATTATAATATAAAAAACATCGCAGGGCAATGGCTCGGTGCGATACGCTGAAAAAGCCTCGCAGAGTTCGCGGCCGCAGACTGCAAGCTTTTTCCCGGATAAAAAAGTATCGCAGGGCAAAGGCCCTGCGATACAAAGCTACTATGCAAAAATTATTCAGCGGGGCTGATAGCGCCGTTGGGGCAAGTGTCGCTGCAGGAACCGCAGTCCAGGCAAGCGTTTGCATCGATCACATAAGTAGCATCACCCTGGGAAATAGCACCCACGGGGCAAGCATCTGCGCAAGCGCCGCAGCTGACGCAGGCAGAACCGATCTGATAAGCCATAAGAGCACCTCCATTAAGATTTGTATCATCATTGTATCACAAGAATTTAAAAATGCAAGCATAAACTCGCTGGAAATACCCGGTTTTGTCAAAAGAATACAAATAACTTTTCATGTTCACAAATTGTTTTCAAAAAGGTCAAATAAAGTCAAATTTTTCCTCTTGACAATTTATCCTTTGGTGCTATACTAAGGTCAAAGTCAAGAAAGGTCAAACCAATGATCGGAGGAGGACGAAAATGGGTATTTCAGATTTGATCGCGGGATTCATCCAGGAGGCCCTGGACGAGGCCAACGGGGTGCTGGAGCTGCAGCGCAGTGACCTGGCCCAGCGGTTTGGGTGCGTGCCCAGCCAGATCAACTATGTGATGTCCACCCGATTCTCCCCGGAGCACGGCTACATCGTGGAGAGCCGCCGGGGCGGCGGCGGGTACATCCGCATCACGCGGGTGCAGATGGACCGGCAGACGCTTTTGATGCATGTCATCAATTCCATCGGTGACAAGCTGGATGGGCCCAGCGCCCGGGCCATCGTTGCCAACCTAAGGGACTCCCAGGCCATCGCCCCGCAGGCGGCGCAGGCGGCCCTGTGTGCCCTGTCGGACAGCGCTCTGCGCAGCGTCCCCCGGGAGAGCCGCGACACCCTGCGGGCGGATATTTTGAAACAAATTCTTATCCATTTGGTTTGAACGGAAGTAAGGAGGAACATATTATGAAGTGTGAACATTGCGGAAAGAATGAAGCCACATTTTTCTATAAGAGCAGCGTAAACGGCCATGTGACCCAGGTGCATCTGTGCCAGGATTGCGCCGAGGCTATGGGCTACACCAGCTCCCTGCGCCGCAGCATGAGGCCTATGAGCCTGTTCGGCGACGACTTTTTCAGCAGGCCCTTTTCCATGCTGGAGCCGTTTTTGGAGGGCTTCGGCACCAGGATGCTCACGGAGTTTCCGGAGCCGGGCCAGCCGGTGGCGGTGGAGGCGCCGGTCCGGGCGGAGCAGTCCGCGGGACTGGTGGACAAGGCTCAGCAGGATTCCCTGCGCAGCCAGCGCCAGAGAAACGCGCTCCAGGCGCAGCTGAAGGCTGCGGTGGAAAGCGAAAATTACGAAGAAGCGGCCCGCATCCGGGACCAGCTTCGCGCCCTGCCCTCGCAGCAGTGAGGGCGGCGGGAATGACAACGATCACGAGAGGAAGTGTTTTATATGACGCATGAGAATCAATTTACACCCCGTGCCGAGGAGGCCCTGCGCCTGGCGCAGGAGGCCGCCGAGGAAATGGGCCACGGCTATGTGGGCTGTGAGCATATTTTGTTAGGCCTGATGCGGGAAGAGGACGGCATTGCCCACCGGGTCCTGCAGGAGTACGGCATGACGGAGGATATGATCTGCACCGTGCTGGAGCGCAGTGTGGGCAAGGGTATGTCCGGTGCGGCCCCCACCCAGGGTCTCACCCCCCGGGCTAAGAGTGCCGTGGAGCTGGCCGTGTCCGAGGCCATGCGCACCGGGGCCGGGTACATCGGCACCGAGCACCTGCTCATGGGTCTGCTGCGGGAGGGCAACAACATGGCCATCCGCGTGCTGGACACCGTGGGCATCGACCCCAAGAAGATGTACAGCTCCGTGGTGCAGAAGATCAATGAAGGCCCCCGGGCCTCTGCCAATAACGCCCCTGCCGCCCACCGGGAGGAGGGCAAGAAGGGCAAGACCCTCTCCGAGTTCACCCGTGACCTGACCGAGGCCGCCCGCCAGGGCAAGCTGGACCCGGTCATCGGCCGTGAAAAGGAGATCCAGCGGGTCATCCAAATTCTGTCCCGCCGCACCAAGAACAACCCCGTTCTCATCGGCGAGCCCGGCGTGGGCAAGACGGCCATCGCCGAGGGTCTGGCCCAGCGCATCGCCGCGGCGGATGTACCGGAGGAGCTGCTGGACAAGAAGGTTTTGTCCCTGGACCTGTCCGGCATGGTCGCCGGGACCAAGTACCGGGGCGAATTCGAGGAGCGCATTAAAAAGACCATCGACGAGGTGAAGAAGGACGGCAATGTCATCCTCTTCATTGATGAGCTGCACACCATCGTGGGCGCAGGCTCTGCCGAGGGCGCCGTGGATGCCGCCAACATCCTCAAGCCCGCCCTGTCCAGAGGCGAAATTCGCGTGGTGGGCGCCACCACTCTCAACGAGTACCGCAAGTACATCGAAAAGGATGCCGCCCTGGAGCGCCGTTTCCAGCCGGTGACCGTGGGTGAGCCTACCCCCGAGACGGCCATTGAGATCCTGAAGGGCCTGCGGGATAAGTATGAGGCCCACCATAAGCTGACCATCACCGACGAGGCCATTGAGGCCGCCGTGCGCCTGTCCGTGCGGTACATCAACGACCGTTTCCTGCCCGATAAGGCCATCGACCTGATGGACGAGGCCGCCAGCCGGGTGCGTATGGACGCCGAGGCCGCCTCTCCGGAGCTGAAGAGCCTGGAGGAGAAGCTGGCTGCCCTGCGCAAGGAGAAGGCCGATGTCATCGCCGCCCAGGACTATGAAAAGGCCGCCCAGCTGCGGGACATCGAGCAGAACTATGTTCAGCAGGTGGAAATTGAGCGGGACAACTGGCGCAAGAATCTGGCTGTGAATCGCGGCACCGTGGGGGAAGAGGACATCGCTAAGGTGGTGGCTGGATGGACCGGCATTCCCGTCACCCGTCTCACCGAGGACGAGAGCCAGCGTATGCTGAAGCTGGAGGAGACCCTGCATGAGCGTGTGGTGGGCCAGGACGAGGCCGTCACCGCTGTGGCCAAGGCCATCCGCCGGGGCCGTGTGGGCCTGAAGGACCCCAAGCGGCCCATCGGCTCCTTCCTGTTCCTGGGCCCCACCGGCGTAGGCAAGACGGAGCTGTGCAAGGCTCTGGCTCAGGTGATGTTCGGCAGCGAAAACGACATGATCCGTATCGATATGTCCGAGTATATGGAAAAGCACACCGTGTCCCGGCTGGTTGGCTCGCCTCCCGGCTATGTGGGTCACGAGGAGGGCGGCCAGCTCACCGAAAAGGTGCGCCGCAAGCCCTATTCCGTGGTACTTTTCGATGAGATCGAGAAGGCCCACGAGGATGTGTGGAACATCCTGCTGCAGATCCTGGAGGACGGCATTGTCACCGATTCCCAGGGCCGCCGGGTGGACTTCAAGAACACCATCATCGTCATGACCAGCAATGTGGGCGCCCGGAACATCACCTCCGCCGACAAGCCCTTGGGCTTTGACGGCCGGGAATCCGACGCCGACGAAAAGGCCCGCTTCGCCCGCATCAAGCAGGCGGTGATGGAGGAGCTGCGCCGGACCTTCAAGCCCGAGTTCCTGAACCGTATCGACGAGACCATCGTGTTCCGCCAGCTTACGGAGGAGGACATCCGCCACATCGCCCAGCGTATGCTGCAGATCACCGGCGGGCGCATGGCCCAGCAGGGCATCACCCTCCTGGCTGACGATGACGCCGTCACCGCCCTGGCAAAGGATGGCTTTGACCCCCAGTATGGTGCCCGTCCTCTGCGCCGGGCCATCCAGAACGAGGTGGAGGATGCTGTGGCCGAGCTGATGCTGGAGGGCACGCTGCAAAGCGGCGATACCGCCCGCATCTGCCTGCGCGGCGGCAAGGTCACCATCGAGAAGGAGGCCGCTCCCGCAAAGGAGCAGCCCGAGAGCGCGGCGGTGTGATTCCCAAAGAAGGGGATATCCGAATAAAAGAAAGAGGCGGCAAAAGTTACCTACGCATAAGGACAACATTATAAATTACCGTTCAAGTAGCATTGAAAAAGCCACTGACTCTGAATTATTCAGGGTCAGTGGCTTTTCGTCGAAAACAAGGCTGCATTCTGGTACAATCTATGCATAAAAGGAACTTCTCATAATTGCACCTTACGACAAGGACGGCAAGCTCATCACGGAAAGCGTGACGGACAGAACATTCTCGGTGACGATGTATGCTAATAGCGAGGACTTTCAAGTCCTCGCTATTACAATGATGGTCAGCTCATTTGTGGCAGAATGGAATGACCACACCATGCAAATGAGAGGTGATGCCAAATCAAGAAATCTACTCCATTCAGTCCTGAGTCTTGAGTTCAGGAATTGCTCACTCGACCCGCAGCATCCGGTAGCCGATGCCGATGTGCGTTTGTATGTATTGCTGCCCGTTTTTCCCACGTTCCAATTTTTTGCGCAGAGTCGCCATGAATACTCGCAGAGAAGCAATATCGTTTTCCCAACTGCTGCCCCAAATCTGCTGCGTGATGTAGGTGTGTGTCAGAACCTTGCCCACATTTTTGGAGAGCAGGCACAATAGCTTGTATTCGATGGGGGTCAGGTGCAGCTCTGCGCCATCAAGATATGCGCAACCTGCCGCATAGTCGATTTTCAGCGCACCGTTCGTAAAAATTGGAGTTTCCTGCGCTGTATCCGCTTTCATCAACGCTAATCTTCGCTGCGTCACCCGCAGCCGCGCCAACAGCTCGTCCACGGAAAAGGGCTTCGTCAGATAATCATCTGCCCCGGCATCCAACGCCCCGATTTTATCAGAATCCTCCGTTCTGGCGCTGATTACGATGATCGGCATATTCGACCACGAACGGATTTTTCGTATGATCTCCACGCCGTCCATATCCGGGAGTCCCAAATCAAGCAGCACAATATCCGGATTATGAGACAGCGCCTCCATCACGGCGCTTGCACCGTTTTGAGCTGAGAGATACCTGTATTCGTGAGTTTTCAGCGTCGTCGTGATTAAATTGCGCACCGGGGGATCATCTTCTACAACGAGTACGAGCGGCTTATTCATTTAAGTTCACCTCACTGAGCGGTAGTGTAAAGGAAAAGAGGCAGCCATGCGGCAAATTGTCTTTCAGCGTCATTTCGCCATGATGTGCATGAATAATGGCTTGACAGAGCGTAAGCCCAAGCCCAAGACTTCGGCGGCTGTCGCCAATCGGATTGCCCCCGGTAAAGAACATTTCAAAAACACGCTCCTTCAGTTCATCCGGGATGCCGGGACCGTTGTCGCTGACGCAGATCTCAGCCGTATTTTCCCGCTGGATCGCCGCGATCCGGATGTTAGAGCCTGCCGGCGTATATTTGATTGCGTTGTTCACCAGATTGATGAGTACCTGCATGATGAGCCCCGCATCCACCCGCACCAGCAACGGCTCATCTCCGCAATCCACTGTAATGTGATGCTCTGCCGATCTTCGGTCGATATGCCGGAGCGCTTCTGACACAATATCGTCCATGACCTGATCGGATAGATGCAGCTTTACGCTGCCATCCGCTATTTTCGTAATGGAAAGCAAATTCTCCACAAGCTCAGTCAACCATTGAGAATCATCGTATATGTCGTTAAAAATACGTTGCCGAGTTTCCGCATCCAAAGCATCATAGCTGTGCAGCAGCGTGTCGGCGTTGCCGGAAATGGAGGTCAGCGGGGTTCTAAGATCATGGGAAATCGAACGCAAAAGATTAGCACGAAGCTGTTCGTTCTTTGCAAGAACGGCCGCTTTTTCCTTTTCTCTGGCGTTGCGCAGGTTATCCAGCGCCAAGGCACATTCACCGAGAATGGAGAACAGAACGCTGGATGTAAATGCGTCAGGCTGCGTTTGCTTTTCCATCGGAATCCCGACAACGCCGTAAATCTGCTGCCCGGTACGAATGGCGAGATACAGCCGCTTTGCTTTTGGAAAGTTTTGCGTCGTTGCGCCGGCACGCTTGCGGTTTTGCCAGACCCATTGAACCACGTTCTGCTCCCAATCCGCATCTGGGATGCTGTATGGGCTGCGCCCGTCAGCCGGGTAAATAATTTCATCTAGCAAAGCACCGTCCTGCGCCGGGCAAATCAGAATGTCCCGCTGCATGAGTTTTTGTATCTGCATTGCGGTCATCCGATAGACTTCCTCCGGCGTTTCCGCCTTTTGAAGCTGCCTGTTCATATCAAAAAGGAGCTTCGTGCGATAAGCGTCCCGTGCGGATAGCTGTGCGTGGGCTTTGAGCTTTGCGGCAAGCGTGCCGGTCAAAAGCGCCGCTGCAAACATGACGGCAAAGGTTATTGGATATTTGCTGCCATAGGCAACCAGGGACAGCCTGGGTTCCGTCAGAAAATAATTGAACAGGATGACGCTTAAAAAGGCGGACAGCACACCGCAGGTATATCCGCTGGTAAAGGCGGAGGTCAGAAGCACACCCAGCAGGTAAACCATGATGATATTGGCATTTGCAAAGCCGAGCCGAAGAAAGCCCCATCCAATGATCGTTGCAGCCGCCAAAATCCCGACAGTCAGAAGCAGTTCCCGGGCGGTCGGAAGCGCTGGGCGGATGGCAATCAGCCGCTTCCTGCGATAGCTTTTGTAGACTTCCGCATCTGGAATGATGTGAATGTCTACCTCCGGAGCCAATGCGATGAGCTGTTCCGTCAGCGTCGGTTCGCTCCAGAAATGCCGCCGCTGCACACCGCTCCGCCCGATCACAATTTTGGTCACATCGGAGAGTCTTGCATATTCCGCAATCTGCGTCGGTACATCTTCTCCATGTGTTGTGACGATCTCTGCGCCAAGCTGCTGTGCCAGACGCATATTCGCCTGCAAGCGAACGGTATCTTCCGCGTTCATATCAGCGTCTCCGGGTGTCTGCACATAGAGCGCGGTGAAGCTTCCGCAAAAAGCCTGCGCCATTTTCCCTGCCATTCGTACAATGCGTTCATTGGATGGGGACGAGGACAGACACACCAGAATATGCTCTTTTGACAGTCCGATTCCTTCGTTCTGCACATTTTCACCACCCTTCTTAAATAATATTATAGCACCAAAATGTGACGGTTTCTACCGCGTCCAATCGGATTCGCTGCCCGGAAAGGAAATTTGCTCCGGATCATAGATCACGATTTTTACATGGGCATGACTGCTGCAAAAACGGGAAAGCATTTTCTCAAGCTCATCGGGAGAAACATCTGCGTCCAGACAAACACATGGCTCCGATTGCTGCTTGGTCTCTTCCTCAATTCGCTTCTGATTTTCGTCCAGAAAACGATCCAACCGCTTCATCAGAAACCAGCCGAACAGGAACATTAGAGCTGTCCCAGCGATCAAAACGACATCCTCCACATCGTCTCACCGCCCGTTCATATCCGGAAACACTTTTGCAGTGTCTTATATTCGCCCAACGCTAAAATTGTTGTTTCCCCGGACAGCACCGTGTCAGGCGTAATTGAAACGTCGGTCTTTCCCGAACGCTTGATGCCGAGAATGTTAATGCCATACTTTCTTCGAATATCCAGCTCGCCGATGCTTTTGCCGAGCCACCCTTCCGGAACTTCTACTTCAAAAATGGCGTGCTGGTCGTCGATTTCTATGTAGTCAAAGATATGATTGGAGCTGTATCGGATTGCAGCCCACTTTGCCACCTGTTTTTCCGGGTAGACCACATGGTCGGCACCGTTGCGAAGCAGAAACTTCGCCTGCACATCCCGTTCGGCGCGGGATACCACGCATTTGGCACCCAACTCCTTCAGCAGCGAGGTGGTCTCCAGCGAGTTCTGGAAGTTGCCGCTGATGGTCACAAAGCAAACATCAAAATTTCCGATGCCGAGCGAACGCAGAAACTCCGCATTGGTGCTGTCGCCAATTTGTGCATTGGTGACATACGGCAGCACATCATTGACTCGTTCCTCGTTTGTATCGACCGCCATGACCTGATGCCCCAACTGAGAAAGCTGTACTGCGATATGCCGTCCGAAGCGGCCTGCGCCAATCAATAGAATGTTTTTCATGAGAAAGGACTCCTTATCCAATCGTAATTTTTTCCTGCGGCAGCTTTGCACCGGTTGCTTTTTTGCCGGAAAGCGCCGCGTAAATGAGGGTAAGACCGCCGACTCTGCCCAGATACATAAGTGTGATCAGCACCGTCTGCGACGGAATATGCAACTGTGGTGTAATACCAAGTGTCAATCCCACCGTTCCGACCGCCGAAGCTGTTTCATACAGGCACGCGGAAAGCGGCAGGCTCTCATACCAGCTGATAAAGACAGCACCGCCAAAGAATAGCACAAGGTACATCGTCAGAATTGTCGCGGCGGTTTTAACGGCACTGCAATCGACTCTGCGCCCGAAAAATTGAGCACTCTCGCGCTGGCGAAAGGTCGCGGCGGCATTGGCAAGCAGAACCGCCAGTGTTGTTGTTTTCATGCCGCCCGCCGTAGAACCCGGAGAGCCGCCGATGAGCATCAGAAAGATCATCACGCCCTGCGACGCGCCGGACATCGCGGATAGGTTTACCGTGTTGAAGCCCGCTGTCCTCGGCGTGACAGACTGAAAACAGGCTGCCAGCAGCCGGTTCCCGACGGGAAGCTCGGAAAAGTCTGAGAAGAAGAAAAACACAGCAGGCACAACAATGAGAAGGCTTGTCGTGGCAAGGATTACCTTGCTCTGCATCCGGTAGCGGTGAAACCGCCACTTGTTTTCGCAGATATCATCCCACGTCAGAAAGCCGACACCGCCGATCACGATCAGCAGCATAATCGTGATATTGATTACCGGACTGTCCGCGTAGCCGGTAAGGGATGGATAGCGGTTGCTTTCTGTCCCAAGAATGTCAAACCCGGCGTTGCAAAAAGCAGATATGGAATGGAACACTGCCATCCAGATGCCGCGCCATCCATAGTCCCGGCAGAACACCGGCAGCATGGCAAGCGCCCCCAGCAGTTCGATCAGAAACGTCCCCCGCAGGATGAAGCGTGTCAGACGGACAATTCCGCCGACCTTCGGCGCGGAAATTGCGTCCTGCATGGTGCTGCGCTGCATCAGCGAGATTTTTCGCCCGGACAGCAGCGAGAACGATGCCGCGACGGTCACAACACCAAGGCCGCCAATTTGGATCAGCGCCAGAATAATCGCCTGCCCAAAGGTTGACCAGTAGCTGCCTGTATCCTGCACCACAAGTCCAGTCACACACACGGCAGAGGTCGCGGTAAACAGCGTTTCATGGAATGGTGTTGCACACCCGGCTGTCGTGGAGATCGGCAGCATCAGCAGCAGCGCGCCAAGCAGAATGATTCCTGCAAAACCAAGTATGATAATTTGAAAAGACGAAAGGCGGTGCTTTCGACGAATGGTTTCCTCCGGCATAAAGGCAGCTCCTTATTTCTGCGATGGTTATATTATACAGCCGGAGATTTTAAGAGTAGATAAGGGACAATTGCGGCGCATTAAGGTTGGATTAAGATGACAAGATCGCTGTGCTAATCGGACAAGATGAAAGTCTTGCCCGATTTTTTATGCCCGGCTTTGCCAAATCGCCCAAGTCAGACCGTAGTAGTGGTGAACAACGAGCAGGATGGTTTATCTCAAACGCTATATTTGCAGAAGTGGCCAAAAAGCGTTTTTGAGATTGTAGTAAGGATAGGGGAACGGTAAGCCCAACCGGTCAATGTTCCCAATGGTGTTACCGATGTTCCCATTGGTACGTCGTAATCACGCCGCTGCTGCGCTACCATAAAAGCAGAATAAGTAGCAGCGACGATTGACAGACTGCTATCACTCGTTCACAAAATGTTTACAAATACACACCCTGCTTTTTGCTGAAAAAATGTCCGTTGTAATAGGAGTATTATCGACACCTTTGAAATACCAACGCCACCTGTGGCGGCGTTGACGCAAGCATAGCATTTGTATGACAAACGCGCTTGCTGGTGTAAACCCCAGTCCCCCATGCCGCCTGCGGGCGGATACTTCTCGGCAACGTTGCCAGAAGGTGAGGACGCAAAATCGGGTTCGGCCATATTGCCAAACCCGATCACAGCGGACTGCCTTAAAGCGCTTCAGACAACATTGTCAAAAGCGGTAGACGCTGAAAACCGGGTTCGGTGAATTCACCGAACCCGGTCAGACCTTTTGACACGCTTGTCTAAAAGTAAGGGTTGGCAAAGTGTCAAACCTTACTTACCAGATCATCTCCCGCACTACACACATTAAGCCCTACCGCATCTACATGATGGCCTCTGCCAACAAGTTCCTGCGGATCTACTACGCCACTGTAAAAGCCTATCTGGAGTCGCTGGAACACACCGCCCGATCTCGTCATAAAGCATTGGCTGGCCGCCGTTTCAAATTTGAGACGCGAAGCGGCTTGGTTTGGCGCGGCCTTTTTGCGCACCGCATTACCTTGAAATTTCTACTTGACTTTTCTTAGCAGGTCTTCTGTAATTTGTGGCATGTTACCATCAGCGGACAGACTTTGCAAGGGGCTGTCCGCCGATTTTTTACGCGAATTTTCTACGATGAGGGTGTCTGGCAGACACCCTCAATTTCAGCGGCAGGGGGTCAATGAAACACCCTGCGCCATCAAATTTTCGCAGAACTTTTATTTTCTGGTTATTCACCCGGCGGTTTTTTCGGGAGGGATAGTGAGGGGACTTCGCAGAAGTCGAGAACCACTTTTGGCAACATTGCCGAAAGCGGTCAGGTGATGACCGCCCACCGTTGGCCCTGTGCCGCCCCGTGTGGCCTCCTCCCACTCCGACTGGCATCCCTGCCCACCGATGCGTAAGAACGCCCGTGTGGGGCGGGAAACGCCACTGGTTTCCCCTCGAGTAAAAAGAAAGAGGTGTAGCCTATCGCAAGCAAATCACAGGAGGATGCGTTCATCCGCACGGAACGCTTTCAGATCTCCTGCGGACGGGTGATCCGGGTGGTTTCTGTGTTTCCGAAGCAGGGAACTGAAACCCCGGAGGACAAGCTGAAAGCGTTGGTGGAACTGGAGTTTCAGCAGGGAAAGCTGTGTGCCTAAAGGGCTGGACATTTCAGGCCGTTCAGGGTATTGTGGTGTCGCAATGCTCTGAACGGTTTGACCCAAAGGAGGGCAAGAGACAATGTCAAACCTGAAGAAAACCGCCCTGTACTGCCGTCTCAGCCAGGATGATGGCCCGGAGGGCGATTCCAACAGCATTCAGAATCAGAAAAATATCCTGCAAAAGTTTGCGGAAGACCATCACTTTCCCAATCCCTGCTTCTATGT
>CAKTIW010000019.1:0-24888 GCA_934566025.1 uncultured Oscillospiraceae bacterium | reverse complement strand
GCACTTCCTCGAAATCGCCTCGCTTCTTCTGCCACTGGCAGCGCTTCGGCGATTTCCCCTTACACAGGGGAGCCAACAAAAAAGCCTCCCCTGTGTAAGGGGAGGTGGCGCGAAGCGCCGGAAGGGTTGCCCTTGCAGGGGAGGACGGATTGCGAAGCCAGTGTGCGCACTGGCTTCGCAATGACAGGGATTTTGGCATGAAAAAACAAGGAACGGTTTATAAAACCGTTCCTTGTTTTTTGTACTTATTTACCGGTGGAAAAGGCCCCGCTTTTCGTAGGACTTGGACTCCACATCCTTGACCTCGTAGCCGGTCTCGGCAATGGCCTTGCGCAGGGCCTCCTCGTCCAGAGGCTCCGGGGAAATAATGGTGGCGGTGCCCTTGGTGTGGGAGGCGCTGACCTTCTTTACGGCGAACTTATTGCGGATGGTATCGCACACATGGCTCTCGCACATGCCGCACATCATACCGTCAATTTTCAAAATGGTTTCTGTCATAGTAAAATACCTCCTTTAGGCAGACTTTACCTTTTTCTTGCTGGGAAACTCAATCTGCGCCAACACCACGGCAATGAGCATCAGCACGCAGCCCACCAGCTCCTTGGCGGTCATGGTCTCGTGCAGGAAGATGGCCCCGGAGATGGCGCCGAACACGCTCTCCAGGCTCAGCAGCAGCGCCACAATGGTGGGGTTGGAGTCCTTCTGGGCCAGGATCTGCAGGGTGTAGGCCACGCCGCTGGAGAAAACGCCCACATACAGCACCGACCCCGCGCAGGCGGCGATGTCCGCCCAAACCGGGTGCTCAAAGATCAGCATGAGTATACCCGAAACAATGGCGCAAGTCAAGAACTGGATGCAGCTTAATTTCACGCCGTCAGCCTTCTGCACGAAGTGGTCCACGGTAAGGATGTGCAGGGCGTAGCCAAAGGCGCAGAGCATCACCAGTAGGTCGCTGGGGGCAATGGAGAAGTCCTCCTTGATGCACAGGCAGTAAAGGCCCGCCACGCCCAGCAGGACGCTGACCCACACGGTGGGAGAGACCTTTTTCTTCAGAAACAGGCCGCAGATGGGCACCAGCACCACATAGAGCGTGGTAATAAAGCTGGTCTTGCCCGCGCCGGCGCCGGCCACCATGCCCAGCTGCTGCAGATTGCAGGCCAGGGACAGGGCAATGCCGCAGCAGATACCGCCGATGACCAGGTGCCTGCGTCCGGCCTTCTTTTCCTCCGCCGTCTGCTCCACCTCCGGCTCCTTGCGGAACATCTTAAACAGCTGCACGATCACCAGTAGCGCAAAAAAGGCCACGATGGACCGGGCGGCGTTGAAGGTATAGGCCCCCACGTGCTCGGTGCTGGTGCTCTGGGCCACGAAGGAGGAGCCCCAGATCATAGCGGTGATGATTGGGAACACCACCTGGCGAACCTGATTGTGTTTCATACTGCTTTTCCTTTCTCTATTCCAAGTCTCTATTCCGACTCGCTTTCGTCGGGACTTATGGGGTTTACATGCCAGCGGAACTTATGCTCCGTACCGTGAAGCAAACGATGGATATTTTCTCTGTGACAGTAGATGACCAGCGCTGCCACCACCGCGCTCAAACCGGTCAGCAGCGGGTCATGGTGAAAGACGAAGAAGGCCGATATCGGCATGCTGGCCGTGGCCGTGATGGACCCCAGAGACACATACCGGGTCAGCAGCCACAGCAGGATAAACAGCCCCCAGGCGATGAGCCCCATGCGCCAGTCCAGCATCCACACCAGCACGCCGCCGGAGAGGATGCCCTTGCCGCCCTTGAGCCCGTAGTAGGCCGGGAAAATATGCCCCAGCTCGCAGCCGATGCCGCCCAGCAGCACGCCCAGGGTCCAGTTCCCGTTGGTACACAGCATCAGATACCCGCCGATGAGGCAGGAGAGGATGGTTTTGGCCATGTCACAGAAAATGACGATGAGGGCGTATTTGGCGCCGTAGGTGCGGTAGAAATTGGTGAGCCCGGCGTTGCCGCTGCCGTGACTGCGCACATCGTCTCGGATGATAAAGTGGGAGGTGACCACCGAGCCGTTGAAGCAGCCCAGCAGGTACGACACCAGCAGTGTCAGCCCCACCACAAAATAGATGGACAGCTTAATTGTCATCATCTCCCTTCTGGCGGATGGAGAGAATGATGGGGGTGCCCTCCAGGCCGAACACGCTGCGGATCTGGTTTTCCAGATAGCGCTGGTAAGAGAAGTGGAAGAGCTTTTTATCGTTGCAGAAGATCACGAAATGGGGGGGCTTAACGCCTACCTGGGTCATGTAATAAATCTTCAGGCGGCGGCCCTTGTCCGTGGGGGGCTGCACCCGGGTCTGGGCATCGGCCAGGACGGAGTTGAGCATACCCGTGGTGATGCGGGTGGAGGCCTGGTTATGCACATAATTTATAAGCTCAAACAGCCGCGTCACCCGCTGGCCCGTAAGGGCGGAGATGAACAGGATGGGGGCGTAGGTCATGTAGCTCAGGTCCCGGCGGATGTCCTCGCGCATGCGGTCCATGGTCTTGCCGTCCTTTTCCACCATGTCCCACTTGTTTACCACGATGATGCAGGCCTTGCCGGCCTCATGAGCCAGACCTGCGATCTTGGTATCCTGCTCGGTGACGCCGTCATTGGCGTCAATGAGAATGAGACACACATCGCTGCGCTCGATAGCCATGGTGGCCCGGAGCACGCTGTACTTCTCGATGGCGTCGTCCACCTTGGATTTTTTCCGCATACCGGCGGTGTCGATGAAGTTATATTTGCCTGTCTCGTTTTCAAAATAGGAGTCGATGGCGTCCCGCGTGGTGCCCGCCACATTGCTGACGATGACCCGCTCCTGGCCCAGGATGCGGTTGGTGAGGCTGGACTTGCCCACATTGGGCTTGCCGATGATGGCCACCTGGATCACATCGTCGTCCTCCTCGGAATCGTCCTCGGGAGGGAAGTATTTAAGGCACTCGTCCAGCAGGTCGCCTGTGCCGTGGCCGTGTACGGCGGACACGGCGATGGGGTCGCCCAGGCCCAGGTTGTAAAACTCGTAAAACTCCGGGTCCACGGTGCCGGTAGCGTCCATCTTGTTCACCGCCAGGACGATGGGCTTCTTGGACCGCTGGAGCATCCCGGCCACCTCCTGGTCGGCGGCGGTCACGCCGGTCTTGATGTCCGTCACCAGGACAATAACGGTGGCGTTGTCAATGGCGATCTGGGCCTGCTGGCGCATGAAAGCGAGAATTTGATTGTCGGTGTTGGGCTCGATGCCGCCGGTGTCCACCAGGGTGAACTTGCGCCCGCACCAGTCGCTTTCTCCGTAGATGCGGTCTCTTGTCACGCCGGGGGTGTCCTCCACGATGGAAAGGCGCCGGCCGATAAGCTTATTAAACAGCATGGACTTGCCCACATTGGGCCGGCCCACGATAGCGATCATAGGTTTTGCCATAGGTCTACCTCCTTACAGTCCGAAAATGGCGTCGCACAGGTCGAAGCCGTCAATGCCCACTACCTGCACCGGCGCGTCCAGCGCCTGGGAGAGCTGGGGCACCGTCCAGTCGTCCAAAAATACATCCTCCTGGTGGCGCAGCATGTGCAGGGGGATCAGCACCCGCCCCAGGGGCTTGTGGGCCGGGAGCTGAGCGGCCAGATCCTGGCCGGTCAAAAGGCCCGCCACGTCAATGGTGTGGCCGAAAAAGTCGTTGTCTATCCCCACCACCTTGCCCTGCACCTGGGGGGAGCGCTGCTGTACCATATCCAGCAGGTGCCGCATAAAGCCCTCGGCGGCCCGGCCTGTGGCAATGGTAAAGGGGGAGGGGGCGGGCGGCTCATCCATCAGGTCCATGGCCTGCAGCAGGTCTCCCTCCAGGGAGCGGAGCATGCCTACGCCGTTCTCCAGCTGCCGGTAGCCCTCGTAATAGTCCTCCCCGGGCAGCTCTCGCCCGGCCCGGAGGAAAAGCTCGTCGGCGCAGAAGAACCGCCTTGTCCCGAAGCGGCGCAGATTCTCCTGGCCGAATTCCTCGGCGATGTCCAGAATTTCTTCCGCGCACTGAGCGTCTACGGGCTTCAGCTTGGCCAGTCCCTTCCGGTGCTTGGTGATGCCCACAGGCACCAGGGAGCAGGAGGAGAACTCCATCTCCGTCAGGTCCCGGAGGGTGCGGCGCAGTTGGTCGCCGTCGTTCCAGCCGGGGCAGATCACGATCTGCCCGTTCATCACAATGCCCGCCTTGCAGAAGGCGCGGATGTAGTCCAGGCTCCGGGCGGCGTTTTTGTTTCCCAGCATGGTGCAGTGGAGCTGGGGGTCCGTGGTGTGGACGGAGACATTGATGGGGCTGATGCGCAGGTCGATGATGCGCTGGGCCTCCCGCTCGGTGAGGTTAGTAAGGGTGATGTAGTTGCCCTGTAGGAAGCTGAGCCGGGCGTCGTCGTCCTTAAAATACAGGGTCTCGCGCATGCCCGGGGGCATCTGGTCCACAAAGCAGAAGACGCAGTGGTTGGCGCACGAGCGCATCTCGTCCATAAGATAGGTGTCAAAGTTCAGCCCCAGGTCCTCGCCCTCGGCCTTGCGGATGGTCAGCTTCAGGGTAGAGCCGTCTTCGTTTTTCAGAGTCAGATGGCTCACCGGGTCGTAGCCGTAAAACCGGTAGTCCAGCACGTCCACCACGGTGTGACCGTTGATGGATAAAAGCTGCTGGCCCGGCCGCAGACCGGCCCGCATGGCGGGACTGCCGGGGTCTATGGAGGTGATGATGGTGCTCATGTGCGTCTCTCCTAAAAAACGGCATAATGCCACATAATACAGCGTTTCGAAAAAGCCTTTTCGCTCCGCTGTATAAGTTTTTGAAACTTTGAAAAAGTTTCAAAAACTATTGATTTCGATGGTGAGAGACACCCTTCTTGGGTTTCCCTCACACACCTTTCCTTACCGTTATCGAAAATCCTACCACTTTATCGATAGCCTCAATAACTATACAATTATAGCCGCATTTTCCCCGCCACGCAAGCATTTTCTATATTTAATAGTATACCCGCCCCTTATCCAAAAGTAAAACGAATCATTTTTATGGATTTAATTAAAAAATGGAATGAGAAAAGGGAAGAAAGTGGAAAGACGGAGGAAAATGCGTAGGGGCGACCCTTGCGGTCGCCTGCCGTACATGATTCCTGTTTTTGCGTAGGGGCCGATGCCCACATCGGCCCGCTGCTCCGCACTTCTTGCTATAATTTCGTAGGGGGCGGCGTCCTCGACGCCCCGTTTGCATCAGCCCGCATATATGCGTAGGGGGCGGGGGTGACCACACCCCGCCGGGGTGTGGGGCATAGGGCGCGGTGCAGGCCGACCCCTACGCACCGTTTATCGATAGAACTTCGTAGGGGGCGGCGGCTGCCCACCGTCGTGCCAACCGATTCCCAGCCACTGTCGTGGCCGCCAATCGGGGCACTTCCTCGAAATCGCCTTGCTGCATCCGCCACTGGCGGCGCTTCGGCGATTTCCCCTTGCGCAGGGGAGGCTTTTTCGTTGGCTCCCCTGCGTAAGGGGAGCTGTCAGCCGTTATGCTGACTGAGGGGTCGTGCCCCGCCGTTTTCCCGCAAAAAAACAAGAGGGAAGCCACGCTTCCCTCCTGCAAGGACACAAAATTACTTATCCGCGGCCACGGACTTGACGACCTTGACCTCACGGCCATTGTAGGTACCGCACTCCGGGCACATTCTGTGAGGCAGATGCAGCGCACCGCACTTGGGGCATGCCACCAGACCGGGAGTCGCCAGCTTCCACACGGAGCTGCGTCTCTTATTGCGTCTTTGCTTGGATACTTTTCCCTTAGGTACTGCCATGTTGACACCTCCTTGGTCTTATACTGCCTGAGCAGTGAATTTATTAATAGCGCTTATGCGTCCTCCTGGGGCAGGAGCTTTGCCAGGGCGGCCAGCCGGGGGTCTACCTGCTTTTTGCAGCGGCAGGTCTCCCGGTTTAGATTCACGCCGCAGCCGGGGCACAGGCCCTTGCACTGGGGGGAACACAAAACGACTGTGTCCATGTCAAGGATAAACGCCGTTCGGGCAAGGTCGTCCAGGTCCACTTCGTCGTGGTCCAGAAGAACGATGTCGTCGCTGTCCTCGAACTGCTTTTCCTCTGCCAAAACACAGGAATAGTCTGTGGTTTTCGGCAGGTCAAAGCTTTCCAGGCACCGGCTGCACCGGCAGCGAAGCGTTGTGGATGTCTGAAGCTCCAGCAGCAGCACACCGGCCTTGTTTTTCACGCGGCCGTCCACAACAACCGGGTTTATAACAGGCTTTTCACCGCCGAATTCCAGGTCCGAAAGATCCATCTCAAAGTGGAAATCCTCGCCGGCATCCGGGGTATGCAGTACTCTGTTTACATTCAAACGCATGGCACACCTCACAATGACACGAATTGTATTATAGAGGAAGAAAGGCGGCTTGTCAAACATTTTCTGCTAAAAAATTGACTTTTTTCAAAAAAACGATACAATAGCACTATATGGCCTAAGGAGGGAAGCGGATGCGCGAGCTTACCGTTGGAAAAAATGACGCCGGGCAGCGGCTGGATCGGTTCGTGGGGAAGTCTCTGCCCCTGCTGCCCCCGGCCCTGCTGCAAAAATACATCCGCCTAAAGCGCATTAAGCTAAACGGCCAGCGGGCCGCCCGGGACCAGCGCCTTGCCCAGGGGGATGTCCTACAGCTCTATATAAATGACGAGTTTTTCGACCAGCCCCGGGAGGAGAATATGTTCCTCACCCTCTTTAAGCCCAGCCTTGACATTGTGTATGAGGACGAGAATCTCATGCTGCTGAATAAGCGCCCGGGCCTGGTGGTCCACGCGGACGAGACGGAGAAGGTGAACACCCTTATAAACCACATCCAGGCCTATCTCTACCAAAAGCGGGAGTGGAATCCCCGGTGGGAAAACGCCTTCACCCCGGCCCTGTGCAACCGCATCGACCGCAACACCGGCGGCATCGTCATCGCCGCTAAAAACGCCGAGACCCTGCGCATTATCAACGACAAGATCCGTGACCACGAGCTGACCAAGCGCTACCTCTGCATCACCCTGGGCTCACCCCGGCCACCGGCGGGAGAGGTGGAGAACTTCCTGCGCAAGGACGAGAAGAAAAAGCAGGTGTTCGTGTTCCACAAGCCCGTGCCCGGGGCCAAGACCGCCGTGACCCGGTATAAGACCCTCCAGCGTCGGGGCGAACTGTCCCTTTTAGAGGTGGAGTTGCTCACCGGCCGCACCCACCAGATTCGCGCCACCATGGCCGACCTGGGCTGCCCGCTTTTGGGGGACGGAAAATACGGCAGCGGCGAGAAAAACCGCCGCTACGGGGAGACCCGCCAGGCTCTGTATTCGTATAAGCTCACCTTTGACCTGCCCACGGGCGCGGGGATATTAAATTACCTCCGGGGCCGCACCTTCCAGGTGGACCAGGTGCCGTTTCGGGAGAAATATTTCGGCTGAACAAAATTTAAATACAAATATTGACAAAATTTGATGAATATAATATAATAAATGTATAAAATTATGCCCACCATTTGCGGCATAATATGGACCGAACGAAAAAAGAGAGAAAACGGACAGAAAGGGAAAGATCTATGAAACAACTGTGGAGAAGACTCAGCTCGTGCGCCCTGGCATTGACGATGATATTCGCCCTGGTGTCCTGCGGCCAGAAGGAGCAGCCCTCCGGCGGAGACGCGGCCTCTGTGATGCTCAGCGCCCAGCAGCAGCTGGAGGAGATCACCAGCATGCGCTATACCTACGCCATGGAGATGAGCATCAGCGCCGAGGGCGAGTCTATGAAGATGACCGTAGACGGCAGCGCCGAGCTCACTATGGACCCCGCGGCGGCCATGATGACCATGAATATGAACATGATGGGCCTGTCGCTGAACAATGTGCAGATCTACATGGTGTCCGAGAACGGCCAGACCGTGGCCTACACGGGCATGGATATGGCCGGCACCGGCGAAAACCAGTGGTATAAGAGCCTGGCTGAGGATTCGGGCATGAATACCGAGCAGTATAACGCCATGGACTCCTTTGAGCTGTACATGAAGAACGGCTCCAACTTCAAGGCCGCCGGCAAGGAGACCGTGCAGGGGGTGCCCGCCACCCGCTACGAGGGCGTTATCAGCCCCGACATGCTGGAGGACACTCTGGAGGAGAGCGGCAGCCTGGACAACATCACCTCCCTGCTGGGCGAGGATTACAGCGATGTGCTGAGCAAGCTGGGCGGCATCCCCATTACTATATGGGTCAACGACGCGGGCCTGCCGGTGAAGTATGTGTTCGACATGACCGGCATGGTGACTGAGCTCATTAAGAACTCCGCAGACAGTGAGGACGCCGACGTGACCGTGGACAAATTCGTTATGTCCATGGAGGTGCTGGGCTACAACGATGTGGACGCCATCACCGTGCCCCAGGAGGTGCTGGACACCGCCGTGGATATTACGGAGGAAGTGGGCTGAGGGCCTGCCCTTACAAAAGAAAAATCATAGGGAGACCGCCTGCGGGGCGATCTCCTTTTTTTCACTTCCAGCCCCGTTTTGGCGGCGCATTTTGCGCGAAAAAAACACATTATAAAAATAAGAAAAAATTTTATTGACATTTGGGGATATTCTTACTATATTGTATCTGTCAAATCCTGACGATTTACGGGGAAAATGGAACAGAAACCGTTTTTCGGAGGGACGCGGCGCATATTTTTTTTGTGTGAACGGAGGAGGATAAATGTCCAAAGAGTTGATTCGCCTGCGGAATATCTGCATGGCGTTTGACGACGAGCAGGTTCTCGATAACATCAATTTGTATTTTAATGATTCGGAGTTTCTGACGCTATTAGGCCCCAGCGGCTGCGGCAAGACCACCACGCTGCGTATTATCGGCGGTTTCACCACCCCCACCAGCGGCGACGTGATCTTTGACGGCGTCAGGATCAATGATGTCCCGCCCCACAAGCGGCAGATCAACACGGTGTTCCAGAAGTATGCGCTGTTCCCGCACCTGGATGTGTTTGAAAATATTGCCTTCGGACTGCGCATTGCCAAGGTGCCGGAGGAGGAGATCCGTGAGCGGGTTACGGAGATGCTGGGCGTTGTGAGCCTTAAGGGCTTTGAAAAGCGGCGCGTGGATCAGCTCTCCGGCGGCCAGCAGCAGCGTGTGGCCATCGCCAGAGCACTGGTGAACCGGCCCAAGGTCCTGCTGCTGGACGAGCCCCTGGGCGCACTGGATCTGCGTCTGCGCAAGGATATGCAGAACGAGCTGAAGCGTATCCAGCAGCAGATGGGCATTACCTTTATATATGTTACCCACGATCAGGAGGAGGCCCTGACCATGTCCGACACCGTGGTGGTGATGGACAAGGGCCGCATCCAGCAGATCGGCACCCCGGAGGATATTTACAACGAGCCGAAAAACGCTTTCGTGGCGGACTTCATCGGCGAGAGCAATATCCTGGACGGCATTATGCACGAGGACTATGTGGTGGAGTTCTTCAACCGCAAGTTTAAGTGCCTGGACAAGGGCTTTGCCCCCATGGAGCCGGTGGACGTGGTCATCCGGCCCGAGGACATTGAGATCGTCCCCGCCGACAAGGGCCGCCTGGTGGGCACGGTGACCTCCGTCACCTTCAAGGGCGTCCACTACGACACCATCGTGGACTTCAAGGGCTACAAGTGGCTCATTCAGACCACCGACTACCACGAGGTAGGCGAGGTCATCGGCATCATCCTCAATCCGGACGACATCCACATTATGAAGAAGAGCGAGTATTCGGGCCTGTTCGGCGACTACAGTTCTTATTCGGCGGAGTATGACGAGATCAACGATCCCGACTTTGCCGAGGAGGATGAGGAGGACGCTGACGATGAAGACTAAGACACCCGCCATTCCCTATATCGTCTGGATGGCTGTTTTCGTGGTGGTGCCGCTGCTGCTGATCGTGGTGTATGCCTTCACCAATTACGACGGCAAATTTACCCTGGAGAACTTCTCCAACCTGGATGTTTTTCTCCAGGTGTGCGGCAACTCCCTGTATCTGGCGGCGGTGGCCACGGTCATCTGCCTGCTGATCGCCTATCCGTTTTCCTATTTCCTGGCCCAGACGGGCCCCACCACCCGGAAGGTGGCTATGCTTTTCATCATGCTGCCCATGTGGATGAACTTCCTGCTGCGCACCTACGCCTGGATGTCCATCCTGGAAAACAACGGCTTTCTCAACCAGCTGCTGGGTCTGGTGGGCATCCCGCCCCTGCATATCATCAATACCGACGCGGCGGTGATTTTGGGCATGGTATATAATTTCCTGCCCTTTATGATCCTGCCCATCTTCTCCGTCATCGAGAAGCTGGACCGGCGGTATATCGAGGCGGCCCAGGACCTGGGTGCCGGCAAGATGCAGGTATTTAGGCGGGTCATCTTCCCCCTGTCCGTCCCCGGCGTGATCAGCGGCGTTATGATGGTGTTCATCCCGTCCATTTCCACCTTTGCCATTTCTAAGCTCCTGGGCGGCGGCATGAGCTTCCTGCTGGGTGACCTGATCGAAATGCAATTTTTGGGCTCGGCGTATAATCCCCACCTGGGCAGCGCCATCTCTCTTATGATGCTGCTGCTGGTCATTATCGCCATGCTCATTATGAACCGCTTCGGCGACGGTGAAGAAGGGGCGGTGATGATGTGATGCAGAATAAAAATCCTATCATCGCCAAGGTGCTCAATGTCCTGGTGTTCCTGTTTTTGTACCTGCCCATCGCGGTGCTTATCATCTTCTCCTTTAACGACTCCAAGAGCCGCACGGTCTGGTCCGGCTTCTCCCTGCACTGGTATCAGGAGCTGTTCCAGGACGAGGAGATCCTCTCCGCCTTCAGCACCACCCTCACGGTGTCTGTGCTGGCGGCACTTATTGCAACGGTTCTGGGCACGGCGGCGGCCATCGGCTTCCACTCCATGAAGCGGCGGCCCCGACACCTGTTCATGACCATCAACAACATCCCCATGACCAATGCCGACATCATCACCGGCGTGAGCCTGATGCTGCTGTTCGTGTTCACGGGGAATCTGCTGGGCTTCTCTCTGGGCTTCGGCACGCTGCTGGTGGCGCACATCACCTTTAATATCCCGTATGTTGTCCTGGCGGTGCTGCCCAAGCTGCGCCAGCTAAACCCCAACCTGGGTGAGGCGGCCATGGACCTGGGCGCCACCCCCTGGCAGGCCTTCTGGAAGGTGCTTATGCCCGAGCTGCGGCCCGGCATCCTCAACGGTCTGCTCATCGCCTTTACCCTCTCCATTGATGACTTTGTCATTTCCTATTTTACCGCCGGGTCCGAGGTGTCTACCCTGGCTATGCAGATCTACGCCATGACCCGCAAGCGTATCAGCCCCGAGGTCAACGCCCTGTCTACAATTCTGTTCGTGGTGGTGCTGAGCCTGCTGCTCATTGTGAACTTCCGAGAGATGCACCAGACCAAGCAGGCGGAAAAGCGGGACAAGGCCCTCCAAAAGGACGGCGTGAAGGGAGGGACCCGGTGATGAAAAAATTCGCTATTTTGCTTCTGGCCCTGCTGCTGGCTCTGCCTCTGACGGGCTGCCAAGGCGGGCAGACGGGCCACAGCATCAATGTGTACAACTGGGGCGAGTATATCGACGAGTCCATCTTTGACGATTTTGAGGCGGAGACGGGCATCCATGTCAATTACAAGACCTTTGCCTCCAACGAAATGCTCTACTCCGCCATCAAGGGCGGCGGCAACAGCTATGATGTGATCATCCCCTCGGACTACATGGTGGCCCGAATGGGGGAGGAGGGGCTGCTGATGGAGCTGGATTACAGCAAAATCCCTAACGCGGAGAACATCGATCCCCGCTACCTGAATCCCGCCTACGACACGGAGCAGAAGTACAGCCTGCCCTATATGTGGGGCACCACCGGCATCATCTATAACACCACCATGGTGGACAAGGCCCCTACCTCGTGGATGGATCTGTTCACCACCGACCTCAAGGGACAGGTGCTGATCTTCGACAATCCCCGGGACTGCATTGGCCTGGCCCTGAAGGCCCTGGGCTACTCCTTCAATACCACCGATAAGGAGCAGATCGCCGAGGCCACAGACCTGCTTATTAAGCAGAAGGAGGACGGCATCGTGCAGGCCTATGTTATGGACCAGATCTTCGACAAGATGATCAACAATGAGGCCGCCATGGGCACCTACTACGCCGGCGACTATCTGACCATGGTGGAGGAAAACCCGGACCTGGCTTTTGTGCAGCCGGAGGAGGGGAGCAATCTTTTCGTGGATGCCATGTGCATTCCCACCTGCTCTAAGAACTATGAGGACGCGTTGGCCTTCATCAACTTTATGTGCCGGGACGACATCGTCCTGCGCAACTGCGATGAAACGGGCTATTCCTGCCCCTCCGCCACCGCCCTGGAGGAGATGGACGAGGAAATGGCTACGGACCCCGTGGCCTATCCCAGTGAGGACATCCTCAATAAGGGGGAGACCTTCGGCGGCCTGCCGGAGGAAACTCTCACCTTCTACGACCACGAGTGGATCCGCATCTGCCTGGCCAAAGTGAAGTATTAAGCAAAAAAGAGCGCATGGAAAAAAACCATGCGCTCTTTTGCCGCCCAGCCACATGGAAACGATCTGCGCTTGCTGGAATGTGTCATTGCGAACCAGTGACCGATGTCACTGGTGTGGCAATCCGCATCCCCCGTCCCCTAAAAAAGGCTCCCCTGCGCAAGGGGAGCTGGCACGGCGAAGCCGTGACTGAGGGGTCGACGCACCGCACCCCATGCAACCCGCCCATCCCAAAGGCCCCCTTGCCTAAAGGGGGCTGTCGGCGAAGCCGACTGGGGGATTCTTCCCCGCACGAACTCACAGGACATCTACCCCGCACGAATCCCTCCACCAGAGTGCGGCTGGTCCCCCTCCCTTTAGGCAAGGGAGGCTCTTTTTTCGGGCGACCGCAAGGGTCGCCCCTACGCCCCATCTTTCCTCTTTCCCCTTGAAAAACTCCTTCCGCTTTTCCTGTTGCTATAAATACGCAATGGTGCTATAATAAACGAAGTATACCCCCACTACATAACGATCTTGAGGTATGAAATGAAAACAGAAGAAAAGCTGAACATGACCATGCTCTGCGATTTTTACGAACTGACCATGGGCAACGGGTATTTCAAAAACGGCTACAAGGACCGCATCACCTATTTTGATGTGTTTTTCCGCGCCGTTCCGGATAAGGGCGGCTTCGCCATCGCGGCGGGTCTGGAGCAGCTTATTGAGTACATTGAGAATCTCCACTTTTCCAAGGAGGACATCGAGTATCTCCGGGGACGCAAGCTCTTTGACGAGGAGTTTTTGACCTATCTGGAGAACTTCCGCTTTACCGGCGACATTTACGCTATTCCTGAGGGCACCCCGGTCTTTCCCCGGGAGCCGCTGGTCACGGTGCGCGCCCCGGCCATCGAGGCGCAGCTCATCGAGACTTTCACCCTGCTGACCATCAACCACCAGAGCCTCATCGCCACCAAGGCCAACCGCATCGTCCGCGCTGCCCGGGGCCGCACGGTGCTGGAGTTCGGCTCCCGCCGGGCTCAGGGGGCGGACGCGGCTATTATAGGCGCCCGGGCTGCCTACATCGGCGGCTGCCACGGCACCGCCTGCACCATTTCCGACGAGCTGTACGGGGTACCCGCCGGCGGCACCATGGCCCACGCCTGGGTGCAGATGTTCGACTCGGAATACGAGGCCTTCAAGACCTACTGCGAAATCTACCCCACCAACGCCACCCTCCTGGTGGACACCTACAACACCCTGAAGTCCGGCGTGCCCAACGCCATCCGCGCCTTTAACGAGGTCTTAAAGCCCCTGGGCATCACCAAGTGCGGCATCCGTCTGGACTCCGGCGACATGACCTATCTCAGCCGCCAGGCCCGGAAAATGCTGGACGATGCCGGCTGGACCGACTGCAAGATCTCCGTCTCCAACTCTCTGGACGAGTACCTGATCCAGGACCTGCTGCTCCAGGGCGCGGAAATTGATATGTTCGGCGTGGGTGAGCGGATGATCACCGCCAAGAGCGAGCCGGTGTTCGGCGGCGTTTACAAGCTGGCCGCCGTGGAGGATCAGGAGGGCAACATTGTTCCCAAGATCAAGGTCAGCGAGAACGTGGGCAAGATCACCGTGCCCCATTTCAAGAAGGTCTATCGCTTCTACGGCCGGGACACCGGCAAGGCCATTGCCGACTATATGACGGTGTATGACGAGCAGATGGACGACACCGGCGACCTGGAGTTGTTTGACCCCGAGGCCACCTGGAAAACCAAGACGGTGTATAATTTCACCGCCCGGGAGCTGCAGGTGCCCATTTTCCTGGGGGGCAAGTGCGTGTATGAGCGGCCCACCCTGGAGCAGATCCGGGACTACTGCCGCCAGCAGGTGGACACCCTCTGGGACGAGGTGAAGCGCTTCGACTATCCCCACAAATACTATGTGGACCTCTCCAAAAAGCTGTGGCAGATCCAGCAGGACCTGCTGCGCTCCAAGCGCTAACGCATGTCGGCAGGACTGTGCTTATCGGGCAGTCCTGCCGGCCTTTTAGAGGAAAGGACCTTACCCTATGAAACACATTCAGCGGAAGACAGAGCGAAAAATATCGGCTGCCCTGCGCCTGGCGCTGGTGGCGGTCCTGCTGCTGCTGCAGATCGCCCTGGTGATCGCCCTGACGCAGGTGCTCCGGCAGAAGGTATATATCGCCTACTCGGCGCTGGAGATAATCGGGGTGCTGTGCGTGGTGCATATCTATATGCGCCCGGGCAGCAGCACCTATAAGCCCGGATGGATCGTGCTGGTGATGCTGGTGCCGGTGGTGGGCGTGATACTGTACTTCCTGTGGAACGGCAACCAGGTGAAAAAGAAGCTGGACCTGAAGCCGCTGGATATGCCCCGGGAGACAGATGCCGTCCGCCGCAGCAGCGACGCGGCCCAGAAGGACCTGCAGCAGCGCCTGCCCCACTGGGCCAAGCTGACGGAGTATCTGCGCCGGCAGGACCTGCCCCTGTTTGAGGGGACGGAGATGACCTATTTCCCCACGGGGGAGGCATACCTGGAGGACCTGCTGGAGCAGATGAAAAAGGCTCAGCGCTTTATTTTCCTGGAATATTACATTGCTTCCAAGGGCGAGATATGGGACCGTATCTGCGCCATCCTCACGGAGCGGGCTGCCGCCGGAGTGGAGGTAAACCTGATCCTGGACGATTTCGGCAGCATGATGACCATGCCTCCGGAGGAGATCGGCGCCCTGCGCAAAAGGGGCGTGTGGGTGCAGATGTTCAACCCCGTCCACCGCTATGTAAACCGCCTGTATTTCAACTATCGCGACCACCGGAAAATAGCCGTCATCGACGGCGACATCGCCTACACCGGCGGGGCCAACCTGGCCGATGAATACGCCAACCTCATTGTCCGCTTCGGCTACTGGAAGGACTGCGGCCTCCGTCTGAAGGGGGAGGGGGCCTGGGGCCTGACAAGGCAGTTCATGCACCTTTGGGTGCGCATGGGCGGTGAGCTACGCTGGGCCTGGGACCTTTACCGGCCCCGCATCCGGGTGGAGGGCACCGATTTCTGCCAGCCCTTGGTGGACGGGCCGGATAATAACCCCGTGGATACCGCTGAGGATACCTTCCAGCAGCTCATTGGCAACGCCAGCCGCTATATCTGGATCACCACCCCCTATCTGGCCATCGACGAGCCTATGATCCGCACCCTGTGTATCGCCGCGGACAGCGGCGTGGATGTGCGCCTGATGCTCCCGGGCATCCCGGACCACAAATTTGCCTACATGGTGGCCCTGTCCTATTTCGGTGAGCTGCTGGAGCATGATGTAAAGATATTCACCTATACGCCCGGCCTGCTGCACGCGAAATCCGTGGTGGCCGACGGGGATGTGGGCTTCGTGGGCTCGGTGAATATGGACTACCGAAGCTTTCAGCTGCATTTTGAATGCGGCGTGCTGTTTACCGGCAGCGCCGTGGCGGCGGTGCAGGAGGACATGGACCGCGTGCTGGAAAAGAGCCGCCGGGTCACCCTGCAGAGCTGGAAAAAGCGCAAATGGTATGTGAAGCTTCTGGGTGCCGTGCTGCGGCCCTTTGCCATGTGGATGTAAAAGGAGAGAAAACCATGCTGATACACGATATGAACACCGGCGACCGCTTTGAGGGCTACTACATCCTCCAGAACATCGCCCAGCGCACCACGGCGGCGGGGAAGCCCTTCCTCACCCTGAACCTGGCGGACCGCAGCGGTACCGTCACGGCCCAGGTGTGGGACTACACGGGCCCCATCGGCCAGGGGGATGTGGGTAAGGTGGCCTGGATCGCGGGCCTGGCCTCCGAGTACCGGGGCGCGCCCCAGGTGACGGTTTACCGGATCCGCCTGGCGGAGGAGAACGACGATTTCCGGGTCAGCGACCTGGTGGCCACGGCTCCCATCCAGATGGACGAGACCTGGGCGTGGCTGAAGGAGACCATCGCCTCCCTGGAGGACGAGGATTACCGGGCCGTCTGCCAGGAGATGCTGAGCCGCTATGGTAAACAGTTTCGGCTTATTCCGGCGGCCAAGAGTATGCACCACGGCTTTGTGGGCGGCCTTCTCATGCACACGTCCTACATGCTGAAGGCTGCGGATTTCTACGCGGGGCTTTACCCGGCGGTGGACCGGAGCCTGCTGCTGGCGGGCACGCTGCTGCACGATTTCTGCAAGTGTGAGGAGTTTGTCACCTCGCCCTTGGGCCTGGTGTCGGAGTATTCCTTGAAGGGCCAGCTCATCGGCCACCTGGTGCTGGGCGCCGAGGCGGTGGGCCGGGTGGCGGCCGCCCTGGGTACGCCGGAGGAGAAGGCCGTTCTGCTGCAGCACATGATCCTCTCCCACCACGGAGAGCCGGAGTTCGGCGCGGCGGTGCGGCCCATGTGCATCGAGGCGGAGCTTTTGAGCTATCTGGACCTTATCGACAGCCGCATGGAGATCTATACCGAAAACCTGGAAAATACCCCGGTGGGCACCTTCAGCGGGAAAATTTTCGCCATTGATAAGAAGATCTATAGCCATGGCTGAGCAGTATTCCAATTTTCATACCCACACCCTCCTCTGTGACGGCAAGGACCGGCCTGAGGACTTGGTGCGGGAGGCCCTGGCCCTGGGCTGCCCGGCCCTGGGCTTCAGCGGACATTCCTACGCCCCCTACGACAGCGACTACTGCATGTCTCCGGCGGAGACGGAGGAATATAAGACGGAGATTCGCCGCCTGCGGGATAAATACGCCGGGCGCATCCGCATCTATATGGGCATCGAGCAGGATTTTTACTCCCCTGCCTCCACGGAGGGGTACGACTATGTGATCGGCAGCGTCCACTACCTGTATAAGGACGGCGTGTACCTGCCCATAGACGCCTCACAGACTGCCCAGGAGCAGGCGGTGCGCCAGCACTACGGCGGGGACTGGTACGCCTTTGCCGAGGATTATTTTGAGACCGTATCCCGGGTCTATGCCCGGACCCGCTGCCAGGTGGTGGGCCACTTTGACCTGGTGACCAAGTTCAACGAGGGGGATGCCCTTTTTTCCACCGACCACCCCCGCTACCGCCGGGCGGCTCTCCGGGCCCTGGACGCCCTGGCCGCCGCCCCCGTGACCTTTGAGATCAACACCGGAGCCATCTCCCGAGGCTACCGCACGGAGCCGTACCCGGCCCGGTGGATCCTGGAGGAGCTGCGCCGCCGGGGCATAAAGCGTATCCTCTCCTCCGACTGCCACAGCCGGGAGAATTTGCTCTTCGGCTTCGAGAAATATGCCCCTTGGCTGGACTGAACTTTCACCGTTCGCTGCACCGAAAACGCAGTGGACGGTGTTTTTTGCAAAAAATTCCCTCAGATCAGGAAAATCTCTCGGAGATTTATAGACTTTTCTGCGAAATTTGTATATAATAATTAAGATTCTGCATTTTGCTTAGGAGGAGGAACCTATGGCCTCATTGAAAGAAGAAATATCCCGGCGGCGGACCTTTGCCATCATCTCCCACCCGGACGCCGGTAAGACTACATTAACGGAAAAATTCCTGCTCTACGGCGGGGCTATCGCCCAGGCCGGCGAGGTGAAGGGCAAGCGTGCCCGGGCCGCCACCTCCGACTGGATGGAGATCGAGAAGCAGCGCGGCATTTCCGTTACCTCGTCGGTGATGCAGTTCCGCCACGACGGCTTCTGCATCAACATTCTGGACACCCCCGGCCACCAGGACTTCTCCGAGGACACCTACCGCACCCTCATGGCCGCCGACAGCGCCGTGATGGTCATTGACGGCGCCAAGGGCGTGGAGCCTCAGACCCGCAAGCTCTTCAAGGTCTGCGCCCTGCGGCACATTCCCATCTTTACCTTTATCAACAAGATGGACCGGGAGACCCGGGACCCGCTGGAGCTGTGCGAGGAGGTAGAGCGGGAGCTGGGGATCGCCACCTATCCCATGAACTGGCCCATCGGCTGCGGCAGAGAGTTTAAGGGAGTGTATGACCGGGAGAAAAAGCGCATCCTTCACTTCACCGACGCGGGTCACGCCCAAAAAGCCGCCGTCACCGAGGCGGAGCTGGATGATCCCGCCCTGCCGGAGCTTATCGGCGAGAAGCTCACGGGCATCCTCCGGGACGATGTGGAGCTTTTGGGCGCCGGGGCGGAATTTGACCTGGAGGCTGTGCAGTGCGGCAAGCTCTCCCCTGTGTTCTTCGGCTCGGCCCTTACAAACTTCGGCGTGGAGCCGTTTTTGGAGTCCTTTCTGCGCATGACCACGCCGCCCCTGTCCCGGGAGAGCGATGAGGGCGTGGTGGATGCGTTTTCCCCGGATTTCTCCGCTTTTGTGTTCAAGATCCAGGCCAACATGAACAAGGCCCACCGGGACCGGCTGGCCTTTATGCGTATATGCTCCGGCAAGTTCGAGCGGGACGCGGAGTATTACCATGTGCAGACGGGCAAGAAAATGCGCCTGTCCCAGCCCCAGGCCATGATGGCCGCCGAGCGGGAGATCGTGGACGAGGCCTACGCCGGGGACATCATCGGCGTGTTCGACCCAGGCATTTTCTCCATCGGCGACACCATTACGGTGCCGGGGAAGAAGTTCCGCTATTCCGGCATCCCGTCCTTTGAGCCGGAACTGTTCCGTGCCGTGTCCCCCAAGGACACCATGAAGCGCAAGCAGTTCATCAAGGGCGTGCAGCAGATCGCCCAGGAGGGTGCTATTCAGATCTTCAAGTTTCCGGGCAGCGGCTACGAGGATATTGTGGTGGGTGTGGTTGGCTCGCTGCAATTCGACGTGTTCGAGTACCGCATGCGCAGCGAGTACGGCGTGGAGCTGCGGATGGAGGGGCTGCCGTACAGCCACCTGATCCGCATCAAAAGCTACGAGGGGGACTATCAGGACATGACCCTGTGTACCGACTCCCGGGTCCTGCAGGACTTTAAGGATCGCTACTTTATCGCGTACTGCGGCGCATGGTCCCTGGGCTTCCTCACTAAGCACAACCCCGGTCTGGTGCTGGACGACCAGCTGAGTGTGTGAGAATTTAATGGGAACACCCCGGCAAATGGCGACATTTGCCGGGGTGGTTTTTTGTGGGGGATCAAATTGGAGAAAACGGAAAGTGGAAAAAGGGGGACGGATTGCCACGGGCGCGGAGCGCCCTCGCAATGACAGGGTTTTTGCATGGGGTGTGGGAGTCGACCCCTCAGTCACGGCTTCGCCGTGACAGCCTGCCCACCGTCGTGCCAGCCGATTCCCGGCCACTGTCGTGGCCGCCAATCGGGGCACTTCCTCGAAATCGCCTCGCTGCATCCGCCACTGGCGGCGCTTCGGCGATTTCCCCTTGCGCAGGGGAGCCTTTGGTGGTGGGGTGGCCCTACGGATTTAGGGCTCCTCCCAGAGGTCGTAGATGTCGTCCAAGGAAAGTTCGGATTTGTCGGTGAAGATCAGGCGGCCGTTGGGGCGGTCGATGGCGTGGAGGCTCCCTGTGCGGTGCAAATAGGCACCTCCGTCTTTGCGGTCGTCGGGGCGGAAATAGGTGACGGTGACGGTGGGCTTTTCTGCCAGGCGGCGCTCCAGATGCTGCAGGATGGAGTCCAGACGCTGCTTCTCCTCCTCGCTGCGCTCTATGCGCTGGTCCGTGAGGCGGGCTGTTTCGCCGATGGCATCCTCATAGCCCGTCAGGGCCCGGAAGGAGGAGAACTGGGCCGCCCGCTCCCGCATGGACATAGGCGGGTGCTTTTCCGAGCGGTGGTGGGGTAGGTGCAGAATATCATCGTATGCGCCCATGAGGACCTCCTTTCGTGCTGGATGTTTTATGCCTTATGGCCGCCGATCTGCCGGTTGCGCTGGGCGGCGGTGGCCCCGGGCTCAAAATTCATGCCCTTTAAAATGGCGTTTTTTCCGTACTTATTTTTAATATGCAGCACCGCCTGCTGCAGCTGTTTTTCCCGCTCCAGGGCCTCCTGCTCCGCCGCCTGCTGCTTCTCCCGGGCCGCGTAGTCGGTGAACAGGTCCAGCTGCTCCGGCTGGGGCGCGGCGGGGGCCAGTTCCTCCGCTGTCACCTGGTCGGCCACCAGGCTCATGCGCCGCACCGGCAGGCGGGGGTCTACGATGCGGTCGAATAGCGTCATGGCGGCGTCGATGATGTACCGGGAGGAGGCGGTGGGGCAGGGGAGATGCTCGGTGCCGTGGGCGGGCTTGGGGATGCTGCGGCCGTAGGGGTCGGTGGTCAGGGGACCGGTGTAGCCCTGGGTGCGGCCCGCCCGGTCGTAGCCCACGGTGAGCACCAGCTGCCGGGCTACCACCCGCTTTTGCACCAGGTCCAGGGCCAGGGCGTCGGCCATCTCCCGGACCACGATGCGGGCCTTATCCGCCGGGTACGGGCAGGAGAGCACCTGCCCCGCGCCCATGGAGCATTTCTCGGGTCGATAAGATTTGATGTCTGCCAGCGTCACCGGCTCCCACCCCCAGGCGTGGTCGATGAGCAGCTCCGCCCCTACGCCGAAAAGCCGGTAGAGCAGGTCCTCGTCTGTCAGCGACCGCCGGGCCACATCGCCCAGGGTATACATGCCGTTAGCCTCCAGCTTTTTGGCGTAGCCCTTGCCCACCCGCCAGAAGTCCGTCAGGGGGCGGTGGGACCACAGCTTTTCCCGGAAGCTCTCCACGCTCAGCTGGGCGATGCGGGCACCGTTTTTATCCGGTTTTATGTGCTTGGCCCCCACATCCATGGCCACCTTGCACAGGAAAAGGTTGGGCCCGATGCCTGCGGTGGCGGTGATGCCCGTTTCCTGGAGGACCGCCGCCATCAGCTTGCGGGCAAAGCCACGGGCGTCCAGGCCGTACAGGGGCAGGTAGTTGGTGGCGTCGATGAACACCTCGTCGATGGAGTACACGTGGATGTCCTCCGGGGCCACATAGCGCAGGTATATCTGGTAAATTTTAGTGGAGATCTCCATGTAATAGGCCATTCTCGGCGGAGCGATGATATAGTCCAGGGCCAGGGAGGGGTCCTCCTGGATTTTCCGGTCGTCATACTCCCGGACATAGAGCTTGTGGGCCGGGTACTTCCGCTGCCGTTCCCGGTTTACCGCCTCCACCTTCTGCACCACCTCAAACAGCCGGGCCCGGCCGGAGATGCCGTAGGCCTTCAGGGAGGGAGATACGGCCAGGCAAATGGTCTTTTCCGTCCGGGAGGCATCCGCCACCACCAGGTTGGTGCGCAGAGGGTCCAGGCCCCGGGCCACGCACTCTGCCGAGGCGTAAAAGGACTTTAGGTCGATAGCTACATACACTTTTTCCGCCACGGCGTTCCCTCCTCTCAGTTTGTATCTCTATTGTACATGATAGAACATCTGTTTGCAAGTCCAAAACGCAAAAAAACGGCCCTCACCGGGCAGGTGAGAGCCGGAAATGGATGGGAATTTCAGCTTTTTCCGTGGATGGAGGAGCCGCACTTGGGGCAGGTGATGATGATCTTGCCCTTGCCTCGGGGCACCCGGCAGACGGTGCGGCACTGGGGGCAGGTGAAGTATTTGTGGTCTTTATCCTGGCTGCGGGCCTTGCGGTTTTTCACGGGGTTTACAATCTTCGTAAGGAACCAGGCGTTTTCCTTGCGACGCTTGGGCAGGTTCCGGGAAAACATGCGGAACAGGATCCACACCATCACAAGAAAGCTCACCGTGGAGAGGATCATCCGGGCCGTTTCGCTCTTGCTGCGGACGATCAGCTCCACTGTATCCAGCAGCAGCACCAGCACCAAGGAGGCCCAGCCCAGCTGGTCGACCCCGTTGCGCCCGTACATGAAGCGGGAAAGTGCGTTACCCATTTTCTGGAAGAAACTCATAGTATAGCCTCGATTTCTACCATGGGTTGGCAAGGCCTGCCCTTATCAACCCATGGCCTGCTATTTTCATCTGCATTATTTTACAGGAAAAGCCTTGCCAGGTAAAGTGCGATTTAACAAAGTTTACAAATTTGTTACGAATTATTTTGCACCCGATGCTTTACTTTCACAAACTAAAATGGTAAAATACAAGGGAATTATAAAGGAGGGCGAACACCATGCTGCATCCTGCCAAGTCGAAAATTGCCACCAAGCAAAAGAGCGACCTGCTGTACAAGGCCATTTTGAAGCTGGAGACCGAGGAGGAGTGCTACAACTTCTTCCAGGACCTGTGTACCATCTCCGAAATGCGCTCCATGGAGCAGCGGTTTGAGGTGGCCACCTTGCTGAACAACGGCATGATCTATAACGAGATCCTGGAAAAGACAGGGGCCTCCAGCGCCACCATCAGCCGGGTGAACCGGTCCCTGCTCAACGGGGCCGGGGGCTACGAGAGCATCCTGGAGAAGATGAAGGAGAGCGGCGAGGAATGAACGCATACCAGGGCCTGGCCGGGGCCTATGACTCCCTCACCGGAGATGTGGGGTACGAAAAGCGGGCGGACTATCTGGAAAAGCTCTTTGCCCGCAGCCGCATCCCAGTACACACGGTGCTGGACCTGGCCTGCGGCACCGGCACCATGACCTGGCTGCTGACCGCTCGGGGCTATGAGATGATCGGTGCGGACGCTTCCGAGGAGATGCTGGCTGCCGCCATGATGAAAAGCGGCAGCGTGGAGGGCATTGCGCCCATTTTCCTGCACCAGTCCATGCCCAAGCTGGACCTCTACGGCACCGTGGACGCGGCTATCTGCTGCCTGGACAGCCTCAACTACCTCACCTCTCCCGCCGATGTGCAGCGGACCTTTCAGCGGCTGCATCTGTTCATTGCACCGGGCGGAGAGCTTATTTTCGATGTGAACACCCTGGCTAAGTTTCAGAGCCTGGACGGCCAGGTGTTTCTGGACGAGACGGAGGAGAGCTACTGCGTGTGGCGCACGGAGTTTCGGCGGAATATCTGCTCGTACTGGGTGGACCTGTTCCGCAAGGGAACAGACGGGCGCTACCGCCGGGACACGGAGCTGCACCGGCAGCGGTACTATGCCCCGGAGGAGCTGACGGGCTGGCTCCGGGAGGCCGGGTTTGGGAATATTCGCGTGTACGGCGACTGCCGCCTGCGTGGGCCCAAGGACGGCGAGCAGCGGGTCTATTTCTGCTGCACGCGAGAGTGATTTTTTGCAGGGCGGGGTAACCACACCCCGCCGTGAATTATGGATGCATATATTGCCTTGCACCCGTAGGGACCGGCGTCCCCGACGACCCGTCCCTCATACCATATTACAAAGAAGGAATTTTCAAACTATGAGCGATAGAATTGTCAGAGCCATCACCTCCGATGGCATGGTCCAGGCGGCGGCCATCAGCAGCCGAGGTCTTACCGAGCGCGCCCGGCAGATCCACAAGACCTTGCCGGTAGCCACGGCGGCCCTGGGCCGCACCCTGGCCGGGTGCGCCATGATGGGCAACGCCCTGAAGGGACAGGGGGCCAGCCTGACCCTGCAAATCAAAGGCACCGGGCCTCTGGGCACCATTTTGGCCGTATCCGACCCGGCGGGGAATGTCCGGGGCTATGTGGGAAATCCTCAGGTGGACCTGCCCCTGCGGCCCGACGGCAAGCTGGATGTGGGCACGGCGGTGGGGGCCGAGGGCGGCACCATGACCGTTATTAAGGACCTGAACATGAAGGAGCCGTATGTGGGCACCGTTGACCTGCTGGGCGGCGAGATCGCAGAGGACATCGCCAGCTATTTTGTGGAGTCGGAGCAGATCCCCACGGCCTGCGGGCTGGGGGTGCTCATTGAGCGGGACCAGAGCGTCCGGGCCGCCGGGGGGTATCTCATTCAGCTGATGCCCGGGGCCGACGAGGATACCATCACCAAGGTGGAGGGCGGCGTCTTGGCGGCGGGGAATGTGTCCGCCATTTTGGACAAGGACCCGGATCCGGAGCACCTGCTGAAAACCGTTCTGTCTGACTTCGATGTGAAGATTTTGGAGTCCGACCCGGTGGAATATAAGTGCTATTGCAGCCGCGAGCGGGTGGAGCGGGCGCTGATTTCCCTGGGCGCGGAGGAACTGAAAAACATCCTCGCCGAGCAGGGCTCCTGCCAGATGACCTGCCAGTTCTGCGACACGGTGTATGAGTTTGACGGGCCGGAGCTCCAGCGGCTCATTAAAAGTTTGGACGCAAAAAAATAATTGGTAAAATATGATTTTTGGTGTTGACAACAGGACGGGTTTTCGGTATAATAAACCCTGTCGTTACGAGTGGAACGGCTGAAAGCGGGAGCATAGCTCAGCTGGTTAGAGCACCTGCCTTACAAGCAGGGGGTCACTGGTTCGAGTCCAGTTGTTCCCAC
>CAKTIW010000018.1:0-29209 GCA_934566025.1 uncultured Oscillospiraceae bacterium | reverse complement strand
GCACCATTAGCTCAGCTGGTAGAGCACCTGACTCTTAATCAGGGTGTCCAGGGTTCGAGTCCCTGATGGTGTACCACGGTTATTTCACAAGGATACTTGTGTGATAATATATAGGAAAAAATGGCCCGTTGGTCAAGTGGTTAAGACAGAGGCCTCTCACGCCTTTAACATCGGTTCGAATCCGGTACGGGTCACCATTTCTTTCTTGACAAAGAGCGCAAAATTGAATATACTACAGTTTGTTACCGCGAATAACGGTTTCAATAGTTGGTGCTGATTAGGGCGAGGGTCCACCCGTTCCCATCCCGAACACGGAAGTTAAGCTCGCTTCTGCCCACGATACTTGGCTGGAGACGGCCTGGAAAAATAGGTAGCGCCAACACAGAGAAGACATCCATTTTGGATGTCTTCTTTTTTGTTCATGAGTTTGTAAGGTCGGGATGGGCAACCATCCCGTGACAGGTCAGTTAAGCTCTTTTGCCTGCTATACTTGCCAGGCCGACGCGCCTGGGAAAATAGGTAGCGTCAACATGGAGAAAACATCCATTTTGGATGTCTTCTTTTTTTGTCTTGTGGCGTGAGAATGTGTACCTATTCTTGGGCGAATCAGCTTAGATGGGCAATATTCGTGTTAGATAGTGGGACCGGCCTGGGGGTATGATGTTGACACTTTGCATCCAATATGATATAATATTTCAAAATTGAACTATTCAATTCGGAAGAAGTGAAAGCAATGAATCGAGGTTTTGAAATATCCCAAAAGGTATCGCTGGCATACAGAAAGATCTGCAAGCCTCTTTGCAGCGAGGTGGGCCTTGCCCAGACTGCGTTTGACATATTGATGTTTCTTGGCAATAACCCGGAGTGCAATACGGCCCGGGATATTGTGGAGATCCGGCACATCAAGGCAAATCTTGTGTCCGTCCATGTGGAGCGCCTGGTGGAAGAGGGGTACCTGCTGCGTCGATCGGTGAAGGCGGACCGCCGGAAAACGGAGCTTATATGCACGCAGCGGGCATTGCCCATCATCGAACGAGGTCGTCTGCTGCAGAAGACATTTATAGAGAGATTGCTTGCCGGTATGGATGAAGCTGCGCGGCAGGCATTTGCTTCTGCGCTATATGGAATAGAGCAGAATATCGATGCGATTTTGGAGGAAGATGTGTAAGCTATGAATATATTTTTGACTGTTGTCGTTACCTTTTTTGCCGGCATGGGTGCCGGTCTTGGCACGGGCTTTGCCGGAATGAGTGCCGCCGCCGTTATCAGCCCCATGCTGATAACCTTTCTCCACATTGACCCGTATATGGCCGTGGGCATTGCCCTATCTTCTGACGTGCTGGCTAGTGCGGTCTCTGCGTATACCTATCATAAGAATAAAAATCTGGACGTGAAAAACGGCCTGATCATGATGACCAGCGTCCTGATTTTTACTGTGGTGGGCAGTTATGTGGCCAGCCTTGTACCTTCTGCTACCATGGGCGGCTTTTCCGTGTTCATGACCTTCCTGCTGGGCGTCAAATTTATTCTGCGCCCGGTCATGACCACAAAGGAGGCCATGACCGGCGTGTCTGCAGGAAAGCGAGCTGTTCAGTCAGTGATCTGCGGCGTTATCATCGGCTTTATCTGCGGATTCGTCGGCGCCGGGGGCGGTATGATGATGCTGCTGATCCTGACCAGCGTAATGGGCTACGAGCTGAAGACCGCCGTTGGTACCAGCGTGTTCATCATGACCTTCACCGCTCTGACCGGAGCCATCTCCCACTTTACCATTGGCGGCCTTCCCAATCTGCTGGTCTGGGTGCTGTGTGTGCTGTTTACATTGGTCTGGGCACGGATCGCGGCCGTATTCGCCAATAAGGCTGAGCCAAAGACCCTGAATCGGGCTGCCGGTGTGGTGCTGGTGGTGCTGGGCCTGGTGATCATGGGATTCCAACTTCTCAGCCGATAATTACATCAAAAAAGCTTGCCATCCCCACAGGATGGCAAGCTTTTTTGATGTATGCAGATCACAGGAACGCCACTGCCAGCCCGACCATGATGGGCATCGTCAGGGCGCTGAGCAGGGTCTCTGCCGCTACCAGACCGGAAGCCAGAGCCGTGTCCCGCTCGAAGCGGGCGGCAAAAATGCTCAGCAGCGCAGCGCAGGGCGCGGCTGCAGCCGACACCACTGCTACGGAAACGGCATGCTCGGCGTGAAATACCAGGCACAGGCCCATGGCGATCAGAGGTGTGACAATGAGCCGCAGGAAAATGGCAAGCCATGTATTAAGTCCCCGGAGAGCGGAGAGAATATTGGCCTGGGAGAGCTGATATCCCACAATGACCATGGGCAGGGGCGTATTCAGCTGCGAGAGGTAGGTGACCGGGCTGAGAATCAGATCCGGCAGAGTGACCCGGCTCAGATATAGGGCCAAGGCGATCACAACGCTGATAATGCCGGGATTGAGAAGGAGGGTCTTCAGAGAGATCTTCTGCTTGCCGCCGGACATCTGCACCAGGCCGTAGGTCCAGGAGCACAGGGTGAAGGCGGTGACAAAGGCCGAGCCGTAAAATACGCCGATGGTGCCCAGCAGGGCCGTCTGAAGGGGGTAGCCCATGAAGCCGCAGTTGGAGTGCACCACGCTGAACCGCAGCGCCTGGCCCTTTTCCGACTTCTCTCGAATCAGCAGCTCCGCCAATACGATGCCTACGACATGGACCAAAATTCCCAGGAGCAACGCCATGCAAAAATTGTGGAAGCCGTCTTCCTCAAACCGGCGCTGGAAAGCCACCACCATCATGCACGGAGAGACCACATACATAATAAACTGGCTGGCCTCGCGGCTGAAGTTGTCGCCGATCATCTTGGCCTTTCCCAAAATGAAGCCCACACCGGAGAGAATGAATAAGATAAGCACCTGCTGTCCAACGGTCAATACGGATTGCAGCAAAAAAAAGACCCCCTTTCGAGTCGACAAGGGAAAGTGTAGCACAAATCTGTCTGATGTCAAGAGTTTTGGTTGTTTTAAAAGGGAAAAAGGCGTATACTTATCCCAACTGGTTTTTCACGGAGGATCAACCTATGAAGCTGATGGTTATTGACGGAAACAGCATCATCAACCGTTCCTTTTACGGCATCCGGCCCCTGAGCACCCGGGACGGGCTGTTCACCCACGCGGTGTACGGCTTCGTCACCACCCTGCAGCGCCTGCTGGACGAGGAGCAGCCGGAGGCCCTGTGCGTGGCCTTTGACCGCCGGGAGCCCACCTTCCGCCATGAGGCGGACGAAAATTACAAGGCCACCCGCCACGCCATGCCCGAGGAGCTGGCCATGCAGATGCCGGTGCTGAAAGAGGTGCTGGATGCCATGGACATCCCCCGCTATGAGCTGGCGGGCTGGGAGGCCGACGACCTCATCGGCACCATCAGCCGCAAGTGCGAGGCGGCGGGCTGGGACTGCGTGGCCGTCACCGGCGACAAGGACAGCCTCCAGCTCATCACCGACCACACCAAAGTGAAGCTGGTGTCCACCCGCATGGGCCAGACTACCACCAAGGACATGACCCCCGAGACCTTCCGGGCGGCCTACGGCTTCGATCCCATCCACATGATCGATCTGAAGGCCCTGATGGGCGACTCCTCCGATAATATCCCCGGCGTTCCCGGCGTGGGCGAGAAGACCGCCATGGCTCTGGTGCAGGAGTATGGCTCCATCGACGAGATCTATCGCCGTCTGCCGGATATAAACGCCAAGCCCGCCGCCATCCGCCGTCTGACGGAGGGGGAGGAGAGCGCCCGCCACAGCTATTGGCTGGCCACCATCGTCACCGATGTGCCGATGGAGTTTGCCCCGGAGGACAACCTGCGCCGTCCCTTTAAGCCGGAGCTTTACGACCTGTTTTTAAAGCTGGAGTTTTCCAAGCTCATTGAAAAATACGGCCTGAAACGGGCCGTGCAGCCGGAGGAAAAGACGGACTATACCGCCACGGCGGAGATCGTCACGGAGGAGGCCCGGGCGGGTGAGCTGCTCGCCCTGTGGCGGCAGGCGGCGTTTATCACGGTGTACGGCCTGGAGGACCTGTCGGCCCTGGCGGTACAGTGCGAGACCGGGGAGAATGCCTGCCTGGCGGCGGAGCTGTACGCGGACCGCTACGGCGGCGACTGGCACGCTCTGCTCGCGGCCCTGTTTTCCGCCGACATCCGCAAGGTGAGCCACAATGTGAAGGACATGATGGGCGCGGCCCTGGGCCAGGACCTGCCCATAGAGGGCTTTGTGTTCGACACGGCCCTGGCGGCGTACCTGGTGGATGCCACCGCCGGCAGCTATGACCTGCCGCGCCTGTTCGTTACCTATTTTAATGAGGAGCTGCCGAAGCCCGCCCACCTGGAGAAGGATGCCTTTGCGCCCCTGGGGGACCGGGCCGCCGCCCAGGCAGCTCTGCTCAGCTACACCGCGGCGGTGGCAGCTCTGCACCCGGTGCTGGAAAAGAAGCTCCGGGAGATGGACCTGACCGAGCTCTACGAGACCGTGGAGCTGCCCCTGTGCGCCGTGCTGGCGCGAATGGAGCGCCGGGGCTTCCTGGTGGACGGCAAGGCTTTGGCGGCCTTCGGCCAGGACATGGCCGGGAAGATCGCGGCCCTGGAGCAGCGCATCTACGACCAGGCCGGGGCGCCCTTCAATATCAACTCCCCCAAGCAGCTGGGCACGGTGCTCTTTGAAAAAATGCAGCTCCCCCACGGGAAAAAGACCAAGACCGGCTGGTCCACCAACGCCGATGTGCTGGAAAAGCTTCGCTGGCAGGCCCCCATCGTGGCGGATGTCCTGGAGTACCGCCAGTACGCCAAGCTGAAAAGCACCTATGCCGACGGCCTGCTGAAGGTCGTAGACCCAGACGGCCGCATTCGCACCAGCTTCCAGATGACGGTGACGGCCACGGGCCGCCTGTCCTCCACGGAGCCAAATCTGCAGAATATCCCCACCCGCACCGAGGTGGGCAGCCGGATCCGGGGCATGTTCGTGGCCGCCCCGGGCCATGTGCTGGTGGACGCGGACTACTCCCAGGTGGAGCTGCGTCTCCTGGCCCACATCTCCGGGGACGAGGCCATGCAGCAGGCGTTCCTCTCCGGCCAGGATTTCCACACCCTCACGGCGGCCAAGGTGTTCCATGTGACCCCGGAGGAGGTGACGAGCCAAATGCGCTCCAGTGCCAAGGCGGTGAACTTCGGCATCGTCTACGGCATCTCCGCTTTTTCCCTGGCCCAGGACATCGGCGTCACCGTGGCCGAGGCCAAGGAGTATATGGAGCGGTATTTTGACACCTATCGGGGCGTGAAGCGCTACATGGAGCAGGTGGTGGAGACGGCCCGTCAGCAGGGCTACGTGGAGACCATCATGCACCGGCGCCGGGCGCTGCCGGAGCTGAAAAGCTCCAATTTCAATATGCGCTCCTTCGGCGAGCGGGTGGCCCTGAACATGCCCATCCAGGGCACGGCGGCGGACATTATGAAGCTGGCTATGGTCCGGGTGGAGCAGCGTCTCCAGCGGGAGGGCCTGGGAGCGCAGCTCATCATGCAGGTCCACGACGAGCTGATCGTGGAGTGCCCGGAGGCGGAAAAAGAGACCGTGGAGCGGCTGCTGGAGGAGGAAATGAGCGGCGTGGCGCGCCTGTCCGTGCCCCTGCCCGCCCAGGCCCACAGCGGCAAGACCTGGCTGGAAGCGAAAGGATAAAGAGATGAATATAAAGATCGTACCCATGAACGCGGACCATCTGGACGAGCTGGAAAAGCTGGAAAAAATCTGCTTTTCCCGTCCCTGGAGCCGCAAAATGCTGGCGGAGGAACTGGAAAATCAGTGCGCCGCTTTTTTGGTTGCCCAGGACGGAGACACCGGCCGTGTAGTGGGCTATGCGGGGCTTTTGGTGGTGGCCGACGAGGGCTATATCACCAATGTGGCGGTGTTCCCGGAGTACCGCCGCCAGGGCGTGGCGGCGAAGCTTCTGTCCGTTTTTGAAAACTTCGCCCGTGGCAATAAGCTGGCCTTCCTCACCCTGGAGGTGCGGCCCTCCAACGCGGCGGCCATCGCCCTCTATGAGGGCTTCGGCTTTCGGCAGGCCGGGCGGCGGAAGAACTACTATGACTTGCCCAAGGAGGACGCGCTGATCTTAACAAAAACCTACGGGGAGGCGGAAGCATGAACATCCTGGCCTTTGAATCCTCCTGCGACGAGACCGCCGTGGCGGTGGTCCGGGACGGCCGCACGGTGCTGTCCGACGCCATCTTATCCCAGGCGGATATGCACGCCCTCTACGGCGGCGTGGTGCCGGAGATCGCCTCCCGCAAGCATGTGGAGGCCATTTCCGGGCTCACCGATCAGGCCCTCTCCGACGCGGGCCTGACCAAAAGCGACATCGACGCCGTGGCCGTGACCTACGCCCCGGGCCTCATCGGTGCGGTGCTGGTGGCGGTGAGCTTTGCCAAGAGCGTGGCTTATAGCCTGGGCGTGCCCCTGATCCCGGTCCACCACATCCGGGGCCACATCGCCGCCAATTACCTAGCCTTTCCAGACCTGAAGCCGCCGTTTTTGGCCCTGGCCATCTCCGGGGGCAACACCCTCATTGTGGATGTGAAGGACTACACGGACATGGAGATCCTCGGGGCCACCCGGGACGATGCCGCCGGCGAGTGCTTCGACAAGGCCGCCCGGGTCCTGGGCCTGCCCTATCCCGGCGGCAAACCCATGGACGAGCTGGCCCGCCAGTCCCAAGGCGGCGTCTACGACCTGCCCCGGGCCCATGTGGACGGCGCGGACCTGGACATGAGCTTCTCGGGGCTTAAAACCGCCGTGGTAAACCTGGCCCACAACGCCCAGCAAAAGGGCGAGCCTCTGGACCGGGCCGCCCTGGCCCACGACTTCACCCGGGCCGTCAGCGATGAGCTGGTGCCCCGGGCCATGGAGGCCGCCCGCCGCTGCGGACGCAAGACCATCGTGGCCGCCGGGGGCGTGGCCGCCAACTCCATCATCCGGGCCGACCTGAAGGCCGCCTGCGAAAAGGCGGGCTGCACCCTGTTCGTGCCGCCCCTGACCCTCTGCGGCGACAACGGCGCCATGATCGGCGCCCAGGGCTACTACGAGTACCTGGCCGGAAAGCGAGGCAGCCTTTCCCTGAACGCCTACGCCACCATGGACCTGGACGAAAAAGAATAGCAGACAGATACGGCGGCGCTGCCCTTTTCGGCAGCGCCGCCGCTTTTTGAAAAACCCAGTGAAATACATGGGTTTATATTGACAGGGAGCATAAATAGTATATAATATACACCGAGAACTATATATGAAGGGAAGAGGAGAATCTATGCTGAGAATTGAACATCTTACCAAGACCTACGGCGAGAAAAAGGCCGTGGACGATCTGAATTTGCATATCCGGGCCGGGGAGATCTACGGCTTCATCGGCCATAACGGCGCGGGCAAGACCACGACGCTGAAGGCGGCGGTGGGCATTTTGCCGTTTGACCAGGGCGATATTTTTGTGGACGGCAAGTCCATCCGCCGGGAGCCTCTGGCCTGCAAAAGGGAAATGGCCTACATCCCCGATAACCCGGACCTGTACGAGTACATGACGGGCATCAAGTATCTGAATTTCATCGCCGACATCTACGGCGTGGACCCCCAGACCCGCGGGGAGCGCATCCGCAAGTATGCGGACCTCTTTGAGCTGACGGAGGACCTGGGCCAGGCCATCGCCGCCTATTCCCACGGCATGAAGCAGAAGCTGGCTATCATCGCCGCCTGGATCCACCTGCCCCGGCTCATCCTCATGGACGAGCCCTTCGTGGGCCTGGACCCCAAGGCTGCCCACATTCTCAAGGGCATGATGCGCGAGCTGTGTGAAAGCGGCGGTGCCATCTTCTTTTCCACCCATGTGCTGGAGGTGGCGGAAAAGCTCTGCGACAAGGTGGCCATCATCAAGGGCGGCAGGCTCATCCGCTCCGGCACCATGGAGGAGGTAAAGGGAGACGATTCCCTGGAGGAGGTTTTCCTGGAGCTGGAGGAGGAAACATGCTGAAAATTCTGGTAAAAAAGCAGCTGGGGGAGATCTTCCGCAGCTACACCTACGACGCCAAGAAAAACCGGGCCCGGTCTAAGGCCGCCACCGTGGGCTTTTTTGTGTTTTTCGCGGTGATCATGGTGGGTATGCTGGGTGGACTGTTCACCTTCGTGTCCCTGTCCATGTGCGGGCCGCTGGTGGATGCGGGCCTTAACTGGCTCTATTTCACTTTGATGACCATGATGGCGGCCTTTTTAGGCATCTTCGGCAGTGTATTCAATACCTTCTCCACCCTGTATATGGCGAAAGACAATGACCTGCTGCTCTCCATGCCCATTCCGGTGCGCACCATTATGGCCGCCCGGCTGGTAAGCGTCTACCTTATGGGCCTTATGTATTCCGGCGTGGTGCTGATCCCGGCCATCATCGTGTACTGGGTGGTGGCGGGCATTACAGCCTCTGCGGTGCTGGGGTGCCTTGTGCAGCTCATTCTTATGTCCGTCTTCGTGCTGACCCTCTCCTGCGTGCTGGGCTGGGTGGTGGCAAAGATCAGCCAAAAGCTGAAAAACAAGAGCTTCATCACCGTGCTGGTGTCCCTGGTGTTCATCGGCGCGTACTACTTCTTCTATGCCAAGGCCGGGGATCTGCTCCAGGAGCTGATCGCCAATGCTGCCCGGTATGGCGACTCCATCCGCACCGGCGCGTATCCGCTGTACCTGGTAGGCCGGGTGGCCGTGGGCGACGGCGCGGCTATGGCCGTTGTGGCGGCGGCGACCCTGCTGCTTTTTGCCCTGGTGTGGTATCTGATTGCCCGGAGCTTCCTGCGTCTGGCCACCTCCACCGGTGCCGTGGCCAAGGTGAAGTATCAGGAAAAGGCCACCCGTCTGCGCAGCCCCGACCGGGCCCTCCTGGGCCGGGAGCTGAGCCGCTTCACCGCCAGCGCCAACTACATGCTCAACTGCGGCATGGGAATTCTTGGCATGGTGGTGGCCTCTGTGGCCCTACTGTGGAAGGGCCGGGAGCTCATGATGGTCCTGCCCCTGCTCTTCATGGACGATCCGGAGACGGTACCGGTCCTGCTGTGCGCCGCTTTTTGTGCCATCATCGGCATGAATGACATGGCTGCCCCCTCCGTATCTCTGGAGGGCAAGAGCCTGTGGCTGGCCCAGTCCCTGCCCGTGACGGCCTGGCAGGTCCTCCGCGCCAAGCTCCGGATGCACCTGCTGCTCACGGCGGTGCCCGCGGCGGTGCTGGGGGTGTGCCTGGTGGTCGTGTGCGATTTCCCGGCGGCGCAAATGGCGGCGGTGCTGGCCCTGGCGGCGGTGTTCCTTGTGTTCTACGCCCTGATGAACCTGTTTTTGGGGCTGAAAATGCCCAATCTCCACTGGACCAGCGAAATTACCCCCGTCAAGCAGGGCGGTGCCGTGGCCCTGGCTCTGCTGGGCGGGTTTGTGTACGCGGCATTGCTGGCGGGCCTGTATTTCCTGCTGGGCTGGCGTATCGGCTTCGTGGCCTATATGGGGGCCTTCCTGATTGTGACTCTGGCGGCCACGGTGCTGCTTTCTATTTGGATGAAGAAAAAGGGCTGCGCCATTTTTGCGGCCCTGTGAGGGTGTGACCATGGAAAACATCATGGAGATCCGCCGCCTCTGCAAGAATTACGGCGAGGTTAAGGCGGTGCAGGATCTGAATTTCTGTGTGAAGAAGGGGGAGCTGTTCGCCTTTTTGGGCGTGAACGGAGCGGGCAAGTCCACTACCATCAATATTCTCTGCGGCGAGCTTTCCAAGGACGGCGGCAGCGTGACCATCTGCGGCGCGGACCTGGACAGGGAGCCGGACAGGATCAAGCGCTCCCTGGGGGTGGTGTTTCAAAATTCCGTGATGGATAAGGACCTCTCCGTCCGGGACAATCTCCGCAGCCGCGCCGCCCTCTACGGCATCCGCGGCCGGGCATTTGAGCAGCGCCTTTCTGAGCTTTCCGGGCTTTTGGAGTTTGGCGATCTGCTGAGGCGCCCTCTGGGCAAGCTCTCCGGCGGCCAGCGCCGCCGCATCGACATCGCCCGGGCCCTGCTCCACGAGCCGGAGATACTCATTTTGGATGAGCCCACCACGGGCCTGGACCCCCAGACCCGGGCCACCTTGTGGCAGGTCATCGGCCAGCTGCGCCGGGAAAAGGGCATGACCGTCTTCCTCACCACCCACTACATGGAGGAGGCGGCGGACGCGGACTATGTGGTCATCATCGATCACGGCCAAATTTCCGCCGAGGGCACGCCTCTGACCCTGAAAAACACCTACACCGGCGACTTCATCACCCTTTACGGCGTCACCGAGGACCAGGTGAAGACCCTGGGCGCGGACTACGAGCCCATCCGGGATGCCTACCGGGTCTTCGTGCCGGACACGGCGGCGGCCACGGACTTGATTTTGAAATACCCGGAAATATTCCGGGACTACGAGATCACCAAGGGCAAGATGGACGATGTGTTCCTGGCCGTCACGGGCAAAAAACTGGTGGGAGGTGAGGGGAAATGACGGGTCTCGGCGCGCTGATCCGGCGCAATACCAAGCTCTATTTCAAGGATAAGGGGATGTTCTTTTCCTCCCTCATCACGCCGGTGATTTTGCTGGTGCTCTACGCCACATTTCTGAAAAAAGTCTTCGACGATTCCTTCCGCACTGCCTTGACGGAGGCCGGGGCCACCGTAGCCGACAGCGTGATAAACGGCGTGGTGGGCGGCCAGCTGGTGTCATCCCTGCTGGCGGTAAGCTGCGTCACCGTGGCCTTCTGCTCCAACCTCCTGATGATCAAGGACAAGACCAGCGGCGCCCGGCATGACCTGACCATCACTCCTGTGCGCCCGGCCACCATGGCCCTGGGCTACTACCTGGCCAGCCTCCTCTCCACCCTCATCATCAGCTTCACCGCTGCGGCGGTGTGCCTGGGCTACCTGGGGATTGTGGGCTGGTACATGACGGCGGGGGATGTGGCGCTGCTGCTTTTGGATGTGTTCCTGCTGACCATGTTCGGCACGGCCCTGTCCTCCTGCATCAACTTCTGGCTCTCCACCGACGGCCAGGCCTCGGCGGTGGGCACCATCGTCAGCGCCGGGTACGGCTTTATCTGCGGGGCCTACATGCCCATCTCCAACTTCGGCCCGGGCCTGCAAAAGGCCCTGTCCTTCCTGCCCGGCACCTACGGCACCAGCCTCCTGCGCAACCACGCCATGTCCGGCAGCTTTGCCCAGATGGAGAAGCTGGGCTTTCCGTCCCAGGTGGTGGAGGCCATCCGGGAGAGCGTGGACTGCAGGCTCTATTTCTCGGGCCACGCCGTCTCTCTGGGGCAGATGTACCTGGTCCTCTGCGGCAGTATCCTGGTGCTGGTGGCGGCCTATATACTTATGAACCGCCTGTCCGGACGCAGGCCGGGAAAATAAATACCTATAAAAATCAGAAAAGGGAGAAGCCGATGCGGGGCCTCTCCCTTTTTTTGTCAAGGGGAAAAATGAGAGAAAAAGCGGCCTTGCCAGTTCTTGGAAGAAAAAAGAATTATGTAAATTCAAATTATGCACAAAATGAAAGTCTGCCCGGCGGACGAAAGAGAGAGAAGATAAAAAATTTGTTGAAATAAAAGGATTTCACAATGTGGAAAACTATGTGGATAATGTGGATAACAAATGGTAGAATTTGAAATGTTGGAACGTTATGTTAATCTGTCGAAGGGAATCGAACACCCATTTGACGGCCGAAAACAGAGGGAAACCGGGGCTTTTTCTCTTGTGATTTTGACGAAAGCTGCCGAAAAAGGCGGAGAAAACCGGGCGGACATGGAAAATGCATCAAAAGAGGAGCCGGGGAATACAGACTGTATTTCCCGGCCGGGAGATCTGCGCTGCCGCCGGGAACGGCGGACAGGAATAGAAGCGGAAGACGGGCTTTTTCTCTTGCAATGGGGAGAAAAATGTGCTAAACTATTTTATCCGGCGAAAGGAGGTTCCCCATGGAAAAGAAGGGCATAAAGATCGCGGCCCAGAATCGCAAGGCGTTCCATGACTATTTCGTGGAGGATCGATACGAGGCCGGGGTGGAGCTGTTCGGCACGGAGGTCAAGAGCATCCGGGCCGGGACGCTGAATCTGAAGGACTCCTACTGCCAGGCTAAGGATGGGGAGGTATTCGCCTACGGGGTGCATATTTCCCCCTATGACAAGGGCAATATTTTCAACAAGGACCCGGACCGGCCCAAGCGGCTGCTGCTGCACAAGCGGGAGATCCGCAAGCTACACGACCTGCAAAAGCAGCAGGGCTATGCGCTGATCCCTCTGTCTGTTTATTTTAAGGACAGCCGGGTGAAAATTGAGCTGGGCCTGTGCAAGGGCAAAAAAACCTACGACAAGCGCGAGAGCGTGGCTAAGCGGGATGCCAAGCGCGAGATGGAGCGGGCCATGCGCGAGAAAAACAGATAAAGGAGACAAAATATGGAAAACAATCCCATTGTGACCATTACCATGGAGGACGGCGGCAAGATCGTGGCGGAGCTGTACCCCCAGGTGGCACCCCAGAGCGTGTATAACTTCATCTCCCTGATTAAAAAGGGATTTTATGACGGACTCATTTTCCACCGCTGCATTTACGGGTTCATGATCCAGGGCGGCTGCCCCGACGGCACCGGCATGGGCGGACCCGGCTACTGCATCAAGGGCGAGTTCAAGGCCAACGGCTTTAACAACGACCTGCGCCACAGCCGGGGCGTTTTGAGTATGGCCCGGGCCCAGGCCCCGGACTCCGCCGGGAGCCAGTTCTTCATCATGCACAAGGACAGTCCCCATCTGGACGGGGAGTATGCCGCCTTCGGCATGGTCATTGAGGGCATGGAGGTGGTGGACGCCATCGCGTCGGCCCCCCGGAACATGATGACCAATAAGCCCAAGAAGCCCCAGGTGATGGCCTCCGTCACCGTGGACACCAAGGGCGTGGACTACCCGGAGCCGGAGAAGCTGCCGGATCCCTACGGGCGGTAAAAAATTCGTATTCTGCCTGCGTGCCGGTAGATTTTCCGGCACGCAGGAGAAAATATAGCTTTGTAAGACAAAAAGCCTCGCAGAGTTTGTCGCCGACGGGCGGCAGACCCCAACCCCATTCTCGGAAAAACCTTTGGTTTTTCGAGAGCAGATATTTGGGGGCGTACCGGTTTCGACGGGGGTGTGGAGGCAGGATAAGCGGGCGGTGGCGCCTGGCCACCATAAAACGGGCAATTAAAAATGAACTGACAACACTAATACTGTTGCCGTCGCAGCTTAAGCTGTGACCGTCTGAACCGGAGAGGCCACAGGCCGGGGAAGGCGTCGTTTATGTGGCGTCCGTGCGGCGGGTAAGAGTTGCCCCGCCCACGCATCATGACTCTACTGAATCGCGCAGTCTGTTGTGTGCCTGCGCGAGGAGGGAATGTTGAAACATAACTGCGCCCGGAGAAGGTCCTGTTAAAGCGCTTTCGGACAGGGGTTCGACTCCCCTCGCCTCCACCAAAAAATCCCGCACGGCTGTGTGGGATTTTCCTTTATATGCTCTGCGCCCGGACGGCAGGCCAGGCAATTCACACCACAAGGAGGTAAATCTATGAAAGAGGTCAAGTCACCGAAAAAACCGCTGATCTACTACTACGGCATCGTGCTGCTGGCCATTCTGCTGTTCAACATGGTGGTGGCGCCGCTGCTGTCGGCCAACCGCGTGAAGGAGGTGGACTACGGCACCTTCATGAAAATGATCGAGGAGAAGAACGTTGACAGCGTGGAGGTGGACGACTCGGAGATCGTGTTCACGGACAAGGGGGAGCAGCAGATCTACAAGACCGGGAAGATGGACGACCCCACGCTGACGCAGCGGCTCTATGACGCCGGGGCCACCTTTACCCGGAATATCACCGGCGAGATGTCGCCGCTGCTGAGCTTTTTCCTCAGCGTGATCCTGCCCATTGCTATTTTTGCGGCGCTGGGGCAGTACATGGCGAAGAAGATGATGTCCCAGGCCGGCGGGCCCAACGCTATGTCCTTCGGCATGGGCAAGAGCAATGCCAAGGTCTATGTGCCCTCCTCCGACGGCATCCGCTTTGCCGACGTGGCCGGCGAGGACGAGGCTAAGGAGAACTTGGCGGAGATCGTGGACTATCTGCACAACCCCGCAAAGTATTCCGACGTGGGCGCCTCCATGCCCAAGGGCGTGCTGCTGGTGGGCCCTCCGGGCACCGGCAAGACCATGCTGGCCAAGGCGGTGGCCGGAGAGGCCGGGGTACCGTTTTTTTCCATGTCCGGCTCGGAATTTGTGGAGATGTTTGTGGGCATGGGCGCCTCCAAGGTCCGGGACCTGTTCAAGCAGGCTAAGGAGAAGGCGCCGTGCATCGTGTTCATTGACGAGATCGACGCCATCGGCAAAAAGCGTGACGGCCAGATCGGCGGCAACGACGAGCGGGAGCAGACTCTAAACCAGCTGCTCACCGAGATGGACGGCTTCGAGGGCAATAACGGCGTTATCATCCTGGCGGCCACCAACCGCCCGGAGTCTCTGGACCCGGCTCTGACCCGTCCGGGCCGTTTTGACCGGCGGGTACCGGTGGAGCTGCCGGACCTGGCCGGCCGTGAGGCGATCCTGAAGGTGCACGCCAAGAAGATCAAGGCGGCGGAGGATGTGGACTTCCACACCATCGCCCGGATGGCGGCGGGTACCTCCGGCGCGGAGTTGGCCAATATCATTAACGAGGCCGCCCTGCGGGCGGTGCGCAGCGGGCGCACCGTGGTGCAGCAGGCGGACCTGGAGGAGAGCATTGAGGTGGTCATCGCCGGCTACCAGAAGAAGAACGCCATCATGACCGACGGGGAGAAGAAGGTGGTGGCCTATCATGAGATCGGCCACGCCCTGGTGGCGGCGCTGCAGACGGCCTCCGCCCCGGTGCAAAAGATCACCATTATCCCCCGCACCTCCGGCGCTCTGGGCTACACCATGCAGGTGGAGCAGAACGACAAGGTACTTATGACCAAGGAGGAACTGGAGAACAAGATCGCCACCCTTACCGGCGGCCGGGCGGCGGAGGAGCTGGTATTCGGCCAGATCACCACCGGCGCCTCCAACGACATTGAGCAGGCCACCAAGCTGGCCCGGGCCATGGTCACCCGGTACGGCATGACGGAGGAGTTTGACATGGTGGCCATGGAAACGGTGACCAACCAGTACCTGGGCGGCGACACCTCCCTGGCCTGCTCGGCGGACACCCAGAAGGAGATCGACAAAAAAGTGGTGGAGACCGTGAGGGCCCAGCACGAGAAGGCCCGCCGCCTGCTGGCGGAGAACAGGGGAAAGCTGGACGAGCTGGCCCGGTACTTATATGAAAAGGAGACCATTACAGGGACTGAGTTTATGGAGATCCTGCGCGGGAAGGAGGGGGATGCGCAATGAAAAGAGAAGGCGGCTTCGGCTGGAGCGAGCTGATCGCGGGCGTTTTGCTGATCCTGTTGGGCGTGTTCACCTTTGCCCGGCCGGAGAGCATGCTCACCGGCGCGGTGGTGATCTACGGCATTATCGCCATTGCCCTGGGCATTGAGGATATTGTGGTGTATGTGCGCCTGTCCCGGTTTACCGGGTTTGGGCCTATGCTGTCCCTGGTGGCGGGGATACTGAGCGTCATGTGCGGCATTATGCTGCTGGCCAACCCCAATGTGGGCAAGTGGGCGCTGACCATTCTGCTGCCCATCTGGTTTATTGCCCACTGCATCGCCGGGCTGACCCGGGCCAACCTGATCCGGCTGATCGGCAATCCGTTTTACTATTATTTCTCCCTGTTTCTCAACATTCTGGGCCTGATCCTGGGCTTTATGATGCTCTTTAGTCCCATGCTGTCGTTTTTGACCATTCGGGCCATCAGCTATCTGGTGGCGGCGTATCTGGTGCTGTTCGGCGTGGAGAGCGTTGTTGCGGCCTTTGCCCGGAAAAATTCCAACTGGTAAAGGAGGTGCGGCATGTCACAGGTCACAAAGCGCGCCCTGGAGCAGTCCCTTAAAAACCTGCTGCTGAAAAAGCCTCTTACCAAGATCACCGTGGCGGATATTGCCGACGACTGCGGCATAAACCGCATGACCTTTTACTACCACTTCAAGGACATCTATGACCTGGTGGAGTGGTCGTGCCTGGAGGATGCCCGCCGGGCCCTGGACGAGAAAAAGACCTACGAGACCTGGCAGCAGGGCCTGCTGCAGATCTTTGAGGCGGTGCAGGACAACAAGCCCTTCATTCTGAATGTGTACCGCTGCGTGCACCGGGAGCAGGTGGAAAAGTACCTGCAGCCCCTGGTGGACCGGCTGCTGCTGGACGTGCTGGAGGAGGAAGCCAAGGGCATGACCGTCCGGGACGAGGACAAGCAGTTCATCGCTCAGATCTACGCCTATATTTTCATCGGCCTGATGCTGGACTGGATCAAGGACGACATGCGGGAGGACCCCCGGCAGATCGTGGACAGGCTTGCCAGGCTGGTCCGGGGCTCCATGGCGGCGGCCCTGGCCCGGTTTAAGGTCTGATTTTATCATTTTCCCGGATCTGATAAAAATTTTTACACATGGATACCCCGTGATAAGACTTTTATCACGGGGTATTTTCTGATTATTGTAAACCGGGCCGGAGTGGGTATACTGAAGACAGAAAGAAAAAACAGGAGGTTTTGATTATGTATTATTCTGCCGGAACTTATGAGTCCTTTGCCCATCCCGAAAAGCCCAAGGACGCGGATAAAAAGTCCGCCTATATCATCGGCACGGGCCTGGCCGGCCTGACCGCCGCCTTCTATCTGGTCCGCGACGGCCAGGTGAAGGGCGAGCACATCCACCTGCTGGAAAAGCTGGATCTGGCCGGCGGCAGCTGCGATGGCCGCAAGGACGTGACCAAGGGCTTCTTCATGCGGGGCGGCCGGGAGATGGACAACCACTTCGAGGTCATGTGGGACACCTTCCGGGATGTGCCGTCCATTGAGACGCCGGGCGTGTCCGTGCTGGATGAGTACTACTGGCTCAATAAGCACGACCCCAACTACTCCCTCTGCCGGGCCACGGTGGACCGGGGCCAGGATGCCCACACCGATAAGAAGTTCGCCCTGGACAAGGAGTCTGCCCTGGCCCTGTCTCAGCTGTTCATGACCCCGGAGAAGGACCTGGAGGACAAGAAGATCTCCGATGTTCTGCCCGACTCCTTCTGGAGCACCAACTTCTGGCTGTACTGGCAGACCATGTTCGCCTTCCAGCGCTGGTCCAGCGCCCTGGAAATGAAGCGCTACCTCTGCCGCTACGTGCACCACATCGACGGCCTGCCCGACTTCAGCGCTCTGCGCTTTACCAAGTACAACCAGTATGAGAGCATGATCCTGCCCCTGGTAAAGTACCTGGAGGACCATGGCGTGCGGGTGGAGTACGGCATGGACGTAAAGAACGTTATCATCGAGACCCAGGGGGACAAGAAGGTAGCCAAGCAGATCGTCTATGTGAAGGACGGCAAGGAGCAGACCATCGACCTCATTGAGGACGACCTGGTGTTCATCACCAACGGCTGCTGCACCGACACCTCCTGCTACGGCGACCAGACCCACGCCCCGGACCTGTCCGGCGTGAAGAACGGCTTTGGCGAGTCCTGGGATATGTGGAAGGCCATTGCCGCCCAGGCCAAGCACGGCGAGTTCGGCAATCCCGATGCCTTCTGCAGCGACGTGGAGGCCACCAACTGGATGAGCGCCACCGTGGCCACCTCCAACGAGGAGATCATCCGGCACATCATGGACATCTGCCAGCGGGATCCCCGCTCCGGCAAGGTGACCACCGGCGGCATTGTCACCGTGAAGGACAGCACCGACAACTGGTACCTCTCCTGGACCATCAACCGCCAGCCCCAGTTCAAGTCCCAGGATAAGAACATGATCCTGGTGTGGCTGTATTCGCTGAACACCAATAAGGAAGGCAACTATGTGAAGAAGGCCATGCGGGAGTGCACCGGCGAGGAGGTCTGCCGGGAGTGGCTGTATCACATCGGCGTGCCCACGGAAAAGATCGATGCTCTGGCCCACGATGCCTGCAACACCACCACCTGCTTCATGCCCTATATCAACGCCTTCTTCCAGCCCCGCAAGGAGTCTGACCGGCCCAAGGTCGTGCCCGACGGCGCCGTGAACTTCGCCTTCATCGGCCAGTTTGCCGAGACGCCCCGGGACACCATCTTCACCACCGAGTACTCTATGCGCACCGGTATGGAGTCGGTCTACACGCTGATGGATATTGACCGCGGCGTGCCGGAGGTCTGGGGCAGCAAGTATGACGTGCGGGAGCTGCTGCGCGCCTGCTACTACGCCATCGACAAGAAGCCCATCAGCGAGGCACCTCTGTCCTTCAAGGAGAAGGAGATGCTCAAGGTGCTCCTGAAAAAGGTCAAGGGCACGGATATTGAGCTGCTGCTGAAGGAGAGCGGCCTTATCCAGTGACCCATACTATTAAAGCGGAGGATGTATGCAAAAGCATACATCCTCCGCTTTTGCTCCAAGAGCCTCGCAGAGTTTGCTGCTCGCAGGCGGCAAAAAATTGAAAGTATTTTCTCTCGCGACATGTGCGTGAGAGAAAATACTTCTCAGGCTGCAAGTGTGGAATTTTTGCGCTGCGTGCAAAAATTATGCGCGCAGCAGACTGCAAGCCTTTTGTCGGAAAAACCCGGAGGGTTTTTCGACCGCCCTACAAAAACAAGTCCCGGCCGCGATGCTGGTAGTGCGGTCGGGACTTGATCGTGAGGTAAAACTCACTTGGAAAAGAAAGGGTAAGAGTAAGTTTGATCAGGCCTGCAGGCGGTCTTCCTTGTTCCAGCTGAGCACATCCAGCCGGGGATAGCGGCTGCGCAGCTCATCCAGCTTGCCGTCGGTGTCGCCCAGAACGGCGATGCGGTTCACAGCCGTCAGGTCGGCCAGGGGCATGGGCTCCTTGCGGTCCTCGCCGCAGGTGGGGCAGTGGTACATGCCGCTTGCCTTGTCGTATACTACCTCGCTGCTGCCGCATACAGCGCAGCGGTTCATCTTAGAAATCAATGCCATAATTTTTGTCCTCCTATCTTTGATCTGCTATTAGCATAGCACGGGCCAAAATATTTGTAAAGCGCATGTTTGTTCTTGAAAGTATGAGGAGTTGTATGGTATAATGTGCACGGAAGGGGGAGAGAAATGAGCATTACAAAATATCAAATTTTCCTGAAAACCGCGGCCTGCGGCAGCTTTTCCAAGGCGGCGGAGGCCATGAACTTCACCCAGTCCGGCATCAGCCACGCCGTGAGCGCGCTGGAGAGTGAGCTGGGAGTCACCCTGCTCAGCCGCAATCGGGGCGGCGTGGTGCTTACGGCGGACGGCCGGACGATACTGCCCCAGATCGAGAAGCTGTGCGCCGCCCACCACGCCATGATGCAGACGGTGGAGAGCCTGAAGGGGATGGACAGCGGCCTGGTGAAGATCGCGGCCTTTTCCAGCGTATCCTCCCAGTGGCTGCCGCGCATCCTTAAGAGCTTCGGCCAGCTGTATCCCAATATCGAGTTTGAGGTGGTCACCGGAGATTTTTACGACCAGATCGAAAACTGGGTGTTTACCGGGGCGGTGGACTGCGGCTTTTTCCGGCTGCCCTCCACCCGAAAGCTGCAGACCTATACCCTGTATCGGGATGCCCTGGAGGTGGTGGTGCCCTGCAATCATCCCTTTGCCGACAGCGACCCATTCCCGGTGGAGGAGCTGGCCACGGAGCCGTTTATCCTGCTGGAGGAGGGCGTGGACTATGAGATCCGGGCCGCCTTCGACAAGCTGGGCATCCGCCCCTGCGTGAAATATACGGCCCGGGAGGACCGGACCATCCTGGCTATGGTGTCCGAGGGCCTGGGCATCAGCCTGCTGCCGGGGCTGATGGTCAGCCACAGCCCGTCTCCCATCAAGTCCTGCCGGGCGCCGCTGGATTTCTACCGCACCATCGGCATCGGCGTGAAGGACAAGAAGGCCCTGTCCAAGTCCACAAGGCTGTTTGTGGACTATGTGCGCGCCTGGGTGGCGGAGAATGAGGACATGTAGCTTCCGGCTGCATCCGGAAGAGAGGATCTGTTTTCAAAAAAGACTTGACTTAAAGTGTGCTTTAAGTTATATAGTATGGTAAAAACCAGGCAGCCCCCGGATTGCAGATCCTAAAAGGAGTGTGCAAGATGAAGAATATTCTGGTAGCCTATTTTTCCGCCAGCGGCGAGACGAAAAAGCTGGCAAAGACCATTGCGGGCGTCACCGGCGGCGACCTTTTTGAGATCGCGCCCAAGACGGCCTACACCGCCGCCGACCTGGACTGGATGAACGCCAAAAGCCGCAGCAGCGTGGAGATGAAGGACGAAAAGAGCCGCCCGGAGATTTCCGGACGGGTGGAGGACATGGCCCGGTATGACACGGTGTTTGTGGGCTTCCCCATCTGGTGGTACCAGGCCCCCCGGATCATTGAGACCTTCCTGGAGAGCTATGACTTTTCCGGCAGGAAGGTGGTGGCCTTCGCCACCTCCGGCGGCAGCGGTCTGGGCAAAACGGAGTCCATTCTCCGGGGCGTCTGCCCCCAGGCACAGTAGGTCCCCGGCAAGCGCCTGTCCAGCGGTGCCGATGCCGCCTCTGTGGAAAAATGGGTCAAGACATTGGATATTTAATTGAATAGGAGGAAACGGATATGGCAGTGAAACAGACGGCGGGCAGAGATGCCCTGGAGGAGTTTGCCCCTAAATTTGCCCAGCTGAACGACGATGTGCTTTTTGGCGAGGTGTAGAGCCGGGAGGATAAGCTTTCCCTGCGGGATCGGAGCGTTGTAACGATGGTGGCTCTGATGGCCCAGGGCCTTACGGATTCCTCCTTCCGCTATCACCTGGAGTCCGCCAAGAAAAACGGCGTGACCAAGACGGAAATTGCGGAAATTCTGACCCACGCGGCCTTTTACGCCGGCTGGCCCAAGGCCTGGGCGGCCTTCCGCATGGCCAAGGAGGCCTGGGCGGAGGAGGATGCGGCGGCGGATGCCAAGGCGGCCCACGCAAGCGCCATGGTGTTCCCCATCGGCGCGCCCAATGACGGCTTTGCCCAGTATTTTATCGGCCAGAGCTACCTGGCGCCCCTGTCTGCCTCTCAGGTGGGCATTTTCAATGTGACCTTTGAGCCGGGCTGCCGCAACAACTGGCACATCCACCACGCCGCCCAGGGCGGCGGCCAGATCCTGGTGTGCGTGGCCGGCCGGGGCTATTATCAGGAGGAGGGCAAGCCTGCCCAGGAGCTGCATCCGGGGGATGCGGTGAACATCCCCGCTGGCATCAAGCACTGGCACGGTGCGGCTCCGGACAGCTGGTTCTCCCACCTGGCGGTGGAGGTCCCGGGGGCGGACGGGGCCAACGAGTGGCTGGAGCCGGTGACAGACGAGGTCTACGGAAAGCTGAAATAAAGATGTATCGCAAAAAAGCGCCGGAGCCCCGGCGCTTTTTTCGTTGGGGCGGAGACCCGGACAAGGGGGAGAAAATAGGGATGCTGTTTTGCCAGAGGATACATGCAAAAAATTTCGCTAAAATGGGTTGACAGACCGCCCGGACAGTGCTATAGTCCCAAGTAACACACAGAAAGGAGAATCGGCCATGACTTACCGCACCGCTGCCAAGGACAATACCGCTGCGCGGAATAACTGCGCCGTTTTTTCCCCGAGCGCTATGATCCTGATTCTGCTGGACACGATTTCCGTCGTGTCCATTTTTGCTGTGCGAATTATTAGCTTCCTGCAGCGGAAAAGGAATATCCAGCGCCGAGAAATGACGAGTAACTTCGTATTGGCTGCCGCCTGAGAGCAGGCGGCCTCACCTGTGCATAAGCGGCTCCGCCAGATCGGCGGGGCCGCTTTTTTCATAGGTGCATGAACCGGACGACATCCCCTCAGGGTGCCATATATATAAAGGAGGACAAAGAAAAATGCCTATCATCCACGTAACCGTTACCGGAAAGCAGGACGCACAGAAGAAACGCGACTTCATGGAGTTTGCCGCCGGCAGCATCTGCGGCCATACCAGCACGCTGCCCAAGAACATCTATGTCTATTTCCACGAAATGGACCCGGAGAACGTGCGCAAGACCGCCCCCACCGTGCTCATCGACTGGACCATGATCCCCGACCGCACCAACGAGGCCAAAAAGGCCATTATGGGCGAGCTGACCGACGAGCTGGCCAAACTCACCGGAGAAAACCGAAGCGAGATCGTGATCATTTTCAATGACATTCCGCTGCCCAACGCCATGCTGGGCGGCATTACCCGAGCCGATAATTACAACTGGTAAAGCCAGCCGGGGCAGGCCGTGAGACTTGCCCCGGCTTTTACGCGGTTGGGAGGATTTCCGTGGCACGGGATATTTTCTGCGCTGCGTATGTCGGATCTGACGAAATTTTTTCGCCAAAAAGAGCGAAAAAACTTGCAACATCGATGATAAAGCGGTATAATGCCGATAAGATTGCGCTGAGATACCCAAAAGATTTCATGAGCAGACAAAAGCCGTCAAAGGCCTGCGCTTTTTGGGGAAAGACCCGGGGCGGCGGAGGCGCTGAAATAGAAATGAGCAGGAGAGCTATATGCGAAAGGGAAGAATTCCAATCAGACGATTCAGCGCGGGCAGTATTGTTCTCGCTGTTGTTTTGTCTGTCTTTTTTGCGGCGATCTCCCTGCAGGGCGTACGGGATCTGCACGAATTTGGAGAGGCTACGGAGCAGTATCTGCGCTGCGAAAAGGACGCGGAAAACCTGCAGAATGGCTCGGACGTGCTCACGGAGCAGGCCAGGCTGTATGTGGTCACCGGCCGGCGGGAATATCTGGACGGCTATTTTCGGGAGGCGAATGTCAGCCGGAGCCGGGAAAACGCCGTGGAGGACCTGGGCCGCTTCTTTGCCGATACCCAGGTATTTTCGGAGCTGGAGAAGGCTATGAGCGAGTCCCGGGCTCTGATGAACACGGAGTACTACGCCATGCATCTGGCGGCTGTGGGCCTCGGCCAGGAGGATACCCTGCCGGCGGAGGTCTCGGGGGTGTCCCTTACGGCGGAGGACCTGGCGCTGGAGGACCGGGAAAAGGTGAGCCGGGCCCAGGCGCTGCTGTTTGACGAAGACTACCAGAGCAGCAAGGGCCGCATCCGCGCGAATGTGGAGAAGTGCATGGCCGACCTGGTGGCCCTGACCCAGCAGCGGCAGTCTGCCGCCACGGGGGCCTTTAAGCGGCTGTATATCCAGCAGGAGGTGAGCATTGGCTTGCTGGTGGTGCTGGTCATCGCTATCTGCATCGCTGTGCGCCGGCTGGTGGTGGACCCGCTGCTGCGCTACGACAGCAGCATCCGGCAGGATGAGCCGGTGCCGGTGGAGGGAGCGGCGGAGCTGCAGACCCTGGCGCTGACCTATAACCGCATACTGCAGGAGAACCGGGAGACCCAGCGGATCGTCCGCCACGAGGCGGAGCACGATGCCCTGACGGACCTGCTGAACCGGGGCTCCTTTAATAAGATCCTGGCCATTTATCAGCAGGGCCAGGTGCCCTTTGCGCTGATCCTGGCGGATGTGGACCGATTCAAGTCCGTCAACGACACCTACGGCCACGAGACGGGCGACGCGATCCTCAAGGAGTTTTCCGCTCAGCTGCGAGCGGCGTTCCGGAGCACGGACTTTATTTTCCGCATCGGCGGCGACGAGTTCGCCGTGCTGATGCCCGATGCCACCGAGCAGATCCGCACCAGCATAGGCGAGAGGCTGTCGGCTCTTCGCCGGGGGCTGACCCTGGTGAAGGAGTACCTGCCCCGGGTCACGGCCAGCGCGGGGATCGCCTTTTCCGGGCAGACTGGCCCGGAGGGTGTGTTCAAGGCGGCCGATATGGCCCTGTACTATGTGAAAAACCACGGCCGGGACGGCTACCGCTTTTCCGGTGAGAGCGGCCTTGGGGACTGATACCATAAAAAATAGCTGCTTTCGGACCTGCATCGGGTCCGAAAGCAGCTTTATTTTATAAAAAAACCGGGCTCTTTGCCCGGAAACGCGGAAAACCCCTTGACAAGCAGGCCTGTTGCCTGCTATAATAAATCGATTATGTTCGGATAGTGGGGGCATATCCCCTTTTAAACTCTGCACATAGGATACCATCTTCGGCCTGGAATTACAAGCCGAAATCCGAGAAAAGAAACAACAACCCCGTGCGTATCGCGTGCAGAGAGGACTGGCCGGACAGCGGTCCCTGATTTTGTTTAGCAAAAATGTTGACATAGAAAGGCGTGAGTATTGAAGATGGCCAAGGACAAGTATTACGGCAAAACCCTGCGAAAGAATTTTGCCAGACACGAAGAGGTCATGGCGATGCCCAACCTGCTGGAGATCCAGAAGAAGAGCTACCAGTGGTTCCTGGAGACCGGCCTGCATGAGGTGTTTGAGGACGTAGCGTCCATCAGCGACTATGCCGGGAACCTGGAGCTGAGCTTCATCGACTTCAGCATGAATGAGCAGCCTAAGTACGATGTGGAGGAGTGCAAGGCCCGGGACGCCACCTACGCGGCCCCGATGAAGGTCAGCGTGCGGCTGCACAATAAGGAGACGGGCGAGATCAAGGAGCAGGAGATCTTCATGGGCGACTTCCCCCTGATGACCCACTCCGGCACCTTCGTCATCAACGGCGCCGAGCGCGTGGTGGTCAGCCAGATCGTCCGCTCCCCCGGCATCTACTACGGCAAGGAGATCGACCTAAAGACCGACCTGCCTCTGCTGACGTCCACGGTCATCCCTTACCGGGGCGCCTGGCTGGAGTATGAGACGGACACCAGCGAGGTGTTCTGGGTCCGCATCGATAAAAACCGCAAGCTCCCCATCACCTGCCTGATTCGCGCCCTGGGCCTGAAGACCGACGCCGAGATCCTGGACCGCTTCGGCGACGACCAGCGCATCGTGGCCACCCTGGAGAAGGACGGCTGCAAGACCTACGAGGAGGCCATGCTGGAGATCTACCGCAAGCTGCGCCCCGGCGAGCCCCCCACGCTGGACTCCGCCGAGACCCTGCTGAGCAACCTCTTCTTTGACCCCCGGCGCTACGATCTGAGCATCGTGGGCCGCTATAAGTTCAATAAGAAGCTCACCCTCTGGGCCATTGCCCGGGACCGCAAGCTGGCCCTGCCCGTGGCAGACCCCGCCACCGGCGAAATCCTCTTTGACGAGGGCCATGTCCTCACCGGCAAGGAGTGCCGGGAGCTGGACGCCATCGGCGTGGGCGAAGTGTCGGTCCTGGCCGATGACGGTGCCACCGTGCGGGTATTCACCAACCGCATGTGCGACATGAGCCGCTATGTGGACTTCGATCCCAAGGCGGAGTGCGGCATCAAGGAGCGGGTCCGCTTCGACGTGCTGCAGGAGCTGCTGGACCAGTATCAGGGCCAGGAGCTCATCGACCAGTGCCGCCAGCACGCCGATAAGCTGGTGCCCAAGCACATCATCGTGGACGATATCCTCGCCTCCATCAACTATATGAACGCTCTGGCCCACGGCCTGGTCACCAAGGACGACATCGACCACCTGGGCAACCGCCGCCTGCGCTGTGTGGGTGAGCTGCTGCAGAATCAGTTCCGCATCGGCTTTAGCCGCATGGAGCGCGTTATCCGCGAGCGCATGACCATCCAGGACCTGGATGTGGTCACCCCCCAGAGCCTTATCAACATCCGGCCCGTCACCGCGGCCATCAAGGAGTTCTTCGGCTCCAGCCCCCTGAGCCAGTTCATGGACCAGACCAACCCTCTGGCCGAGCTGACCCACAAGCGCCGTCTGTCTGCCCTGGGCCCCGGCGGTCTGAGCCGTGAGCGTGCTAACATGGAGGTCCGCGATGTCCACTACTCCCACTATGGCCGTATGTGCCCCATCGAGACCCCCGAAGGTCCCAACATCGGCCTGATCTCCTACCTGGCCACCTATGCCCGGGTCAATGAGTACGGCTTCATCGAGGCTCCCTTCCGCCTGGTGGACCATGCCACCGGCAAGGTCACCGACGAAATTCACTACATGACCGCCGATGTGGAGGATCAGTATGTGGTCTGCCAGGCTGCCGAGCCGGTAGACGAGGAGGGCCGCCTCACCGCCAAGCGTGTCACCTGCCGTCACCGTGACGAGATCATCCAGGTGGAGCCCCAGTATGTGGACTATATGGACATCTCCCCCCGTATGATGGTGTCCATCGCCACCGCCATGATCCCGTTCCTGCCCAACGACGACGCCAACCGCGCCCTGATGGGCGCCAACATGCAGCGCCAGGCCGTGCCTCTGCTGAAGCCCCATGCCCCCATCGTGGGCACCGGTATGGAGCACAAGATCTGCCTGGACTCCGAAGTGGCCGTCCTGGCCGAGGGCGACGGTGTCGTTACCAAGGTGGACGCCCGGGCCATCTCCGTCCGCTACGACAGCGGCGAAACCAAGGAGTATAAGCTCATCAAGTTCCTCCGCTCCAACCACGGCACCTGCATCAACCAGAAGCCCATCGTCTCCGTAGGCGAGCGGGTCCACGGCGGCGCTGACCCCACGGTCCTGGCCGACGGTCCCGCCACCGAGCAGGGCGAAATCGCCCTGGGCCAGAACATTCTGGTGGGCTTTATGACCTGGGAGGGCTATAACTACGAGGACGCCGTGCTGCTCAACGAGCGCCTGGTGAAGGAGGACCTCTATACCTCCATCCATATCGAGGAATACGAGATCGACGCCCGCGACACCAAGCTGGGGCCCGAGGAGATCACCCGGGACATCCCCAACGTGGGCGAGGACGCCTTGAAGGACCTGGACGAGCGCGGCATCATCCGCGTAGGTGCCGAGGTCCACGCCGGGGACATCCTGGTGGGCAAGGTCACCCCCAAGGGCGAGACCGACCTCACCGCCGAGGAGCGCCTGCTGCGCGCTATCTTCGGTGAAAAGGCGAGAGAAGTCCGCGACACCTCTTTGAAGGTGCCCCACGGCGAGAGCGGCATCATCGTAGATGCCAAGGTGTTCACCCGTGAAAACGGCGATGAGCTGGGCCCCGGCGTCAACCAGGTGGTCCGCGTCTATATCGCCCAGCGCCGCAAGATCCAGGTGGGCGACAAGATGGCCGGCCGCCACGGCAACAAGGGCGTTGTCTCCCGGGTCCTGCCCCAGGAGGATATGCCCTTCCTGCCCGACGGTACGCCGCTGGACATCGTTCTGAATCCCCTGGGCGTTCCCTCCCGTATGAACATCGGCCAGGTGCTGGAGGTCCATCTGGGCTACGCCGCCAAGACCCTGGGCTGGAAGGTGGCCACCCCCATTTTCGACGGTGCCACCGATAAGGACATTACCGCCGCCCTGGAGCAGGCGGGTCTTGACCCCGAGGGCAAGAGCTGGCTCTATGACGGCCGCACCGGCGAACGCTTCGATAATAAAGTCACCGTAGGCTATGTCTACTTCCTGAAGCTCCACCACCTGGTGGACGATAAGATCCACGCCCGCTCCACCGGCCCCTACTCCCTGGTCACCCAGCAGCCCCTGGGCGGCAAGGCCCAGTTCGGCGGCCAGCGCTTCGGCGAGATGGAAGTTTGGGCCCTGGAGGCTTACGGCGCCAGCTACACCCTGCAGGAGATCCTCACCGTGAAGTCCGACGATGTCACCGGCCGTGTGCGCACCTATGAGGCCATTGTCAAGGGCCACAATGTGCCCACCCCCGGCGTGCCCGAGTCCTTCAAGGTGCTGGTGAAGGAGCTGCAGTCCCTGTGCCTGGACATTCAGGTTCTGGACGAAAACGGCAACGAGATCGAGCTGAAGGAGGACGAGGACGCCCTGGATACCTTCAACCTGGCCCGGATGGATGCCGACGATGACCGCCAGAGCCGCTATGCCGACGAGAGCGAGCTGGCCGATGCCGGCTATGAAGAGGTCGACGAGGAGGAAGTGGACGCTTCCTATAACGATGTCGACGAGGACGATGAGTATTAAGGAAGGGAGGAGCTTTTACAATGAGTTACGCAACATTTGATGCAATTAAGATCGGTATCGCTTCTCCGGAAATGATCCGTGAGTGGTCCTACGGCGAGGTGAAAAAGCCGGAGACCATCAACTACCGCACCCTCAAGCCCGAGCGGGACGGTCTGTTCTGCGAGAAGATCTTCGGGCCCACCAAGGACTGGGAGTGCCACTGCGGCAAGTATAAGAAGATCCGCTTCAAGGGCAAAATCTGCGACCGCTGCGGCGTGGAGGTCACCCGTGCCAAGGTGCGCCGGGAGCGCATGGGCCACATTGAGCTGGCCACCCCCGTCAGCCATATCTGGTATTTCAAGGGTATTCCCTCCCGCATGGGCCTGCTGCTGGACATCAGCCCCCGGATTTTGGAGAAGGTCCTGTATTTTGCCGCCTATATCGTCACCGATCCCGGTGAGACCCCCCTGGTGCGCAACCAGATCCTCTCCGAGAAGGAATACCGGGATATGCGCGAGAAGTATGAGGACGATTTCGACGCCGGCATGGGCGCCGAGGCCGTGAAGAAGCTGCTGCAGCAGGTGGACCTGGAGGCTCTGAGCCAGGAGCTGCACACGGAGCTGAAGACCGTTTCCGGCCAGAAGAAGGCGAGAGTCGTCAAGCGCCTGGAAGTGGTGGACGCTTTCCGCCTCTCCGGCAATAAGCCCGAGTGGATGATCATTGATGTCCTGCCGGTGATTCCCCCGGAGCTGCGCCCCATGGTGCAGCTGGACGGCGGCCGCTTCGCCACCTCCGACCTCAATGACCTGTACCGCCGCGTTATCAATCGCAACAACCGCTTAAAGCGCCTGATGGAGCTGAAGGCCCCGGACATCATCGTCCGCAATGAAAAGCGCATGCTCCAGGAGGCAGTGGACGCGCTGATCGACAACGGCCGCCGCGGCCGTCCCGTCACCGGCGCCAATAACCGCGCCCTCAAGTCCCTCAGCGATATGCTCAAGGGCAAGCAGGGCCGCTTCCGCCAGAATCTGCTGGGCAAGCGTGTGGACTACTCCGGCCGCTCCGTTATCGTGGTAGGCCCCGAGCTGAAGATTTACCAGTGCGGCGTGCCCAAGGAGATGGCCGTGGAGCTGTTCCGCCCCTTCATTATGAAGAAGCTGGTGGAGGACGG
>CAKTIW010000017.1:0-29640 GCA_934566025.1 uncultured Oscillospiraceae bacterium | reverse complement strand
TCCAGGGTACCATCGGGGTTCACTGCCACCTTACCGGAGGTATCGGGAACCTGCTTTACAGTTACAAGAATCTTCATGGTCGTCTGCCTCCTTACTTGCCCAGCACGGCCCGGGAGATGACCACCTTGTGGATCTCGCTGGTGCCCTCATAAATTTCCGTGATCTTCGCGTCGCGGTACATCCGCTCCAGGGGATAGTCGTGCATATAGCCGTAGCCGCCGTGGATCTGCAGGGCCAGGTTGGTCACAAACCGGGCGTTCTCCGAGGCGTTGAGCTTGGCCATAGCCGCTTCCTTGCTGAAGGGCTTGCCGCTGTCGTCCAGATAGGCGGCGTAATAGGTCAGCCACTTGGCCGCCTCGGTCTTGGTGGCCATGTCGGCCACGTACCACTGCAGGCCCTGGAGGGTGGCAATGGGCTTGCCGAACTGCACGCGCTCGTGCATGTACTTCACCGTCAGCTCCAGCGCGCCCTCGGCAATGCCGATGCTCTGGGCGCCCACGCCGATACGGGCGCCGTCCAGCGCCTGCATGGCGATCTTAAAGCCCTGGCCCTCTTTGCCCAGCAGATTCTCTGCGGGGACCCGGCAGTCCTCAAAGATCAGCTCTGCCGTCTCGCTGCCCCGCAGGCCCATCTTGTTCTCCACCTTGCCCACGGAGAAGCCCGGCGTACCGGCCTCCACGATGATGGCGGACATACCCTTCAGGCCCGCGGCGGGGTTGGTCAGGGCGAACACCACCAGCACGCCGGCCCGGCTGCCGCCGGTGATGAAGCACTTGGTGCCGTTGAGCACATATTCGTTGGTCTCCTTGTCCAGGATAGCCGTGGTCTGGGCCTTGGCGGCGTCGGAGCCGGCGCCGGGCTCGGTCAGGGCGAAAGCGCCCAGCTCGCCGCCCTTGGTCAGCCGGGGCAGGAACTTCTGCTTCTGGGCCTCGGTGCCGTGCTTGGCAATGGCCTGGGGTGCGATCAGGTGGATGGACAGGGTGGCGGCGGACGCCATGCACTTCTTGGCAAATTCGGACACCGCAATGACCTCCTCGGCCATGCCGCCGCCTACGCCGCCGTACTCCTTGGGCACGCCGATGCCCGTGAAGCCGTACTTGGCCATCAGGGCAAAATTCTCCACCGGGAAGGTGTGGCTGTCATCCAGCTCCTCCGCATGGGGCTCCAGAATATTTTCCGCAAACTGCTGCGCTGCCTTCTGCAGCAGCTTCTGCTCTTTTGTCAGAGAAAAATCCATAGTTTTTTCCTTTCACACAATTTAATTTATTTCCATTCAAAAACGCCGCGGTTCAGCACGGGTTTTCCTGTTTTCAAGTTCATCAGGCGGAAATACGCCTGCTTATCGCCCACGCGCCACAGCTCCAGCCGCACCGGGGTATCCGGATACAGCACGCTGCTCATCTGGGCGGCCATGCGAGTCATCCGCTCCGGCTCCCCGGGGATCAGGGCCGCAATGGCCATCCGGCAGGCAAAGCCAAAGGAGCACAGTCCCTGCATAAACGAGGATTCAAAGCCCATCTTCTGCGCGTACTCCGGGTCCACGTGCACCAGATTGGTGTCGCCGGTGAGCCGGTACAGCAGATTCTGCACGGGGCTGATATAGTCGTCTGTCTCCACATCCGGTGCCCGGTCGGGGATCACCACCGGACTCTTGGGCATGGGCTTTCCGCCAAAGCCTCCGGCCTCGTGGAAAAACGTGGTGGAGTAGTTGGTGCACACATCGTTGCCCGCCTCGTCCCGGACCAGCACCTTTGTCTTGACCACGGCGCCTTTTCCCTCGCCCCGGTCATACACATCGGTGATCACATCCTGATACTGGAAGGTCCCTTTGATGGGATCGATGGGCCGGTGCATAATGATCTCATGATCCATATTCAAAAAGGAGATGGTGGGCTTGATCAGCTCGTTTGCGATCATAGACGCCGGCAGGGGCATCCACTGATACGGCTTCACGTTCACCGTGCCCCAGTAGGGGATGGTGCCATATGTGGGCAGCGCCTTGAGATATTTTTCATAGGTGTACTGCAGATCCTCCGCCTTGGCACCCACAGCCAGGGCATACAGCGCCACGTCCCGCCAATTATATTCCATATACCGCGGTTCGGTTCGCATCCCCACCAGCTGTGTCAGGTCGATCTTTCCCATGGTCATGCTCCCTTCTATCACTCAATTTTTCGGAAACGGGCGCACCGGCCGAAGCCGGTGCGCCCATATACTATAGGCGCAGTTTTTGCGTCTTTTTTAGTTTTCTGCTGCCAGCTTCTTGTAGTAATCCAGGCGCTCCTTGGCGTCCTTCTCGGTCTTCTCCAGCAGGCCCTCCGCCTCATCGGGGAATGCCTTCAGCAGGGAAGCGAAGCGGACCTCGTTCATCAGGAACTCACGGAAGGACATGGTCGGCTCCTTGGAATCCAGAGAGAACGGATTCTTGCCGGTGCCCACCAGCTGGGGATTGTAGCGGTACAGAGCCCAGTAGCCGCAGTCCACTGCGTGCTTGGCCTCCAGCTGGCTCAGGCCCATGCCGGTCTTGATGCCGTGGTTGATGCAGGGGCAGTAGGCGATGACGATGGAGGGGCCGGGATAAGCCTCAGCCTCGGCCAGAGCCTTCAGGGTCTGGGCCTTGTCGGCGCCGATGCACACCTGTGCCACATAGATGTAGCCGTAGGTCATGAAGATGCGGCCCAGGTCCTTCTTCTTGGTGCGCTTGCCGCTGGCGGCAAACTTGGCGATAGCCGCGGTGGGGGTAGACTTGGAAGCCTGTCCGCCGGTGTTGGAGTACACCTCGGTATCCAGCACCAGAACGTTGATGTTCTCGCCGGCTGCCAGAGCGTGGTCCAGTCCGCCGTAGCCGATATCGTAGGACCAGCCGTCGCCGCCGATGAGCCACTGAGAGCGCTTGGGCAGGTAGTCCTTGTTCTCATAGAGCTCGGCCAGCAGGTCGTTGCTCTCCTTCACGGGCTCCAGAGCGGCGATCACGCGGTCGGCGCGCTCACGGGTGCCCTCGGACACCATCTGGTTGTCCAGCCAGTCGGTCAGAGCCGCATCCAGCTCGCTGCTGGCGTGGAGCTCCAGGATCTTCTTGGCCAGGGAAGCCATCTCCTTCTGCACCTGGCGGGTACCCAGGAACATGCCCAGGCCGAACTCGCCGGTATCCTCAAACAGGGAGCTGTTCCATGCGGGGCCGTGGCCCTTCTCATCCTTGCAGTAGGGAGCGGAGGGCACGCTGCCGGAGAACACGTGGGCGCAGCCGGCGGAGTTGGCGATCATCATCCGGTCGCCGAACAGCTGGGTCACCAGCTTGATATAGGGGGTCTCGCCGCAGCCGGCGCAGGCGCCGGAGAACTCGAACAGGGGCTTTTCAAACTGGCTGCCCTTTACGGTGAGCTTGTTGAAGGGGTTCTTCTTCTCAGGCAGAGCGGCCACATAATCCCAGCGGGCGGCCTCGTCCTGCTCCTGCTCCAGCAGGCGCATATCCAGGGCCTTCTCCTTGGCGGGGCACACGTTCACGCAGTTGCCGCAGCCGGTGCAGTCGTTGGGAGAGATGGCAATGCGGAACTGGTATTCCTTAGCGCCGTTGGCGGGCTTGGTCACATAGCCCTCGGGCGCGGCGGCGGTCTCCTCCGGAGTGGTCAGGATGGGACGGATGCAGCCGTGGGGGCACACGAAGGAGCACTGGTTGCACTGGATGCACTTCTCGGCATCCCAGTGCGGCACGCGGATGGCAACGCCGCGCTTTTCATAGGCGGAGGTGCCGGTGGGATAAGCGCCGTCCTGCACGGGCAGCAGGCCGCTGACGGGGATGTTGTCGCCCTCCATGCGGTTCACGGGCTCCAGGAAGTTCTTGATGTAGTCGGGCACGTCCTTGGTCTCGGTCACAGGAGCGTCCACGGCATCCGCCCAGGCGGCGGGCACAGTCACCTCATGCAGGCCGGAAATACCCTGGTCCACGGCGTCGCAGTTCATGGCCACCACGTCGTCGCCCTTCTTGCCATAGGTCACGGCGATGGAGTCCTTCAGATACTTCACGGCATCCTGGATGGGAATAATGTCAGCCAGCTTGAAGAAGGCGGACTGCATGATCATGTTGGTGCGGTTGCCCAGGCCCAGGTTCCGGGCGATATCCACAGCGTCGATGGTGTAGAAGTGGATGTTGTGCTGAGCCAGATAGCGCTTCATCTCGGCGGGCAGGTTCTTGTCCAGCGCCGCATCGTCCCACATGGTGTTCAGCAGGAAGGTGCCGCCGTCCTTCAGCCCGGCCAGGATGTCATACTTATGCACGTAGGACTGCTGGGAGCAGGAGATGAAGTCCGCCTTGTCGATCAGATAGGTGGAGCGGATGGGCGTGTCGCCGAAGCGCAGATGGGACACGGTCACGCCGCCGGACTTCTTGGAGTCGTAGGCAAAGTAAGCCTGTGCGTACTTGTCGGTGTTGTCGCCGATGATCTTCACAGCGCTCTTGTTGGCGCCCACGGTGCCGTCGGAGCCCAGGCCCCAGAACTTGCAGGCGGTGGTGCCGGTGTGGTCGATAGCGATCTCCTCCACGGCGGGCAGGTTGCTGCCGTACATATCGTCGATGATACCCACGGTGAAGTGATCCTTGGGGCACTTGGCCTTCATGTTCTCAAACACCTGGTAGATGTGGTACGGACGGATATCCTTGCCGCCCACGCCGATACGGCCGCCCACCACCACGGGCTGGTGCTCTCTGCCGTAGAAAGCGGTCTTCACATCCATGTACAGAGGCTCGGCCTGGGCGTTGATCTCCTTCACCCGGTCCAGAGCGGTGATAACCTTCACGGTCTTGGGGATGTACTTGAAGAAGTGCTCCAGGGAGAAGGGACGGTACAGGTGCACGGTCAGCAGGCCCACCTTCTCGCCCTTGGCGTTCAGTGCGTCCACCACTTCCTCGATGGTCTGGCTCATGGAGCCGATGGCCACGATCATGCGCTCGGCGTCAGGTGCGCCGTAGTAGTTAAACAGGTGATAATCCCGTCCGGTGAGCTTATTGATCTCGCCCATGTAGTGCTCCACCACGTCGGGCAGCTCGTTCCAGTACTTGTTGATAACCTCACGCTGCTGGAAGTGGATGTCGGCGTTCTGCACGGTGCCGCGGACGCTGGGATGGTCCGGGTTCATGGCGCTGCGGCGGAAGGCGTTGATGGCGTCCTTGTCCACCAGCTTGGCCAGCTCGTCGTACTCCAGCACCTCGATCTTCTGGATCTCATGGCTGGTACGGAAGCCGTCGAAGAAGTGCAGGAACGGCACGCGGCCCTTGATGGCGCTCAGGTGCGCCACCGCGGCCAGATCCATGGCTTGCTGCACGCTGGCAGAGGACAGCATGGCGAAGCCGGTGGTGCGGATGGTCATCACGTCGCTGTGGTCGCAGAAGATGCCCAGGCCGTTGGAGGCCACCAGACGGGAGGCCACGTGGAACACGCCGGGCAGCAGCTCGCCTGCGATCTTGAACATATTGGGGATCATCAGCATCAGGCCCTGAGAGGAGGTATAGGTGCTGGTCAGGGCGCCGGCCTGCAGGGAGCCGTGGACAGCGCCGGAGGCGCCGCCCTCGGACTGCATCTCGATCACCTGCACGGTCTCGCCGAAGATATTCTTTTTGCCGGTGGCAGCCCACTCATCGATGTGCTGCGCCATATCGGAGGACGGCGTAATGGGGTAGATCGCGGCCACGTCGGTAAAGGCGTAGGAAGCATACGCCGCCGCGGTGTTGCCGTCCATGGATTTCATTCTGCGTTTTGTCATTTTCTCTGCTCCTTTCGTTTACTTGCCCTGCTGTGCCAGCTTCTTGTCGATCAGCTTGCCCAGCCGCATCACGCCCTCGCGGATCCGCTCGGGAGAGTTATTGCCGAAGCTCATACGCATGCAATTGCGGCCCTCGCCGGTCTGGCCCACAAAGAAGCCCTCGCCGGCCACAAAGGCCACGTTGACCTCGGGATCGCTGGTGGCCTCCTTCAGCAGCTCCGCGGTGTCGATGTCGCCGGGCAGCTGCACCCAGGTGAACAGGCCGCCGTCGGGGAAGCTGTGCTTGGTACCCTCGGGGAAGTACTTGTCGATGCTCTCCAGCATCACGTCGCGCCGCTCGCGGTACAGGTCGCACAGCATCTTGTGGTGTGCGGGGTAATAGCCGCGCTTGAAGAACTCGGCGCACAGCACCTGCGGCAGCATGGAGCTGTGGGAATTGGTGGCGGACTTGGCCTCCATCAGATAGTGGATGGTCTCCGGCTCCGCCATCACATAGCCCAGGCGCACGCCGGGGGAGAAGATTTTGGAGAAGCTGTTGGCCACCACCACGTTGCCCACGGTGTCAAAGCACTTGATGGGGGGCAGGTCCTCGCCGCTGTAGCGGATGTCGCGGTAGGGGTCGTCCTCCAGCACCAGCACGTCGTACTTGGCGGCCAGCTCGGCCACCTTCTTCCGGCGCTCCAGGCACAGGGTCCGTCCGCTGGGATTCTGGAAGGTGGGGATCACGTACACCATCTTGGGGTTATACTTCTGGATCTTCGCCTCCAAGTCGTCCATCTTCATGCCGTCCTCGTCCATATCCACGCCGATGCACTTGGCCTCGAACATCTCAAAGATCTCCACGGAGTGCACGAAGGTGGGGGACTCCACCAGGATCACGTCGCCGGGATTGATATACACCTGGCACACCAGGTTGATGCCCTCCAGGCCGCCGGCCACCACCATTACATTATCTGTAGTGCATTTCACGCCCTTGGGTGCCAGCAGCTCGTTGACGATGACTTCCTTCATGTCCTTGGTGCCGCCGATGGGGCCATACTGCAGAGCTTCCACGCCGCGCTTGTCCTTCAGGATGACCTCGTCCGTCAGCTGACGCAGGATGTCGATGGGCAGGGCCTCCTTAGCCGGGGCGCCGCCGCCGAAGGAAATAATGTCGGGATTGGTCATCGCACCGAAAAGATTGCTGACCACGTTGGCAGTGTAAGCCATTGCGCCCATGCGCTTTGCATACTGTACCATTTAATTGCTCCTCCTTCATTCCATTGCCGGAGTCCACCGGCTTTTGCTTGGGTTTGCCACCATTGTAGCACGCTCTCCGAAAAACGGAAGTGCAAAGTATTCACATACCCTTTGAAAATCGTTCAACACACGTTTATGAATTTTGTGTTAATATAATTGCAGCTCACAGAGCGGCGCCGCCGGTGCCGGGCGGCGGCGGTCCTTTCCCCTCCCGGCGAAAAAGAAGTGAAGCGAGGTAACCATACTATGAAAAAACGTGTTGTCTGCTTCGGTGACTCCAATACCTGGGGCTACATCCCCGTCACCGCAGAGCGCTATGACGAAAACACCCGTTGGCCCGCCCGCCTGCAGACCAAGCTGGGCTATGAGGACTACACCGTAGTGGAAGAAGGCCTCACCGGCCGCACCACCGTCTTCGATGATCCCTTTGATCCCGAGCTCAACGGCCTGAAGACCATGCCCGCCATCCTGCGCAGCGCCGCACCCATTGATATGCTGGTGTTCATGCTGGGCACCAACGACTTCCAGAGCAACATCCCCGCCGGCAACCCCATCTCCACCGCCCGTGCCGTCCAGTACATGCTGGAGATCGCCCGCGGCTTGGGTGTTGACCGTCCCGGCCAGAAGATGAAGATCCTGCTCATCTCCCCCGTGGAGATCACCGAGGACCGCTTCGGCTTCAAGGAAAACGACGTTACCGACCAGACCAGCATCGACAACAGCCGCGCCCTGGGCAAGCACATGCGCATCGTGGCCGACCAGCTGGGCGTGGAGTTCATCGACGCCGCCCAGTACATCAAGCCCGGCAAGGTTGACGGCATCCATCTGGATGAGGTGGGCCATGCCAAGCTGGCTGAGCTGGTCTATGACAAGGTCAAGGAGATGCTTCCCTGATTTTCTGCGTGACCATCGCTTTTTTAGATCCCCTTTTCCCCCGCATTTTTCATCACTTTTGTATGATTGAGCCAAAGGCTTTCTCATAAAAAACAAAAAGAAAAAGGAGTAAGAGAAATGGAACAAAAGCAACACACGCGCTCCAAGTTTAGTTCCAACATCGGCATGATGCTCGCCTGTATCGGCGGCGCTGTCGGTCTGGGCAACGTTTGGGGCTTCCCCTCCAAGATGGGCCGCGGCGGCGGTTTCTACTTCATCATTATCTATGTTGTCGTAGCACTGCTGCTGGGCATCCCCATGACCCTGGCTGAGTACGCACTGGGCCGCAAGACCCGCAAGGGCCCCATCGCAGCCTGGGAAGAGCTGAACAAGAAGTGGAAGTTCGTCGGCTACCTGAACTCCATCGTCTGCGTCGGCGTTATGGGCTTCTATTCCCTGCTGTTCGGCTGGATCATCAAGTACATGGTTGAGTTCGGCGTTGCCATCTTCAACCCCTCCTCCACCTTCTGGACCATGGACAGCTCTGAGTACTTCGGCACGTTCATCTCCAGCCCCGTGGAGCCCCTGATCTGGACCTTCGTGGGTCTGGCTCTGGCTTACATCTGCGTTCGTAAGAACATGGCCGGCGGTATCGAGAAGGCCTGCAAGTGGATGATCCCCGCCCTGGTGGTCCTGATGATCATCGTGGCCATCCGTGCCTGCACCCTGCCCGGCGCTTCCGAGGGCATCAAGTTCATGTTCCAGCCCAGCACCGAGAACGTTATGACCTCCGGTGGTTGGCTCACCGTCTTCGGTATCGCTCTGGCTCAGATGTTCTTCTCTCTGAACATCGGCTTCGGTACCAACCTGATGTATGGTTCCTATGCCCCCGACGAAAGCGATCTGGCTAAGAACGCTCTGCTGGTTCCCTTCGGCGACATGGTCGTGGCTCTGCTGGCCGGTCTGGCTACCATCCCCGCCGCCTTCGCCTTCGGTTATTCTCCCGCTACCGGCGCCGGCATGCTGTTCATCACCATGAAGGCCGTCTTCGAGAGCATGCCCGGTGGTGCCATCTTCGGCTTCATCTTCTTCGTGGCCGTGTTCTTTGCAGCCATCAGCTCCGTTATCGGTATGACCGCTGCCAACGCCTCCATCCCCGTCGAGCGCTGGGGCTGGGAGCACAAGAAGGGCACTCTGCTGGCTCTGGCTGCCAACTTCGTTATTGCTATCCCCGTGTCCCTGGGCTACAGCTCCCTCAGCGGCGTGCGTCTGCTGGGCTGGCTGGGCAAGGACACCGATATCCTGGACTCCATCGACTATCTGTGCGAGAACTGCTTCGCTACCGTCGCCGCTCTGGCCCTGTGCATCTTCGTCGGCTGGATCTGGAAGCCCGCTGCCGTTATCGAAGAGGTGGAGAAGGGTGGTCAGTTCAAGTTCACCTGGAAGAAGCTCTTCACCTTCCTCATCCGCTACGTATGCCCCATTATCACTCTGGTCGTGGTGCTCAGCTCCATCGGCATCATCACTCTGTAAGAGTTATGCCCTTGGCCGCTTGAAAGCGGATCCTGTTTTGAGATAAGCTTCAACCCTTGCGGTCTGCTGCCGCTTCCGGCAGCAGACCGCATACCCCTCTGAAACTTATCGTTGATTTTCTTTGTATACTTTTCTTTTCCCAAAAACCTCTCCTAACAGGCGGAAAGGGCGGGCACCGGAAGGTGTCCGCCCTTTCTGTCTCTTATTTTTTTGTCGTCGTTACCGGAAGTACGGCTGGTCCTCCGGGTACTGCTCGTTCACATAGTCCAGCACCGTCCGCACAAAGAGCTTGGTCGCCGGCGTCACATATTCGTTCCGCTGAGTCGCCAGGCCGATGTGGCGGAAAGGCGCGCTCTCAATGGGATAGATATTGATGTCCCCGCCCAGATAGGCCAGCACCAGCTCCGGGATCACGCTGATGCCGTGTCCGCTCTCCACCATGGAGATGATCAGCGCGTCATCCGCCAGTTCGTGCGGGGTGTCCGCCGACATGCCGTTGGCCTCCATAAAGGCCCGTGCGTCATAGTCCGACTGCGTGTGCGGCAGGATCATGGTCTGGTCCCGCATTTCCTCAATGGTAATGTAGCCCTCGTTGACCGTTTCAAATCCCTTGGGCGTAATGCACAGCAGCCTGTCCCGCAGCAGCGGGTAGGTAGGCACCGTCTCTGACACCGGCAGCGACACAAAGGCCGTGTCCAGCTCTCCGTTGGCCACGCCGTCCTCCAGCCCGGCGTAGCCGTACTGATGGATGTGCAGCTCTATCTGCGGGTAGTCCCGCTCCATGCGCCGCATGATCTCCGGCATCCAGTTGCAGCCCACGCTGCTGAACACGCCCACATGCAGCTCTCCCGCCCGGGACCCTGTGATCCGGGAGACCTCCTGCTGCAGCCGCTCCTCGGCCTTCATGGTGTAGCGCACATGGGGCAGCAGCTCCCGGCCGGCCTGGGTCAGCTTCACGCCGTCCCGGCCCCGTATCACCAGCTGCATGCCCAGGGTCTGCTCCAGCTTCCGCAGCGAGTGGCTCACCGCCGACGGCGTCAGATGCACGATCTCCGCCGTCTTCGTTAGGCTGTTGGTGCTGACCACCAAATCAAAAATACGATAACTGATGTCAATCATAGGTTTTAAGTGTACTCCTTTCCCATTGTCCTCGTTCGCAGGGGGATATCCCCGCGTTTTTCGCGGCCTATTCCTCCTTTTTCTGCACCGTTGAACAAAATTCAAAAAGCTATGAATTCCTTTCAGCACGTCTCTTTATATCCATTATAGGGGAATTTCCAGTTTTTTACAAGTGCTTTTCCGTTCGGATTACGGTATATATCTCGCTTTTCATGCGCTGTGTCGACAAAGCACCCCCTTGCCCATTCACACTTTCCTGTAATACCATTCATCCTTCCCCGCCTCCGTCCGTAATATTCTTCCACTTACCGCACTGGAAAAATGGGGCTGCCCCTCGCCTTTACCCTGTTGCCGGCGGGGATAGTCTGGACTGGAAGGATTACGACGCCGACACCATCTTCAAGCGTGTCACAGAGCATCTGCAGCCCGGGAGCATCGTCCTGTTCCACAATGCCGCCCTCCATACCCCCGAAGCCCTGCCCTCCATCCTGGAATACATGCACCAGAACGGCTACACCGTGGTGCCCATCGGGGAGCTGATCTACACCGAAAACTATTCCATCGACCACGCCGGCCGGCAGTCGCCGGTGCAGCCGGAGGCCCCGTCTGATGCCGCCCCGGAGGCGAAAGCCGCCCAATAGCGCGCCGGACGGTCCCGCGTTAACCGCGCAGGGCCTCCAGAAGTTTTCGGGCAAACCACTTCGCGTCCTCGGCCTTTTCCTCCGTCATAAACGGGTGCCGGTACCCCGGGTCATGCTCGCAAAGCCCGCCCAGATAGGATAGCTTCGAGTGCTTGCAGTACCGCCGCACGCCCTCCTCCCAGAGGTCCGCGCCCTTTTCCGGTGGATAGCCGCAGGTGGTCACCAGCGCCACCTTCTTTCCTTCCCACAGGGCCGGGCCCTTCTCCTCGCCGTAGTATTTGTTCATGCCGTACACCAGCCTGTCCAGCACCGCCTTCATAGGCGGCGTGCAGTACCAGGAGTAGATGGGCGTAGCCAGCACTAAAAGGTCGCAGGAGAGCACCCGGTCAAATATCTCCTGCATGTCGTCCTGTATGGCGCAGCCGAACACCGTCCAGTCCCTCTGGCAGACGCGGCAGGCCCGGCAGGGCCGCAGGTCCCGGTCGTAAAGCCAGATCACCCGGCAGGCGCAGCCCGCCGCCTCCAGCTCCCGAATAAACGGCGTCAGCAAGTGCATGGTGTTGCCGCCCTTCCGGGGGCTGCCCATCAGAATACACACGTCCTTTTTCATGTTTCCTCCCCGTCCACCTCAGTCGCTTTCGCTTTTCTATATTTTACACATCTCCGGGGCGCAAGTCCAGCAAAAGTGCTTGTCTTTTCTCACCGTTTCCTGTAAAATAATTCATATAACTACTGTTTTTTCCACTACATAGGAGGGTATTCCGTGGCCTTATATACAAAAAAGCTGATCATGACCGCCTTTGAGGAGCTGCTGGAGGAGCAGCCCTTCGACAAGATCACCGTTTCCGCGCTGGTCAAGCGCGCGGGTGTCAGCCCCAATACTTTTTATTATCACTATCAGGATATCTACGACCTGCTGAACGCCTGGTTCCAGGAAAAGGTCGTCTCCCTCACCCCCGCCGACACCTTCATCGAGTGGAAAAGCGTCACCAAGACCATGCTCCGCCGGTGCAAGGCCCGTCCCCGCATCATTTATCATATTTTTGACGGTCTCTCCCGGGACTATATGGAGCGCTATATCTTTTCCCTGACGGACGATGTGTTCTCCCGCCTGGTGCAGCAGGCCGCCGAAGGCCGCTCCCTGTCCGACGAGCGTCTGCGCAGCATCGCCTCCTTCTGCCGCTACGCCTATATCGGCTTTGTCATGCAGTTTTTCTGGAATCGCATGGAAAATGACATTGACCAGAGCGTAGACCGCCTGGGCGCGCTGTTTGACAGCTTCCTTCTCAGCGCCGTGCAGACTGCCGAGTAAATCGTGCGGGCTGTCAAATAAATTACGCACTCCCCCGCTTCCTCATATATTCCCTGCCGCTCCCACACGGGAGCGGCTTTTATTTTTTTTGCGCAAAATGCGGTTTTTACGCAAATTTGCGCATTTCCTCCAATTCATGAGATTTTGAGAGATTCCGCCCTTTCCGCCATGGAATTGCCCGCCCCGCGCCGCTATAATACTTATACTTGGCAGGGTGTTTCCGTCCCTCTCCGGAGCCGCGCGGAGCTGCCCCGTCCCAAGATCCCCTGGATAGCCAAATACATCCGGATATGCTTTGCAGACGGTCCGTGTGACCGGTGTGCCCCGTGTGGTTGTGACGATGGGCCGGCCGGCATGCCAGATCCGCGCGAAAGCGGTCCGGTGTTTGGAGCTGCGGCGGGCGCAGGCCGCCTGCCGCGGTTTTTTCAGGCGGCGCAGGCCGCCGGGCTGTTACCGGGAAAATTTAGCGGAAAGGTGATCAAAATGCAACTGCAGAAGCAGCGCATTCAGCCCCAGCGCTGGCGCCTATGGGTGCTGGCCGTGTGTGAGGGATTTGTGCTGTTTAGTATGGTGCGCGCCTTGGGCGCGGGCTCTGTCTCCGACGGGCTGCTGTGCCTGCTGGTAGGCGCAGGTGCCGCCCTGCCCTGGGCCGTGGAGCGGCGGACCGGCTGGCGCATGAACGGCGCGCTGTTTGTATTTGCCCTGTTTTACCTGCTGGCCACCATGGCCGGTCGCATCTATCAGCTTTACTATCTCACCGGCTGCTGGGATAAGCTGCTGCACCTTTGCGGCGGCGTAGCCTTCGCCCTGGCGGGGTCCTATCTGCCGGTGCTTCTGCATAAAAAATACAAGGATGACCGGCTGCTGCGCCTTCTGTTCGGCGTGCTGGTGTCCATCTCCATCGCCGCATTGTGGGAGTTTTACGAATACGGCATGGACCACCTTTTTGGCATGGACATGCAGCGCGACACCGTCATCACCGCCCTCCACTCCTATAACCTGGGGGACGGCACAGGCGTCGTGGGCCATATTGACCCCATCCAGAGCGTCACCGTAAACGGCCAGGCCCTGGAGGGCTATCTGGACGTGGGCCTCACCGACACCATGGGCGACATGATGGTGGAGACCCTGGGCGCCCTGGTCTATGCCGCCGTTTTCGCTCTGGATAAGGGCCGCCACCCGGCCTTTACCCGTCTCGGAAAGGAGGCGCACCATGGCTAAGCCTCGCAGCGCCGCCTCTCAGGAGCAGGCACTCCGCACAGCCAAGATCCTGGTGGGGCTGATCTGGCTGGGTGTCATCGCCCTGTGCCTGCTGCACCGGGACAGCTTCACCCTGGAGGGTATCCTCACCTACACCCCGGAAAAGCCCCTGCTGGCAGCCCTGGTGCTCTTGGCCCTCTTCGCGGTGAAAAGCCTCAGCGTGTTCCTCTACAGCGGATTTCTGTATATCGCCGCCGGTGTCCTCTTCCCCCTGCCGGCGGCCATCGCCGTAAACCTCCTGGGCACGGCGATCATGGTCACCCTGCCCTATCTCCTGGGCCGGAAGCTGGGCGGTCAGGCGGTGGAGTATATTCTGCGCCGCTGGCCCAAGGCGTCGGCTCTGCATGACCTGCGCAGCGGCAGCGACTTTTTCTTCGTGCTCATCATTCGCCTGCTGAACGTGTTCTCCCTGGACGCGGTCAGTGCTTATATGGGGGCCGTGGGGGTCTCCTATCGGTCCTATCTTCCCGCCAGTCTCCTGGGCCTTGCGTCCATGTGCGTGCTGTTTCCCATTATGGGCGGCAGCCTTTCCGACGTGCGCTCGCCGCAGTTTCTCGTATCGGCAGGGATCCAGCTGGCCATCATGCTGGTCTCCTGCACCGTTTTCTACTTCCGGCAAAAGCAAAAAACATCACTTATGAGAAAGGATAGCAAACTATGAGTATCACCGAAAAGATCTCCCACGCGGCGGAGCGCAAAGCCTTTGAAACGATTTTGGACTCCATGCTGAAAAAGGGGCAGACCCAGGATGTGGGCGACCTGGCCCAGCAGCTCATCGACATGATACAGAAGATCCACAAGGGCACCTGGAGCGACAGCGCCTATGCTTCGCTGCGCATGGTGGCGGAAAATCCCGATGGCAAGTGGGCCCACTACGCCCAGCGTCTGATCCGGGAAAATGACCCCTATATCCTCAAGACCTTCCTGACCAACGTGGCCTATGAGGGCGGCTTCCGGGGCTACCAGACCGCCCAGGAAAACGCCGAAAAATACGACATCAATGTCCCCTGGCTCATCCTCATGGACCCCACCTCCGCCTGCAATATGCACTGCACCGGCTGCTGGGCCGCGGAATACGGCCACAAGCAGAGCCTCACCTTCGAGGAGATGGACCGGGTCCTCACCGAGGCCAAGGCCCTGGGCACCCACGCCTGCCTCTTCACCGGCGGCGAGCCGCTGCTGCGGAAAAAGGACATCATCCGTCTGTGCGAAAAGCACCGGGATATGGCCTTCCACGCCTTTACCAACGGAACGCTCATCGACGAGGAATTCTGCCGGGAAATGCTGCGGGTGGGCAACTTCTTCGTCTCCATCAGCGTAGAGGGCTTCGAGGAGGCCAACGACGGCCGCCGGGGCCAGGGACATTTCCAGAAGGCTCTGGATGCCATGGACCTGATGCACAGCCACCGCATCCCTTTCGGCGTCTCCATCTGCTACACCAGCCGCAACTATAAGGTGGTCACCAGCGACGAATTCCTGGATCTTCTCATCTCCAAGGGCTGCGTGTTCGCCTGGTATTTCCACTATATGCCCGTAGGCCTCAACGCCGACACCTCTCTGCTGCTCTCGCCGGACCAGCGGGCCTATATGAAGGACCGGGTCTGGGAAATTCGGGGCCTTACCGGCGGCAAGGAGCTGTACTGCATCGACTTCCAGAACGACGGCGAGTTTGCCGGCGGCTGCGTAGCCGGCGGACGCATCTACTGCCACATCAACGCCGCCGGCGATGTGGAGCCCTGTGTGTTCATCCACTACTCCAGCGCCAATATCCGGGAAAAGAGCTTTTTGGAGTGTCTGCAGCAGCCGCTCTTTAAGCTCTACCGCCAGGGTCAGCCCTTCAACGGCAACCACCTGCGCCCCTGCCCCATGCTGGAAAATCCGGACCTGCTGCCCAAGATGGTGGCCGAGTCCGGCGCCCACTCCACGGACCTGGAGGCCCCGGAGTCCGCCGAGCATCTGTGCGAAAAGTGCAAGGCCTATGCCCAGTGCTGGAAGCCGGAGGCCGAAAAGCTCTGGGCTGAGGACCACACCTGACACCGCTTTCAAGCATCTCATAAATCTCCCCAAAAACAGCATCACCGCCTGCCCTCTTCGGGCAGGCGGTGATGCTGTTTATTTAGTCTTTTTTTCGGCCCGGTCTTAATAATCCGAGTTCAGCCAGGGTCTTTGCTCACAGTGGAGCAGCGCTCCCAGCACCCGGGCCTTCTCCGGATCATCGGCCCGGGCGGCTCCCAGGCGCAGCAGCGCGGGCAGCTCCGCCGACCCCATCAGCAGGGCCGCCAGGTCCCCTTGACGGCACCGAACGGTGACCTCTACGGGCTCGTCCCGGTCCACTACGGACCAGCGGCCGTCCATGATGGACACGCGCAGACAGTCATCGACGTCCTGCATCTCGTCCCGATAGGAAAAAGCGGCGGTGATCCTGCCCGCCGGGAAGGTCCGATAGGCGGTCTTTTCCACGAAGCGTTCCGGGTCCGTCAGCTTGAACATGGTGCCCACCGCCGACACATTGGTCTGCAAAAAACCGAAGTCGATGTAATTTTTGCTCACATCCTGGGGGTCCGCCAGCAGGTGGTGGAAGTCCTCCTCCCCGGTGCGCAAAATCACCGTCTGGGCCAGGTCCTCCTGCATCCTTAGCGCCATGAGCAGGGCCCGAAGCACCGCCCCGTCCTCGTACACCAGCTCCTCCACGCTGAGGCAGTTTTGGGTATAGTTGGTGTCGCTGGCGCTCCGGAAGCGATAGGCCGCGTAGCCCCGGAGCTGCCCGTCGGGGTCATAATAGCCTATGCGGCGGACCTGTATGTCATCCCGGAGGCCGCGAATTTCCTCGTCGAATTTCTCCACCATCCCGTGGTTTCGGGCGGCGAAGCGCCGCTGGCAGGCCATGGCCGCGTCAAAGTCCTCCGGCTGCAAAAGGCGCAGCCTTGGCAGCACCGCCCGGTCCACCTTGGGCAGGGCCGAGGTGGGCAGGTGGTACTCATAAATTTTCCCCGCGAAGCCGTAGCCCATGCGGCGGTAGAAGTCGATGCGAAACGGCAGCAGCAGGGTAAGCAAGGCTCCCTTTTCCCGGGCGTAGTCCTCAAAATACCGCACCATATAAAGGGCTGCCCCCTTTTTCTTGTGCAGCGGGTGGACCTCCAGCGCCATGAGCCCGCAGGCGAGCTGCATGCGCCCGAAGAAGTTCATGGAAAAGAGGATGAGCTTCATGGTGGCGATGAGGGTGGAGCCCTCAAAAAGCCCCACGGTCCTGGTCTGGGTGTCCTCCCGCAGCTCGGTGCGGTGCTTTTCCCGGTAGTGCTCCCGGCAGGACTGGTCCAGGTCCTTGTAGGCCGGATAGGAATTGAGATAAATGTCCAGATACGGCTCCAGATCCTCCTCCGTCAAGGGGCGGATGGTCCAGTTGCGGTCAGCGGCTGTGCTCATCATAGCGGCTCCTTTCGCGGTTTTCTTCCTCTTATTATACCGCCGCCGGGCCGTTTTCGCAACAAAAATCCCGCCGCCTTACTCTATGCCCGCCTCCACCGCCCAGGCCCGGACATCCGCCACGGACGCATCCGCTTCAAAGCGCCGGCCGGAGAGAAAATTTGCGCCGGACAGCTGGGCCTTGATATTCTCCGCGCTCTCCTCCACGCCGCTGCTGCCGGAGGTGCAGAACACCGCCACCTTTTTCCCGGCGAAATCATAGCTGTCCAAAAAGGTACTGACGATGCGGGGCTCACCGCCGCCCCAGATGGGGTAGCCGATGACGACGGTATCATACTGATCCCAGTTTTCCACCCGGTTTTGGATGGCCGGGCGGCTGGCGGGGTCCGCCTGCTCCCGGGTGACCCGGGCATCGGCCCCGTGGCCCAGGTCCTCGTCGGTATACGGCTCCTCCGGGACAATGCGGAACACATCCGCCCGCAGAGCCGTGGCGGCGGTCTCCGCCACGGACTTGGTGGTGCCGGTGGCGGAAAAATAGGCCACCAGAACATGCCGCTCCGTCATATCGCCCCGGCCCACGCCGCTGGCCGCCAGAATGACCGCCAGCACCGCCGCCACCGCCAGGACCGGGAGCAATTTCTTTCGGTTCATATCCATACCTCCATTGCTGCTTTTGCCCTCTATGATTTGTAGTTTTCCCGGTTTGATGCGGCATGAAAAAAACAATTTTTGGGTCTTGACAAATGTACGATTTCGTACTATAATCGCGGATGCACGATTTCAGACAGGAGGCGCATGATGAAAAAATCCTTTACCCGCGAAATACGCCGCATCAACTATCTGACCACGGAGACGGAGGCCCTGTACCACCTTGCCAACCTGCACCTGGGCATTGCCGACAGCGCTTCCCTGGTGCTGTATTTCCTCTATGACGCGGACGGCCGGTGCCCTCTCAGCGACATTTACAAAAGCTCCGGCACCAGCAAGCAGACCGTGAACTCCGCCATCCGGGGCCTGGAAAAGGAGGGCGCCCTCTACCTGGAGCCCTACAAGGGCCGGGCGAAAATGGCGGTGCTGACAGACAAGGGGCGGGCTTATGCGGAAAACACCGTGGCCCGGCTCCGCCGGGCCGAGCTGCAGGCCTTTGACGGCTGGACGGAGGAGGAAGTCGACACTCACATCCGGCTGCTGGAAAAATACGCCCGTTGCTTCCGCCGGGAAGTGGAAAAAATATAGCGGCTCAGCCGATCAAGGAGAAAGTATGAAAGACAAGATCCAATTATCAGACCATTTTACCTACGGGCGGCTGCTCCGCTTCACCCTGCCGTCCATCGGCATGATGATCTTCACCTCCATCTACGGGGTGGTGGACGGCTTCTTCGTGTCCAATTTTGCGGGAAAGAGCCCCTTTGCCGCCGTGAACCTGGCCTGGCCGTTTCTTATGATCCTGTCCACGGTGGGCCTGATGTTCGGGACAGGCGGCTCGGCCATTGTGGCCAAGGCCTTCGGAGAAGGAGATAGAGACCGCGGCAACCGCTGCTTTTCCCTGTTCGTATATGTGGCGGCGGCGGTGGGCGCTGTGCTGGCGGTGCTGGGCATCGCCTTTGCCCGGCCCGTGATGGCGCTTCTGGGCGGGGAAGGCGCTATGCTGGATAATGCCGTGGTCTATACCCGCATCATCCTGCTGGCTCTGCCGTTCAACGTGCTGCAGATGCTGTTTCAGTCCTTCTGCACCACCGCGGAAAAGCCCCGGCTGGGGCTTCGGGTGACGGTGGCCTCGGGGGTGACCAACATGGTGCTGGACGCGGTGCTGGTCATGGCCCTGCCCCAGGAATACAAGCTGGCCGGTGCGGCGGCGGCCTCGGCCCTGAGCCAGGTGGTGGGCGGCGGCGTGCCCCTTATCTACTTTGGCCGGAAAAACAGCAGCCTCCTGCGCCTGGGGAAATGCCGCCTGGACGGCAAGGTCATCTTCAAGGCCTGCACCAACGGCTCCTCGGAGTTCATGAGCAACACCGCCATGAGCCTGGTGAGCATGCTGTATAACCTGCAGCTGCTGCACTTTGCCGGGGAGGACGGCGTGGCGGCCTACGGGGTGATGATGTATGTGAGCATGATCTTCTCCGCCGCCTTCATCGGCTACTCCATCGGCACGGCGCCCATTGTGTCCTACCACTTTGGCGCCCGGAACCACGGGGAGCTGCAGAGCCTGCTGCGCAAGAGCCTGCGGATGATAGGCATATTCGGCGTGGCGATGGTGCTTGCGTCCCAGGCGCTGGCCCTGCCGCTGTCGAAATTTTTCGTGGGCTACGACGCGGAGCTGATGCACATGACCGCCTCGGGCTTCCGGATCTTCGGGCTGTCATTCTTCTTTATGGGCTTCGCCATATACGCCTCGGGCTTTTTCACCGCCCTTAGCGACGGACTCACCTCCGCCCTTATCGCCTTTTTGCGCACCTTGGTCTTCCAGGTGGCCGCCGTGCTGATCCTACCACGGATCTGGGAGGTGACGGGTATATGGCTGTCCATCGTGGTGGCCGAGTTCATGGCCATGGTGCTCTCGGCCCTGTTCCTGGTGCTGAAACGGAAAAAATATCATTACTAAAAGGCAAAGCCGCCGCAGGCCCGTGTGCAGGGTCTGCGGCGGTGATTTTTTTTGATTTTCTTACTGCTCGTCGCCAAAGTCGGCACGGTAGGCCGCGGCCAGCTTCTCCGGCCAGTCGGACACAGGCTCCAGCACGCCGGTGAAGAAGCGCAGAGTGGCCGGCTCGTGGACGAAGCGCAGGCCGCCCACCAGGTCCCGGTGGTCAAAGAGCCACTTCACCCGGTCGATGACATACTCCGTCTGGGACAGGGTAAACACCCGCCGGGGGAAGGCCAGGCGCAGCAGCTCCATAGACGCGATGCGCTCGCTGCCGTCCCGCTCCCGCTCCTCGGAGAGGGTGCCGCGCTCCATGCCCCGGATGCCGCCGCAGATATACAGGGCGCAGGCCAGGGCCCCGGCGGAGTACTCCGTCTGGGGTACGTGGGGCAGGAATTCCTTTACGTCGATATGCGCGCCCAGGCCGCCGCCGGGGGTGATGACGGGGACGCCATACTCGGAAAGCCTGTCTACACAGTAGTCGATGAACTGAGGGCCCTGGGAGATGACATCCATGTCCATGCTCTCCTCGAAGCCCACGGTCATGGCCTCCATCTCCTTCACGGACATGCCGCCGTAGGTGAGGAAGCCCTCGAACATAGGCACCAGGTCCTCCATGGAGTGGAACAGCGCCTCGTCCCGCACCAGGATGGCACCGCCCCGGGCGAAGCCGAATTTCCGGGCAGAGAAGTAAACGATATCGAACAGGTCCGCGATCTTCCGGGTGATCTCCCGGACGGAGAGGGCCTTCATCTCCTCCTCTCGGGTCTTGATGAAGTAGAGATTATCCTGCAGAAGGGACGCATCCAGCACCGTGAGGATGCCGTAGCGGCGGCAGATATCCGTGGCGGCCTTCATATTGGCATAGGAGATGGGCTGGCCGCCGATGAGGTTGGTGCCCGCCTCCAGGCGCACAAAGGGCACATTGGCCGGGGTCTCCCGGAGGATGCAGGCCTCCAGGGCCTCCAGGTCGATATTGCCCTTGAAGGGCAGGTCGCTTTTACTCACCAGGCCCTCGGCCCGCACCAGCTCCTCCACCCGGCCGCCAAGGCGGGTGATGTGGGCCTTGGCGGTGGTGAAGTGGTAGTTCATAATGACGCAGCTGTCAGGCTTCACGAAGCGGGTGGCCAGGATGTTCTCGCAGGCGCGGCCCTGGTGGGCGGGCAGGCAGAAGGGGATGCCGAACAGCTCCTCCAGCTTCGCGCGCATACGGTAGAAGGTCTCGGACCCGGCGTAGGCATCGTCGGCCCGGAGCATGGCGGACTGCTGGAGGTCGGACATGGCGTTGACGCCGGAGTCCGTGAGCATATCCAGGAAAATGTCGCCATTGTGGAGCTGGAAGGTGTTAAAGCCCGCCTGGTGCATCTTCTCCAGCCGCTGGGCCGTGGGCAGCAGATGAAGCTGCTGGACGATCTTCACCTTGTGCATTTCCATGGGGATGGGTTCGTGTTTGTAAAAAGTGATGGCAGGCATGTACAAGTCCTCCTTTATATTCTTACCCGGGCAGCAAAAACGCCCTCCGTGTCCGAAGACACAGAGGGCGAGAATAACCCGCGGTACCACCTCAGTTTGCCGCTTGCGCGGCCTCACGGGACACTGCCGCCGGTCAAAGCCGTTGCCGCTCGATGGCATCATATCCCCCGCGCTGTATCGGGCGCGCCCGGCACTGCCTACGACCCCGGAGGGCTTCGGAGTGCTGCTCAGGACTGTAATTGGGACGCCGCTTCCTATCTGCCTTGCACCCACCGGCAGCTCTCTGCATAAGAATCCCACAGCGTCTTACTGGGTGTCCCTCATCGCGTTAAACAGATCCGCAAAACTTATGCTGTTACTTTAGCACTTTTAATAGATGATGTAAAGAAATATTCTGCACAATTTTCAGAGGTTTTTGAGAATATATTTGGCAATTTTACAGGCGTATCGTCTATAAAACGGCAGGGCCGTCACCATAGGTGGCGGCCCTGCCGGGGATATGCGGTTATCCGCGTTTTCTGCGGCGGGTGGCCATTCCGGCCGCGCCCGCGCAGGCGGCGACGGCCAGGAGGGTATACACGACCAGGCCCGCGTCGCCGGTGGCCGCGCCGGGATCGGCGGGCTCCGGGGTGTAGCCGATAGCGTAGGTGTCGAAGCTGGCGGCAAAGATGTGGATGGCGCCGGTCTGGGCGTCCACATAGTAGGTGCCGTCCTCGGCCTGAGCCGGGAGCTTATCCAGGAGGCGGAGGGCTTCGGCCTTACCGTCATTCATGCGCAGGACGGTGATGTCCCGGCGGGTGGTGTCGTAGGAGAAGAGCAGCTCCAGGACCGTGTTGGTGGCGATCAGCTCCTCCTCTGCGCCGTTCTGCACAAGCAGGAGGCTCAGGTCCATAAACGACAGGGTCTTATCCTTGGCCGCCGCGCGCAGGAGCTTCTGCACGGGGTCGGCATTGCTCTGGGAGAGCTCCCGGATGGTCATGCGCAGGGCCACGGACGCGCCGTCCAGCTCCGCGCTGCCGCCGGAGAGGTAGCGGCTCTCCGCTTCCTTATCCAGGCCGCCTACCACGGTATCGCGGAACAGGCCGCCCGCGCTGATCTCCAGCTGGCTGCTCACATCCTCCCGGGGGATGAGCACATGCAGGTCGGCAATGTTGCTATCCGTCAAGATGACCTTGGTGATGACGATCTTGCCCTGATACTCCACCACCACATTGTAGGTCCCGGCGGGTACGTCGTCCAGGCTGAAGCTGCCGTTTTCATCGGTGGTCTTCTGGCTGCCCAGGATCTCCAGGCCCTTGCGGATGGTGACCAGGGCGCCGGAGACGGGGGTCTCGTCGCCGCCGGTGAGGCTGCCCTCGCTGACGGTGCCGCCCAGGGTGTAGACGGGGATCGTCGCGGGAGGCGCGGCCACGGTAATGTCCGAAGTGCCGGAGACGGTGGCGTACTTGCCGTCGTCAGGGGTAAAGGTCCAGGCGGCGGTGTAGGGACCGCTGGCGGGACGCAGGTCAGGCTCCGTCCAGGCGAAGGTGCCGGGCACCACAGCGGTGCCGTCCTTCATGCTGCCGGAGAGGGTGATGCTCGACAGGGTCTTGCCATAGGGCAGGGTGGTGCTGCTGAGAATGGGCGCGCCGGTGGGCACCACCTTATTCACAGCGTAGAGCTTTAGGGTGATGTCCATGGGCTGATAGTTGCCGGTCTCCACGGTGACGCGGACGGTGGCAACGAGGCCCTCCTGGGTGATGCTGACGGCGTTCACGGCCAGGGTCAGCACGCCCTGGGCGCTGATGTTGGAGGCGACCACATCACAGTAGCCCTTATCGTCCGTGAAGTTCAGGCCGCCATACTGCACCGCGCCGAAGCGGCAGCCCTTGGGCAGGACGGCGTTCAGGGCCGCGCGCAGGTCCACGGTGTAGGCCGTGGCGTAGCCGTTGGTCACATCCACCCGGATGGGAGCCACGGTGAGGGCGTCGGCCCGGGCGATGGTGAGGGTGCGCTGGGTGGTGCCGGTGAAGTTGCCCAGGCCCGTGAGGGTCAAGGGATAATTCCCGGCGAAAACAGCGTCCTTCAAAGTGGCGGTGTAGTCGGTGCCCTCGGCCAGGGTGTAGCCGTCCACAGTGACGGAGACGATGCGGGGCATCTGCACCGCGCCGGTGTAGGTCAGGTCCTCCAGCACCACGGTCACATCGTCCATGGGACGGGCGGTGACGGCGTAGGGGCGCTGCACGGTGCCGGAGAAGTTGCCCGCGCCGGTGACGGTGACGGTGATGTCGCCGGTGACATTGGTGAAGTCGTCCTTATCGTAGGCCACAGTGTAATCCCGGCTCTGCTCCAGGGTCGCGCCGCCGAAGGTGATCTCCGGGGTCCAGCGGTGGCTCTGGCCGTTATAAGGCACATTGGCGGGGGTAGACACGGTGACATCGGAGGCCGTCAGGGCCTTTGTGCCGATGGTCACAGTGAGACTCTCAGGCCGGGTGTCGTTGTGGTTGGCGTCGCCCAGGACCTTGTAATACACGGTGTAGGTGGCCGCGTTGGTGCCGGTGGGGATGGTATAGGTATACGTGCCGTTCAGGTCCAGGCTATAGACCATCTGGCCGCCCTTGGCGGTGCCTGCGGTCAGGAGAGTCTGGGCCTGGCCGGTGTAGGTCAGGGCATTGGCCGTGGGGGCGGTGACGGTGACCTCTACCTTGTTCACGGTGATGAGGGCGGAGCCCGGAACGATCTCGTAGTCGTCGGTGTTATCCGGGGTGAAGGTCCAGGGGGCGTTCCAGCCGCCGGCACTCAGGACGAGGTTGGGCTCGTTCCAGGTGAATGTGCCGGGGACGACCGTTTCACCCACCTTCATGGTGCCGGTGATCTCAATGTCGCTGAGGGTCCGGCCGTAGTCAATGTTGGTGGCGCTGAGGGTGGGCTCACCTGCGGGGACCTGCTTATTCTTGGCGGTGAGCTCCACGGTCAGGGGGAAGGAAACGAAGTTGCCGCTGCTGACCTTGACATTCACCGTGCCGATGGCGCCCTCGTCCGTGGTATTCGCGGCGTTTACGGGCAGGGTGAGGATGCCGTCCTCGCTGACGGCGGCACCGTCGGTGTAGTAGCGGCTATCCAGGTCCAGGGCCTTCAGAGAGGTGAAGTCCACCTGGTCATCGTAGGGACGGTAGACATAGTCCTCCAGAGCGTAGGTAAGGCCGCCGAAGGTCATGTTCTCGGGCAGGGTGGGCTGGAGGGTCTTGAGGTCGAAGGTGTAAACATTCTCGTGGTTGTTGCTCACCGCAAGGGTGCCCGGGGTCAGGGTGGCGGTGGCGGGCAGGTAGCCGCAGTTGATACGCTGCTGGAAGGTGCAGGTACGGGTGTCCTTGCCGTCGTCGAAGATATAGTTGGGATTCGTCAGGCGGACGGTGATGGTGTAGGTGCCGCTGCTGCCCACATTGGCATCTGTAAAGCCGGTGGAGGTGATGCTGACGATCTCATAATCCTCGCCCGGGACCAGATTCACAGAGTCTATGCCCGACTGATTCGCCTTGGAGCGGAAGTTCGCGTCCGACAGGTCGGGGTCGGTGGTGCCGTCATAGTCCCTAAAGGCATTGATGCCGCTCATGTCACCCAGGGGGTGCTGGGCAATGGTCCAGGGGGCGGACTTTTCGTCCAGGTATTCGCTTCCCTCGGCGGGACGGATGGTGAGGGTATAGTCCCCGGCATTGGTGCCGGTGTTGCCCTCTACGACATAGTCGGTGCCCTCGGTGAGGGTCTTGCCGAAGTAGGTGACGGTGATGGGCTGGATAAGCTCGGTGCCCTGGCTGCTCTGGTCGAAATTATAGGGCTGGAAGGTCAGGGCCTGATCCAGGTTGATGTCGGCCAGGGACAGGTCGGGGTTGGTGATCTCCAGGAGGCTGCCCTCGTCATGGGCAAACCAGGTCTGCCAGAGGGCGTTTTTCTCTGCATCCCAGGCGGTGACCTTGGCGCACACCTGGATCGTATCGCCCAGGTCCAGGTTAGAAAAGCCCTGCAGGCCGGGCTGGAGATGCACGGTATCGGTGTAGGAGGTGTCATATACCAGACGGCCATCCTGATCGGTCAGGGTGGTAGAGGTGAGGTCCAGATAGTCCGCACCCATCCAGTACCAGGTTACGGTGTATACGGCGGCTGCCTTGCCCACGGGGGCGAAGGACAGCTCCAGGGGCACATTCTGCCGTCCCAGAGGCACCTGGCCCTTATAGCCTATCTTCAGGTCGGAGACCGGGGCCGGGGCGATGGTGTAATTTACATTGGGCTCGATCACGCCGGGGTCGCTGATGCTCACTACCCCCCGGTCGTCCACAATATAGCTGCCCTTTTGGAGCAGGGGGATCAGGGGGCCGGACACGCTGGTCTCGCCGCAGAGGCCGCCCTGACGCAGGGAAATATTGGCCTCGGTGTTGTATGCGGACACAGTGAGGCCGTTCAGCCAGCCGCTCTGGAGGATCAGAGAGCCCTTGGTCACTTGCAGGGGGCCGATGCTGCCGCTGGCGTTTTCGCTGGAGTCCTGGATGGTCAGGGCCATGGCGGCGGTGCCGCTATTGAGATTCAGCTTCTCCGTTACGCCGTCGGCGGGGGCGATCTTGTAGCCATTGAGGTCGATGGTCACGGTGCCGCCGGTCAGGTCCAGGGGCGTGGTATAGGCGTAGTTTGCGTAGAGCTTCAAGGTGCGGCCCATCATGCGGGCGTCTTCCAAACCGGCGTTGAAGTCACTGTAATAGACCTCGCCGGAATCGCCCTGGATGGAGGCCACGATGGCGGCGTTACAGTAGGTGCAGGCACCGTTCTTGATCTCCCCATGGGGGCACTCCACGACCCGGACATTCCAAATGTGGGTCACGCCGGGCCAGCCCTCTAGCGGGGTATTATAGGGCAGGTAGGCGGCGGTCTCATCCGCATACTGGAAGGCATAGCCCGCTTTCAGGAAGCTGCCCACGGTGTTATTGGTATAGCCGTTGCAGTAGATCAGGCCGTAGGTGCCGCCGTCTAACTGGCCGCTGAGCTTTTCCAGATCGTCCAGGCCCACCTTGCCGATGTGGCCGGTGAAGTTCTCCGTGGACAGGGTGCTGCCATAGTACAGGAGGATGCCCTGGTCGGAGGTATACGGCGGGTCCTGGATGCCGCCGGAGCCGGTGAGGATCAGGTGGCCGGACTTGGTGGCATCCCCGGAGTCACCCAGGATGATGCCGACGCCGTTGGGCTTGAGGGTCTTGCCGTTGAAGTCCAGGGTCAGGGTGCGGCCATCGCTGATGACGGCGGTGGTCTCCAGACCATCGGAGACAAGGGTCACGGTGTCGCCGTCCTGGGCCTTATCAAAGGCATCCCGCAGGGTACCGGGATAATAGGTGGCGGTGCCGTCGTGGGTCACCTTGGTAGAGAACTGGGCGCCGCAGAGGCTGCACAGGCCCGTGGTATCGTCAATTTCGTGGTCGCAATGCAGGCCGCAGGGGCAGTCGGTGGCGGTGCTGTCGGGGAACTCGTGCTCGTGATCGTCGCCGAGCATCACATTCTCGAGTCTGGTCTCATCGGTGAGGAAGTAGATCTTTCCAAAAGCGCCCGTGCCGTCGGGGTCCGTATAGAAGGCGCTCTTGCTGCTGATGATGCTGCGCAGAGGGTAGGAATTGCCGTCTTTGCGGCTTTCGATACAGTTAAATATGCCCCTCTGGATCTCCACGCTGCCGAGGTTATCTATGAAGAGGGAATCGAAGAAGCCCCACTTCAGCAGGAGGGAGGATTCCGCGTCGCGGACCCGCCAGGCGGCGTTCTGGATCATGTTGTCATTGTCGCCGACTTTTTCCGCGACTACCCGGGCACCGGGGGCGGAAGCATTCAGCTTGCCCGCAGTCAGTTCTGTCACGGAGCCGGAGTAGATGGTGGCCTGGTCATAGCAATACAGTTCTTCGATGGCTGCGCCGTCCAGGATCAGATAGCCGGAGTAGACGCTGACATTTTTCAGCTTGCCGCCGCCCACGCTGTCGGTGATCCAGGCATAGCCGGTGCCGGTGACAAAAGCCTCCCGTTTCTCATGGTCATAGTCCGTGGAGCCCACGGACAGGTCGCTGACGGTGTGGCCGTTGAGGTCCAGGGTGATCCGGTTTGAGCTATTCTCACTGAGCAGGACGGGAATGGCACCGATGCCGATGTCGTCCAGGATGGTGACCATGCTGCCGTTATTTTTCACGGCGTCCAGGGCGTCCTGGAGGGTGTAATAGTTCTTGCCCCGGGCCTCGGCCACATGGGTGAGGCCGCAGTAGGGACACTGGGCGGCGGTGGAGCCATCGTGGGTGCAGCGCTCCACCTTCACGCCGGAGATGCCGGTGCCGATGCCGGTGCCCGCCACGGGGGCCAGCTTGCCGTCGGCGGTGTAGCGCAGGGCGTAGCCGGGCTGGAGCAGGCGGCTCAGGGGCAGGTCAAGAATGGGATCGCCCTGGGCGTCTTTATAGTTGCTGACGATCTTGTCAAAGGTGCCGCCGTAGAGGGACAGCAGGCTGATATAGGAATCGGGCTGCTGGGTGTAGTCCAGGGTCAGTGTGCCTATATGGCCGCTGAGGGTAAGCATGAAAGTGGTGTCGTCTACGGTGACGGCATTGATGGAGCCGGTGAAGGTCTCCTGGGTATCCAGGGAGCCGCCGTCTTGCAGGCGCAGTTCGCCCCGAATGGCGCCGCTGCCGGTGAGCTCAAGATTGGCGTTATTTTCCAGCAGCAGGTAGGCCTGGCCGTCTTCATCGGGGGTGACGGTGAGGGTCTTGCCGCCCAGGTCCAGGCAAATGTAGCTCTGCTCCGGCAGGGTCAGGCCGGAATCCACGGCGGCATCCGCCAGGAGCTTCAGGGTAGCGCCGTCGCAGGCGTACAGAGCGTCCGTGAAATCGGCGAAGTAGTAGTATTCGTATTCACCTTCGTCTTCATCCTGGATCACTACCGCTTGGTACTGTTCGCCGCAGATGGTACACTTGCCGTTTTCATCCACCTGGTGCGGGCAGTTTTCGCCGCAGACGGTGCAGCTTCCGTCTGCAAAGGTGTGCGCTTGCAGCTGGCTGATGCCGAGGCAGTATTGGCACTTATGGCCGTGGTACTTGGTGTCCAGCCAGTGGTAATCCTCGGAGAACACGCAGGCGCTCTCAGCGGGGTCGCCGACATTGCCGCAGTAGCATTTGTTGGTGTGGCGGTCTGTGCTGTTGCCGTTTGCATCCAGTATGCACTCATGCTCGTGAAAGGCGCAGACAGCGATGTGTCCGAAGCCGCCGGGCCGGTAGTTGCAGGACTCGCAGGTCTCGATGTGGTGGGTGCTGTCCGTGGGGGTGTAGAGATACATTCCCTGGGTGTGGTCGCAGCGCCGGAAATAGATATTATTGGCATCGAAGTCGCTGCTACCCATCCACTGATCGGCGGGGAGGATGGTCTCGTCCGCGACCAGGGTGCAGCGGAGGGGGGTGGTCTGGCAGGCCTTCTCGGTGCCGTCGCCCACCTGGACGAGGTAGTTCTTATCCATGGCGCGCTGGCTGCCCTTGGCCTGGATCTTGCCGCCGTAGATGCAGAGCTTGGCCGGGTCGGGGTCGCCGGACTGGCGCACAAAGGCGCTGGCGCGGGTGCTGTCCACGGTCATGCATCCGGTCTGGCCCACCTGGTCGAAGGTCTGGGCGTAGATGCTGACGCTGCCGCCGCCCTGGGTCAGGAAGGACCCGTTCACCACCAGATTGGCATAGTCGCACAGGACGATGTGGACATCGCCCGTGGTCTTAATGTCGCCGTCGATGGTGAGGTTTCCAGCCTTGACAGCGTACCAGCCGGCATCCATCTGGATGTCGGTGTCGGAGGCCTCTAAAATGGTACACTGGTTGGAGCGGACCTGGGTTTGACCCGCACCGACCACATAGCTGACCGTCTCCTGCTGGCCCGTGACCGCTGCGTAGCGGACGAACAGGCCCGTGGGGAGACGGTCGGCCCATGCCATGCCCAGCAGGGTGGTTGCGGCCACCGCCAGGCAGATCAGCAGACTTATGATCCTCTTTTTCATACTCTCTTTCCTCTTCTGTGCCCAAATTTTTCCTATTTTAGTATTTATTCTACCAGAAGGGCCCTGTCTGTCAATCATACCAAAGTATGAGACGGGGTAAGATTGGAGAGAGGAAAGGGGAAAGATGGGGGGGGCATGGGGACGGGCGGCGGGGTGAGGGCACCCCGCCCTACGGATGGCAAGGGGCTGGGGGCGGGAGGGGCAGAGCCCCAGCAAGAAGTGCGGGAAGCGGGCCGATGTGGGGAGCGAACCGAGCGCTGCCAGTGGCAGAAGAAGCGAGATGAGCGAGTGGCCGCGGTCAAAATTTCAAGCGTCCGCCGTAAGGCAGCGCGGAAATTTTGGGCACCGC
>CAKTIW010000016.1:0-30051 GCA_934566025.1 uncultured Oscillospiraceae bacterium | reverse complement strand
CTGCTGCCGACAGCGGCCTTTGCTGCGGGTGAGCTACCGGATGTCAAGCTTTCCGTCCCAACGACGTTTGACAAGACAGTGGACCTTACGGAGCAGAACGGAGAACTGAAAATCAAGGACAGCAAGACCTATCTGATCAAGGGCTCCGCAGATCCGAACTGGTATTTTCAGCATAGAATCAAAATCGATGGCAAGAACAATAAGCCGCACATCTTTCTGGACGGCGTCCGCCTTCAGGCACCAAAGGACGGCCCTGCCATCGAGCTTTACGGCGGCGCCTCCGCCTGCCTGTACTTTATCGGCGGGGACAGCGAGCTGATCGGCGCGGAGAACTTCGCCGCGCTGCAGAAAAACAAAACCGATGGCTATCTCCGGGTTCTGGTGCAGACGGGGACAAAGCTCACGTGTGAAGGCGGCAGGTATGGCGCCGGCATCGGAGGCTCAAAGGTCGGAATCAAGAAATTCTCGCAGGGACACGGCATGAACCTTCATTTCGGCTCTCTGGCGACGGGTATCTATGGCGGTGAGATTCTTGCGATCAGCGGCGTATACGGTGCGGGTATCGGCGGCGGTCAGGGCGGCGTCGGCGAGTGGATTTATGTGTATTCCGGCAAGCTGACGGTGCGGTCCGTTTCGGAAGGCGCAGGGATCGGCGGCGGTCAGGGCGGCCCCGGACGCTTTATTTATATCAAGGGCGGAACGGTGAATGCCGGCAGCGAGTCAGGCGGAGCAGGAATCGGCAGCGGCGATCAAGACGGACAGAACAAGTCGGAAGATGCTCATCATATCGAGATTTCCGGTGGAACGGTCGAAGCTTGGAGTAACTATGCCGGCGCAGGAATCGGTGGCGGAAGAGGCGGTTCGGGCTATGACATTTCCATCACCGGCGGCGTGGTGAGGGCGCAGGGCTACTATGGCGCGGGCATCGGTGGCGGCATGAAAGGCAAAAGCGGGAACATTCTGATCAAGGACACAACGCTGACTGCGCTTGCCCTTCCGCTTTATCCGAGTTCCGATTATGATTATAATTATCAGCCTGCATCCGCGGTCGGAAGAGGCTCGAAGTGGGTGCACTGGATGACAGTGATGCAAGATCAGGAATTTGCAATGACTTTAGAAGAGAACATCAAAATCGAAGCCTCGGACGGGAAGTCCGTGCGGCTGAGCGCGACAGGGTGGCAGTGGCGCCGCAGCCAGAGAGAGTATGAGCGGGGCTGGGGCACCACGACGGAGCTTCTCATTGGGCACGTGGACCTGCAGCGGTTGAGTCTGCCGTATGCCTACAATTACGGCAGAGTAATTAGCGAGCTGGAGCTGCGCTGTGAGGAAAGCACACACGACCATGAATTTGGCTGGGCGATCAGGGACGACTGCCACATCTGGGCCTGCAAGAAATGCGGCGCACGAGACCCCGCCGCGGAAATGTCCAAGCAAAACGGAAAGCACAGCCCCGGCGACTGGAGCAATCAGAAGCAGCTCTGCACTGTGTGCGGTCATGTGCTTGAGAGGGACACGAAAGCCCCGGTGCTGGAGGGTTTGAAGGACGGCGAGAGCTACGCCGTCGAGGATAACATCGATGGAAATCCCGGCGCGTACACCTTCACCGTGAGCGACCCGGCTGCATCGGGAGAGACGTCCTCCGGCATCAAGTCGGTGACCATCAACGGCGAGCCGCAAACCGGCCCCACCTATCATCTCCCCGCGCCGGATGGCGGCAACAATGACGCGGGAGCGGAATATACCGTGGTCGCGACTGACAACGCGGGAAATGAGACTAAGGCGACAGTCAGAACATACAGGCGGCACCACTACACGGTGACCTTTGATTCCACAGGTGGCAGCGAGGTGATAGAAAAAACTATGGCCGTCACATACGGCGAGCAGCTCGGCGACATGCCCGTGCCACGGCGCGAGGGCTATGTTTTCCTTGGTTGGTATGATGCTCTCGTGGGAGGCAAATGCTACGGGGGCAGCGACGGTAAAAGCACAAGTCCGTATGATAAGGATGGAGACACCACTTTGTACGCACAGTGGGCGGAGGCTCCCTCGCGTATGGTCTATTTCAACACATGCGGCGGCACTATGACAGGGCCTGTCGAAGTGCTGCACAAATTGAACACGCCCATTGCAAAGCCGAGCGATCCCACCAAAGCGGGATATACCTTTACCGGCTGGTATGCGGACAGTGCCCTTACACAGGCGTGGAACTTTGACGACTGGGTGACCGGGGAACTGAAGCTGTACGCCGGATGGACAGTTAATCAGTACACCATCACCTTCGACACCGCCGGCGGCAGCGAAATCGCACCCATTACACAAGACTACGGCACGGCGATTACCACACCTGCCGTTCCGACAAGAGAAGGATATACCTTCATCGGCTGGGACAAAGCGATTCCCACGACCATGCCCGCGGAAAATGTGACCATCACGGCGAAGTGGAAGGTTAATTCGTACACCATCACCTTTGACACCGCCGGCGGCAGTGCCATCGCCCCCATCACACAGGACTACGGCACGGCGATCACCGCCCCCGCCAACCCGACAAGAGAAGGATATACCTTCATCGGTTGGGACAAAGCGATTCCCGCAACCATGCCCGCTGAAAACGTGACCATCACGGCGAAGTGGGAAATCAATCAGTACACAATAACCTTTGACACCGCAGGCGGCAGTACCGTTGCCCCGATTACGCAGGACTACGGTACGGCGATCACCACCCCTGCCGACCCGACAAGAGAGGGCTACACCTTTATGGGCTGGGATAAGGAAATTCCCACGACCATGCCTGCCGAGAATATGACTGTCACGGCGCAGTGGAAAGACAGCGAAAAGCCCACGGGTGAAATTAAAATCAACGAGAATAGTTGGAAAGCGTTCCTCAACAATATCACCTTCGGGCTGTTCTTTAAGGACACGCAAACGGTGACGATCACCGCAGCCGACAACAGCGGTGAAACGGTAACGGTTGAATATCTGCTGTCGGCTAAAGAGCTTACCAAAGCGGAGCTTGATGGCATGACCTTCACAGTGTACACCGCACCGTTCGGCATTGACCCCGATAACGAGTATATTATCTATGTCAGACTGACCGATAAGGCGGGCAATACGGACTACATTTGCTCGGACGGCATCGTGCTTGACGGCACAAGCCCGGTTATCACCGGCATAGAAAACGGCAAGACCTACTGCGAGGCGCAGACGGTCACCGTTGACGAAAAGTATGTGGACACCGTCACCGTAAACGGCACGGCGGTCACGCTTGACGAAAACGGCAGCTTTACCCTCTCTCCGGCAGACGGCGAGCAGAAAATCGTTGTCACCGACAAGGCGGGCAACACAGCCGAAATGACCGTGACGGTCAACGACGGGCACACCTTCGGCGAGTGGACATCAAACGGCGACGGCACACACACCCGCCTATGCACGGCAGACGGCTGCAACGGCGTTGAAACAAAGGATTGCTCCGGCGGCAAGGCGACCTGCGACGAAAAGGCGGTCTGCGAAGTCTGCGGCAAGGACTACGGCGAGCTTGACCCGAAGAATCACACCGACCTCAAGCATAATGAGGCAAAGGCGGCGACCGAGGATGCCGAGGGCAATATCGAGTATTGGTACTGCAGCGGCTGCGGAAAGTATTACAGTGACAAAGACGGCACCAAGGAAATCAAAAAAGCCGACACCGTAACGGCGAAGCTGCCGAAGTCTCCCCAAACCGGCGATACAAGCAATTTTTCCTTGTGGATCGCATTGCTGTTTGTAAGTGGTGGTGTTCTGACAGGTGTAACGGTATTTGATAAGAGGAAAAGGCATTCCGTCAAATAATCAAAGATAAGTAACAATTAACGAACCATCACGGAAACATCGCAATTACGGCACAGAGGGCATAAAAACCGCTGTGCCGTATTTCTTTCCTTGACGGCTGTTTTTGAGAAATAAGCAATTTCTCGGTCATAACCCAACAATTTTTTGCCGGATTCCATGTATACTGTGTATATCACACTTATGCACTCTTCACTTTTGCCCCGGCAGCGGATACACTGATATCAACAGATACCAAATACAGCGAGGTAATTATGAAAACAAGGAGAAGCCCCTAACAATCATGTACATAAGCGAAACGCAACACCCAAGGCCGTCTTAACAAAACGGTTTTTATATGCACGCCCTCATGCGGCTGTACTGTGCCTTAAAGCATAGCGCAGTCGCTTTTTTGTTTCCCCGAATACCGTAAACAGGAGGTGACCACGATGTTTAGCCTTGCAGAATCAATCGACGAAGCTCAACACAACGCAGTGCCATAAAAAGCGGCGCCCTGCCGTTTTCAAGCGACAAGGTGAAAGAATGAAAAAGAATACAGGAAAGAAACAGGTGTTGAAATAGCAAAGGCTGTCTTTGCGCAAACACACAGACACCTATATTTTTTTGACCTCTGCGGTCAACAGAATTCCATACGATATCTGCAAAAGACCAACGATAAATCTGTTATTTCGGAATTTCAAAGTGGCTTGGCTTTCTGCGTTTGTATAAACGGCGGCGTACTGTCGAAGTTTGCGGTAGGCTGTCGAAGCCCTCCGTATCAATCGTTTTTGACCTAACAAAAAACGATTGAAAGGAGGTACATAACCTTGAAAAAACAACCCAAAGCGGTTTATATCATAGAAAACGGCGGGTACACGGAACTGACCTATGAGGAGTTCCGACGCCGTGAGCAAATCTGCCCGTTATATGCGGAAAAGCTGTTCCTGCCTCTCTACGGCAGGCTTATGGAGGTATCCAAAGAGGATTACACGGAATTCTATCGAGCAAAGCGCAGACAGAAATATCTGGACGAACGCTCTGCGGACAACGGCGACTTCTCCTACGATATGCTGACCACAGATGAATTCAGCGGCGAGGATATCCTCATTGCCGAGCAGCCGGATGTATGCGACACCGTAGTGGAAAGCATTATGACGGACAAGCTCAGGAAAGCCATCCTCAAGCTGACCGATGAGGAACAGCTCCTCATCTATCGCCACTATTACGCCGGCATTTCAGGCACAGACCTTGCCGAAATTTACGGCGTATCACAACAGGCAATCAGCAAGCGAATCGCCAAAATCAGAGCAAAGCTCAAAATTCTTTTAGAAAATTAAAAAACTTGGTTGTAGCCCCCTCAACTTTTCGGCATGGAAAGTGAGGGGGCTTTCTCTATAGCCTCCGCCCGTTCTTTGAAAACCGAATAGTACAGCGCAAAGCCGCTTGGTTTTCCTTAGAGAATCAAGCGGTTTTTCCTTTCAGAAAAAACGAAACCTCACCCGCGATTTACCTAAAAAACAGTAGCATTTTGCCGAAAAATACGCTACAATGTCCTTAATAATAGAATTGCGAGGTGACCCCATGAAAAAGACCCAGCAGGAAAAGCTCCAGGTCCGGCAGGTCAGGCAGCCGGGCAGCTTTTTATATTGGATATTGATGCTGATCGTGAAGGTGCTCAACAGGAAGATCCACACCACCTTTCACTTTAAGGCCGATCCCCGGCAGGACAGCGGCCCCTATGTCATTATCAGCAACCATGCAAGCCGGGTGGACTATCAGTTTACCGGGCCGGCCTGCTACCCTCAGAAGCTGAACTTTGTGGTGGGGTATAACGAATTTTTCCGCTTCCCCATCTGCCTGATCCTCAAGTGGGTCCAGGCTATTCCCAAGAAAAATTTCACCCCGGACCTGTACTGCATGCGCCAGATGCGCCGGGTCATCCAACAGGGGGGCCACCTGTGCATCATGCCCGAGGGGATGAGCTCCATTACGGGCATGGCTCAGCCGGTGATGATCGGTACGGGCAAGTTCCTGAAAATGCTGGGGGTGACGGTGTACTATACCAAGGTCTCCGGCGGCTACCTGACCTATACCAAGCACTGCCTGGATGAGCGGGTGGGCCGGGTGGAGGTGACGGTGGACCGCATGTTCACTGCCCAGGAGCTGAAGGAGCTGCCCGCCCAGGCGGTGGAGGACACCATGAACCGCCTGCTGGCCCACGACGACTATATATGGAACCGGGAGGCCCAGGTCACTTTCCGGGGTAAGGGACAGATGGCAAAAAATCTGGACACACTGCTCTACCTCTGCCCCAAGTGCGGCGCCATGCACCGGATGGAGTGGCACGGCAACCAAATGCGCTGCACCGCCTGCAGCAACACCGTGGAGGTGGACGAAAAGTATAACCTGCGCCCCGTAGGCCCCGACAGCCAGTGCCCGGCGCTTATCAGCGACTGGGTGCTGCTGGAGCGCAAAAAGGCGGAAGAGGATGTAAAGGATCCGGGCTTTACCTATATGGAGCAGGTCCGGGTGGGTATGCTCCCGGCCTATAAGACCCTCAAGGGCGACCACACCTCCGAAATTTGCGGGGAGGGCCGCCTTCAGTTGGACCATTCGGGCCTGCACTTTGAGGGCACGGTAAAGGGCGCGCCCTATTCCTTCCACCTGACCACGGAACAGGTGCCCACCTTCGGCATGTGCACGGACATCTCCCGGTTTTACACCTTTGTGGAGGGGGAGTTTGTGGAGTTTTATCCGGAGGGGCGGACGGTGCTCCGCTGGGACCACCTTGTGGAGGAGATGCACCGGGTGAACGGGGGCAAGTGGCAAAACACAGACTACCGGCACTGTAACTGAGACCATAGCGCATAGGAGGGCGACATGCTGGAACTGAAGATCCTGATCGACGAACTGGACTATGACTCCATCGCGGAATTTCTGATCCCGGCCCTGGCCGAGAGTATGGCCCGGGAGCAGAAGGGCGGTGTTTTAGGCGGCGTGCTGGCTAATAATCCGGAGATGCTCACCTCTATGGCCCGCAAGCTTCTGGGCACTATGAGCCAGGAAAAGCGGGACGAGCTGCTGGTGCAGCTGATCAACAAAAACCGGGATAAGCTGCTGGAAAAAGGGACCAGGGCCGCCGGGGAAAAAGGGATCCGGGTGCGTCTCTGTGACCTGACGGCCAGAAAATTCTGAAAAAAAGCACATCCGTAGGGGCCGGCGTCCCCGACGGCCCGAGCCGGGCCTGCACCGTACTCCTTATTCTGTGCCGGTTGCGTGGTACTTTCTGCCATCAGCGGCAGAAAGTACCCGAAGAACGCCGTCAAAACCCATGGTTTTGGAATCCTTGCGCGGGTGCAGTGCAGCCCGGAACGAAACCCAGCTACCCCACGAATCAAATGACGCAGATCTCCGCCGTGCTTTCGTATCGTCTTTGCGTCTACCTCCGTGCGAAAGCGCTTACGCGCTGGCACTGGCCCGGCGGAGTCAATATCCGCACCAGCTTCCATGTCCCCGTAGGGGCGGCCCCCTGCGGCGGCCAGCCGACTCCTTTTTATAACATTCACCAAAAAGATCCGGCCCATCAGGGCCGGATCTTTAGATACATATAGCTTATTTTTTCAGGTTTTCCACCGCCTGACGCAGGGCGGCCACATTTTCTTCCGTAGTGGCCCAGCTGGAGGCAAAGCGGATGGCGGAGTGGCTCTCGTCGATGCGCTCCCAGTACTCATAGCCGAAGTTCCGGCCCAGAATGGCCAGCTCCGCGTCGGACATGATGGGGTACTGTTGGTTGGTGGGGGAGTCAAAGAGGAACTTATAGCCGCAGTCCTCGAAAATGGCCCGGATCTTCTTGGCCATAACGTTGGCGTGGCGGGAGATCTTGAAGTACAGGTCGTCGGTGAACAGGGTGTCGAACTGCAGACCCAGCAGTCGGCCTTTGGCCAGCATGCCGCCCCGCTGCTTCATCATGAAGCGGAAGTCCTTTTTCAGAGCCGGATTCATGATCACCACGGCCTCACCGAACAGGGCACCTACCTTGTTGCCGCCGATGTAGAAAACATCGCACAGCCGTGCCAGCTCCGGCAGGGTCAGGTCACAGTCGTCGCAGGTGAGGCCGTAGCCCATCCGGGCGCCGTCGATAAACAGCGGCAGGCCGCACTTCCGGCACACTTCGTACAGCTCCGTCAGCTCTGCCTTGGAGTACAGGGTGCCGCCCTCGGTGGGGAAGGAGATATACACCATGCCGGGCATGACCATGTGCTCGTAGTCGGGGTTGAAGTGGTGCCAGTTGTAGTAATCCTCCACCTGCTGGGCGGTGATCTTGCCGTTGTCCGTGGGCAGGGTCAGCACCTTGTGGCCGGAGGACTCAATGGCGCCGGTCTCGTGGCAGTTGATGTGGCCGCTGCCGGCGGTGAGCACACCCTGGTAGGGACGCAGAACGGAGGCGATCACCGTGGTATTGGTCAGAGTGCCGCCTACGAGGAAATGCACATCGGCCTCCGGGGCCTTGCAGGCCGCCTTGATCTTCTCCCGGGCGGCGGCGCAGTATTCGTCCTCGCCGTAGCCCACGGTCTGCTCCATGTTGGTCTGCTGCAGGCGCTCCATAATGGCCGGATGCGCGCCCTCCAGATAGTCGCTGTTAAAGTAAATCATGGGTGAATCGCTCCTTTCTAACTGACTCCATTTTACAGCATAAGACTGCGTCTGTAAATGGGCAATTTAGATTGGCTTGCCAAATGCGCAAAAATCGTTTATACTCTAAAAAAAGGAGGCATGGACGATGAAGAAGAAAACCGCGAAAAATGTGCTTTATTATGTGATCCTGGCGGTGCTGGCAGCCGTTTTCTGCTTCTCCGCCTACAAAATATACAGCTATTACGCCGAAAAGAAGGCCAGCACCGACCTTAACCAGGAGATAGCCCGGGAGTATACCATCCGTAAGACCGGCCAGGCCGAGGAGGAGCCGGAGTATTTTCAGGTGGATTTCGACCAGCTCCGCCAGCAGAATTCCGATGCCGTGGCCTGGATATACCTGAAGGGTACGCCCATCAACTACCCTGTTCTTCAGCATGAGGATAACAGCTATTACCTGGACCATCAGATCGACGGCTCCGTAAACTCCAACGGCAGCATCTTCATGGACTACCGCAACGCCCCGGACTTTTCCGACCGCAATACCCTCATTTACGGCCACCACATGCGCACGGGAAACATGTTCGGCAAGCTGGTGAATTTCAAGAGTGACAGCTACTATCAGGAGCATGACCATCTGTACCTCATGACGCCCCAGGGCACTTACCGGCTGGACCTGCTGTGCGGCGCGGTGGTGCAGCCAGACGATCCCATCTACTCCCTGGAGCCTACGGCGGAGGCCATCAATGCCTGCATGAGCAAGTCCACCTTCCGGACCAAGCTGGACCTGCCCGAGGAGGACGCCCGCTTGGTGACCCTCTCCACCTGCAGCTATGAGTTTGAAAACGCCCGGTATGTGGTGGTAGGCGTGCTGACGCCGGTTCAGGAGGATGCGGGATAAAATGAAAAACAGGTAAATATTGCCAGGAGCCTTCGGCAGCGTCGAAGGCTCTTTTTCTGCCCTGCGGCGGGTCGAGTGCTGTTACATTCCGCCGCCGCGAATAGCCTGGATGCAGGTGGGAAATACTGTCTACATCGAAAGACGGAGGCGGTTTGTATGCGGGGAAGGGTGGAGATCTGCGGGATCAATACGGCAAAGCTGCCGGTTTTGAAGCACGAGGAAAACATGGCGCTGCTGCGCCGGGTGAAGCAGGGGGACCAGCAGGCCCGGCAGGAGCTGATCTGCGGGAATCTGCGGCTGGTGCTGGCGGCGGTGAAGAGGTTTGCGGGCCGGTGCGAGAATGTGGACGACCTGTTTCAGGTGGGGTGCATCGGACTGATGAAGTCCATTGACGCCTTCGACCTTTCCTACGATGTGCGGCTGAGCAGCTATTCGCTGCCCATGATCATTGGGGAAATTCGACGGTATCTCCGGGACAATAGCCCCATTCGGGTGAGCCGTAGCGTCCGGGACACGGCCTACCGGGTCTTGCAGGCCCGGGAAAAGCTCCTGGCCCGGCAGCAGCGGGAGCCCACGGTGGAGCAGATCGCAAAGGAGCTGGGCATCCCACGGGAGGAGGTGGTGTTTGCCATGGACGCTATGGCCGATCCCGTGTCCCTTTATGAGCCGCTGTATGACAGTGGTGGGGACGCCTTGTGCGTTATGGACCAGATCGGTGACGAAAACAGCACGGACACCTGCTGGCTCCAGCAGCTGGCCCTGAAGGACGCCATTGCCCGGCTGACGCCCCGGCAGCGGGACATTCTGGCCCTGCGGTACAGCGAGGGAAAGACCCAGATGGAGGTTTCCCGGGAGATCGGCATTTCGCAGGCCCAGGTGAGCCGGCTGGAGAAGGGGGCCATCGGGGAGATCAAGAAAAATCTGTGAGCTATTATTGAAAAAGGGAATAATTCGGCGGGGACAGAGAGAAAAGCGGCTTTACTTGCCTAAAAGGATTTGCTATACTTTATAAAAACTGCGCGTCAAAAAAGCCTCGCAGAGTTTGCCGCCCGCAGGCGGCAAAAAATTAAGATTATTTTTCACCGCGACATGTGCGTGGGGGAAAATACCTCTTAGGCTGCCAGTGTGGAATTTTGACGCTTGCGGCAAAATTATGCGCGCAGCAGACTGCAAGCCTTTTGACAGAAAAAACGAAGTTTTTTCGCCAGTTTTAAGATTCGGGAGGGCACGGGATGATTTATTTGGACAACGCCGCCACCACGCTGCACAAGCCGCCCCAGGTGGCCCAGGCGGTGGTGCAGGCCATGGGCACCATGGGAAACGCGGCCAGAGGGGCCCACGACGGGGCCTTGGAGGCATCCCGGACGGTGTATGGCACCCGGGAAAAGCTGGCAAGGCTTTTTGCTTGTCAGCGGGCGGATCATGTGGTTTTTACGGCCAATTCCACCGAGGCGCTGAACATTGCCATCAACGGGATCTTGCACGAGGGCGACCATGCCGTTTCCACCGACTGCGAGCACAACTCCGTGCTGCGGCCCCTGTACCGGCTGGAGGAGGAGCGGGGCGTGGCGCTGGATTTTGTGGCGGCGGACCGGCAGGGGCGGGTGGACTATGCCGACTTTGAGCGGCTCATGCGGCCCGAGACCAAGGCTATCGTCTGCACCCACTGCTCCAATCTGACGGGGAATGTGCTGGACATTGCGAAAATCGGGGAGATCGCTCACCGGCACGGGGCGCTGCTCATTGTGGATGCTTCCCAGACGGCGGGGACGATCCCCATTGACATGGAGAAAATGGGCGTGGATGTGCTGTGCTTCACCGGGCACAAGGGGCTTATGGGGCCCCAGGGCACCGGGGGGCTGTGCATCCGGCCCAGGGTGGAGATCGACCCCTGGAAGGTGGGCGGCTCCGGAGTACATTCCTACGACCGGCACCAGCCCCGGGAGTATCCTACCCGTCTGGAGGCCGGGACCCTGAACAGCCACGGCATCGCGGGGCTTTCGGCGGCGCTGGATGTGATCTTGGAGCGGGGCGTAGAGGACATTCAGCGGGTGGAGCACGGCCTGATGCGGAAGTTTTATGAGGGCGTGAAGGACATAGAGGGCGTGACGGTGTACGGAGACTTTGCCGCGCCTGTGCGGGGGGCCATTGTGGCGCTGAACATACGGGACTACGACTCCTCGGCGGTGTCGGACGCGCTGTCGGAGACATACGGCATCGCCACCCGACCGGGAGCCCACTGCGCGCCCCGGATGCATCGGGCCTTGGGCACAACCGAGCAAGGGGCGGTGCGATTCAGCTTTTCCTGCTACAACACGGAGCAGGAGGTGGAGGAGGCCGTGCGGGCGGTGCGAGAGATCGCCGCGGAGTGAAGAAGTGAATAATAAAAACAGAGTACTGCGGGGGCAGTCCTCTGTTTTTTAAAATAATTATTTCTTGCTTTTCACAAAATCAGCAGCAGGCCCAGGGCTATGAGCAGCTCCTCGTCGGCGTTTTCCCGAAACAGCATGAACAGCAGGAGAAGCACCAACAGGTCGCCGGAGTCCAGGTCGCCCAGGTGCAGCTTTGCCAAAAGCCGATTGAGAATATCTCGCTCGGGGCGCTGGGGCGGCACGGTGGGTGGGCCCGGAGGCGGCGTGGGCGGCGGCTTTGGCCCGGGGGATGGTTTGGGCCCCGGAGGCGAAGCGCCGGGCTTGGGGCCTCCGCCGGGGGACGGAGGATCGTCGTTTTGGGGCATGCGGGTGTAGACGCCGGTATCGTTGCGCGTGTAGCGGTTATACATCCCTCAGCCCTCCCATTCCGTCAAGAATCGCTTGCCCACGGTGATGAGCCGGGCCAAGCGGGCAGCGCGCTCCACCTTGCCCTGTTTTTCCTCTTTCAGATACGGGCGCAGGGCGTTCAGCAGCTGCATGGAATGGCTCTGGTCCGACGAGAGGGCCTGGAGCATGGGCAGGAATTTGGAAACGGTGTTCAAGTCGATGCCGCCCAGAAGGGAGCTGGGGCCCGCCGGATTGGGGGGAGCGGGAGGCGGACCCGGTGCCGATGGGGACGGCCCCGGAGGAGGGGCGGCGGCCTGGTTTGACGGCGCGGCGGGTGAGTCCATGGTGGAGGAGAGCTGCTGGGCAAGCTGCACCACCTGGGCCATCCCGGCCGGGTCTGACAGGAGGGAGTTCAGCTTGTCTTGCAGCTCCGACATGGCGATCTCCTCCCTTTACTGCTGCAGCTGGCTGCCCAGGCGATCTATCAGCGCCGCGCCCTGGGGGGTCTGCATGACTTTTTTCAGCATGGCTACCATTTGGGCGGTATTGCCGCTGTCCGCGCTGGCGGCGGCACGGTCAAGGCTCGCGCCGTTATCGGAGGAGGTGAGCATTTGCATCAGCTTCTGCCCGTCCGGGGACTGCATGATGCGCTGCACCATCTGGGGATCGTTTTTTACCTGCTGCATGAGCTGCCGCATATCCACATTGCATCATCCTTTCCTCTTTTCAAGGCAGTATATGATGCAGTGGGGAAAATAGTACCGGGTAAGATCTCAGAACAGCTGCGCCAGGATGTCCACGCACTTGTCGATGCCAAGGACGCCGCTGTTGAGGGTAATGTGATAGTTCTGGGCGTGGCCCCACTTCATGTCCGTATAGAAGCGGTGATAGGCGGCCCGGCGCTTATCCTTATCCTTCAGGCGCTCCTCCGGGGACTGGTCCCGCTCGCCGTACACCTTCACGATGCGCTCGGCCCGGAACTTCATATCCGCATGGATAAAGACCTTCAGGCAGTCAGCCTTATCCTGGAGGATATAGTCGGCGCAGCGGCCCACGATGACGCAGGGACCCTTTTCCGCCAGGGCGGTGATGACCTTATACTGGTGGGCCCAGAGAATGTCCTCATTGGTAGGGCCAAACATCCGGTTGGAGAGGGCCGAGGCCAAAAAACCGCCGGGGGCATACTCGCCGGCTTCCTTTACATAGTCAGCGGCAAAGCCGGTCTCCTTTTCCAGCTCCTGGATCAGCTCGGAATCGTAGCAGGGGATGCCCAGCTTTTCAGCGACCTTCCGGCCGATGGTACGGCCGCCGCTGCCGAACTCACGGCTGATGGTGATGACTCTGTTTTTCATATTTCATGTACTCCTTCCATGCTTAGGTCACGATAGGTTTTTACAATAATAAACGCTGAGGCGGCAAAAGTCAAGACATCGGAGAGGGGCGGGACCTACGGCTCGGAGCGTCCTGTGTCGCACAGAGGGCGGAGGGTGCAGACATCGCAGTGGGGGCTGCGGGCGGTACATACGGCCCGGCCGTGAAGGACCATACGGTGGCAGAAGTCGCTGGATTTTTCCGGGGGCAGGCAGGTACGCAGCTGCTTTTCCACCCGCAGGGGGTCCTTGCTGCCGTCGGTGAGCCCCAGGCGGCCGGTGATGCGGATGCAGTGGGTGTCGCAGACATAGCCCTCCTGGCCGTAAACATCGCCTAAGATGAGATTCGCGGTCTTGCGGCCTACGCCGGGCAGGCGCAGAAGGTCGTCCATATTGTCCGGCACCTTGCCGCCGAAATCCTGCAGGAGCATCTGGGCGGAGGCCACCAGGTCGTGGGCCTTGGCCCGCCAGAAGCCGCAGGAGTGGACATATTCGCCCACCTCCGCCTCGCTGGCCTGGGCGAAGGACTCCAGGGTGGGGAAACGGGCGAAAAGGGCGGGGGTGACCTGATTCACCCGGGCGTCGGTACACTGGGCGGACAGGCGCACGGCAAAGAGCAGCTCGTAGTCTTTTTTATATTCCAGAGAGCAGAGAGCGTCCGGGTACAGGCGCTCCAGCTCCGCTATGATGGCGTTTACTTCGGCAGGATTCTTCAAAATACATCACCTCTCGGGAGATATTATAAACGCTGCGAAAGAAAATTGCAATTCCCGGAAAACTGTGATACAATAATAAAATCTAACGAGGAGGGGAGGAGCTGCATGCAGACACAGCCTTTGGCCGACGCCATTCGGCCCCAGACGCTGGACGAAGTGGCGGGGCAGAAGCATCTTTTGGGAGAAGGCGCGATGCTCCGGCGGATCATCGAGAGCGGCACCGCCGCAAACCTGATCTTTTACGGCCCCTCCGGCACGGGCAAGACCACCGTGGCGGGCATTATTGCCAAGAAAACCAACAAGACCCTCTACCATCTTAACGCCACCACCGCGTCGCTTCAGGACGTGAAGAACATCATGGCGGATGTGGGGACGATGGTGGCTCCCAACGGGGCGCTGCTGTACCTGGATGAGATACAGTACTTCAACAAAAAGCAGCAGCAGAGTCTGCTGGAGTACATGGAAAACGGCAAGATCACGCTGGTGGCATCCACCACGGAAAACCCCTACTTTTATGTGTACAACGCCCTGCTCTCCCGGAGCACGGTGTTTGAATTCAAGCCCCTGACGGCGGAGGAGACGGTGCCGGCGGTGGAGCGGGCACTGGGCATCGTGCAGGAGCAGAGCGTCCTGCCTCTTTCCTGGGAGGAGGAGGTGCCCATGGCCATTGCCATGGGCTGCGGCGGCGATGTACGCAAGGCGGTGAACGCCGTGGAGCTGCTGAGCCGGGCGGCGAAGCCTGTGGACGGGAAGCTGCTGCTGACAAGGGAAGACGCTACACAGATCGCTCAGCACAGCGCCATGCGCTATGACCGGGAGGGGGACGACCACTACGACCTGCTCTCGGCGCTGCAGAAGTCCATCCGCGGGTCCGACCCGGACGCGGCGGTGTATTATCTGGGGCGGCTGCTGGTGGCGGGAGACCTTTTATCCCCGTGCAGGCGGCTGCTGGTCATCGCCTCCGAGGACATCGGCCTGGCTTATCCCCAGGCAATGGCCATTACAAAAGCCTGCGTGGACGCGGCGGTGCAGCTGGGGCTTCCGGAGGCGCGGCTTCCTCTGGCGGAGGCGGCGGTGCTGCTGGCCACGGCGCCTAAGTCCAATTCGTCCCACAACGCTATCATTGCCGCCATGATCGACATTGAAAAGGGAAAGGTGGGAGATATTCCCAGACACCTGAAAAATGTCCACGCCGACAGCGCGGGCAGCGAGAAGCCCCAGGCGTACAAGTATCCGCATATATATCCCAAGCACTATGTAAAGCAGAGATACTTGCCGGAGAGCCTGGGGGACACCACCTACTACGAATACGCCGACAACAAGACCGAGCAGGCGGCCAAGCACTACTGGGACCTTATAAAGGGCGGGGGAGAATGAAATGGACCTGAAGGTAAACGATAAAGTCGAACTGAAAAAGACCCACCCCTGCGGCAGCAAGGAATGGCTGGTGCTGCGCATCGGTATGGACATTAAGCTCCGCTGCCTGGGCTGCGGGCATGAGATCATGGCCCCCCGGCGAAAGGTGGAGAAGAGCATCCGAAAAATCTGCACGGAGGAGGAGAATCCATGAGACCAAAATGGACAAGATATGTAGCTATGGGTATTGCGCTGCTGCTGGCGGTGGTGATGCTGCTGTCGCTGGTGATCCCGTATCTGGGACTGTGATGCCCGGCACCGAGAAGTAAAAACGGAACGAACCGAAAGGAGATTTTGGGCTATGAATGAGAAAGTCAAGGATATCCTCCGGCGGGTGGACCACACCCTTTTGAGCCAGGGGGCTACCTGGGAGGAGATCCGCGCCATCTGTGACGACGGAATGAAGTACGGCTGCGCCAGCGTGTGCATCCCGGCCAGCTATGTGCGCAGGGCGGCGGAGTATGTGGCGGGAAAGATCGCCATCTGTACCGTTATCGGCTTCCCCAATGGGTACAGCACCACCGCCGCCAAGTGCTTTGAGACCGAGGACGCGGTGAAAAACGGCGCCTCGGAAATTGACATGGTCATCAACATCGGCTGGGTGAAGGACAGACTGTATGACAAGGTGCTGGAGGAGATCAAGGCGGTGAAGGCGGCCTGCGGCGGAAAGCTGCTGAAGGTCATCATCGAGACCTGCCTGCTCACAGACGAAGAAAAGAAGGAGATGTGCCGGGTGGTATCCGACTCCGGCGCGGAGTATATCAAGACCTCCACCGGCTTCGGCGGAGGCGGCGCGACGAGGGAGGATGTGGCGCTGTTTAAGGCGAACGTTGCCCCCCACGTGAAAATCAAGGCCGCCGGCGGCATTGCCAATCTGCAGGACGCCGAGGATTTCGTGGCCCTGGGCGCCGACCGCCTGGGCACCAGCCGCATCGTGAAGGCCGTGAAGGCCATGGAAAAATAAGGAGGAAAATAAACTATGTCTACCCCCCATAATAATGCCAATAAGGGCGATTTTGCAAAGACTGTGCTCATGCCCGGAGATCCCCTGCGGGCGAAGTTTATCGCGGAGAATTTTCTCACCGAGCCGAAGCTGGTGAACAATGTCCGCGGCGTGCAGGGCTATACCGGCACCTACAAGGGCGTGCCGGTGTCCGTGATGGCCAGCGGCATGGGCATGCCGTCCATCGGCATTTATTCCTATGAGCTGTTTACCCAGTACGACGTGGAGAACATCATCCGGGTGGGCTCCGCCGGGGCTATGCGGGCGGACCTGGAGCTGGGCAGCGTGGTGGCCGGACAGGGCGCCTGCACCAATTCTAATTTTGCCGACCAGTACCAGCTGGGCGGCAGCTACGCCCCTATATGCGACTTTGACCTGCTGATGGCCGCGGTGGAGTCGGCCAAGGAGCTGGGGGTGAAGATGCCCGTGGGCAACCTCTATTCCTCCGACACCTTCTACGATGCCGCCGACCGGAACATGCGCTACAGCAAGATGGGCGTTATGGCTGTGGAGATGGAGGCTGCCGCCCTGTACTGCACCGCCGCCTACACCGGCAAGCGCGCCCTGGCCATCTGCTCCATTTCCGATAATCTGGTCAACGGCACGGAGCTCTCTGCCGACGAGCGCCAGACCAACTTCACCAATATGATGAAAATTGCCCTGGAAATTGCGGTGAAGATGGAAAATAAATAACTATTTCCCTGTGAAAAGGCGGTCTTTTTGTGTGTTTTGTATGCAAAAAGGCCGCTTTTCTGCATTTTGGACGCAAAATGGGACTTGCAATTTGAAATATTAACTGCTAAAATAAGCCCAAGTGTGGCAGCAATGCCGCGCAAATCTATCCGTCCTCATGGGCGGAGAAAATGAAGAAAGGTAGATAAGACATGAAAAAGTTCCTTGCTCTGCTCCTGGCTCTTGTCATGGCCCTGTCCCTGTTTGCCTGCGGCAAAAAGGACGACGGCGGTGATAAGGATGCCTCCGAGTACAAGGTCGCTATGATCACCGACTACGGCGACATCACCGACCAGTCCTTCAACCAGACCACCTATGAGGCCTGCAAGGCTTTCGCCGAGAAGAACGGCGTTGACTTCAAGTATTATAAGCCCGCCGGCGACAACACCGCCGACCGTGTGGCTATGATCGAGAGTGCCGTGGAAGAGGGCTACAATGTTATCGTGATGCCCGGCTATGCCTTCGGCGGCGCTATCGTTGAGGCGGCTCCCCAGTTCCCCGACGTGAAGTTCATCGCACTGGACGTGGCCAAGGGCGACCTGCTGGAGGCCGGTGTGGCTGCCAAGGGCGAGAAGTATGACTACGACCCCGACAACTGGGATCTGAATAAGTATGTGGACATGAGCAATGTCTACTGCGCTATCTACAAGGAAGAGCTGTGCGGCTACATGGCCGGTTACGCCGCTGTGAAGCTGGGCTACAAGAACCTGGGCTTCCTGGGCGGCATGGGCGTTCCCGCCGTTGTCCGCTATGGCTATGGCTTCGTGCAGGGCGTTAACGCCGCTGCCGACGAGCTGAAGCTGACCGATGTGAAGCTGAACTATGTCTATGGCGGTCAGTTCTTTGGCGACGCCGACATCACCGCTGTGATGGATACCTGGTACAAGGGCGGCACCGAGGTCGTGTTCGCCTGCGGCGGCGGTATCTACACCTCCGCTGTGGACGCTGCTAAGAAGGTCGAGGGCGCCAAGGTCATCGGCGTGGACGTGGACCAGGCCGGCGTGATCGCCAACTACGCTGCCGGCGAGGATGCCGATCAGGCTACCATCGAGAGCTACAAGGCTCTGACTGTTACCTCCGCTATGAAGGGTCTGTATCCTGCTACCTTCGACACCCTGACCGACGTTATCGTGAACGGCAACTGGGATAAGTACAAGGGCAAGATCGACAACCTGGGCCTGGTGTCCGCTGAGGATCCCACTCTGAACTATGTTCAGATCCCCATGGAGAGCACCCAGTGGAAGGACGGCGCTTTCACCCAGGATGATTATAAGGCCATGGTGAAGGATATGGTCGACGGCAAGATCGTTGTTGACAACGACACCACCAAGGCTGCCAAGGACTTCGCCACCGTCATCACTCTGGATGACCAAGGCAAGATCAAGGGCTAAGCTACTTACAAAGAGAAAGACCGCTGCGGCGGTCTTTCTTTTTTGTATGTACCAAGAGAGGGGGAGATTTACGAAAACGGTAAGGAAGGGTGTGTGCGGGAAACCCAAGAAGGGTGTCCCGCGCCATTTAGATCCATCGTTTTTGAGCCTTTTCAAAGGCTCAAAAACGAATGAAGCGTGGCGAAAAGAGTTTTCGGCACGCGCCGACCGCTGCGGCGGTCTTTCTTTTTTGCCGTGGGAGAGGAAAATGGGCGGCGCAGGCGGAAAGACGGCAAATTTCAATAAATTGTCTTTGCTTTATAGAAAAAAGTATAGTATACTGGTAATATCTATTGTGGTTTCCGTCCCCGCAGACAGCGAAAAGCGGCGGGCCATAAAAACGGAAGGGAGGGCGAAAACTTGGATAGACCGTACGCAATCGAAATGCTACACATCACCAAGCGGTTTCCCGGTATCATCGCCAATGACGACATCACGCTTCAGCTGAAAAAGGGTGAGATCCATGCCCTGCTGGGCGAAAACGGCGCAGGTAAATCCACGCTGATGAGCGTGCTTTTCGGCCTGTATCAGGCGGAAGAAGGCATTATTAAAAAGGACGGCGTGGAGGTGTCCATCAAGGACCCCAACGACGCCAACGCACTGGGCATCGGCATGGTGCATCAGCATTTTAAGCTGGTGGAGTGCTTCACGGTGCTGGATAACATCATCATGGGTGTGGAGCCCACGAAAATGGGATTTTTGCAGAAAAAGGAAGCCCGGAAACGGGTGGTGGAGCTGAGCGAGAAATACGGCTTGAAGATCGACCCGGACGCCCTGGTGGAGGACATCACCGTGGGCATGCAGCAGCGCACCGAGATCCTGAAGATGCTGTACCGGGAAAATGAGATCCTCATTTTCGACGAGCCTACCGCCGTGCTGACGCCCCAGGAGATCGACGAGCTTATGGACATTATGCGCAGCCTCGCGGCTGAGGGAAAGTCCATCCTCTTCATCTCCCACAAGCTCAACGAGATCATGGCCGTGTCCGACCGCTGCACCGTGCTGCGCAAGGGAAAATACATCGGCACCGTGGAGACCAAGGACACCAGCGCGGCGCAGCTCAGCGCTATGATGGTGGGCCACGACGTGAACTTCCACGTGGTGAAGGAGCCTGCCCAGCCCGGCGAAGTGGTGCTGGACGTGGAGCACATGACTGTGGCCAGCAAAATGCACAAGAAAAACGCTGTGCGGGATGTGAGCCTGCAGGTGCGCAGGGGCGAGATCGTGTGCATCGCCGGTATCGACGGCAACGGCCAGACAGAGTTCGTTTACGGCCTCACGGGCCTGGAGCCGCTGGTGAGCGGCAAGGTGACCCTCTGCGGCACGGACATTACGAAAATGCCCATCCGCAAGCGGAACGTCCTGGGCATGTCCCATATCCCCGAGGACCGGCACAAGCACGGCCTGGTGCTGGACTATTCCCTGGAGGACAATCTGGTGCTGGAGAGGTATTTTGAGCCGGAGTTCACCAACAAGGCCGGATTCCTGCGCCGGGACAACATCCGCAAGTATGCGGAAAAGCTTATTGGCGAATATGATATCCGCAGCGGGCAGGGGCCGGTGACCATTGCCCGGAGCATGTCCGGCGGCAACCAGCAGAAGGCCATTGTGGCCCGGGAGCTCGATAAGGATCCCGACCTGCTGGTGGCGGTGCAGCCTACCCGCGGCCTGGATGTGGGCGCCATCGAGAACGTCCACAGGGAGCTGGTGGCCCAGCGGGACGCCGGTAAGGCGGTGCTGCTGGTGTCTCTGGAGCTGGATGAGGTGATGGATGTTCCCGACCGGATCCTGGTGATGTATGAGGGCGAGATCGTGGGCGAACTGGATCCCAAGTCCACCACCCAGGAGGAGCTGGGCCTCTATATGGCTGGCGCCAAGAGAGACGAGGTGAGGGAATGAAAAAGAATCTCCTGAAAAACAACGGTGTGCAGACCCTGTTGGCGTCGCTGATCTGCGTGGTGCTGGGCCTGCTGATCGGGTTTATCGTGCTGCTGTTCATCAATCCTGAGGGGGCGGGCGAGGCCATCCTGGCCGTTATCAAGAACTTCCTCAACTACAGCAAGTCCGCTACCCAGGCCAAGTATCTGGGCAATACCCTGGTCAAAACGGCGCCGCTGCTGATGTGCGCGCTGTCTATCCTGTTTGCCTATAAGGTGGGCCTGTTCAACATCGGCGCGGCGGGCCAGTACTGCGCGGGCGTGGCCCTGAGCCTGTACGCGGCCCTGGCCTGGGGCTGGAGCTGGCTGCCCTGCATGCTGCTGGCTATGCTGGGCGGCATGGTGCTGGGCGCTATTTCCGGCCTGCTGAAGTCCTACTGCAACGTCAACGAGGTCATTTCCGGTATTATGCTCAACTGGATCGTGCTGTATCTGACCAACATGCTGCTGACCAATGTGAAGGAGGACACCAGCCCTTATACCTACGTGCTGGCGCACAAGAACGCTTCGGCGGTGCTGCCCTCCCTGGGCCTGGGCGCGCTCTTTAACGGCAACAACTATGTGGGCCTGGCCCTGCCGCTGTCTATTCTGGCGGCGGTGATCGTGTGGGTCGTGCTGGAAAAGACCCGCTTCGGCTATGAGCTGCGGGCCACCGGCAACAATAAAAACGCCGCCAAGTACTGCGGTATGGCGGAAAAACGGAACACCATCCTCACGCTGGTCATTGCCGGCGCTCTGGCCGGATTGGGCGCGTCGATGCTGTATCTGACCGGCTATGAGCAGTGGCAATGCTCTACCTCTGCGGTGCCTGCTATGGGCTTCAACGGCATTGCCGCGGCCTTCCTGGGCGGCCTGAATCCCTTTGGGACGATCCTGGCATCGTTCTTTATCCAGCATATCACCGCCGGCGGTGCATACGTGGATAAGACCATGTACTGTGCGCAGATCTCCGACCTGATCTCCGCTATCATTATTTACCTGTGCGGCTTTGTGCTGTTTATGAAGCATGCCATGAACGCCGGCATCCGGAAGCGGGAGGAAAAGGCGGCGCTGCGGGAAAAAGCGCAGAGCGAAACGCCGGATGATGACACGGAGAAGGGAGGCGATCAGTAATGGTACTGCTGCTGCAATATACATTGACCTTCGCCTCGGTTTTGATCCTGGTGGCCCTGGGCGGCTGCTTCTCGGAGCACTCCGGTGTTATCAACCTGGGCCTGGAGGGTGTGATGATCATGGGCGCCCTGGGCGGCGCGCTGGCTATGCGCTATATGTCCAGCAATTCCAGTGCATTTTCCATGCTGCTGGTGGTGCTGCTGGCTTCGGCGGTGATGGGCCTTATCTATTCAAGCCTTTTGGCGGTGGCCTGTATCAACTTTAAGGCCGACCAGACCATTGTGGGCACGGCGCTGAATATGCTGGGCCTGGCGGGTGCTACGGTCATTGTGAAGGCTATCAACACCGCGGCCAATCCCGACGATGTTTCCTCCACCATCCAGTTTGCCGGGGCCAAGAAGGCGTTTTTGGTGAACATCGGCTCCTTTGAGTTTAACTGGTTCATGGTGGTAACGCTGATCTTGCTGGCGGTGTCCTACGTGCTGCTGTATAAGACCCGGTTTGGCCTGCGCCTTATGGCCTGCGGCGAGCATCCCCAGGCGGCCAACTCCGTGGGCATCAACGTCTATAAGATGCGCTGGGCCGGTGTGCTCATTTCCGGCGTGCTGGGCGGCCTGGGCGGTATCGTGTTTATCACCGCGGGCGTGTCTGAGTGGAGGTTTGAGTACGGCGTGGCAGGCTTCGGCTTTTTGTCACTGGCGGTTATGATCTTCGGCCAGTGGAAGCCCACCCGTATCGCGCTGGCGGCGCTGCTGTTCGGCCTGTTCAGAGCGCTGTCCAATGTTTACACGGGCTTTGACTTCCTGAAGGCCATGAATATCCCCAGCCAGGTGTATAATATGATGCCGTATATCATCTCCCTGGTGGTGCTGGCCTTTACGTCCAAGAAGTCCCGGGCACCCAAGGCGGAGGGCATCCCCTACGACAAGGGACAGCGGTAAAGCGGACGCTGCCATAGAAAAACAAACGGCCCCCATGGAGGAAAGCACTGCATGGGGGCTTTTCTCTCGCCTGCGGCGAGGGAAAAGAGGAGGGACTGAAGGAGAGAGACAACGCCTTCGGCCCACAAAGAGAAATTCCATACGGAAAAAACGAGGGAATACACCTATGTCCTCATACTATACGGCGCTGATGATCCTGTGCATCGCGTCTATGCTCAGCGTGCAGCTGTGCGTGGTGAAAAGCGCGACTCTATCTCACAGGAGAAAGCGGTTGTTTTATCTGCTGTTTTCGTCCATTGCCATAGCGTGCCTGTGCGAATGGATAGGCGTGCTGCTGCAGGGGACCGGGGCGGCTACCCGGACGCTGCACATCATCGTGAAGGCGATGGAGCTCTCACTGGCGCCGTCTATCGCGGTTTGGATCGCCTGGGTCATTGAGTATAGAAGATCCAAGCTTATGCTGATCCTGCTTGCCGTGCAGGCGGCGATGGAGTGGGCCTCCGGTATATTCGGCTTTATCTACAGCGTGGACGCGGACAGCGTTTACACCCATGAGAGGTTTTACTGGATATATACGGCGGCCTATCTGGCCTCCATTGTCTATTACCTGTATGTTGTGATCCGTAATCTGCGGAAATACCAGTACAGCGGCGGGGCCTATGCGCTGTCTACGGTGTCGGTGATGCTGGCAGGCATCTTTATGCAGATGCGGGACAGCCAGCTTCGGGTCATCTATATTACCCTGGCCCTGGCGGCGGTAATGGCTTATGTATTTGCCCTGAAGATGATCCAGCAGACGGATGAACTGACGGAGCTGATCAATCGCAGGGGCTTTGAAAACTACATCGCTAACATCGATGAGCCAAGCGTCATTCTCTTCTTCGATGTGGATCACTTCAAGGAGATCAACGATACCTATGGCCACGGATTTGGCGACCAGGTGCTGCGCACCATCGGAAAAGCAATATTGAAGCAGTATGCCAGGGTGGGGAAGTGCTTTCGCTACGGCGGCGATGAATTTTGCGTGATACTGAACAAGGAACTGGATCAGGTGGAGAAATGGAACGACCGGTTTGTGCATGCGCTGGACGAGCTTCGCACAGATGAGCCAAAGCTGCCCACGGTATCCATCGGCTATGCTCACTATGATCCGGAGGGATGTGTTGGAGACGCAGTGGCGGTGGCGGACCAGATGATGTATCGCAGCAAGAAGGAGCGTTACGGCGGCAGCACGGAGGTCCGGTGAGAGAAAAGAAAACTGCAGACAAAAAAGGACGAGCGGAATAAACCGTTCGTCCTTTTTTCACAGTATATAGGTCGGGAAGCGGGAAAAATTATTTTTTGGCCTGCTTCATGCTGAGGCTGATGCGCTTTTTCTTCTCGTCCACATCCAGAACGACCACCTTTACGATATCGCCTACGGACACCACCTGGGAGGGGTGCTTGATGTACTGATCCGACACCTGGGAGATGTGCACCAGCCCATCCTGGTGTACGCCGATATCCACGAACACGCCGAAGTCGATAACGTTGCGCACGGTGCCGGTAAGTTCCATGCCGGGCTTGAGATCGCTCATCTCCAGCACATCGGTGCGCAGGATGGGCTTGGGAAGCTCATCACGGACATCCCGGCCGGGCTTCAGCAGCTCGGCGGTGATGTCCCGGAGGGTGGGGACGCCTACGCCCACGGCCTGGGCGGCCTTCTCCTCGCCATAGGCCTTGAGCCGGGCGGGAAGGTCCGCCAGCTTCTCGGCCTTTACATCCGACAGGGTGTAGCCCGTCAGCTCCAGCAGGGCCTTGGCGGCGTCGTAGCTCTCCGGGTGGACGGCGGTGTTATCCAAGACGCTTTTGCTCTCCGGCACCCGCAGAAAGCCCGCGCACTGCTGGAAAGCCTTGGGACCCAGCTTGGGCACCTTCTTGATTTGTGAGCGGGAGGTAAAGGGACCGTTTTCCTCCCGGTAGGCCACCACATTTTTCGCCGTGGTGCCGTTAAGCCCGGCTACCCGCTGGAGCAGGGAGGGGGAGGCGGTGTTGATATCCACGCCTACGGCGTTCACGCAGTCCTCTACCACGCCGCTGAGGGCCTCGTCCAGCTGCTTGGGGGGCATGTCGTGCTGATATTGGCCTACGCCGATGGCCTTGGGGTCGATCTTCACCAGCTCCGCCAGGGGATCCTGGAGCCGCCGGGCGATGGACACGGCCGAGCGCAAATTCACATCGAACTGGGGAAACTCCTCGGCGGCCAATTTGCTGGCGGAGTACACGGAGGCCCCGGCCTCGGAGACGATCATGTAGCTGACATGGGCCCCGGCATCGTTGACCCGGCGGATCAGCTTTACGGCCATTTGCTCCGTTTCCCGGCTGGCCGTGCCGTTGCCGATGGCGATGTTCTCCACACCGTCCTTGGCGATGAGCTTTGCCAGGGCGGCAATGGCCTCCTGCTCCTGCCGCGCGCCGTAGGTGGGGTAGACCACAGTGGTGTCCAGCACCTTGCCGGTGTCGTCTACCACGGCCACCTTGCAGCCCATGCGATAGCCGGGGTCCAGGCCCATGGTGACCTTGCCCTTTACCGGCGGCTGCATCAGCAGCGGCTTCAGATTCAGGGCGAACTGGCCGATGGCGCCTTCATTGGCCTGCTCCGTCAGCAGGCTGCGCTCCTCCCGCTCCAGGGAGGGGAAGAGGAGACGGTCATAGGCGTCCTCGGCGGCGGCCTTTAGAAACTCCATGGCCGCCGAGCCGGGCTTTACCACCCGGCGGCGCAGCAGAGGCAGGGCCTGGTCCCGGTCCAGGGTGACGGAGACCTTCAGCAGGCCCTCCTTTTCGCCCCGGTTGATGGCCAAAATTTGATGCCCCTGGAGCTTGGAGAGAGCCTGGGAAAAGTCGTAATACAGGCGGTACACGCTGTCCTCCTCCGTGGCCGCGCAGCTGACAAGGCGGCCCTGCCGGGCCAGCAGATCCCGCAGGACCTTACGGATGGCGGCATCGTCGGAGATCTGCTCGGCGATGATGTCCGAGGCGCCCTGGAGGGCATCTTCCACGGTCTCAACGCCCTTTTCCGGGTCGATATAGTCCCGGGCGGCGTCCTCCGGACAGGGGCAGTCCCGCTCCTGGGCCAGCAGCAGGGCGGCCAAGGGCTCCAGACCCTTTTCCCGGGCTGCGGTGGCCCGGGTGCGGCGCTTTTGCTTATAGGGACGGTAGAGGTCCTCCACCTCCGCCAGGGTCTTGGCGCTGTCGATGGCGGCGGCCAGTTCCTCCGTCAGCTTGCCCTGTTCGTCGATGGATTTTTTTACCGATTCCCGGCGCTCGTCCAGATTGCGCAGGTACTGCAGACGCTCCTCCAGGGTGCGCAGGGAGGTGTCGTCCATAGCGCCGTGGAGCTCCTTACGGTAGCGGGCGATGAAGGGAATGGTGTTTCCCTCGTCCAGTAGGCGGATCACGTTTTCGATATGCCGGGGATCTTTGTTAAGCTCCTGGGCAAGGGTGTGTATGATGTCCATAGGTTTTCCTTTCGCAGATGGTCGTTATTCCGGATCGTTCCGGGGGGCGCTTGCCTCCTCCGAGGCCTGGTCCTCCTGCTCACTGAGCGTGGGAATGAAGGCCTGGGCCAGCTTACCCTTGCCCCGGTGCTTGATATAGAAATACCCGATGACGCTGAAGGTCACGGCACCGATAAAATTGACGAACAGATCCTCCATGGTGTCATACAGGCCGATGTCCAGATATCCGTCAAAGCCCAGGTCATTGCCGTTGACCGCCACGGAATGGATGCCGTCGATGGTGACGGGGATATTTTTGTTGGTGGGATCCAGCATTACGGAGGTGATGCTCTGGACCACCGTGTCCTTCTGCATATCCAGGTGGAAGAGGCGGTCCATGCCGAACTCGAAGAACTCCCACAGAACGCCTACGGTCATGGAGAAGCAGAAGGCGGCCAGGGCCACATAGATGGGGGAGAGCTGGAACTTGATGCGGCTGTTGCGGTTGAGGATATCAATGAGGGCAAAGCCGGTGGCGGCGCAGAGAAAGCCCGTGGTGGTATGGAGCATGGAGTCCCAGTTGGGATAGGTGATGAAATAGCACTCCAGCTCACCCAGTATCTCCGCCGCGAATATAAACAGGAGGATGATGATCTCCAGGGCCGTTGGCAGCTGGATGCCGAAGTTCTGCTGGATGAAAAACGGCAGGATAAACAGCACCAGCACCAGCAGGCAGATAAAGGCGCTCTCATATTCGCCCCGGGTAATGGACAGGACCAGCTCCGCCACCACGATCAGGCGCAGGGCTACATACACGGCGAAGACAGCCGGCTGCTGGCGGATGGTGGCCTTGAGACGGCGGGCGGTATCTTTGGGCTTGGGTGGTTTCTTCATGGAAGCTCCTTTCACGCGGACGACTGCGCCGCTGCTTTTTCGGCTTTTTTTGACTCCCTTATGGTAGCATACCGGGGACAAAAACACAACGAAAATCGTGCCGCGGGGCAAAAAAGCACACCGACTGCCAAACGGAAAGGAACGTTTGGCTGGCGGTGCGCGTTATAAAGAAAATGGAAAAAACTGGAAGAAAATTTACCGATGCCGACCAGGCTTCGGTGCCCGCAGGGAGCGCTCGGCCCGGGGATCCCGGGGCGGCGGCCGATCATTTTTGCTCGCGCCAACGCATCTGCGCGTCACGGATATGATCCTGAAGCATCTGATCGGCAAAGGCCACCAGCTGCTCCGGCGTGCGGCCGATCTCCCCCAGCAGCCAACTTTCTACCACGCCTGCACTGGCAACCACATAAATATGCGTCAGCAGCGCGATATCATGGAGGATCTGGACACTGCATCCGGCAGCGTAACGGAGAGTATATCGGAAATGCGCAAATTGCTGGCTATGCTGGACGATACCCTTGCCTACAACGATACCGCTCTGGCGCAGCTGCAGGGCTTCTGCTCGGAGACAAAGGCTGCCTGCGAGGCGGTGCTGGCCGGGCTGGATGCCCTGGAAAACGCCGGGTCACTTATTAAGGGCGGCCCGGCCGTGCCGGATACCACGCAGCTGCGCGCTCACACGGCGGAGCTGCTGGCGGCGCTGACGCGGCTCAACGGGGTCATTGACTCCGCCATCAAGGAATATCAGAACACCGGCAGCGTCAGCGAAGCGACGCAGGCGCTGCTGAACGATGCCCTGCAGACTGTGTTCAGCAGCTATACCGCCGTTATCTCCGACCTGAACGACCTGATAAACAACACGGACCTTGACGGCCTGCGGGACCAGAATGAGGAGACTCTGCGCCAGATCCTTGCCTCGCTGCAGACGGCCATGGATTCTTTTTACGGCGCAGTTGGGCATCTCAGTGCGGCTATGGGCTATATGGACGATGCCCTGGGCACGCTCCGGACCCTCAACAGCCAGGCAAAGGATATCTTTGCCCAGCTGGATACAACGTTGAGCGCAGTGCAGCGCTGGGCGGAGGCCATGTCCCGCGCCGTGTCCAAGGCCGCGCAGTGGGTCCGTGACCTTTCGGGTGAGGATGTGGGCAGCTTTTCCACACTGGGACCGGAGTTCAGCGAAAGCAGTGACGCGCTGAATACCTCCCTCGGCGGTATCAGCAATGAGCTTTCTGCCCTGAATAGTGAGATCGCCAGCTCCAATACGGTGCTGCTGTCGGATGTGCGCGCGGTCAATAACCAGTTCATGAAGGTCATGAATCTGTTTCTGAATGTGCTGAACAACACGAAGAATATCGACTACACCGACGTTTTTGAAGACGTGTCTGAGGAAAGCCTGCAAAGTGCCGTGCGGGGTAAGGTGCTGGAATGTACGAACTATGGAAGCGTGGCAGCGGACCGCAACGCCGGCGGCATTGCCGGCGCCATGGCCATTGAATATGATACCGACCCGGAAGACGATCTGCTTTCCTCGCAAAATAGCTCCCTGCACTTTACCTACCAGACCAAGGCGATCCTTCTGGACTGCGGCAACTATGGCGGCGTGCAGGCGAAAAAGAGCTGCGCCGGCGGCATCACCGGGCGCATGGATCTGGGCACTATCTCCGGCTGCGGCGGCTGGGGCAGCGTGGGCAGCGAAAGCGGCGACTATGTGGGCGGCGTGGCGGGCCTCTCCCTGTCCTCCGTCCGCAGCAGCTATGCCAAATGCTTCCTCTCCGGCGGCAAATATGTGGGCGGCATCGTGGGCTCCGGCAGCCGCATTTCCGACTGTATCTCCATGGTGGAGATCACCGATCATACCCAACTGGGCGGCGCCGTTGCAGGCGAGATCACCGGGGAATACGGCAACAACCGTTTTGTGTCGGATACGCTGGCCGGTGTGGACCGGGTGAGCTATTCCGGTAAGGCGGAGCAGATCAGCTATGATACGCTCTGCACGATTCGGAATATTCCGGAAAATTTCCTGCACCTGACGCTTCGGTTTGTGGCGGAGGATACCGTTTTGCGCGAGCAGGAGTTTGCATACGGCGCGTCCTTTACAGAGGAGGTCTACCCGGAGGTCCCGTCCAGGGAGGACAGCTATGGGCAGTGGGATACCACCGATCTTTCACAGCTGCATTTTGATACGGTGGTCACGGCCAGCTATGAGCCGTATATTACTACGCTGGCCTCCGATGTCCAGCGTGACGGCCATGCGGCGGTATTGGTGGAGGGCCGGTTCCGGGAGGGCGACAGCCTGAGTTCTGAGGAGAGCGGCGACCTGTCCTCTGCCCCGGATAACACGATGGAGGCATGGACGCTGCAGATCCCGGAGGACGGACAGGAGAGCCATACGGTCCGCTGGCGGATGCCCGCTGACGGGGAAGGCGCCTACGCTGTTTATACGCTGCGGGAAAACGGCTGGAAGAAGGTGCACAGCGAACAGATCGGAAGCTATCTCTGCTTTGAAGTGACCGGAGGCGGACAATTCGCCGTTGCCCCTGCCGGACATGGGACGTGGTGGATCTGGGCCTTGGCCGGTGTTGGGTGTGCAGCCGCAGCGGGAGGGATCGTCCTCCTTTTGAAGCGCAGACAGAAGGCAAAAGGCTGATGACGGTAAAGAAAGCTGTATCTTTACAATAAAGCAAGGCGCACCTGTATAGCAGGTGCGCCTTGCTGGCGGAATGGAACTAAAAGAAATTCTCTACAGGCCTCTTTTCAGGGCCTGCAGAGAGTTTTATGGCGTCCCAGAAGGGATTCGAACCCCCGACCTTACGCTTAGGAGTATGGCTTACCATGTGATACACGGTTCGGATGTAACTTCCAATATCATCCCTTACGCAGAATGACTTGTAGTAAACGAACTTTATGGTGCAAAACACCTATTCTGA
>CAKTIW010000015.1:0-30369 GCA_934566025.1 uncultured Oscillospiraceae bacterium | reverse complement strand
ATGGCTCAGGTGAAGGATCCCGTCAAGACCCTCATGGCTCTCGACGCCGCTGACAATCATCGGAAGATCCACTAATTATGCAAAAAAACCTCTCCGGTCTGACCGGAGAGGTTTTTTTCAGTGATAGGGGTATGGATACCTGCCGCCGCGCAGCCGTTATGGACGCTCCATCAGCAGGCGGCAGGGAACATCCTCCTTCAGCAGCGCGGCAAAACGGGCACCGTCCTCGGGGCTGCCGACTACGCTTCCATAGTGGGTGGGGATGACCACCCGGAGCCGGATGGAGCGGGCCAGGTCCGCTGCCTCCCGGGCGTCCATGGTGTAGGTGCCGCCGATGGGGAGGAGGGCAACATCGCAGCGAACGGACAGGGCCTCCGGTGTGCAGTCGGTATCGCCTGCCACATAGCAGACCCGGCCGTCGGCCTCTGTGATATAGCCTACCCAGCCGTTTTCCCGGGGATGAAAGGGCTTGTTCAGATTATAGGCCGGGACGGTGCGGAAAACTATGCCCGGCAGCGCGGCGGTCTGCCCGGGCTTTACCGCCAGAAGGGGGAGGTCAACGGATCGGGCCACCTCCCGGATACTCTCGGGGACAATGAGAACGGTGTCCTGCCGGGCGACGCGGCGGATATCCTCCGGAGAAAAATGGTCGTAATGGTCGTGGGTGACAAAGATATAATCGGCGTCATGGGGTGCGCGCTCCAGGCCGAAGGGATCGAAATACAGCACTTTTTGGGCATCTTCCAAACGGATGGCGCTGTGGTGCAGCACCCGTATGCCGCGGGTCAAAGAATCCATTTTATTTTTACTCCTTATGGCATAGCGGTGATATTGAAGACAGTATAGCGCAATTTTGCGCCGGCTGCAACCGCCGAAGGAAAAACAGCGGAGAGAAACAGGGAAAATATGGGAGAATTCAACGGATTTTTTGCGGACAGGGTGATAATTTGGGCGGATGACACTTGCAAACAGGTCCCGGGGGGTGTATAATAACAGCACAATTTCGGACGGGAGCTTGTGTTACAGGCTGAGAGGAAGGCTTAACCTTCGACCGATAACCTGATTTGGATAATGCCAACGTAGGGATACCTGTATGTTCTTTTGCGGAAGTTACCCAAACCGGGCAGCTTCCGTTTTTTGCATTGCCGGTGAAAGGATGTGACGAGACCTATCCCGAGTGGTTTCGGGCGGATAGAAGGGGAGCGCCTTGTATCTTGTATTTTGCGAAGGGAACCCGTGTTTCGGGGTGAGAGGAGAAAATGGATTCTCGACCGAACGAAGTCATGGCTTCGTATAAAAATAGGAAAAGAGGCACTACAAGTGAAAAAATCCAATAGTATTCTGAAGCTTACCGTACTGTCTATGCTCGTTGCGCTGGGTGTCGTTATCTCGCCCATCCTCCGTGTGGAGGGCATGTGCCCCATGGCGCACTTTATCAATATCGTTTGCTCTGTTTTTATGGGGCCCTGGTACTCGCTGCTCTGCGCCACCTTTATCGGCATTATCCGCATGGCGACCATGGGCATCCCGCCCCTGGCGCTGACCGGCGCTGTGTTCGGCGCGTTTCTGTCCGGTGTGTTTTACCGTATGTCCAAGGGTAAGATCATTTGCGCCGTTGTGGGTGAGGTCATCGGCACGGGCATCATCGGCGCCATCGTGTCCTACCCTGTGATGACCTATCTCTGGGGCAGGGACGGGCTGAGCTGGATGTTCTATGTGCCCTCCTTTATCTGCGGCACCCTCATCGGCGGCAGCATCGCCTATGTGTTCCTGCGCAAGATCGCATCCAACGGCATGCTTACCAAGCTCCAGCTGAAACTGAACGCCAGAAGCTACACCGATAAGAGCACGGTGCTCTCCGATTCACTGACTATTGCGGCCTTCGGCGCGATCTTGTTCGTAGTCATCAAGATCGCCGCGAATATCTTCAAGCTCACCGGCTCCATCTGGAACATTCTGGCCTATGCGGCACCGGGCGTTTGCGTTGCCGCAGCGATCCTATATTACGTTCTCAAGAAGGTGAAAACAAAGGATGCGGAAAATTCCTGATATTTGCAGAGCGGTCAGAGACCAAAAGCCGCTGATCCACTGCATCACCAATCCCATCTCCATCCATCAGTGCGCCAACGTGGTCCTGGCGGTAGGGGGGAGGCCTATTATGGCCGAGCACCCGGCTGAGGTACAGGAGATCACGGCCACGGCCCGGGCCCTGATGCTGAATCTGGGAAACATCACCGACGTGCGCATGGAGTCTATGTACCTGTCGGCCCAAGCTGCCCGGGAGGGGAAGATACCCATCCTGCTGGATGCGGTGGGCGTTGCCTGCTCCCGGCTGCGCCGGTCATATACCGGACGGCTGCTGCAGGCGGCGACACCCGCCGTTATCAAGGGGAATTACTCGGAGATCCGTGCCCTGTACCGGGAGAACTACTGCTCCTCCGGGGTGGACGCGGATGCGGCGCTGGATGTGCAGACGCTGGACCGCACGGCTATGGATCTGGCACGGGCGTACCGCACGGTGATCCTTGCCAGCGGAAAGGTGGACATCATCACCGACGGCGAGCGCCTGATCCACGTGAAAAACGGGACCCCGCAGCTCTCGGAGATCACCGGAACGGGCTGCATGCTGGGAGCGCTGACAGCGGCCTATCTCGCGGCGCAGCCGGATATGGATGCCGCCGTCACCGCCTGCGTAGTGCTGGGTATCTGCGGCCAGCTGGCGGAAACGGACAGCGGCAGCGGCAGCTTTCAGGTGGGCCTGCTGGATATGCTCTCCACAGTGGGAGAGGCGGAGATAGAACGATATATGGATCAGGAGGAGATCGGAAATGAAGAAGCTTGATACCAGCTTGTATTTTATCACGGACAGCACCGGCTTCAGCCAGGAGGAATTCCTGCGCAGGACCGAGGCGGCCCTGCAGGGGGGCGTGACCCTGCTGCAGATCCGGGAAAAGGACAAGACCACCCGGGAATATATGGCCCTGGCGGAAAAGGTGCATGCGCTTACGCTGCGCTACGGCGTGCCGCTGCTTATTGACGACCGGCTGGACATTGCCATGGCCATTGATGCAGAGGGCGTACACCTGGGGCAAAGCGACCTGCCGGTCTCCATTGCCAGAAAGATCCTGGGGCCGGACAAGATCATCGGCGCTACGGCAAAGACCGTGCCTCAGGCCCTGGAGGCCTATGAGCAGGGGGCAGACTATCTGGGCGTGGGGGCTATCTATCCCACCACGACCAAGGTGAAGACCATCCTCACATCCACCGATACCCTGAGAGATATATGCAAGGCGGTCCCCGTTCCGGTCAACGCCATCGGCGGACTGAACAGGGACAATATCGACGTGCTGCAGGGCACCGGCATTGCCGGTATCTGCGTGGTTTCCGCCATTATGAAGGCGGAGGATCCCAGGCAGGCCGCCCTTGACCTGCGCGCCCGGGCAGAGCAGCTGCATATCCTGTAAACCCTATACGGAAGCTTGTCCCGGCCTCTGTGCCGGGGCCTTCAAGCGGCAGATCGGGGGCACCACTTTCCGCCGCTTTATAAAAGTAATGCTGCATGAAGAAAGGAGCAAAGCAATGAAAACAGCATTATCCATCGCCGGAAGCGATTCCAGCGGAGGCGCCGGTATCCAGGCAGATATCAAGACCATGTCCGCTCACGGTGTATATGCCATGAGCGCCATCACGGCCCTGACTGCCCAAAATACTACCGGCGTCACAGACATTTTGGATTCCACACCCGCGTTTCTATCCGCGCAGCTGGACGCCGTGTTTACCGATATTTTCCCCGATGCGGTGAAGATCGGTATGGTGTCCTCCTCGGAGCTGATTTCCGTTATCGCGCAGAAGCTGCGCCAGTATGGGGCCCGGCACATCGTGGTTGACCCCGTGATGGTAGCCACCTCCGGCTCCCGCCTGCTGCAGGAGAACGCGGTGCAGGCCCTGAAAACGGAGCTGTTGCCTCTGGCAGAGGTGGCCACGCCCAACATTCCCGAGGCGGAGATCCTGGCGGAAATGCCCATCAGCAGCCCGGAGGATATGGAGCGCGCGGCTGAGCTCATCAGCCGGCGGTATCACTGCGCTGTGCTCTGCAAGGGTGGACACGACCTGAACGATGCCAATGACCTTCTCTGGAAGGACGGCACCGGCCACTGGTTTAAGGGCCGCCGCATCAACAACCCCAACACCCACGGCACCGGCTGCACTCTGTCCAGCGCCATTGCGTCTAATCTGGCCAAGGGTATGGACCTGGAGAACGCGGTACGCCGGGCAAAGGACTATATCTCCGGCGCCCTGGGGGCCATGCTGGACCTGGGCCACGGACGCGGACCCATGAACCACCTTTTCGACCTGAAAAGCGAATACATGAAGGAGGCGGAGTGAGATGGCAGATTCCTTTTCCCTTCGCCTTCGTGAAGCGGCAGCCCCCATCTGGGAGGCGTGCCTGAAGCACCCCTTTGTGACCGGTATCGGCGACGGAACGCTGCCGGTGGAGAAATTCCGGCACTTTATGCTGCAGGATTACCTCTACCTGTTTGACTACGCCCGGGTTTTTGCCCTGGGTGTAGTCAAGGCCCGCAGCCCGGAGCTGATGCGGACATTTTCTGCCAATGTAGATGCCATTTTAGGCGGTGAAATGAAAATCCACCGGGCCTACATGGCGCGCCTTGGCATCTCTGAGGAGCAGGTATTTAACGTGAAGCCCGCTCTGGATAACCTCTCTTATACACACTACATGTTGGCCGTGGCCGACGCGGGCGGTCCTGCGGAGATCGTGGCGGCCATCCTGGCCTGCTCCTGGAGCTATGCCGAGATCGGACAGGCCCTGGCGCAGATCCCCGGTGCGGCGGAGCATCCCTTCTACGGTGAATGGGTCCGGGGCTATGCCTCCGAGGAATACGCCGCCACCAACTGGGCGCTGATGGAGCTGATGGATTCCCTGGCAGCCGGCGCATCGGAGGAGCAGCTGGCCTATCTGACGGATATTTTCGTCAACTGCAGCCGCTATGAGCTGGGCTTCTGGGACATGGCGTGGGAAATGCGCACATGAGTATTCTGCGCTTTGACCAGGTGTCCTTCCAGTATCCCAGCGAGGATTTTGACATCATCGACCGGCTCTCCTTTTCTGTGGAGCCGGGGTCCTTTCACTGCATTATCGGCATCAGCGGATGCGGAAAGAGCACCATTTTCCGCATGACCAACGGCCTGCTGCAGCCTAAATCCGGGACTATATCCGTAGGCGGCCGGCCCGTTACCGGGCAGAAGCATTACTGCGGCTATATGCCCCAGAAGGACATGCTGTTTCCCTGGCGGACCATCGGGGAAAACCTGGCGCTGCCGCTGGAGATCCAGCGGCGGGGCACAAAGGCGGAGCGGCGGGAGCTGATCGACGCGGCGCTGGCGGATGTGGGTCTGGCCGGCTGCCGGGACAAGCGGCCGGACGAGCTTTCCGGCGGCATGCGGCAGCGGGCGGCCTTTGCCCGGACCATGCTGGCCGGCAGCGACCTGCTGCTGCTGGACGAGCCGTTTTCGGCGCTGGACTTTCTGACGCGCATCTCCATGCAGGAGTGGCTGCTGGACCAGTGGCAGCGCCATAAGAAGACCATCCTGTTTATCACCCACGATGTGGAGGAGGCGGTGTTCCTGTCCTCCAGCGTGCTGGTGGTGGACAAAACGCCCATCCACACCCTGCGGGAGATCCCGGTCCCCATGGACTATCCCCGCACCCGGCAGGACCTGACCCGGCCGGAGATCGTGGCGCTGCGGGAGCAGCTGGTGGATATGCTGAGAAAGCAGGTGACGGTATGAAAAAAGCCTGCAGGGGCAATCTGCCGGCCCTGATCTTCCTGTTTGCGCTGCTGGTGCTGTGGCAGCTGGGGGCGATGGAGGTAAACGCGGCCTATATTCTGCCCACGCCCATTCAGATCCTGCAAAAGCTGTGGCAGCTGCGCACGGTGCTGTTTACCGTGCATCTGCCGGCCACCATGCTGGTGACCTTTGTGGGTCTTGCCATCTCCCTGGTGCTGGGGCTGGGCCTGGCTATCCTGATGGACGCCAGCGCTATTTTCCGCAAGGCGATCTATCCGGTGGTGGTGGCCTCCCAGACGATTCCCACCACGGCCATTGCGCCGCTGTTTGTGCTGTGGTTCGGCTACGGCATCTGGAGCAAGGTGCTGGTGACGGTGCTCATCACCTTTTTCCCCATTACCATCACGGTATACGACGGGCTGCAGTCCGCCAGGGTGGAGATGACGGAGCTGCTGCTGACCTACGGTGCGACAAAGCGGGACATTTTCTTCAAGATCAAAGTACCCTGCACGCTGCCCTACTTTTTCTCCGCTATCAAAATGGCCATCCCCATGAGCATCATCGGCGCGGCCATCGGTGAGTGGCTGGGGGCCCAGAGCGGCCTTGGCTATTTCTCCCGCCGCATGATGACCCAGCTGGACGGCGCGGGCGTTTTTGCGCCCATCGTGCTGCTGTCGGTGGTGGCTATGCTGGCGGTGGCGCTGATCTCACTGCTGGAGAAAAAACTGGTGCGCTGGCGGGGCGAATCCTGAACAACTGAACGATAAGAGAGGTTATAAAAATGAAATATTGCAAGCGTTTTTTGTGTGTATTGCTGGCCTGCGCGATGCTGCTGCTCTGCGGCTGCGGCGCCCAGAAAAACAACGGCGGCAGCTCTGACGACCTGAAGGAGCTGGACGTGGTGCTGGACTGGTATCCCAACGCCCTGCACGCCTTTTTGTATGTGGCCATTGAGAAGGGCTACTATGCCGAGGAGGGGCTGAAGGTCAACATTCGCTTCCCCTCCAACGCCAATGACGCCATCTCCCTTGTGGCCGCTGGGCAGGCGGACATCGGCCTGTACTACCAGCAGGATGTTATCCAGGCCCGGGCCGAGCAGAATGTGCCGGTGAAGTCCATCGGCGCCGTGGTGCAGGGTCCGCTGAATATTGTGCTGTCCCTGAAGGATAAGAACATCACCAGCGCCCAGGACTTGGTGGGCAAGACCATCGGCTATGCCGGCACGGAACTGTCGGAGGCGCTGATCCGCAGCATCATGCAGTATGTGGGCGCGGATTACAGCGATGTGACCATGGTGGACGTGGGCTTTGACCTGATGAGCTCCATGACCACCGGCAATGTGGACGCCACCATCGGCTGCCTGGTAAACCATGAGGTGCCCCAGATGGAGGAAGAGGGCTTTGAGGTGAACTGGTTTGCCCTGGACTCCTACGGCGTGCCCACGTATTATGAGGGCGTATTCCTGGCCAATGACGATGCCATTGCCAACGACAGCGAGACCCTCAGCGCCTTCCTGCGGGCATCCGCCAAGGGCTTTGCCGACATGAAGGCCGACCCGGAGGCGGCGCTGAAGACCCTGCTGGCCAATCAGAACGAGGAGAACTTCCCCCTGTCTGAGACGGTGGAGCGCAAGAGCATGGGCGTGCTGCTGCCTATGATGGAGACCGACAGTGCCGCCTTCCTGTCCCAGTCCGATGCCTGCTGGCAGGAGAATATCGACTGGATGCTGCAGCAGGGGCTGATCGCCAAGGCTCCCGCTCTGGACGATGTGCGGGTCAATCTGAAGTACTGAGCATAAAAATCCGTCCGGTATATAAAAAGAGTTCGTGAAATCGGAGATTTCACGAACTCTTTTTTGATGTGTTGTGTTGATGTCCCGAACTCGCGGGGGCGCTCAGGAGAGCTGAGCGATCCGGGAGGTCAGGTCCTTATACTGGGCCGAGAGCCGGGCAAACAGCGCTTCGCTGCCGTCCATCGTGCCGCTGCGGAGCAGCTCTGTCAGCTGCGAGACGGTTTCATACAGGCCGGTGAAGCCGAAATTGGCGCAGATGCCCTTGAGGGTGTGGGCGGCACGAAAGGCCGTTTCCACGTCCTTTTTCTCCAGGGAATCCTGCAGCAAGGGAAAGCTGGGGTCGGAGGGGAACTTGCGGACAAATCGGAGGAGAATATCCTCGTTCATCAGGCGGCGGACGGCGTCATCGTAATCGGCACCCACAGCGGTGTAAACGTCTTTTAAAGTCATGTTAGTGTCCTTTCTGCATTACGCGGCCTAAAAAGGGGAAAGTCATACTGGAACCACCCGGATGAGTGGTTAATTTTTCGGGGGGGGGGTGCCTTCATCCAGCTTGCCTTGACTGCAGAGTTGGCGAAGACAGTCAAGAAGAATGGGGTTAAAGGTGCCACATTCGCCGTTGAAGATCATTTCCAGGGCCTTTTCGCTGGAGAAGGCCGGCTTATATACCCGGGGACTGACCAGGGCGTCGTAAACGTCGGCCACGGACACCACCTGGGCCCAGATGGGGATCTCCTCGCCCTTGAGCCCGTCGGGATAGCCCTTGCCATCGTAGCGCTCATGGTGCCAGCGGCAGATCTGCGCCGACAGCTGCAGCAGCGGCTCGTCCTGATAGATGTCCATATTTTTGATAAGCTCGTCGCCAATGAGCGTGTGGGTCTTCATGATCTCGAATTCCTCCGGGGTCAGCTTGCCCGGCTTATGGAGGATACACTGGTCGATGCCGATCTTGCCCACATCGTGGAAGGCCGCTGCGGAGACGATCCGGCTGCACTCCTCGTCGGTGAGGGGGTAGCGGTCGGTCTTTTCCCGCAGAGCCTGCAGCAGCAGGGCGGTAATCTTGCTGATATTGGCAAAGTGGTGGTTGCTCTCGCCGCTGCGGTAGCCGACGATATTGCTGAGGAAGTCCACCATAAGCTGCTGCTGGCGGGCCTTTTCCTGGATCTGCTGGCTGACCATGGCCATGAGCCGGCGCTGCTTGGCGGTGAGGGCGATGAGGTTATATATTCTGCGGATGATGATCCGGGCGTCAAAGGGGCGGCTGATATAGTCCGAAGCGCCCATATCATAGGCCTGGCGGATACTGGCATCGGAGTCGGAGGAGGAGATCATCACCACGGGGATATCATCCAGGTATCCCAGCCGGGACATCTCCGCCAGCACCTCGAAGCCGTCCATCTCCGGCATGAAGATATCCAGCAGCACGATGGAGATACTGCTGCTGAACTCCTGCAGCTGGGCGAGACATTCCCGGCCGTTGGAGGCCTCCAGGATATCAAAGTCATCCTGCAGCATCTCCTGCAGCAGGGCGCGATTCATCTCTGAGTCGTCGGCGATGAGGATCTGCTGGTGGGGCTGCTTTTTGGTGAGCTGGATGCCCGGGAGGGACTGGCTGGCCTGGGCCATCCGGTCTGTTATCACGGTGTTTTTCTGAGACTTGGCCAGATACATCAGACCGTCGGCCCGCACAAGGGCTTCCTCCGCCGTGAGGCCCGCCGCCCTGGTGCCGCCGATGCTCACCGACAGCCGCAGATCCGGATAGTCGGGGATCCGCTGGCCTGTGACCTGCTGCTGGATATTGTGGAGCAGCTGCTCAAATTCGTCCTCGGGGCAGGGGGCCAGCAGCAGGAGAAATTCATCCCCGCCGAAGCGGATAAGCTTGTCCTCCGGGCGGATGGCGTGATTGATGGCGGACACCGCGTAGATCAGCGCCAGGTCGCCGGCCTTGTGGCCGTAGAAGTCGTTGCAGGTCTTCAGATCGTCAAGGTCGATCATGCATAGGTAGCCGTCCAGCACCGCAGAGCGCAGATTCTTCTCGTAGTAATTGCGGTGATATACGCCGGTCAGCGCGTCGATGGAGTTTTCGCGGCGGATGCGGATGATCTGCTGCTCATAGCGGCTTACGATACTGCTGATGTCCAGCCGGGCGATGGACAGGCGCTGGTGGGAGTCGTCATAATAGGAGAAGATGATCCGCTTATAGGAGATGCCGTTGCTGTGATTCCGGACGGAGAGGAAAACGGCGTAGGACTCCGCCGTCTCCAGCTTTTTAAGGACGTTCTCGATCTGCAGCTCCTGCCGCAGCCGCTCCTTGTCCTCGTTGACGGAGTAGCGGCGGATATAGGCCTCGATGGACTGGCTATAGCTGCGCGCATCGCCTCGGGGAATGGTGGGGTCGTTGCTGTGGATGACGATATAGTCCAGGTCCGCCAGGTCCAGGCTCAGGATGCAGTCAAAGGTCGTGTGCAGAGTCTTATACATGGAGCGCTGGGTCATTTCACCGAACATGTCCTTGCCGGTGATGAGCCAGCAGTTGGTGTCCATCTTCTCCACCTGGATGTTATACCATTTCAGCTCGGAGTCCCTGTGATAGAACCAGAGCTGAAACTCCTTGCGCTCTATATTTTTTTGGACCAGCTGCTGCAGGTATTCGGAGTTGATATGCTCCTCCAGCTCCGAATGGGTGATCTTGAAGGAGTAGTCTCGGGAGAGGGTGTCCGACAGCTCCTTGGGGGAGTACCAGTTGTTGGTGATCTTCGGCGTCAGCTTGTTGTGGTGAACATAGATGCGGTCAAAGTCGCTGTTGTATTCCCAGATCAAGTCGCACCAATGCTTCAAGGATTTGATGAGCAGTGTTTTTTCCATGCTCCGCAGCCTCCTAAATGCATCCGATATACAAAGATGACAGACCGCACTCCGGGGCGGAGTTTGCGCTGTGCAGGCCCCGAATGACGGTCAAATCATCCACAAAATACAGGAAAATTTCGCTATAAGTTGGCAGTTAATACTATCATAGAAAGGGAAAAATGTCAAGCGCCGGGCCGTTTTCAGGCCCGAAAGGAGAGGGACCGGCGGCCCGGTGCCTGCGGGAAATTTTCAGGGCAAAATACCCGGGAAAAAAGCGGAGAAATTTGCAAAAAAAGGCAGAAAATGCTTGACAATAAGGCGACGTTATGATAATGTGAAGAAAAGAAAATAGTGTTGGCAAAACTGCCGTGAGGCAGTGACGCAAAGCCAAGGGACTTACTTTTTGGTTGGTAAGTTAGCCCGGTTGCAATTTAATCGATTGCAGCCGGTTTTTTTGCGCTTATAGGCAGTGAGGAGGTGGGCGTATGGACAAATTGGATATCTTTGTCACCCGCACCATCGACAGCGGCGTAAAGCCCATCGAGCTTGGCTGCACGCCTATATACGACTGCCTTTTTTCCGGCAATGTGGGCCTGTATGGCGCCGTGAAGGTCAATAGCGTGCTCTACGGCTCTCTGGATGCCGGCGACTATATGCCCGCCCTGGAGGAGGACCGGGAGAGCGCCGCCGCCTTCACCGCCCGGAACTTGCGCGTGGTGCTTGCGGGTCTGGCCCGCCTGCCCTCCCAGGTCCACGACCTGTCCCTGGTCACGCTGCCGTGCCCGGTGTCCCTGGTGAAAAAGGGCGCCCTGGCCCCGGAGCTTACCCGCCTTCTGCGGGCGGCGGAGCCCCGCTGCGCCGAGCAGGTCTGCCTTGTGTTCGACCGGGCGTTGCTGGCCCTGCATAGAAAGACCCTGCAGGACCTGCTGCTGCATGTCCGTTCCCTGGGGTGTAAGGTGGCCGTCAGCGGCTACGGGAGCGAGGATTTCCCCATGTCCGTGCTGCCCTATGCCGCGCCGGACCTGCTGATCATGGAAAAGGCCAAGGGCCAGCGGAGCTTTCCCAAGGGCATGGCCGCCTATGTGCGCTTTGCCGGGGGATTGCAGATCCGGGTGCTGGCCCGGGGCGTGGAGAGCGGGCAGGAGCTCAAGCAGCTCAATGACGCCGAGTGCGCCTATTATACGCCGCTGCCGGGCCTGCGCCTCAGCGGCCAGTCTATGTATTACGAGAAAGAGTGGAAAGAAGTTTTATCGGAAAGGGGCGTGACTTCGCTTGCCGATCCTAAAAAATAAACAGCCCGGCTCGGTGCTGACCCGGTCGGCGGAGGAAGTGAAGCGGTATCGGCTTTATAAAAAGATCATTCCGCCGATCCTGAGCCTGATCACCCTGGTGCTGATCATTGTGTATATCATCGCCATCCTGTTCACCAAGTACGGCAGCTTCACGGTGAAGATCAATAACCTCACCGACCGCAAGTATTACCTGACCCTCTGCGAGACGGACAAGTTCTTAAACCCCGTGTCGTATCTGAACTCCAAGGCGGTGAAGGACGTCACCAATATCGACGGCAACAGCCTCCCGGCCAACCTCAACGACGTGGACGGCGAGCACAACGGCGAGAACTACGTGGCCTACACCTTCTACGCCAAGAACGTGGGCCAGAGCACCATCACCTACGACTATGACCTGGTCATCTCCCGCAAGACCATCGGCGTGGACGCGGCCATCCGCGTGCGGATGTACTACACGCCCTTTTATTACGACAGCGTCACCAACCAGTACGACATCAACGGCGACTATACCGACTATGCCAAGCCCCGCACCGGCGGAAACGGCCAGCCGGAGGTGGACCCGGATAACCGGGTCATGACCAATTTTGCCGCCAGCGGCTCCGTGGCCCAGGGCCGGGTGGCCGGGTTTAAGCCCGGCGACATCTCCAAGATCACCGTGGTGATTTGGATCGAGGGCAACGACCCTGACTGCACCGACGACATCCTGGGCGGCGAGTTCAAGGTGGACATGGTGATGAACGTGGTCGATGAAAAGTAAGGACTGCTCAGTGGGGTCCTTCGCCAATATCGGCCAATGCGTTTCCATTCCCGCGCAGAAGCGTGCGGCGAAGGACCCCCGCTGCGGCAGAGGAGGCCCCCGTGTTTATAGATTTTTGCGCGCATACCTGAAAAGCCTTGTGCGGAGAGAAACGGATTGCCACACCAGTGTGCGCACTGGCTCGCAATGACATATCTGTTGACTGTGTGTTTCTGCCGCACGCGGAGAGTCCTCCGCCCAGCAGGGTGAAACCCTGTCATTCCGAGACAGTGACCGATGTCACTGTCGTGGGAATCCGTACCACTCGTTCCTGCCCGCTCGGACGCGTCATCCGGCGGTTTGGATAAGAAAAAATTTAAAGAAAAGCGAGGAAAAACAAATGAAGAAGTTCAGAAAACTGATTCCCGCCCTGTGTATGCTGCTGGTCTCGGCACTCTTCGTGGGAACCTCTACCTACGCATGGTTCTCCATGAACAAGGAAGTAACTGCGACCAATATGCAGGTGAAGGCTAAGTCCAATGCAACCTATCTGCTGATTAATAACAGCGGCACTGCCGCAGACGGGGCTGCAACGCTCGAAGTGAACAGCAATGGTGCAGTGTATCCCTCCAAATACCTTGCCGATGGTGGTCAGGTTGGTACCATCACTGTTGCTGCTAATGGCTGGTATACTGCCAACAACAAGGACAGCGACAAAGCTACTGGCAGTGAGACCAACTATAAGAATGTTGACTGGGGTGATGAAGATTACATGGTTACGAGCACTATGTATCTGACCCTCTCTAAGGATTCCGAGAACTGGACCAAGTTCGTAAAAGTTGCAGCCACGAAGGACTCTGGCGATGATTCTGCGTCCATCGTTCTTAAGATTACCAATGGTGATAGCGTTACCTACTTGAATGGCGGCAATGGCTATATTGATTGCCAGACTCTCAATCTGAAGAACAGCAACGTGATTAAGGTGGAAGTTTATGCTTACATTGATGGTACTTCTACCAATGTATATAGCAACTATCAGACTATCGATAACCTCACCGGTCAGTACAGCCTGACATTCGACTTGGTTGATACTAAGGCCTAATATTTGAGACTTTTTTCTTCCCTGCAGCACCCTCCGGGTGCTGCGAGGAGATACCCCGGCCCCGGCGGGCTGGGGGCAGCCCGCCCTACGCACCCTCCGCCATATTTCCGTAGGGCGGGGTGCCCTCACCCCGCCGCCCCCAAATGCCTCCCCTGCGTAAGGGGAGGTGGCACGCAGTGCCGGAGGGGGCGTTCGATACGCGCCGCACCTCCGTCACGACCCCTCAGTCAGCCATGTGGCTGACAGCTCCCCTTGCGCAGTGGAGCCGGTAACACCCCTGCAAAACCAAGCATCGCACTCCTAAATACCAAAAAAGGAGAAATTCGGGAATGGAAAAATCGAAGAAAAACACCAAGAAGATCATTGGCACCATCGTGGATGTGATTATCTGGATCCTGGTGATCGCCTGCGTGGGCGTGTCCATTGTGGCCGTCTCCGCCGGCACCAACGCCAAGAACGTCCCTACCGTAGGCGGCACCTGCTTCCTGAACGTGAAGACGGACTCCATGAACGCCAAGAAGCCGGACAATGTCCCGGCCGATAAGCCCGCAGGCTTTTCCTCCGGCACGCTGCTGCTGAGCAAGTATATCGCCGAGGACGACGCCGCCATCGACGCGCTGGAGGTGGGCGATGTGATCACCTTTGAGATGAAGCTGGACGGCTCCAACACCGTGGACTATAACACCCACCGTATCACCGCCGTGGAGCGCAACGAAAACGGCACCCTGGTCTCCGTGAACACCAAGGGCGACAACAACGACCTGGAGGACGGCGCCAAGGTGGCCCGGGGCACCATCATCGCCCTGTATACCGGCTCCAAGATTCCGGGCCTGGGCAATGTGATGGATTTCCTGAGCACCCGGGTGGGCTTTGGCGTGTGCATCCTGCTGCCGCTGATCCTGTTCTTTATCTATCAGGTGGTGAAGTTCGTCATGGCCTTTATGTCCGTGAAGAACAGCGGCAAGAAGGTCATCTCCGCCGCCGATGAGGAGATCATCCGGCAGAAGGCCATCGAGGAGTACCTGAAAAAGCAGCAGGAAACCAAGGAAAACAGCGAAGAAAATACAAACGAGGAAATTAAGTCTTAACGCCCTTAAAATGCCTCCCCTGCGTAAGAGCAGGGAGTCGCCCCAAAAAAGCCTCCCCTGTGTAAGGGGAGGTGGCACGAAGTGCCGGAGGGGTTGACTGGTATGAACAGCACTTTCGTCACGACCCCTCAGTCAGCCATGCGGCTGACAGCTCCCCTTGCGCAGGGGAGCCGCACTTAATAGCAGGGCGGCACGCAGTGCCGGCGGGTAAGACTGACATATATTTCATCCCTATCAACCAACGTATCTTTTGAATGTAGTAAGGAAAATCGGCTATGCATGACTTTTTATACGGGTTTTTGACGTGGTTCAAAGCCTTTTTCGACAATATGCTGGGTGGCATCCTCATGGTCGTCAAGGGGATCGTCCTGGGCATTCTGAAAATTTTCAATATCCCGTATTACTTCAAAATCTGGGTAGACGAGGCGCCCAATTTCGGCGTGTTCGACTGGATCTTCTCCATTCTGGCGTTCCTGCTGGTGTTCGCCGTGTGGGCGGGACTGATCTTCCTGTTGGTGCTGGCCATCCGGAAGTACATCCGCTTCCGCCGCTCCATCGTGGGCAACGAGGACCTGCTGGAGGAGATCGCGGACCTGCACCGGGACGTGCTGCGCCTGACCGCCGAGAAGGAGCGGATCATGCAGCTGAAGGTCTCCCAGGCCGGCCTGTCCTATGACCAGTTCAAGGAGCTCATCGAGACCACCGGCGAAGTGGTGGAGCCCGAGGAGGAGAAGCCCGCGGAGGAGAACAAGGCCAATCTGCCCGCCCCCGGCGTGCGCTTTGCCCGCCTGGCCGCCGTGGACGAGAAGTACATGTACTACACGCCCCCCGCTTACGAGCAGGGCATGACCTTAAAGGATATCTGCGCGGATATGCGCAACTTCGCCTGCACCAACAACGGCCTGTACTATGACGAGCGGACCATCCGCCTGATGCTCTCGGGCTTTGCCTGCACCAAGATGGTGATCCTGCAGGGTATTTCCGGTACCGGTAAAACCTCGCTGCCGTACATGATGGGCAAATACTTCCAGAACGACGCCACCATCGCCTCCGTGCAGCCCTCCTGGCGCGACCGCAACGAGCTGTTCGGCTATTTCAACGAGTTTACCAAGAAGTTCAACGAGACCGACGTGCTGCGCCGCATTTACGAGGCCGGGTACAACGACGAGATCAACCTGGTGATCCTGGACGAGATGAACATCTCCCGGGTGGAGTATTACTTCGCCGAGATGCTCTCCATCCTGGAAATGCCCAACCCCGACGAGTGGCGCATTGAGCTGGTGCCCTCCTCCTGGGAAAATGACCCGGCACATTTGCAGGATGGATTCTTGAAGATCCCCCAGAATGTGTGGTATATTGGTACCATCAATAACGACGACTCCACCTTCTCGGTCTCCGACAAGGTGTACGACCGTGCCTTTGTCATCAATCTGGACAGCAAGGGCATCCCCTTTGAGGCCCCCAAGACCTCGGCCAAGAAGATCGCCTATTCCGAGGTGGAACGGCTGTATGACCAGGCCAAGCGTGACTTCCCCGTGAGCCAGGAGGCCCTGGACAAGATCGAGAAGCTGGACCTGTATGTCATTCAGCATTTCCGCATCGCCTTCGGTAACCGTATCATGAAGCAGCTGAAGGACTTTGTGCCCGTGTATATCGCCTGCGGCGGCACGGAAACGGAGGCTATCGACTATATCTTTGTCACCAAGGTCTTCCGTAAGTTTGAAAGCTTGAACCTCTCCCTGATCCGGGGCGAGATCCGCGGGCTTATTGCCATGATGGATTCCCTTTTCGGGCCCGGCAGCATGAAGGAGAGCATCGAGTATCTGCAGCGCCTGCAGAAGATGTATTAAAGAGTAACTGTACTAAAGAATGATTGGAGTGGATCGGCATGGCAACGACATCTTTTGAAATGGAGAATATGCGCACCATGGCCGATCCCTCCCTCCAGGTGCGCTTCAGCCTGTCCTTCACGGCGCAGATGATGCTCTCGGAGCCCGGCGTGAAGGAGTATGGTGTCGCTGCGGCCAACGCGATCCTGTCCTACGAGCAGACGCGCTACCGCACGGCCTGGGCCGGTATTTATTTCACGGTGGGCGGCAAGAGAGTAGCCGCCCTCGCTTTTTATGAGGATGACCTGTGCCTTTTCCTGGCGGAGAAGCCGGAGATCGTCTCCGGTGCCCGGTACAAGGCTCAGGATATGTCCGGTGTGCGGCGGTTTGAAAAGACCCCGGCCATGCTGCCTCTGCGCAGCGAGGGCGCCGTGAAAAACGCCGTGAAAAAAATCGCTGAGCTGGCCGAGTCTCTGGACCTGACGGCCAAGGAGGCTCCCGGGGCGGTGTTTACGGCGGATGCGTTCCCCAAGCGGGACTTTGAGGAGCTTCTGCAGCGGGGCCTGATCCGCCCCACCGGGAAGTTCAGCGCCGACGCGGAAAGCGAATTCGCGGACATTCTCGCCGCCCTTTCCGCCGGGGAAGCGGCCATCAAATTCAGCGAAAAGAAGATGCTCCGGGCCCTGGACGAGGGCTGGGTGGAGCGCGTGGAGCAGGCCCTGCCCGCCATCGACGAGCTGATGCGCCGGCCCTCCCACTTTATTGCCGAGACCGAGGAGATCCGCCCCATGGAGCTGACGAGGAAGATCAGCGGCCGCTCCGTAGCCCATCTCTGCCAGCATACGGATTTCATCTCCAGCGTGGACGGCGACGATGTGACACCCTCCAAGATGCTCAACATCATCCGGGAGGACTCCATTCTTACATACGAAAATAAGTTCCTGAATACGCTGCTGGCAAACCTCTATTTCTTCGTCAGTGAGCGCTATCGCATTGCCCTGGAGAACGGCGTGGATGAGCGCATCAGCAGCGTGCGCTTTACGGACTCCTTTTATCAGGGGGATGCTAAGGCCCTGGTCACCATCAACATCCAGCGTTCGGAAAAGGTGGTGGATGCCAAGGGCGTGCAGAAGAACTATTTCTCCTCCCAGCTTTGGAAGCGGGTGGAGCGGCTTAATGACATCACGAGGGAATATATCGAGTCGGATTTCGTGCGGGAAATGGGCCGCAATTATGTAAAGCCCCCTATTCTGCGCACCAACGCGATCCTGAAAAACAAGTATTTCCGCCAGTGCCTGGACCTGTGGACCTATCTGCAGAGCTATGAGGAAAGCGGCTGCGGCATCACGGTGGAGGAGACGATCCTGGAGCCGGACCGGAAGTACCTGAGCGACCTGTTCGGCGCGGCGGCGGCCCAGTATATGCTGTTTTGCCGCAACAGCGCCGACGAAAAGGGAAATTCGGTGCTGCGTAGCGCGGTATCGCCCACGGTGAATCCCCGGCTCACCGTTACGGTGGAGGACGAGGAGGAACAGCAGACGGATGTGCCTCCGTTCACCGCCCAGCGGCCCAAGGAGCCGGAGCAGCAGCGGGATATGGCTTTTGCCATCCGGGTGGCCCTGAAAGCGGCGGAGTTTTACGACGAGCAGGAGGCGCAGATGGGCAGCTTCCGCCTGGAAAAGGATATGGAGGCCCGGCTGCGCCTGGCGGACGATGGGGCCAAGGCCCGCTTTGCCGCCATTGTCGACGCCCTCAGCGGCTACGAAAATGTGAAGATGATCCCCAGGCGCACCAACTATGCCTTCTATAAGGGCAAGACGGTGCTGGCCCGAGTGACGGTCAAGGGAGACGAGGTGCTGTTTTACAGTGCACTTTCTCCGGATAAGCTGCCGAAGTCCTATCGGGTAACGGATGTTTCCGGTGTAAAGCGATATGCCTCTACACCTGCGCTGCTTACTGTGAAAACGGAACGCCGCCTGGAGACGGCTCTGAAGCTGGTGGAGCGCCTGGAAAAGAGCTTTGAGCTGGAAAAGACAGCGCTGATCCAGCCCATGGATATGGAAGAATTCAACATGCTGCCCTTCGAGGAGCTGATCCAGCGTGGTGCGGTGCGCCCCATGGAGGTGGTGCAGCGGTCCGCTCAGAAGCAGGATACCACTGTAAAGGCAGATGCCTTGCCCGCGGAAAACGCTGATACGGCGGCCCGGGAGGAGATCGTGCCCGTTGTGACCCAGGGTGAGCCGGAGGATGAGGAGATCACCGTGGGTGACTGGGAGACCCCGTCTATGCCGGAGCCGCTTTTCGTCCGGCAGGATAAGGCTGCGCAGGAGCATGCCGCCGATTATTTTGAGGCCGCTGCGACCCTCAGCGAGGCGGAGGAGACCGTGCAGACCGAGATCGCCGAGGAAGCGGCGGAGAATGATCATTCGCTCCCGTCTATGGCATATCCGGCCGCTATGGACTATAGCCGTCCGGCACAGAAGGGCCTGGATAATGTGGAAAGCTTCCTGGAAGACAGCAAGGAAAACGAGGTCTATCAGGCGCTGGAGCCGGAGGAGAAGCCCAGCCTGCTGCAGCGCCTGTTCCGGCGAAGGAAAGACGGTAAGGATAAAGCGGAATGAAAAAATGCCAGAAGATCTTCTCCTATATCGTGTTTTATGGGGCGCTGCTGCTGATCGTGGCGGCCTCGGTGTTCTTCTTCCTGCAAAAGAAGAGCGGGCAGCCTATTTTCTTCCTGGGCCGCAGCTTTATGTGGGTGGAGACCGGCAGCATGCAGCCTACGATCCCGGAGAAAAGCTATATTTTGACCCGGGAAATGGAGGATGCGGATCCCCAGGTGGGCGACATCATTGTTTTTCTGTGCCGGGACAGCAGCTCGGAGATATACGGGAGCTATGTCACCCATCGTATAACCGCCCAAGCCGACGGGGGCTATAAGACCAAGGGCGACAGTCCTCTGTCCATGGAGGACCCCTGGACGGTGGACCGGGCGGATATTCTGGCGGTTTATCAGCGAAATCTACAGGCCATGACGGCCCTGGGCCGCCTGTTTTCCACCCCCATGGGCATGGTGGCGGTGTTTGCGCTGTTTTTCGCCGTGTGTGGCTTCGTGTTCATCCCCTCGGCGGTAGAGACCATTCACCAGGATGAACCGGTGGAGCTGACGGCGGAGGAAGTGGACGATCTTGTAAAAAAGGAAGTGGAGCGCCTTGAAAAAGAGGGTTTTTCTCCCCAAAAAGACCGGGGAAAGACAGATCAATAATTTCTTTGCAAAATACGGAAAGACCTCGGCGTTTACACTGATGGTGATCGTGTGCCTGTCCTTCCTGGTGCATTTGCTGTCGGTGAGCAGCGGGTATCTGCAGGGGATAGACGAGCAGGCTCTGGACCGGGCCGAGAACTACGCCGGAGAGCAGGCCGTGGCCATCCAAGAGCAGTTCGGCGCGCTGAAAATGCGGGCGGACTACTTCGCCTCCGAGGCTAAGCAGGCCTCCTCCCTGGAGGATGCGGCCCAGCGGCTGAGCAGCGCCGGGATCAGCATGCGCAACGCCAGCAGCGATGAATTCGTGGCCGTGTTTTACACCAAGGACGGCGTGGTTTACAGCACGAATCAGGAGCCTGTGACGGCTTATCCGGAGCTTACGGAGCTGGCCGCCAGCAAGAGCGCCTCGGTTTCCCGGCTGTTTCAGTATGATAACGCCCAGATGGTGTTCTGCATCTCCGCTCCCTGCAACTCCGCCTTTGTTGACAATGTGGTGCTGATGTTTGTGCGCACGGCGGTTTCCCTGGGAAATTTTGCCCAGGATGAAAACCATAACTATATCCCCAGCGTCCAGGCCTCAGACTTTGTACTCCTGTGCAAGCACGACGGTATTATCCTGGAAAAGCTCCAGGTGGGCAAGGCAGTGGATCCCGGGTACGGCTCCATAACGGAGGGGCTGTTCAAGCAGCTGATAACCGACCAGGAGACCATGGACCGGCTCACTACCGGCATCTCCGCCGGCAAGGAGCAGGCCATCACCGTGGAAGTGGATTCCGTGAAGTATGCCCTGTCCGTAAAGCCCTTGGGCAGCAGCTGCGCGGGTATGATCCTGGTGGGTCTGTATGAGATGACGGAGCTATACGGCTCCGGCCACCAGGTGCTGAATACAATATGGGGAACGGTGGCGTTCCTGACGCTGATGCTGATAGGCTTTGTGGCCTTCGCGGTGGTGGACCGCATCCACACCGGGCGCAAGATCAAGGCCATCACCACGGTGGACAGTGACCTGGACTGCCTGACCCGGGCGGGCTTTGAAGAGGAGGCCCAAAGCGTTATCGACCGGCTTCGGGGTACGCAGTTTGCCATTGTGGTCCTGCGGGTGAATAATTTCCGCTATATCTCCGAGCAGTTCGGCGACCGGCAGCACCGGGCGGTGCTGCGGCACATCCGCAACTGCTGCGCCCAGGCTATGCTGGTCTCAGAGACCTTTGCCTATGACGGCGAGGGCCGCTTCCTACTGCTTCTGCACTATAAGGAGAAGAAAGCCCTCATCAACCGGCTGGACGGCCTGTATATACAGGTAGACCGCTATAAATTCGAGCAGGACGATGAGTATAAGCTGAATGTTACCTACAATATTTACGAAGTCGATAAGGGGGAGAGATACAGCATCTCCCGCATGATCGACAAGCTGAATATCGTGGACGCCAAGCCCTCCTTCAAGAGCGGAGCCGTTTCCCTGGAGTTCTATGGCGATACGCTGCGGGAAAACTATCTGAAAAAGGCGGAGATCGAGGGCCGTATGCAGCGGGCCTTCGAGAACAATGAGTTCCACATTTTCTATCAGCCCAAATATAACCTCAAGCGCAAGTGCATGGACGGCAGCGAGATCCTGGTCCGTTGGTTCGACACGAAGATCGACCGCTACCGCATCCCCGGCGAGTTCCTGCCCATTTTTGAGGAAAACGGATTCATCAATAAGCTGGACCGCTTTGTGTTCTATAAGGCCTGCGAAAATGCGTCGGATATGGCCCAGAAGGGCCAGCCCGTGTACCCGTTTTCCGTCAACGTGTCCCGGGTCACGGCTATCCAGCCGGACTTCCTGGACTACTATAAGCGCATCAAGCAGAAGTTTAATATCAAGGATAAATTCATCACCATCGAGTTTACCGAGAGCTTTGCCTATGAGAACTATGAGTACCTCTCCGGTGTGATCCAGGAGCTTCACGCCGCGGGCTTCGGCTGCTCTCTGGACGACTTTGGCACGGGCTATTCCTCCTTCGCGGTGCTCAAGACCCTTGACTTTGATGAGATCAAGATCGACAAGGAGATGCTCCAGCCCGGTACCCATCCGGATCGGGACAGACTGCTTCTGCAGAGTATTATCGACATGGTGCATAAGATCAGCCCCAAGGTCACCCAGGAGGGCGTGGAGGACGCCGACACCTTCCGGGAAATGGGCGAGATGGGCTGCGATGTCATTCAGGGCTACTATTTCTCTAAACCTATGAAGTATACCGACTACCGTGAATTCGTGACCATGAACCAGGGCCGCCTGTAAGAAAGAGTATCCTCCCCGCCGCCCCGGTTCGATGGAAAATACCCGGTATGGCCATGCTACACTGGTGAAAAACCAGTGGAAGAGGGGAGCGCTTGTGATCCGCACGCTGCCGGATTGGTGCATGCTGACCGGAATATACACACTTTGCATCCTGCCGCGGCGGTCTCAATACGGCCGCGGCAGGTTTTTTCTGCTGCGTGTATTTTACCTGTATCTGTGCGGCGTTATAGCCGTGACCTTGATGCCGGTGCTGTGCAAATTGGGAAATATTTCAGCATATCAATATACTGTAAACCTGGTTCCCTTTACAGATTTTCTCCATGGATGGGGAAACAGTGAGAGGCAGCTCCTGCTGAATGTGCTGCTGTTTCTCCCCTTTGGGGTCCTGCTGCCCAACCTGACCGGGTGGGGCGTTGGGCTTACCCTTGCGGCGGCGGTAGGAGCCAGCGGATGCATTGAGCTGCTGCAGCCTTTTTTTGACCGCCGGTGTGACATTACGGACCTTATTACCAACGTGATAGGCGGCGGCTGCGGTTATCTGCTGCAAATGCCGCTGCACGGCAGCGTCCAGCGCCTTATAAAACACATGGACAAATAACAAAAGCCCCGGCAGACTGTTCAGATCACAGTCTGCCGGGGCTTTGCTTTTATTGCGCGCTTATACGCTGAAGAGAATGTCCGCGTAGGTGGGATAGGGCCAGTACTCGGCGGAGGTGAAGGTCTCCAGGTCGTTCACCAGATGGCTGGCCTTATACTCCAGGGAATAGACCGCATCCCGATAGTACCGGGCGGACTCGATGTCGCCCTCGGAGGCCGGGGCGCCTTCCAGAGCAACGGCCATGGCCTTGGCGGTGTCATAGAGCTGGTTGTTCAGCTCCGTCAGCTGCTGCAGAAGCTCTGTTTCCGCCCTGCAGTCCAGATACAGAGCCTTTTTCCGCTGCACGGCCTGGGCCAGGTCGCTGGTATAGCGAGACACGGCGGGGAAGATGCTTCGCCGGATCATAGTCAGAAGGGTGTTGGCCTCGATTGCCGTGATCTTGCAGTAGTTTTCCAGATGGATGCCATACCGGGCCCGCATTTCCACCTCGGAGAATACATCGTGCCGGGTAAACAGGCTGATGTTCTTGGGATCGATATAGGCGGGCATGCTGTCCACGGTGTCCCGCAGATTGCTCAGCCCCCGGCGCTTGGCCTCCTCGGCCCAGGAGTCGTCATAGCCATTGCCGTTGAAGATGATGCGTTGGTGGGCCTTAAAGGTGTCGTGGAGCAGGGTCTGAAGGGCGGTGTTGAAGTCCTCGGCCTGCTCCAGAATGTCCGCGAACTGGCCCAGCTCCTCGGCCATGATAGTGTTGAGCACCGTATTGGGGCTGGCAACGGACTGGGAGGAGCCCAGCATACGGAACTCGAACTTGTTGCCGGTGAAGGCCAGGGGAGAGGTGCGGTTGCGGTCGGTGGTGTCCTGGGGGATCTCCGGCAGGGTGTCCACGCCGATCTCCAGCTTCTTTTTAGTCATGTCCACATATTCCGTACCCTGGATGATGGAGTCCAGCACGGCAGTTAGCTCGTCCCCCAGGAACACGGAGATGACCGCCGGAGGCGCTTCGTTGCCGCCCAGCCGCAGGTCATTGCCCGGGTAGGACACACAGCAGCGGAGGATGTCCTGATACTCATCCACGCCCTTGATGAAAGCCGCCAGAAACAGCAGAAACTGGGCGTTCTGGCTGGGGGTCTTGCCGGGCTTTAAGAGGTTTTCCCCGGTGTCGGTAGAGAGGGACCAGTTGTCGTGCTTGCCACTGCCGTTGACTCCCGCAAAGGGCTTTTCGTGGAGCAGGCACACCAGCCCGTGGCGGTCGGCCACCTTTTTCAGCAGCGCCATGGTCAGCTGGTTGTGGTCGGTGGCGGTGTTGGCATCGGTGTAGACCGGGGCGATCTCATGCTGGGCCGGGGCTACCTCGTTGTGCTCCGTTTTGGCGAATACGCCCAGCTTCCACAGCTCCTCGTCCAGGTCCTGCATGAACTTGGCTACCCGGGGCTTAATGGCGCCGTAGTAATGGTCGTCCAGCTCCTGGCCCTTGGAGGGGCGGGCCCCAAACAGGGTCCGGCCGCAAAGCTTCAGGTCCTCCCGCTTTTGATACATGCTCTTGTCAATGAGGAAATACTCCTGCTCGGGACCCACCTGGGGGGTCACATGCTTTGCCTCCGTGTTTCCAAACAGCCGCAGGATCCGCAGGCTCTGCTGATCCAGCCGGCTGATAGAGCGCAGCAGGGGCGTCTTCTTATCCAGCACCTGGCCGCTGTAAGAGCAGAACACCGTGGGGATATACAAGGTCTTGTCCTTTATAAAGGCGTAGGAGGTGGGATCCCAGGCGGTGTAGCCCCGGGCCTCAAAGGTGGCCCGCAGGCCGCCGGAGGGGAAGGAGGAGGCATCCGCCTCGCCCCGGGACAGCTCCTTGCCGGACAGCTCCATAATGACGGAGTCCCTGCCCGAGGGGGTGATGAAGCTGTCATGCTTCTCAGCGGTAACGCCGGTCATAGGCTGGAACCAGTGGGTATAGTGGGTGGCGCCCAGCTCCGTGGCCCAGTCCTTCATGGCGGCGGCGATCTGGTCGGCAACGGACCGGGGCAGCGTTGTGCCCTGGGACATGCACTGCCTCCATGCGTCATAAGCATCGGCGGACAAACGCTGTCGCATTTTGTCCTCATTGAAGACCATGCAGCCGAAAAATTCCGGAATACGTTTGATGTTTTCGTCCATTGCAAACTCCTTTCGCCGCGCTGCGGCAGTTTTTTATCGGTGTAATTATACCAAATTAAACAGAATGGGGGTGATATAGGTCTCCACCAGGGCGGCGATGACCAGCAAAGGCAGTACCCATAAAAGCAGGACCCGGCAGCAGCGGCTCACAGCCGCACCAACGCTGCCCGTCTGCTTTTTTGTCAGGGCATTGGTGACGGTCTCGCACAGGTACAGACCCATGGCCGCCGACAGGATCAGAGCCGTCAGCTCAAAAATACCGTGGGGTAGGATGCCCAGCAGGTATTTCAGCAGCGAAATATTCTGGTGCATATAGTATCCGGCGAACAGCCCCAGGGTAACGCCGTTGACGCCCAGTGTCAGGGCCGGCAGCCGGATAAACGGGATCAGCCCGTAGACCATGGACAGCGTCATGGCCACCAGATTGTTCATCAGCAGGGCGAAAAGCTGAATGTTGCCGCTCTCGTCCGTGAGACCGCCCTGCTGGAGCATCTGCGCGTAGCGGGTGATGATGGCGTCGGCCTGATCGGGGAAGAGCAGGCTGGCGGCAAAGCTCAGCGCTACGATCCCGACAAAGGCCCATCCGGCGGTGAACACCGGCCCGCTCAGCTCCTGCCGGTAAAAGGTCAGGGTGTCGGCGTAAAGCCGCTTACAGTTTCCCATCAGCCCAGCTTGGCAAGACCCGCCCGCAGGCGGCGGAGGGTCTCGTCTTTCCCCAAAATGGCGCAGATCTCCACCGCGCCGCCGGGTGTGACCAGCTTGCCCGCGGCGGCGATGCGCACAGGCCACATGAGCTTGGCGTTCTTCACCTCCAGCTTTTCCGCCAGGGCGATGAGACCGTCGTGGACGCTGTCCACCGTCCAGGTGGGCAGGCCCTCCAGCATGGGGATGGCCGCCTCCAGCATGGCCTTGCACACCTCGGGGTTGGTCTTGGCCTTTTTATTGGTGAAAAATTCTACATCATACTCCGGGCAGGCATCGAAGAAATCTACCTTTTCGGGGATGTCGGAAAGGCGCTCACACCGGGCCTGGAGCAGGGAGGAGATGGCGGCGATGTCGAAATCACCCTTTACCGTCTGGCGGATGTAGGGCTCGGCCACCTTGGCGAAGGCCTCCGGGGCCATGGCGCGGAGATACACGGCGTTGAAATGGTCCAGCTTGGCCCGGTCGAAAATGGCGGGGGACTTGGAGATGCCCGCGATGTCGAAAGCCTTCACCAGCTCGGGCAGGGAGAAAATTTCCTGCTCAGCCAGGTCGCCCTTGGGGCTCCAGCCCAGGAGGGCCACATAGTTGAGGATAGCCTCGGTGAGATAGCCCTCGGCCTTCAGGTCCTCATAGGAGGGGTCGCCGTGGCGCTTGGACATCTTATTCTGGGCGTCCCGCATCACCGGAGAGCAGTGAACATAAGTGGGGATATCCCAGCCGAAGGCCCGGTAGAGCAGGTCGTACTTGGGGGCGGAGGAGAGGTATTCGCTGCCGCGGACCACATGGGTGATGCCCATGAGATGGTCGTCGATGACATTGGCAAAGTTGTAGGTGGGCAGGCCGTCCCGCTTCAGGAGCACCTGGTCGTCCAGGGTGCTGTTTTCCACGGTGATGTCGCCGAAAATGGCGTCGTGGAAGGTGGTGGTGCCCTCCGTGGGGATCTTCTGGCGGATAACGTAGGGCAGACCCTGGGCCAGCTTTTCGGCCACCTGGTCCGCCGTCAGGTCCCGGCAGGGGTCGGCGGCGCGGTCAAAGTCGCCGCTGTCCTCCTCGGACTCGGCCTTCTCGCAGAAGCAGTAGTAGGCGGCACCCTTTTCCACCAGGAGCTGGGCGTATTGGCCGTAGGTGTCCCGGCGCTGGGACTGGATATAGGGGGCCACGGGGCCGCCCACATCGGGGCCCTCGTCATGGGTTAGGCCGCACTCGGCCATGGTGCGGTAGATCACATCCACAGCGCCGTCCACCAGACGGCCCTGGTCGGTATCCTCGATGCGCAGAATGAATGTGCCGCCGTGGGACCGGGCAATGAGCCAGGTATAAAGGGCCGTGCGCAGATTGCCCACATGCATATATCCCGTAGGCGAGGGGGCGAAGCGGGTGCGCACCCGGCCGTGGGGGATCTTGGCCTCCATCTGCTCAAAATAGCTGTGATCCAGTGTCATGGCGATCAACCTCCGCAAATTAGTAACATTTATCCATAGTAAAAATATACCCTACTATTATAAAGTAGCTGACGAAAAAGTCAAGAAAAAAAGCATATCCCGTTGCAATTTTGCGGGAAAAGTGATACCATAACCTTGATTTGAATAAAATGGTGCTTTAGGCCCGTTTTCGGAAGGAGAATTGAAGATGGAGAACACAGTGGAGAAGAAAAAACGGATATTCAGCGGCATCCAGCCCAGCGGTGAGCTGACCCTGGGGTCCTACATGGGGGCCATTCGCAACTGGGTGGACCTGCAGGACGAGTATGACTGCCTGTACTGCATCGTGGATATGCACGCCATCACTGTGCGGCAGGACCCGGCTACCCTGCGCCGCCGCAGCGTGAATCAGCTGGCCCAGTATATCGCCTGCGGCCTGGACCCCAAGAAGAACATCATGTTCATCCAGAGCCATGTGCCCCAGCACGCGGAGCTGAGCTGGGTGCTGGGCTGCTATACCCAGTTTGGCGAGCTGAGCCGCATGACCCAGTTCAAGGCCAAGGCCAAGCAGCACGCGGACAATATCACGGCGGGGCTGTTTACCTATCCGGTCTTGATGGCGGCGGACATTCTGCTGTATCAGGCGGACCTGGTGCCGGTGGGGGAGGACCAGCGGCAGCATGTGGAGCTGACAAGGGACATCGCCCAGCGGTTTAACGGGCTGTACAGCGACACCTTTACCCTGCCGGAGGCGTTCATTCCCAAGATGGGCGCCCGGGTCATGAGCCTGGCAAATCCCGAAAGCAAAATGAGCAAGTCCGACCCCGATGGATGCGTATTTATGATGGACAAGCCCGAGGACATCCTGCGCAAGTTTAAGCGCGCCATTACCGACTGCGAGACGGCGGTGAAGTTTGACAAGGAGAATAAGGCCGGCATCTCCAACCTGCTGACCATCTACTGCGCCGCCACCGGCAAGACCCTGGCGGAGGCGGAGGCGGAGTTTGCGGGCCAGGGCTACGGCGTCTTTAAGCCCGCCGTGGGCGAGGCCGTGGTGGAGCTGCTGCGGCCCCTGCGGGAGGAGTCTGAGCGAATCATGAAGGACAAGGCGTACCTGGAGAGCGTTTACAAGGAGGGAGCGGAGCACGCTGCCTACCTGGCCCAAAAGACCCTGAGCAAGGTGTACCGCAAGATAGGGTTTGTGGCGAAGTAAGAGCAAGATCTTACAATGTATAGTTCCTTGCAAAGAAGGAAAATATTTGTTATAATCGAAGTGAACTGAGAACAGCAGAAACATATCACATAGAAAGGATTTGGCTATTATGATCTATACCAGCGAAGTGCAGCATATGTGCCCCATCGCCAAGGGCGCTTATCATGGCCCTGCGCCCATTCCCGAGGAGGGAAAGTGGGTCCAGGCTAAGGAGATCGGCGACATTTCCGGCTTCACCCACGGTATCGGCTGGTGCGCTCCTCAGCAGGGCGCCTGCAAGCTGACGCTGAACGTGAAAAACGGCATCATCGAGGAGGCTCTGGTGGAGACCATCGGCTGCTCCGGTATGACCCATTCCGCCGCTATGGCCTCCGAAATTCTCATCGGCAAGACCATTCTGGAGGCGCTGAACACCGACCTGGTGTGCGACGCCATCAACACCGCTATGCGCGAGCTGTTTTTGCAGATCGTCTATGGCCGCACCCAGTCCGCTTTCTCCGAGGACGGCCTGGCGGTGGGCGCTTCCTTGGAGGACCTGGGCAAGGGCCTGCGCAGCCAGGTGGGCACCATGTTCGCCACCAAGGAAAAGGGGCCCCGCTATCTGGAGATGGCCGAGGGCTATGTGACCCGCGTGGCTCTGAACAAGGACGACGAGATCGTGGGCTACGAGTTCATCAGCCTGGGCAAGATGATGGACTTCATCAAGAAAGGCGACGACGCAGCTACCGCTCTGGAAAAGGCCAAGGGTCACTACGGCCAGTTCGATAACGCCGCCAAGTATGTTGATCCCAGACAGGAATAAGGAGGAGGACGAAATTATGGCACTGTTTGAAAGCTACGAAAGAAGAATCGACAAGATCAGCGGCGTCCTCGCTCAGTACGGCATCAGCTCCGTGGAGGAGTGCCGGGACATCTGCAAGGCCAAAGGCTTTGACCCCTATGAGATTGTGAAGGGCATTCAGCCCATTTGCTTTGAAAACGCCTGCTGGGCTTACACCGTGGGTGCAGCCATTGCCCTGAAGGCCGGAGTCAAGACCGCAGCCGAGGCTGCCAAGCTGATCGGCGTGGGCCTGCAGTCCTTCTGCATCGACGGGTCTGTGGCCGAGGACCGCAAGGTGGGTCTGGGCCACGGCAACCTGGGCGCTATGCTCCTCAGCGAGGAGAGCAAGTGCTTCGCCTTCCTGGCGGGCCACGAGTCCTTCGCCGCCGCCGAGGGCGCCATCGGCATTGTGAAAAACGCCAACAAGGCCCGCAAGGAGCCCCTGCGCGTGATCCTCAACGGCCTGGGTAAGGATGCCGCTCAGATCATCAGCCGTATCAATGGCTTCACCTATGTGCAGACCCAGTTTGACTATTACACCGGCGAGCTGAAGGTGGTGCGGGAGATCCGCTATTCCGAGGGTGAGCGGGCCAATGTCCGCTGCTACGGTGCGGATGATGTGCGCGAGGGCGTGGCCATCATGCACCATGAGGGCGTGGATGTGTCCATCACCGGCAACTCCACCAACCCCACCCGCTTCCAGCACCCTGTGGCCGGCACTTACAAGAAGGAGTGCATCGAGCAGGGCAAGAAGTACTTCTCCGTGGCCTCCGGCGGCGGTACGGGCCGTACCCTGCACCCGGACAACATGGCCGCCGGCCCTGCTTCCTACGGCATGACCGACACCATGGGCCGTATGCACAGCGACGCCCAGTTCGCCGGCTCCAGCTCCGTGCCCGCCCACGTGGAAATGATGGGCTTCCTGGGCATGGGCAATAACCCCATGGTTGGCGCCACCGTGGCTGTGGCCGTGGCTGTGGCAGAGAGCCTGAAGGGCTGATTTGCCGCTGTTGGTTTATATTTATGAAAAAATCCCGCCGGACCTCCGGCGGGATTTTTTTCGGGGAGGGAACGGATTGCCACGGCCAGTGTGCGCACTGGCCTCGCAATGACATTTTTTTGCAAGGGGTGCGGTGCGTGACGGGCGGCGGGCTGTGGTCAGCCCGCCCTACATTTTGGTAGGGCAGGACCCGTGTGTCCTGCCGTGGGTGCGGTGAGTAACGGCGGGGTGAGGGCACCCCGCCCTACGGAAGCGTATCAAGGGGGGCGGTGGGGGCGACCCCTCAGGCGCTTCGCGCCACCCTGCCCACCGTCGTGCCAACCGATTCCCGTCCACTGTCGTGGCCGCCAATCGGGGCACTTCCTCGAAATCGCCTCGCTTCTTCTGCCACTGGCAGCGCTTCGGCGATTTCCCC
>CAKTIW010000014.1:0-32725 GCA_934566025.1 uncultured Oscillospiraceae bacterium | reverse complement strand
GGTCATAACGAGCACGACTGGAAATCGTGTTGTCGTCAAAAGCGGCACGAGGGTTCGAATCCCTCCCACTGCGCCATGAAAAAAGTCTCGCACGGCTGTGCGGGACCTTTTCCTCATATGGAAAAGCAGCGCGCCGAAGCTTCGGCACGCTGCTTGCTTTTTCAGGCCAGGAAGCCCTTGAGGATGGTCTCCTCCGCCTCCTCGGGGGTGAGGCCCAGGGTCTCCAGCTTCAGGAGCTGGTCACCGGCGATCTTGCCGATGGCGGCTTCGTGGATCAGCTGGGCGTCGGGGCAGTTGGCCGTGATGGCCGGGATGGACTGGATATGGGCGCTGCCCATAATGATGGAGTCGCACTGGACGTGGCCGAAGCACTGGCTGTTGCCCACCATCACCGGGTGGAACACCTGCTTGCTCTCGTCCTGGGCCACGGACCGGGAGATGACCCGGCCCTTGGCATCCTCGCCGTTGAGCTCGATGAGCATGTCGCTCTCGGCCTCCTGCCTGCCGTGGGTCAGCAGGCGCTCGGTGACCACCACCTCGCTGCCCTTCTCGCAGTAAAAGCGGGTGTCGCGCTTGGTGGAGTCGATGCCGCGGATCTGGATGGTATCCATCTGCATGGTGGAGTTCTCGCCCAGGTGGACGATGGTCTGAGGATTCATGACATTGCGGCCGGTCTCGCCGGGGGCGTCCTCGCCGTAGTGCTTTTCAGAATAATGGACGCGGCTGTTTTTGCCGATGTAGAAGGTATGCACGCCGTCGTGGCGGCTCTCGTTGCAGCCGGAATTGTGGATGCCGCAGCCGGCGACGATCTCCACATCGCAGTCATCGCCCACATAGAAATCGTTATACACCAGCTCGGAAAGGCCGGTTTTGCTGATGATGACGGGGATGTGGCACTGCTCACCCTTGGTGCCGGGCTTGATGCGGATGTCGATGCCCTGCTTGCCGTCGGTCTTGGGGGTGATCTCAATGTGCTCGGTGGACTGGCGGGCCTCGCAGCCGCTGTCCTTGCGGATATTGAAGGCGCCTACGGGCTTGCCGGTGAGGTCTGCGATCTTCTCCAGCAGCTTGGCGTCAATGTCGGTAATCATAGCTTGGCCTCCTTTTTCTCCAGTACCGGGCAGCTGCCCAGGGTGTCCGCCAGGATCAGGGGGAAGATCTCCTCCGTGGTGCCCCGGTGGGCAATGGCCCCGCCGGAGACGACGATGATCTCGTCCGCCAGCTGGATGATGCGCTCCTGGTGGGAAATGATGATCATGGTGGAGCGGCCCTCGTTATGAATTTGCTCGAAGGTCTCGGTGAGGCGGGCAAAGCTCCAGAGGTCAATGCCGGCTTCGGGCTCATCAAAGATCATCAGCTGGCTGTTCCGGGCCAGGATGGTGGCGATCTCGATGCGCTTGACCTCGCCGCCGGAGAGGGAGACATCCACCTCCCGGTCCAGATAGTCATTGGCGCACAGGCCCACTCTCGTCAGGTACTGGCAGCAGCGGTCCTTGGAGAGCTTTTCGCTGCCCGCCGCCAGCAGCAGCAGGTCGTGGACGGTGATGCCCTTGAAGCGGGGAGGCTGCTGGAAGCCGTAGCTGATGCCCAGGCGGGCGCGGTCGGTGATGGACAGGTCCGTGATGTCCCGGCCGTTATAGAGGATCTGCCCCTCCGTGGGCCGGACCAGGCCCATGATGATCTTGGCCAGGGTGGTCTTGCCGCCGCCATTGGGGCCGGTGAAGACCACCAGCTTGTGGTCGGGGATAACCAGGTCAATGTGGCGGAGAATATCCGCCTCCCCCTCGGGTGTGGACACCCGGTAGCTTATGTTTTTCAGCTCTAACATGAATCCTTACTCCTTTTGAGGTCCTTTTCCTGCAAATATATCAAATGTCGCCGCATTTCGTATGATTAGCTCGGTTTTCGACCCATACGGCCTATATTGTAGCAGAAGCCGGCGGGAAAAGCAATGCGCGCCGCTTTATTTTTCCCGTCCGGCGGGATTTTTACACGGGAAAGCGCTCCGGCCGGAGAATTTTCCCCGGCGGGGAAAGCTTTTGCCCCGGGGCGCATACAATAGACGGAAGCAGAAAGGGGTGGCCGGCATGGAAGATCAGCAGACCATGGAGCAAAAGAGAGCCATTTGGCAGCGGGTGAATCCCACCCTGCAGCCCTACCCGGCGGAAGCGGACGCGGTGAATGTGTGCTGCATGGGGGTAAACGCCCAGGAGGACGTGGAGGTCATACGGGGATTTATTGAGGAGGAGCTGGCAGACCGGCGGAGCTATCTGGCCTGCGCAAACCTGGCGCCGACCCCCGGGGCGCGGCAGGCGATGCGGCGGCTGGCAGCGGAGGAGGGCGGCCACGCCCGGAAGCTCATGGGGGTATATTACCTGGTGACAGGACAGGTGTACCGCCCGGCGGTGAGCAGCGGGTGCGAGAGGTGTCCGGGGTCCTGGCGGGAGCTGCTGCGGCTGCGGTATCACCAGGAGAGCTGCGGAGGGCTGAACTACCGGCGAGCCGGGGACGAGACCACCGACGAGTGCCTGGGAGAGGTCTTTTTGGCACTGTCCAGGGATGAGTACCGCCATGCCCGGCAGCTGCTGGCTCTGCTGGAAAAACAAATCCCGATTTAATAAATAGGTCTTGCGAAATGGGGAAGAAACTGCTACAATACGCATAACAAATGGGCAGACTGCCAAAAGCCTCGCAGAGTTCGCCGCTTGTGGGCGGGGCCCATTTAACGGAAAATCTGTGGGGTTTTTCAACATTTTAACTAAGGAGGACGCCCTTTATGAAAGAGTGTATCAGCAGAGACGCGGCACTGGCCGCACTGAAGAAGTATAACAAGGAGCCGTTTCACATCCAGCACGGCCTGACCGTAGAGGGCGTCATGCGCTGGTACGCAAACGAGCTGGGCTACGGAGAGGACGCGGACTTCTGGGCCACGGTGGGCCTGCTCCACGACATTGACTTTGAGCAGTGGCCGGAGCAGCACTGCATCAAGGCTCCGGAGCTTTTGCAGGAGGCCGGGTGCAGCGAGGAGTTTATCCACGCCGTGTGCAGCCACGGGTATGGCATCTGCTGCGATGTGGAGCCTACCCACGAGATGGAGAAGGTACTCTTTGCCGCCGACGAGTTGACGGGGCTTATCGGTGCCGCCGCCCTGATGCGCCCCAGCAAGAGCGTGCAGGACATGGAGCTGAAAAGCATCAAGAAAAAGTTCAAGGATAAGAAGTTTGCCGCCGGGTGCTCCCGGGATGTGATCATCACCGGGGCTGAGCGCCTGGGCTGGGAACTGGACGAACTGATGGAAAAGACGCTGGAGGCCATGCGCTCCTGCGAGGCGGACATCGCCGCCCAGATGGAGAGCCTGTAACACAACAAAAAGCTGCCGGGAAACCACAAGGTTTCCCAGCAGTTTTTTTATTTCAGCTTCAGGGGCAGGCCGCAGAAGATCCGGGTGACGGAATCCGCCTGCCGGGCCAGGGCACAAACGGCCCGGCCCACCTCCTCCCGCCAAAGGCGCTGGGTCTTGTCCATGGGCACAACCCCGCAGGACACATCCGTGCAGATTACCACGGCATCCTCCCGGAGAGCCGGCAGCCGGAAAGGCTGCCCGGCAGCCACGGCGGCATACACCGCCTGCTCCAGATAGCACAGGCAGCGGCGGGAGGTGTCTATGCCGCTGTCGCAGCAGGACAGGTCCTCCCGGGTCAGGTGAAAATGTTCCATTGCGTAGGCCAGCTTTCCCTGATAGGCCCCGCCGATGATGAGATCCATACGCTTCCTCCTTATAGCAGCAGCACCGCGGCGCTGCCCGCCAATTCTCCCAGGGTAATGGCGGCCCCGGATATATCTCCGCACATGCCGCCCAGATTTCGCCGCAGAGAAAAAACCGTGACAGCCGCCGCCATAACAGCCGCCGCCGGGGGCAGAAAGCCCCGCCCGGAGAGCAGCATCCCCAGGCCCACGGACACCGCAGCCAGGACGCAGGCGGCCGCCACGGCGCCGCCGCTTCTAACCAGGTCCCGGTAGCCGCTGGTATCCAGGGGTTTAAGGCCCAGCACCGCCCCGGCGCTGACGCACCGCACCCCGGCGCACACCAGAGGCAGCGCCCACAGTTTCTCCGGCCGCGCCGGGCAGGACCACACGCTGTAGCCGGCCATGGCCAGCAGCACCAGGCAGATGACGGCAAAGGACCCCACATGGGAGTCCTTGAGGATCTCCCGGCGGCGGGCCTGGTCCCGGCGGGAGAGCACCGCGTCACAGCAGTCCATGAAGCCGTCCAGATGGATAAACCCCGTCAGGCACCAGGGGGCCGCCGTCATGCACAGGGCAAAAATAGGACCGGGGGCCGAAAGGCGCAGTAGCAGCCAGCCCAGGCCCGCCCAGATAAGCCCCAGCAGGCCCCCTAAAAAGGGCAGGCACAGAAGCATCTGCCGGTAGCAGCCGCTGTCCCAGCGGCGGACGGGATTGGGAATGGCGCAGAACATCCCCCAGCACATGGAAAAGCCGGTAAACCATTTTTTCATACGGGCAGCTCTCCTTTATAGACAATGCGGCCACCGAAGCTCACCTCCGCCGCCACGTCACACACGGCGGCAAGGCAGCGGTCAATATGGGCCAGGCCCCGGCGATAGGCCTCGGTAAGGTCGCCATAGTCCAGGGCATCGGAATAGATATAGTCGCTGACAAACACCATATTCTTCATCCGCCGAGCCAGGGCCGTCAGCTCCCGGGCCACCCGCTCCGGAGCGGCAAGGTCCACCGAGCCGTCCGGGCGGAACATCTCGTTGGAAAGCAGGGCGGTGACACTGTCCAGCAGATAGGTGCCGCCTGCATCCGCCGCCTGCAGCTCCGCCTCCATCCCCAGGCCGCACTCTATGGTCTGAAAGCCCAGACCCGAACGGCTGGCCACATGGCGGGCAATACGGGCCCGGTCCTCCGCATCGTGGGGGATCATAGTGGCCAGGTAATACAGCCGTCCCGGCTGGCTCAGGCACACGGCGGTCTGCTCGGCCAGGGTGGATTTTCCGTTTTTACAGCCGCCGGAGAGAAACACGGTCATAGCGGAAGCCGTCCTTTCTTAAAAGCAGTCTTTGCCCCGGATGTCGTCCAGGTAGCTGTCGTCAATGGCGGCGCCGGAAAAGGTGGCCATACCCTCGGCGGCGGCGCAGGCCGCCTCCAGCACCCGGAAGGCGATGGGGCAGCCGCTGCCCTCCCCCAGGCGCATCCCCAGATGCAGCCACGGAGCCAGGCACAGCTCCTTTACGGCGGCGGCGTAGCCCACCTCGTGAGAGGCGTGGGAGGCGAAAAAGTAGTCCACCGCCGCCGGGCACAGCCGCCCGGCGCACAGGGCCGCCACCACGGAGATAAACCCGTCGATGACCACCGGAAGCCGGTATCGGGCCGCCCCCAGAAACACGCCGCACATGGCGGCGATATCCAGGCCGCCCACCTTGCTCAAAACGTCCAGCACATCGTCCTTATCCGGGCGGTGCAGAGCCAGGGCATCGGTGATGACCTGCTTTTTCCGCAGGAAGCCCGCGTCGGTCATGCCGCCGCCCCGGCCGGTAACGGCCTCCACCGAAAGGCCCGTCAGGGCCGCCAGCACCGCCGAGGAGGTGGTGGTATTGCCAATGCCCATCTCCCCTGCGCCCAGAACGGCCACACCCTCCTCTTTGGCCCGGCGGGCCAGCTCCAGGCCCGTATAGACGGCCTGGGCCGCCTCTTGCCGGGTCATGGCGGGCTCCCGCGCCAGGTTGCGGGTGCCGGGCAGGATCTTTCGGTTCAGAATGGCCGGGCAGTCGTATTCATCGGCAATGCCCACGTCCACCACCTGCACCTGGTCTCCGAAATGGTGGGCCATGGCGCTCATACCCGTAAGGTGCCGGGTCATGTTCACCGCCTGGGCCGCCGTGACGCTCCGGGGCGTAACGGAGACCCCCTCCTCCACCACGCCGTTGTCCGCGCAGAGGACAACGATGCGGCAGGGGCTGTAGGCCGGGCGCAGGCCGCCGGTGATGCCGCACAGGCGGATATAGATATTCTCCAGCTCTCCCAGGCTGCCGGGGGGCTTGGCCAGGGTGCCCTGATAGACCGCCGCCCGGGCCATGGCGTCCGGGTCTGCGGGTGTGATGGCGGCCAGCTCCCGCAAGATCAGTTCTTCGTAATTCATATCTCCAAAAATCCTTTATCCTGCAGCCAGAGAACGTTCTCCTCCGCCTGCAATGTTTCCAGTGTATAGCTCAGGTGCCTCTCCCCTGCCAGAGTGCGCAGTACCTCCTCCATGGGGACGGTGCCCCGGTCCAGGGGATCGTGGAGGTCCCAGCCGCCGGCGTTGTTGTGCAGATGCAGGTGCCGCAGATAGGGCCTGCACTGCTCCACCCACTCCATGACCGGGGTGCGGGACACCTCCGTATTGGCGTGGCCCACGTCCAAACACAGGCGCAGCCGGGGATCTGCCACCTGACGGACGATATCTACCGGGATCCGGGGAGACGGCTCCATAACGTTTTCCAGGCAAAGGGTCATATCCTCCGGCACCTCCCGCAAAAACGCCTGCCAGAAGGTAATGGACTTTTCCACAAACCACTCCGGGAAATACACCAGGGGAATAAACCCGGTGTGCACGATCATCACCCGGCAGCCCCAGTCCCGGGCGGCGGCCAGAGCCTGACGATAGCGCCTGCGGGTCAGGTCCACGGCCAGCGGGTCGATGGCGGCGGGGCAAAGCTCATTAAAGGGGGCGTGAAACACAAAGCGGCTTGCGGCCTGCCGGTGGCTCTCCGCCGCCGCCAGCACCTGCGGGATGGGCGCGTCCAGGTTGGAGGCGGTGCAGTATTCCGCGATCTCCAGGCCCAGGCCGTGCCGGGCGGCCGCCCGGTCACACCCGGCGGAAACGGTGGAAATATAAAGCTGGCTGCGGTCCATAGACGTCCTCCCTCTTTGTCTTGCTGTCTGAAAAAGTATAGCATACCGGCGGCGGGATGTAAAGCTGGGCGCCTTCCGGCAAAAAGGGACCGCCTGCGGCGGTCCCGAAGGGGTGCGTATTATTGGCAGGCGTCAGCCCGGGCCCCGGCGGCCGCAGGCACGGCGTCCAGCTCCTTCACCCAGCAGCGGCGGCGCTTGTGCTGCTCCAGGGGGAAGTTCTGCCACTGGGTCTGGACCTTTTCATTCTCCTCCAGCATGGGGCCGGTCTCGGCATAGTGAATGCCCATTTTCCGGCAGCCCTCCATCACCTCACTGAGAATGATGGCGTTGACACCCTTGCCCTGCAGGTCAGGGCGCACGGCAATGAGCAGCAGGTCGATGGTGTCATTTTTGCGGAAGGCGTGCAGCACCCGGACCCAGCCGGAGGGAAACAGCCGTCCCCGGCTCTTTTTCATCGCCTCGGCAATGCTGGGGGCGCTGACACCGAAGGCCACCAGCTCGTTTTGCTCGTTCATCACGAAGCAGGTCAGCTTGGGATTGATGAGGGGGGCGAACTTCATGCTGTATTTTTTGATCTGCTCCGGGGTCAGGTCCACGGTGCCGTAGAGGGGGGCGTAAGCCTCGTTCACCAGCTGGAAAAAGGGCTTCAGCAGGGGGAAATAGTCCAGCCGGGTGCGCACCTTCAGGGTGTGCAGCTTTTGCCGGCGCATTACGTAATCCGAGAGCTTTTTCCACCGGGCAAAGGTCTTTTCATCCTGGGGGGCGGTGATGAGATTTTCCACCCAGTCCACATCCTTCACATAGCCCAGGGCCGCCATGTGCTGCATATAGTAGGGATGGTTATAATATGTAAAGAAGCAGCCCCGGCGGTCAAAGCCCTCCACCAGCATACCCTCCCGGTCCATGTCGGTGAAGCCCAGAGGGCCGTGGACGGCGGTGCAGCCTAACTCCCGGGCCCAGTTTTCCACCGTATCAAAAAGGGCGGCGGAGACCTCCGGGTCGTCGATAAAGTCTACCTGGGTAAAGCGCAGACGGTTGGTGCCCCACTTATCGTTGGACTTGCGGCTTAAAATGGCGCCGATGCGGCCTACGATCTCGCCGCCGCGCATGGCCAGCCAGCAGCGGGCCTCGCAGTAGGAAAAGGCGGGGTTTTTCTTTCTGTTCCAGTCGTCCATATCGTCGCTGTAGGTGGCGGGGACGAACTGGGGCACATCTTTATATAACTGATTCGGGAAGTCCACAAACTGGCGAAGCTGCCGATGGGTGGTGACTTCAACGATGGAAACCATGGGCAATATCCTCCTGTATTCACGCTGGGAATGACGGGGGCCATGCCCCGTACAGCAAATTTTATTTTAACCTTGCCGCAGGGAAATAGCAAGTACCAATTTGTGAAGGGTCCGAAAAGAAAGATTGCTGCACAAAATCAGAAAAAATATAAAAAAAGTCTTTTACTGGCAGAATTTTTTTGTTATAATCCCTGGTAGATAGAAACTTATATTTGAGAATATTTGTAAAAGGATCGCAAGGAGGCATTCATTATGGTCAAAATCGGTATCATCGGCTGCGGCAAAATTGCCCAGACTCGGCATCTGCCGGAGTACGCCACCAATCCCAATGCCAAATTGGTGGGCTATTACGACAAAAACAGCGCCCGCGCCAGCCAAATGGCGGAAAAATACGGCGGCAGAGTGTACGATACCTATTATGAGCTGCTGAACGATCCCGAGATCGACGCCGTATCCGTATGCGTGGAAAACCGCAACCACGCCGAGATCACCAACGCCGCCCTCTACGCCGGCAAGCACGTTCTGGTGGAAAAGCCCATGGCCGTGACGCTGGCGGAGTGCGAGTCCATGGTGGCCGCCGCCGAGTTTAACGGCAAGCACCTGATGGTGGGCCACAACATGCGCTTTGACCCGGTACACCGCCGGGCCAAGGAGTTGCTGAAGGCGGGCGTCATCGGCGACATCATCACCTTCCGCACCACCATCGGCAACGCCGGTCCCGAGGGCTGGTCCCCGGACCGGGACGCCTGGTTCTTCGACAAGGACAAGGCCGCCATGGGCGCTCTCAGCGACCTGGGCATCCACAAGCTGGACCTGATCCAATACCTCACCGGGCAGACGGTCATTGAGACCACCGCCAAGGTGATGACCCTGAACAAGCACGACGACCACGGCCACCTGATCGGCGTGGACGACAATGCCCTGTGCATCCTGCGCATGAACGGCGGCGCCGTGGGCACCATGGCCGCCAGCTGGACGGTCTACGGCAAGGAGTGCAACTCCACCTGCCTCTACGGCACCAAGGGCATCATGCTCATTTACAGCGATCCCGGCGCCCCCATCGTGGTGCGGGACATGAGCAACACCTCCACGGCCTACAGCTTCGAGCCCACCACCCGCAGCGGCGTCATCGACGAGTTTGTGGATGCGCTGGAGCACGACCGGGATCCGGAGGTCAGCGGCAAGAAGGCTCTGACCATTATGCGCACCATCTTCGCCAGCATCAAGTCCTCGGACATCAGCCGCACGGTGGCGGTGAACAGCGCTTTCGTTTCGCACCTGTAAAACACATATCCTCTGCGGAGCAGCCATCGCTGCTCCGCTTTTCTTTTCCGGGGGCAGGTCTTCCCTTTTGGAAAAAAATCTGCTATAATCGGAAAATCACAGAGCAAGGAGCAGATTCCATGAAAAGACTCATGATCCTATTATTGAGCGCAGTGCTGCTGACCTGCGCCGCCTGCGGCAAGAAGGACAAGGCCATCGACCAGACCCTCAATGAAACACAGCTTATCAGCGCCTCTACGCAGGAGCTGATCTATAAAAACAGCAGCTACACCCTCCGCTTCAACAAAAACGAGGAGGACCTGTGGCAGTGGAAGGACGACACCACCATTCCCCTGGACCAGAGCAAAATGCAGGGGCTGCTGGACCAGGTAAGCGCCCTGAACACCCTGACGCCTCTGGCAGATCCCGGCGACATCACCGCCTATGACCTGGACGCGCCGGACCGCACTCTGGAGATCAAAAACGACGACGGCTCCGGCCTGTCCCTGCAGATCGGCAGCGCCGCCGAGGGCGGTGGGTACTACATGTGCCGGGACGGGGACACATCGAAAATTTACGTTGTGTCCGACGCGCTGGTGCAGATGATGGACCGGAACATTTACCAGCTGGTGCAGATCCCCCAGATTCCGGTGCTGGCCCCGGAGGCTCTGGTGAGCATCCAGGTGCAGGGAGGGGATGTTTCCCGCACCGCTTCCCGGGACGGAGACGGCAGCTGGCTCTGCGACACAAAGGACGTCTCCGCAGAGGTAGAGTCCTTTGTGGCCCTTTTGGGCCAGGGCCTGGCGCTGCAGTCCTGCGTGGACTACAACCCCAGCTCCGGGGCCTACCCCATCTGCGGCCTGACAGAGCCTGCGGTAAGCGTTACCGTCAGCTACAGCAGCGGCAAGGGCGGCACGGACAGCTTCACCCTGAAGCTGGGCCTGGCCTATGGGGACGGCTATTTTGCCGTGTACAACGATGTGCCGGCCATCTTCAAGGTGTCCGCCGACACGGCCGCGACACTGACGGGACTTTTGACCCTGGGGGCATAAAGAAAGCCGCCGAAAGCAAGGCGACCGGGAGGACGGGCTTCGTCCTCCCGGTTTTTTAGGCGGCGATCTATTTTTTAATGTTCCTTAAAGCATCGAATGATAGTATCCTTCTATACTATACACCGGGGGTTGTGCCCAGAGAAATTTCGGTATACAATAAGAGAAAACGCGGACAGGAGGCAAAAGCCATGCGTATCCTTGTGGTGGAAGACGAAAAGCGCCTGGCCCAGACGCTGCGGGACCTGCTGCACCGGGAGGGCTACACCGTGGACGTCAGCTACGACGGCGTGGAGGGACTGGACAACGCCCTGTCGGGCATCTACGACCTGATGCTGCTGGACGTGATGCTGCCGGGCTTGGACGGCTTCACCGTGCTGGAGCGCCTGCGCCAGAGCGGCAGCCATTTGCCGGTGCTGATGCTCACGGCCCGGGGTGAGCTGAGCGACCGGGTACACGGTCTGGACCACGGGGCGGACTACTACCTGACCAAGCCCTTCCAGACGCCGGAGCTGCTGGCCTGCGTGCGCCTGCTGCTGCGGCGGCAGAGCGGGGCGGCCACCGTGGGCGACACCATCCGCTGGGGCGATTTGCAGCTGCAGCCCGGGACCTTTCAGGTGTGCTGCCAGGAGCGCAGCGCCCGGCTGAGCCGGAAGGAATACGACCTGCTGGAGATGCTCATGCGCAACGGCGGGCAGATTCTCTCCAAGGAGCAGCTGCTGCTCAAGGCCTGGGGCTATGACTCCGACGCGGAGGACAACAACGTGGAGGTATATATCTCCTTCCTGCGGCGGAAGCTGGCCCTGGTCCACTCATCGGTGCAGATCAAAACCGCACGGCTGGTGGGCTATTACCTGGAGGAACAGAAATGATACGGAAATTACGGCTGAAGATCGTAGGCATCAGCGTTATCGCCGTGGCGGTGCTGCTGGCCGGGGTGCTGGCCACGGTGACCCTGTCCACCCGGAGCCAGATGGTGCGCGCCAGCGAAAGCCGGCTAAGGGAGGCACTGGAGGGGTATGTAATGTCCTCCGCCCAGCCCGGGAGTTTTGGGGGCCAGCCCTGCTTTGTGGCCGATGTTTATTCCGACGGCACCGTGCGTCTGGCCAGTAGCGGCTACTATAACCTGGACAACGACGAGCTGATTTTGGGCATCGTACAGGAGGCCCTGAGCCGGGAGGGACAGGAGGGCGTATTGCAGGACTACTCCCTGCGGTATATGCGCCAGACCGGGACACTGACGGTGCGCCTGGCCTTCACCGACTGCTCCCAGGACCAGGCCTCCCTGCAATCGCTGCTGCTGCGCATGGGGGCGGTATCCCTGGCGGCGCTGCTGGTGCTGACGGGGGTGAGCTACTGGCTGGCGGGCTTTGCCGTGAAGCCGGTGCAGCGGGCCTGGCAGGAGCAGAAGCAGTTTTTGTCCGACGCGTCTCACGAGCTGAAAACGCCGCTGACGGTGATCCTGTCCTCGGCGGAGCTGGCGGTGAGCGAAACGGATGAAGAAAAATCCAGGCAGTATCTGGACAACATTCACGCCGAGTCCCTGCGCATGAAGGACCTGGTGGAGGACATGCTGACCCTGGCCCGGGCGGAGAGCGGCACAAAGCTGCCGGAGGAGACGGTGAATCTGTCCGACACGGTGCTGGAGAGCGCCTTGGTCTTTGAGCCGGTGGCCTTTGAAAACGGGCGGACCATGGACTACACCGTGCAGCCGGACCTGCAGGTTTCCGGGCGGGGCGCGCAGCTGCGGCAGGTGGCGGACATTCTGCTGGACAACGCCGTGAAATATTCCGCGCCCAAATCCTGCATCCGCATGGGCCTGCGCCGGGAAAACCGCAGCGCAGTGCTGTGGGTGGAAAACAGCGGCGAGACCATCCCGCCGGAAAAGCTCTCCCATATTTTTGACCGGTTTTACCGGGCGGACGAGTCCCGCACCGGAGGCGAAAGCTTCGGCCTGGGGCTGGCCATTGCCCGGAGCATCATACAGGGGCACCGGGGCAGCATCACCTGCACCAGCGCCCAGGATCTCACCCGGTTTACGGTGACCCTTCCCCTGCAGAAAAATGAAAATGTGAAAAGAGGTAGTGCAGAATGATCGATCTTTTGATCCAGGGCGGCACGGTGGTAGACGGCACCGGCAGCGTCCCCTATGCCGCCGACGTGGCGGTGGAAAACGGAAAAATCACCGAGGTGGGCCAGCTGTCCGGCGCCCACGCAAGGCGGGTCATCAGCGCCCGGAGCAAGCTGGTGACGCCGGGCTTTATCGACATCCACCGGCATGCGGACTTGGCGGCCTTTCGGCCGGGCTTCGGCCAGCTGGAGCTGCGCCAGGGGCTGACCACCATTGTAAACGGCAACTGCGGCCTGTCCGCCGCGCCCATCCGCCGCAGCAGACGGGCGGAAATTGCCGCCTATCTGCAGCCGATATGCGGAGAAATGCCCAAGCAGGTGCCCACGGATTCCCTGGCGGACTACTTTGCCGGCCAGCCGGACGCGCCCATTCACACGGGTATGCTGGTGGGCGCCGGGGTGCTGCGCTCCAGCGCCGCAGGCTACGCCCTGGAGCATCTGGAGGACAAACACTACAAGGCCATCCACAGCGCCATGGAGCAGGCCCTGGCCGACGGGGCTCTGGGCGTGTCCCTGGGTCTGGGCTACGCACCGGAGTGCTTTTACACGACGGAGGAGCTGATCCGGGCCCTGGAGCCGCTGGCCGGGCAGAACATCCCCGTAACGGTGCACATGCGCCAGGAGGGCGGCGGCGTGCTGGAGGCTCTGGAGGAAATGCTGACGGTGGCCCGGGCTCTGCGCATCCCCGTGCACATCAGTCACTTAAAGGCCATGGGCCGGGACAACTGGGGCCGGAAGATCCCCCAGGCCCTCTCCATGCTGGAGCAGGCCCGGCAGGAGGGGCTGGATGTGGGGTGCGATGTGTATCCCTACACCGCAGGCTCCACCCAGCTGATCCACATTCTGCCACCGGACTTTCTCACCGGCGGCATAGACGCTCTGGTGAAGCGGCTGCAGGATCCCGGCGCCCGCCGGGAGCTGGCCGGGCGCATCGAGCGGGGCGACGGATTTGACAACATCGCAAAGCTGGCCGGCTGGGACGGCATCCTGCTCACCAGCCTCCACTGCCCCGAGGACAAGGTCTACCAGGGCAAGAGCATTGCCCAGATCGCCGCCCAACTGGGCCAGGATCCCCTGGACTGCTGCTGTGACCTGCTGGTGCGGGAGCACTGCGAGATCACCATGGTGGACTTTATGGCCTCCGAGGAGGACATCATCACTATCCTGCAAAGTCCCCTGTCCAATGTGATTTCCGACTCCACCTATCCCACGGACGGGATGCTGCACCCCCGGGTCTACGGCACCTTTGTGCATCTTTTGGAGCACTTTGTGCGCCAGAAGGGGGCGCTTTCCGTGGAGCAGGCGGTGGCAAAGATGACCCGGGTGCCGGCCCAGGTGCTGCACCTGGCGGGCAAGGGCGTTCTGGCCGCCGGAATGGACGCGGATATCAACATCTTCCAGCTGGAAAATCTGCACCAGCCCGGCACCTACGAAAACCCCTGCTGCCTGGCGGAGGGTCTGGACTATGTGCTGGTGGACGGTGCCGTGGCCGTGGAAAAGGGCAAATGCACCGGCGCCAAGGCCGGACGGATCCTGCGGCGGTAAGGGCCGATCAAAAAAGCAAAAACTCCGGGCGGAGCCAATGGCTCCGCCCGGAGTTTTTGATCGTTCCGGTTATTTCTTCTTTTTGGGCAGATTGGCCAGGGTGACGAACACCAATATCAGCACCACGCCCAGGGCCTGCAGGGGCGTGAAGGGGTCCTTCAGCAGCAGCACGCCCGCCAGCACAGAAACCACGGTGGTGATATTGCCCAGGAGGGAGGCCTCGGAGTTGGTGAGGGTGGCGTTGGCAAAATTCAGCAGTCCGTAGGCTCCCACCGAGGACACCGCCCCCAGAAAGAACACGCTGCCCCAAAAGGCTCCGGAGTGAACGGCCGGGAGGAACAGCGCCGCCATCTGGCCCCGGCCCTGGATCAGCGCCGCCGGCACGAACACCAGCATACCCATGAGGAACATGACATAGGTGACCTCCAGGGGGCTGAAATGCCTGGAGGCCCGGCGGCTCAGGGCATAGTAGCCCACATCGCACACCAGAGTCATCAGCAGGCAGAAAAAGCCCAGAAAGGTGATGCGGCTTTCGCCGCCGGTCTCCACCAGGGCCACGCCCGCCACGCAGAAAACGGCGCACACCACCTGGAGCTTGGACACAGACTCATGGCTGACAAAAACATCCACCAGGATGCAGATCACCGGCACCACCGCCATCACCGTGCCGGTAACGGCGGAGGAGGTATAAATGATGCTGTAATTTTCAAAAACCAGGTACAGCACCGGCTGCACGATGCCCAGCAGGATCAGGCCGCCCAGGGGCTTCCCTTTCAGGGAAAAGGAAAACCAGGGCTTTCCCCGAAGGCGACCCACCAGCCCGTTAAGGGCCACCACCAGAGACAGCGTGATCACCGCCGCCGTAAAGCGGAAACACAGCAGCACCGTGGGCACGGTGTACTGCAGGGCGATGCTGGAGAACATAAAGCTGAAGCCGAAGATCACAAAGGCGACGCACGCCGTGACAAAGGCCACGGTATGCCTGCAGGACGGAGGCATGGAGGCTCACTTCCTTTTCTGTCGAGATCCTTTTCATCTTAACACGGCAAACCCGCGGCGGCAAGAGAATTATTTCTCCCCGGCGGCATATACTGACAGGTATAGAAAAAGGAGGGATGCGGCCGTGGAAAAAGAAAAGAAGGATATAGACGACATGATCTACCAGGATGAGTGGCAGATCAGCCAGCGGTAAGATCCTATAAAAAGCACTCTGCGTTTTTCGCGCAGAGTGCTTTTTCGCGTCAGGTCTTCCGGGTCAGGGCTTTGCTTCCGGGGCCGGGTCCGCCGGGGCCTCCTCCGGCTGCGGGGCGGGATCCTCCGGCTGCGGGTCGGACTGCACCTGCTCCGCCGCAGCAGAGGCAAAGGTGGACAGTGTCTCGGCCCGGCCCGCCGCATAGGCCTCGGCCTTGGCCTTTTCCATCTCCTGCCGACGGGCATTTTCCGCCCGGGCGGCTTCCTTTTCCGCCGAGCGGCGGGCGGACGAGCGGGCCAGCGCCTTTACCAGCAGGTATATCACCAGCACTGCCGTCAGGGCAAGGCCCACCCAGCCGGGGGCTCGGATGCTCCAGAAATTGCGCACGGCAAAGTACTCCCGCACCATGCCCTGGTAGTAAAGCACGATGCCCAGGGCGATGCAGACCAGGGCGCCCAGCAGAGCCAGAACGGCCCGGATCATGGAGCGGCCCTTGCGAATGAAAAACATGACCACAAGGGCGATGGCCAGCAGGAACAGCGCCGGCGACTGACAGCACAGAACGTATCCAAAGGTGTGGTTCATAACGGTCTCCTGATCTTAAAGCATATTTTTGCCGCGCACGATATACTCGCCCCGCTGCTCACCGATGACCTGGCCGTTTTCCACCATCAGCCTTCCCCGCAGCCACACCTGGCTGACGGAGCCCCGGGTCACGAAGCCCTCATAAGGGGTGTAGCCGGCCAGGCTTTCCATATCCTCGGCGCGGAGAATGTGGTCGGCCTGGGGGTCATAGACTACGATATCCGCGTCCGAGCCGGGAGCCAGGACGCCCTTGCGGGGGTACATGCCATAGAGCTTGGCGGGATTTTCCGAAAGGGCCCGGCACATGGTGGCCAGAGATATCTTCCGGGTAGCCACGCCGAAGGAGTACACCAGCTCGCCCCGGGCCTCCACCCCGGGCAGGCCCCCGGGGATCTTGGTGAAGTCGCCCCGGCCCGCCTCCTTCTGCTCCAGGGTAAAGGCGCAGTGGTCGGTGGAAATGGTCTGGATCTCCCCCTTGCGCAGACCGGCCCAGAGGGCTTTACAGTCCTCCGCCTTGCGAATAGGCGGCGCGCAGACATACCGGGCGGCCCGGGAGTAATCCTCGTTATAATACACACTGTCGTCCAGCACCAGGTACTGGGGGCAGGTCTCTACATAGACCTTCTGCCCCCGGCGGCGGGCGGCGGTGACCTCCGCCAGGGTGGCGGCATTGGTCAGGTGGACGATGACCACGGGGATGTCCACCGCCTGGGCTATGCGCAGCAGACGGCTCACGGCCTCCGCCTCCAGGAAATCGGGCCGGGTCTCCGGGTGGGACGAAACGCCCATCTGACCTGCGGCCTTTTTCTCCTCAATAAGCGCGTTGATAACACCGCTGTTTTCACAGTGGACGCCGCAGATGCCGCCCTTTTCCTTCAGCTTTTTCAGAGCCTTATACATGGCCTCGTCGCCGATCATCATAGCCGGGTAGGTCATATACATCTTAAAGGAAGAGATGCCGGCGGCGTACATGTCGTCGATCTCTTTTTCGATGTCCTCATTCCAGTCGTCAATGGTCATGTGGAAGCCATAGTCGCACCAGCATTTGCCGTCGGCCTTTCTGTGCCAGAGATCCAGGCCGTAGTGCAAACTCTCCCCCTTATTGGGGCAGGCGAAGTCCACGATGGTGGTGGTGCCGCCCCGGATGGCGGACTTGGTGCCGGAGTCGAAGCCGTCGACGGTGGTGGTATTGCACACATCCAGGTCAAAATGGGTGTGCGCGTCGATGAAGCCGGGCAGCAGAAGCTTTCCGGACACATCTACGGTGCGGGCCATGGGGTCGGTGATGCTGCGCTCCAGGCGGAGGATCTTTTCCCCCTCCACCAAAACATCTGCCCGGCGAGTGCCCCGGCCGGAGACCACGGTGCCGTTTTTGAACAGGTATTTCATGACAGAACCCCCTACTTGAGATAGATTATTGGCAAAGTCGGCGCTCTTTTTTGTGTTCTTATTATAGCATACCCGCAAAAAAAGTCCACAAAAATTGATAATCAGGCGGAAATATGCTATACTGCGAAAAAACGGAGGAACACAGCATGCTGGATCTGACAGAAAAAACGCTGGAAAGCCGGGAAATTTACAACGGGCGCATCATTCGGGTGCGGCGGGACGAGGTACTGCTGCCCGGAGGCGGCCACGGTGTGCGGGAGGTGGTGGACCACCCCGGCGGCGTAGGGATACTGGCCTTTGACGAGAAGGGACAGGTGGCCCTGGTGCGCCAATACCGCTACGCCTTAGGCGAGCACCTGTGGGAAATTCCCGCAGGAAAGCGGGAAAAGGGCGAAGAGCCCTTCGTCACCGCCCGGCGGGAGCTGGGCGAGGAGGTAGGCGCCGCTGCGGAAAAGTGGACGGATCTGGGGCAGATCATCGCCTCCCCGGGCTGCTACGCCGAGCGTCTCTACCTGTACATGGCGGAGGGGCTGACCTTTTCCGGACAGCACCTGGACGAGGACGAGTTTCTGGAGGTGCGGTTTTTCCCCTTTGCGGAAATCGTGGAAAAATGTCTCCGGGGAGAGATCACCGACGGGAAAACCGTGACGGCCGTGCTGAAGGCCAGACTGCTGCAAGAAAAGGCTTGCGCTTTATGAGCTTTTCCGCTACACTGGAAAAAAGGTTGGCCATGGGCCGGGAGGAGAATGAATATGAGTAAATTGCAGAAGATCGCCGCGGCGTTCCTGCTGGTCGCCATAGTCACCGGCGTCCTGCACAAGACGGGCGTGTTCTATGTGCCGGGGCTTACGGCGCTGACCCTGTGCGTGGCCATGTGCGCAGAGGGGGCGGACATGCTCAAGGGCACCGGAAAAAAGCAGAACACCTCCCGGCGGCTGGCGGCCATCCTGGTGCTGGCCTTCGGGCTGTTTAACCTGGTGGTAGGCGGCTTTGAGATCTACGACTATGTGATCCGGCTATGAGGATGGATGATATGAACACGAGTATCGTTAAGGCCTGCCAGGCAGACCTGGCGGCCATCGGACGGACCTATGAGGACATCATCGCCCGGCAGGAGCAGGGCGGTCCCTATGTAGGCTGGCAGCGGGGCGTATACCCCACGGAGGACACGGCCCGCGCCGCCCTGGCCCGGGGCGATCTGTTCGTGCAGCGCCGGGAGGGGAAGGTCACAGGCGCCGCCATCATCAACCAGATCCAGGTGGACGTATACCGGCAGGCCGCCTGGCAGTACCCGGCTCCGGATGAGCAGGTGATGGTGCTGCACACCCTGGTCATCGACCCGGCGGAGAGCGGCCGGGGCCTGGGGCGGGAATTCGTGGGCTACTATGAGGCCTACGCCGCCGAAAAGGGCTGCCCTTTCCTGCGCATGGACACCAACGCCAAAAATATCACCGCCCGGGCGCTATATAAAAAGCTGGGCTACCGGGAGATCGGCATCGTGCCCTGCGTATTTAACGGCCTGACCGGGGTAGACCTGGTGCTGCTGGAGAAGAAGCTGCCCGGATAAAAGCAAAAAAGAGCACCCACTATGTGGGTGCTCTTTTTGTCTTTAAGATCACACGTTGAAGCGGAAATAGATCATGTCGCCGTCCTTGACCACATAGTCCTTACCCTCGGAGCGGAGGAGGCCCTTTTCCTTGGCAGCGGCCACGCTGCCGCCGCAGGCCATCATTTCATCAAAATTGATGGTCTCGGCACGAATGAAGCCCCGCTCGATGTCGGAGTGGATCTTGCCCGCGGCCTGGGGGGCCTTGGTGCCTTTTTTGATGGTCCAGGCACGGCACTCGTCCTTGCCGTAGGTGAGGAAGGAGATGAGGCCCAGGAGATCATAGCTGCACTGGATCAGCCGGTCAAGGCCCGACTTTTCCACACCCAGCTCCTCCAGGAACATGGCCCGCTCCTCGGGGTCGTCCAGCTCGGCAATGTCCTGCTCCAGCTTGGCGCAGATAGGCAGCACCTGGGCGCCTTCCTTCTCGGCCAGGGCTTTCACATCATTGAAATAGGGGTTGCTGTCGCAGTCGGCAAAGCCCGCTTCGTCCATATTGGCGGCGTAGATGATGGGCTTGAGGCTCAGAAGGTCTGCGGTAGCGAGCAGGGCGGCATCGTCCTTGTCGCACTCGAAGGTGCGGGCGGATTTGCCGGCATCCAGATGCTCGGCCAGGGCCTTGAACACCTCCGCCTCGTGGAGGAATTTCTTGTCGCCCTTGGCGGCCTTGCTGGCCTTTTCCACCCGGCGATTCACCATCTCCAGGTCGGCCATGATGAGCTCCAGATCGATGGTCTCGATGTCGCCCAGGGGGTCCACGGGGACATTGGTGCCGGCATCGGCCACCACATGCATGATGTTCTCATCGTCGAAGCAGCGGACCACATGGACGATGGCGTCGGTGCGGCGGATGTTCTCCAGGAACTTATTGCCCAGGCCCGCGCCCTGACTGGCGCCCTTGACCAGGCCCGCGATGTCCACGAACTCGATGACCGCCGGGGTCTTCTTATCCGGCTGGTACATCTCGGCCAGCTTGTCCAGCCGCGCGTCCGGCACCGCCACCACGCCCACATTGGGCTCGATGGTGCAGAAGGGATAGTTGGCGCTCTCGGCACCGGCGTTGGTGATGGCGTTGAAGAGGGTGGACTTGCCTACATTGGGAAGCCCCACGATACCTAATTTCATATATTTTCTCTCTCCTTTGAGCAATTCGTTATCCTATAATATAGCACACAAAACGAAAGTTCTCAACCCATGCGGGAAAATATATGCCGGGTTTCTTCGGCATTTGCGGATGGTCCCGCCGGGCTATGGGCGCTTTCGGCTTTATACGGGAAATACAGGAGGGGCTGCCGCATGCGCGGCAGCCCCTCACAGCTTGTTTATTCCATGTTTTTCCCGCCATTACTCCGGCACGGTAGGCACGGCCCCGGCGGGGATGGGACAGTGATAGCCCCCGGCGGTGCGCCCGGCAAACTCCTCCTTGGCCCGCTCCAGCAGTTGCGGCTCTGTTAGCAGGTCGATGGCGGCGGCGCACAGCACCTTGCCTGCCTGAAGCATGGCCTTGTGGCCGATGGTGCTCTTTCCGCAGGACACATTCTGCCAGCTGTGGCCGGGGCAGCCGTTGGGCCAGGCGGCCACATGGATCTGGGCCGTGGGACACTCCCAGCTGACATCCCCCACGTCTGTGGAGGTGGGGCTGAAGCTCTCCCCGGTATACAGGGGCAGGAGGAAGTCGTTTAAGGTGTGCTCCCCCTGCAGGGCCTTCACCTGCCCGGCGTAGTCCGGGTCCTCCCCGCCGCAGCCGGGTACAAAATCCCGGGCATCATAGGTGGCGGCCAGGGCGTCGGCCAGGGCCAGCTCCTCCGCCGTATGGCCGGGTGCGCCCAGGGCGGCAAAATTCTCATAGAGCACCTGCTCCAGGGTGTGGTTGGGAACGATCTCGGCCAGGCCGTCGATGAACTTGCGGGTGAAGGTGGTGCCGGTCATCAGGGCGGCACCCTGGGCGATGGCGTCCACCCGCTGCTGCAGGTCCAGAGCTTTTTTCACCTGGTCCGAGCGCACCATGTACAGGACCGATGCCTCCGCCGGCACCACGTTGGGGCTGTAGCCGCCGCCGTTGGTAACGGTATAATGCACGCGGCACTTGCCGTCTATATGCTCCCGGAGAAACTCCGTGCCCAGGTTCATCAGCGTTACCGCGTCCAGGGCGCTGCGGCCCTTTTCCGGCGCACCGGCGGCGTGGGAGGCCGTGCCGTGGAACAGGTACTGCACCTGGATGCAGGCGTTGGTGGAGCCGGTGACCACCTCGTTGCAGCAGTCGGGGTGCCAGGTCAGGGCCGCATCCAGGCCACGCCAGAGGCCGTCCCGGGCCATAAAAGCCTTGGCCGCGCCCCCCTCCTCGCCCGGGCAGCCGAACAGCACCACCCGGCCGGGGCAGCCGGTCTTTTCCAAATACCGCTTCACGCCCAGGGCGGCGGCCAGAGCGCCGACCCCCAGGAGGTTATGGCCGCAGCCGTGGCCCGCCCCGCCGGGGACCAGAGGGCTTTTCTCCGCCGCGCCGCCCTTTTGGGAAAGCCCCGCCAGAGCGTCGTACTCCGCCAGCAGGCCGATCACCGGGCCGCCGCTGCCGAAGCCGGCGGAAAAGGCCGTCTCGATGCCGCTGAGTCCCCGCTCCACGGTGAAGCCCTGCTCCGCCAGCACCCGGCAGTACAGCTCCGTGGACTTATACTCCTGCAGGGAAAGCTCCGCATAGCTCCATATAGTGTCGGAAAGCTCCGTCAACAGGGGGCTTTGCTCTTCGATGGCGGCCAGGGCCGCGGTTTTTGCGTCGGTCATAGTGTGTGCCTCTTTCGTTTCTTGTGTGGGAAATATACGCGCCGTCAGAACCAGTCCGAGGCCTCCTCGTCCAGGGCCTCGATATAGAAGCTCACCGGGCGAAATCCGTCGTTGCAGGAGACCATGGCGCTTTTCTTGTTCTTCATCCAGCCCTTGTAAATGTCGCTGCCGCCGTAGGCCAGGGTCATAACAAAGGGGGAGATGCTGGACCAGGCGCTGTCGCACATGCCCTCGGGCTGGCGCCAACCGTCGGCCAGGAACACCTGGCCCAGCTTCATGTCGCAGGTGTGCTCCAGGGGATTTTCATACTGGGCGGACAGGTCCGGATAGGACGCCATACGCATGACGGTGATCTTGATCTTTTTCACAGACTCCCACCGCCTTTGTCACTTGGAGCTGGCCATGACATTGGAGATGAACAGGTCATACATCTCCAGGCTCTCCGAGGACAGGGACGCCAGGGTGAAGGTGTGGGCGGTCTCGGGAATATCAAAGGCCTTGAACAGCTCCTTATATTCGTCGGTCAGGTACTGGGTGCAGGCCTCGTTGACCGGCACGCCGGGGTACTTCATCACGTTGTCGGCGTAGTTCTTGGCGTCGTGGATATAGTTCATCAGCAGCTCTGCCTCGGTGGCCTTGGTGCTGGAGGCGGGGATGGCCAGCATCCACTCGCCCCGGGAGTACCAACCGTCGGGCAGGGTGACCAGCTCATAGTTGCCGGTGGGGTCCTCCTGTTTGATGAGCACATAGTCGGTGGTGTAGGTAAAGGCTACGCTGCAGTCGCCGTTTTCCAGAGAGGTCCGGGGGGCGCCGTTATCATAGACCTTTACATTGCTGTTGAACTGGCACAGCCAGTCGAACACGGCGTCCAGGTCGGCCTGTTTCTCGCTGTTGGGGTCAAAGCCGTTTTCAGCCAGGGTGGTGGCTACAAAACGCCGGTCGATATCCGTGGAGACGATCTGGCCCTTCAGGGCGGGATCGGCCAGGTCGGACCACTTGGTGATCTCAATGGGGCAGGTATCCTTGTTTACGATGATGGACATGGAGCCGCACATATAGGGGACGCTGTAGTCCTCCTCGCCGGGGTAGTCGTAGGTGTTGTACTGCTCATAGAGGTTGGCCAGGTTGGGGATCTTGGTCTTGTCGATCTTCTGCAGCAGGTCCTTCTGCAGCATCTGGTGGACGGTCTCCTGGCAGGGGTTGATGAGGTCGAATTCGTCGCCGCCCTCCACCCGGGTGATATTGTCCTCCTCATAGGAGAGGTAGGTGATGTTCACCTTGATGCCGTACTCCTGCTCAAAGGCGGCCAGCACATCCTCGGACACATAGTCCGGATAGAGCAGGACATTGATGGAATCGGCATAGCCGGTAGCGGAGGTGCCGCTGTCTTTCTTGCTGGAGCAGGCGGTAGCGGTGGCCAGAACGCCCAGGGCCAGCAGAATGGCCATAAGTTTCTTTTTCATTGGTTTAAACTCCCTTCTTTTCTGTTGCTGAAAGCATTTTAAATATTTTTTTATTATTGCTCCACTTTCCGGGCCGCCCGCTCCTGCCGGTTTTTCACCAGCAGGTAAATGGCCACGCCCAGGAAAATAAGACCGGAAATGATGGTTTCCAGGGCGTTGATCTCCGGGGAGACGCCCTTGCGGATGGAGTTATAGATCTTCATGGGGAAGGTCAGGCAGTTGGGCCCGGCCAGAAAGTCCGCCATGACCACGTCGTCCAGGGTCAGGGCGAAGCTCAGCAGCGCGCCGGTGAAGATGCCCGGGGCCACCGAGGGCAGGGTGATGCGGAAAAAAGTCTCCAGGCCGCTCGCTCCCAGGTCCATGCTGGCCTCCTCAATAGAGCGGTCCAGCCCCAGGAAGCGGGTGCGCACGGTGAGGATCATGTAGGGCAGCATCAAAATCACGTTGCCCAGCACCACGGACCAAAAGCCCTTGTTCAGTCCCAGCAGCACCAGCAGCGCCATAATGGGCACAGCGAACACCACCCCCGGAACGATCATGGGCAGATACACGGAATAGGTCAGGGCATTTCGCCCGAAAAACTTATAGCGGGTGAGGCCCATGGCCCCCAGGGTGCCAATGACCACCACGATGGCGGTGGACACCAGGGAGATCTTCATGGACAGGCCGAAGGCCTGCCAGAGCTGACTGTCCTGAAAGAGCTTGGCGTACCACTGGGTGGTAAAGCCGGTCCACCACTTGTTGCTGGCCTGCTGATTAAAGGAGTAGACCACCATGATCACCGTGGGGAGATAGATGAACAGGAACAGGACCACCGCGTAGAGGGTGCCCAGCCTGTCGCCGAAATTTTTCTTCTTCGTTTTCATAGGCCGTCCTCCATGGCGTCGGCTTTGCTGACCCGGGCGTACAGGTATACAAGGATCATGGTGCCCGCGATCAGGAATACCGACAGGGCGCTGCCCAGGGGCCAGTTACGGGAGGACATGAACTGGTTTTTGATCAGGTTGCCGATGAGCAGGGTCTTGCTGCCGCCTAAGACATCCGCCACAAAGTAGTTGCCGATGGACGGCACAAAGGAGATGATGGCCGCGGCGTACACACCGGGCATGGTCATGGGCAGGGTCACCTTGAAAAAGGTCCTGACCTTGCCTGCCCCCAGGTCGTAGGAGGCCTCCACCAGGGCCTTATCCAGCCGCTCGATGGATGAGTACATGGGCAGCACCGCGTAGGGGATGCACACATACACCAGGCCCAGGACCACGGCGCTCTCGGTATAGAGAAAGTCGGCGCTCCAGCTGAGGCCCAGCTTTGCCAGCAGCCCTGTGAGGATGCCCTTGGTATTAAACAAAGTGATGTAGCTGTACAGCCGGATGAGGCTGTTGGTAAAGTAGGGGATCATCATCAGAATGATCAGGTTAGAGGCCACCCGCCGGGAACACCGGGAGAGCATATAGGCCATGGGGTAGGACACCAGCAGGATGATCACCGTGGACACCAGGGACATGCGGACGCTGTTCCATATAGCCACCAGGTAGGCCTTTTCAAACAGGGACCGGAAGCCGTTGAAGGACACGGTAAACTCCACTCCGCCGTAGGACGGGCGGGTCATAATGCTCATCAGGCACACATACAGCAGCGGCAGGATGACCAGCAGCACCGTCTCCACCGCGTAGGGGCCTACGCTGGCCAGAACGGCCAGTCTCTTTTCTTTCTTTTTCATGGCGCGCCGCTCACTTTCCCATCACCGTGCAGGCGGTGCCGTCCCAATAGGGATACAGGGTCTCGCCCGACGCATAGCCGGCCGTACCGGCCAGGCAGGAAAACTGCAGTTCATGGCCGTCGGCGTCCGCGGCAATGGTCTTGACCATGTTGCCGGTGCAGATATTGTCCGTTACCGTGACCTGCACCGTAAAGCCCGGCACCGGCTCCCGAGACACCTGCACCGATTCGGGCCGCACACACAGGTATACCGTGCTGCCTGCTTCGCAGCCGGGGGCCAGGACCTGGCCCAGGGGGGTCCGGTAGGCCCACAGCCCGCCGCCGATGTCCTCCCCGGCCACAGCCTCCAGAATATTGGACTCGCCTATGAAGTCCGCCACGAATCGGGTGGCCGGTGCGCCGTAAATAGCAGCGGGGACATCGATCTGCTGGATCTCCCCGGCGCGCATAACGGCGATGCGGTCGGACATGGTCATGGCCTCCTCCTGGTCGTGGGTCACGTAGATGAAGGTGATGCCCAGCTGCCTTTGCAGCCGCTTCAGCTCCAGCTGCATCTGCTTGCGCAGCTTAAAGTCCAGCGCCCCCAGGGGCTCATCCAGCAGCAGCACCTTGGGGCTGTTGACCAGGGCCCGGGCAATGGCCACCCGCTGTTTCTGGCCGCCGGACATCTGGCTGACCTTTCGCTTTTCAAAGCCCTCCAGCTGCACGGTCTTCAGCACCTGGGTGACCTTTTCCCGGATCTCCGCCTTGGGGATCTTCTTCACCGTCAGGCCGTAGGCCACATTGTCGTATACATTCATCAGCGGAAACAGGGCGTAGTTCTGAAATACCGTGTTCACCGCCCTCTTATACGGTGGCAGAGCCGTTACGTCCTGGCCGTCAATGGAAATGCTTCCGCTGTCGGCCTCCTCAAACCCGGCGATCATCCGTAATGTGGTGGTCTTGCCGCAGCCGGAGGGGCCCAACAGCGTCAGAAACTCGCCGGGGCGCACCTGCAGATCAATGCCCTTGACCACCTCCGTGCCGGAAAAGCTCTTATGCAGATCTTTGATTTCTATAATGTTCTGTTCCATACATGCTCACCACTTATACGCGAATAAATATGCATTAAATTCTGTATTATAGGATGATTATACACCAAAGTCCCGGTTTGTAAAGCATAAATTCTCAACTGGAAAAATTTTGTAAATATTGACCATGTACGCCCGCTTCTCTGCCGTGCGTTACGGTAAATTTGCGCATTTACCGCCCCGCATAAGGCCGTCCCGGGTCCGAATCGGAGGGCTTTCGCGGAGAAACCCGCATTTTTGGATGGACAAATCCGAAAGATGGGGTATACTATACTTGGATATTTCCAGTGGATAGGAGCGATACTATGAAGATTCGGCTCAACGAAGACAAAGAGGTGGTCCGGTCCGTTCAGGAGGGCCTCAAGCGCACTGGCGGCTACTGCCCCTGCCGGCTCCAGCGGACGCCGGAGAACAAGTGTATGTGCAAGGAGTTCAAGGAGCAGATCGCGGACCCCGATTTTGAGGGATACTGCCACTGCCGACTGTACTACAAAGAGAAGTGACCTGCGCAAAGATCCCCCGGAGAGCAGAGGCTCTCCGGGGGATCTTGTTATGATGCCGTTTTTTCTCAGGGACGGAAAACCTGGTCCCGGGTGATCTCGTCCAGGCTGTGAACGCCGCACATCTGCATGGCGTCCTTCAGCTCGCTCTGGAGCTTGTTCACATACACCTGCACGCCCTCGGCACCGCCGCCATAGACCATGGTGACAAAGGGGCGGCCGATAAGCACGCCGTCAGCGCCCAGAGCCAGGGCCTTGAACACGTCCAAGCCCGTGCGGATGCCGCCGTCCACAAAGATCTTCATCCGGCCGCCCACAGCGTCGGCAATGGCCGGCAGCACCTCCGCCGTGGCGGGGCACTGGTCCAGCACCCGGCCGCCGTGGTTGGACACCACGATGCCGGCGGCGCCGGCCTCCATAGCCTTGCGGGCACCGGCGGGGGTCATGATGCCCTTGAGGATGAAGGGCTTGTGTGCGTATTCAATGATCTCCCGCAGCTCGGCCACGGTCTTGCTGCCGGCGGGCGGGGTAAGGTTCTGCAGAAACGGCAGGCCCGCCGCGTCTATATCCATGGCAACGGCCACGGTATCCGCCTTACGCACCTGCTCCAGCTTGGCAAACACCGTGTCCTTGTCCCAGGGCTTTACCGTAGGCACGCCGCAGCCGTCCACATGGTTGATGGCCCGGAGCGCACCCTCCATGACCTTCGCATCGGTGCCGTCGCCGGTGCAGGCCAGGATCCCCGCCTGGTGGCAGGCGGCCACCAGCAGGTCATTGTAGGTGGCATCGTCGTACTTGTCGCCGTAGTGCAGCTTGGTGGCGCCTACCGGAGCCGCCAGCACGGGAATACGCAGCTTGGTGCCGAAGAAATCAAAGGAGGTGTCGGCAGGGCGGTTTTCGCAGATGGTGTCCATCTGCACGCAGATCTCCTGCCACTTCTGATAGTTGCGCATAAAGGTCACGCCCAGGCCCTTGGCGCCGGGGCCGGGCACGGTATTGCGGCAGGCCCGGCCGTCGCACACAGGGCATGCCTTGCAGTAGGGGCCCATACAGGTGCGGGCCGCTTGCAAAATCTCATTATAATCCATAGAATCTCTCCTTTGCTGATTGATATGCCCTATTGTAACGCCGTATAAGACAAAATGCAACGAAAATTGCGGGGTATGAAACAGCGCATTTATGCGTAAAATTATACAAAAGTTCACAAGGAGGCGCAGTACATGAAGGACACACGCTGGCGCACCTGGGAGGTCATCGGCCTGCTCTGGACGCTGGCAGCGGGAAACCTGCTGCATTTTGTATACGACTGGACGGGAAAAAGCACGGTGGCAGCGCTGTTTGCGGCGGTGAATGAGTCCACCTGGGAGCACATGAAGCTGCTGGCGGTGCCGTGGATCCTGTTTTCCCTGGTGGAGTATATCGCCCTGCGCACCGACGGCATCGCGGCCCCCCGGGCGGCGAGCCTGCTGGTGGGGCTTTTGGCCATTCCCGCGCTGTTTTACACCTACAAGGGCATTGTGGGCCGGGGCAATATGATCGTGGACATCCTCATTTTCCAGGCGGCGGTATTGCTGGGCTTTTGGGTGAGCTGGGCCCTGCAGAAGCGCAGGCGGCTGGCAGGCGGCCTCTGGACCGCGGCGGGCCTGCTGGTGCTGCTGGGGGTATGGGCGGCATTTTTGCTGTTCACCTTCCGGGCGCCGGAGCTGGCGGTGTTTATTGACCCGGTGACTGGTACAAGAGGGATCGGATAAGGGCAGCGCGGAACTGCGCGTCTCCGGGGGTGGAGCAAATCTCCGCCCTTGGAATATGCGGCAGACGATGCATCGGGCGGGCATTGGCCCGCCTGTTTTTTTCTTGACCCTATGGGGCAGATACTGTATAATAAGGGAAAATAGGCCCTGAAAGGAAGTTGAGCCGATGAAGAAAACGATCGTGCACAGATCTGCCGTGCCTTTTTACACGGCCGCGGCGGCGTGGGCCGTGTATGCGCTGGTGTTCCCGCTGTATCGGGTGGGGCATTTTGCCATTGCGGCAGCGGTGACGCTGGCGGTGTTTTTCGGCAGCCGCTGCATCTGGAAGGACACCAAGGAGGTCATTGAGGTGGAGCCAGAGCCGGTGCGCACCGGCAACGAGGCCCTGGACAAGATGATCTCCGACGGGCAGCTGGCGCTGAAGGAGATGCGGCGGCTGGACGACGCCATTGCAGACCAGGTCATCAGCGGCCAGATCCGGCGGCTGGAGGAACTGAGCGGCAAGATCTTCGACCAGGTAAAGCAGAGTCCCGAGAAGCTGCCCCAGATCCGCAAGTTCATGGACTACTACCTGCCCACCACCCTGAAGCTACTGAACGCTTACGACCGGATGAACAGCCAGGGCGTTTCCGGCGGCAATATCGGCGGCACCATGGAGCGGGTGGAGAGCATCATGGGCACCATTGTCACCGCCTTTGAGCGGCAGCTGGACGCCCTGTTCGGCGCGGAGGCGCTGGACATTTCCACGGACATCACCGTGCTGGAGAATATGATGGCCCGGGAGGGCCTGTCCGAGGACGCCGTACACCGCACCGCAAATGCGGAAAAAGGAGAAGAGAAACAGGAGCCGTCCGACGGCGGCATCCAACTGGAACTATAAGAAAGTGAGGACCACACCATGACTGAAAACCTGACCCCTGAACTGACCCTGAATCCCACGGAAGCCGCTCCCGCCGTGCCGGAGCTGACCCTGGAGCCCGATGCCCCCGCCCAGGTGGAGGAGAAGAAGATCGAGCCCGTGGCGCTGGACGACAAGCTGCTCACCGAGCAGGAAAAGAAGGCCGTGGACGAATTCTCCAAGAAGATCGACATTACCGACACCAACATGGTCCTGCAGTACGGCGCCGCCGCCCAGAAGAGCGTGGCGGGCTTCTCCGAGAACGCCCTGAGCAATGTACGCAGCAAGGACCTGGGCGAGGTGGGCGCTGACCTCAGCGAGCTGGTAGTGCAGCTGAAGGGCTTCGGCACAGGCGATGAAAAGAAGGGCCTGGCAGGGCTGTTCCGCAAGGCCGGCAACAAGCTGGAGAGCATGAAGGCCCAGTACGGCAAGGTGGAGGCCAACGTAGACCGTATCGCTCAGTCTCTGGAGCAGCATCAGATCACGCTGATGAAGGACATTGCCATGTTCGACCAGATGTATGAGCTGAACCTGAAATACTACAAGGAACTGACCATGTACATCCTGGCCGGCAAGAAGCGGCTGGAGGAGGTACGCGCCGGTGAGCTGGAGGAGCTGCGTGTAAAGGCGGAGCAGACCGGCCTTGCCGAGGACGCCCAGGCCTACAACGACATGGTGAACCTGTGCAACCGCTTTGAGAAAAAGCTCCACGACCTGGAGCTGACCCGGATGATCTCCGTGCAGATGGGCCCCCAGACCCGGCTGCTGCAGAATAACGACACCCAGATGGTGGAGAAGATCCAGTCCTCCCTGGTGAACACCATCCCCCTGTGGAAGAGCCAGATGGTGCTGGCCCTGGGCATGGAGCATGGCCGCCAGGCTACCGCCGCCCAGAACGCCGTAACCGAGATGACCAACGACCTACTCAAGAAGAACGCCGACACGCTGAAGATGGGCACCATCGCCACCGCCAGGGAGTCCGAGCGGTCCATCGTGGACATCGAGACCCTGCAGCACACCAATCAGCAGCTCATTTCCACCCTGGACGAGGTGCTGGCCATTCAGCAGGAGGGCGCTGCCAAGCGCAAGGCCGCCGAGGCCGAGCTGGGCCGCATCGAGGGCGAGCTGAAGCAGAAGCTCATGGAGCTGCACAAGTAAGTATCTCCGTGAAAGGAGCAGGAAGATGAAGCTTTTCAAAAGCAGCGCCGTGGCGCTGGTGGTACTGGTCCTGGTGCTGGCCGCCGGGTCGGTGTACGGCATCAGCCGCAAGCCCATTGAGGTGCAGTATCACCAGTGGATTGCGGACGACGCCGGCGTGCTGACGGAATCCACCCGAGAAATGCTGCAAAACTACAACACCCAGTGGGACAGCCGCTATCACGCCGCCATTGCCGTGGCCGTAGTAGACGGCACCCACGGCTGGTCCGCCAAGCGGTACGCCTCCATGCTGGGCAAGGACTGGGGCCTGGGCCAGAACGACATGCTGCTTCTGGTAATAGAGGGCAAGGATTACTATGTGCTCTACGGAAACAGCGTAAACAGCACCATCACCGACACCCAGGAGTCTATGCTGCGCAGGGCTCTGGACAGCGACTACTACGACGGCGACTACGACCAGGCGGCGCTGAAGTTCTTCCGGGCCGCGGACGTGGTATATGCGCAAATGAGCCAGAAGTAAATACTTAACTTATTAAAAAGGAGCTCCTGCACGGCTGTGCAGGAGCTCCTTTTGTGTGGAATGGCCGGTGGGGCCGTTTTTTAATTTTCCATGTGGCGGCCTAAGAAGGCGGCCACAGTCTGGGCCAGCTTATACTCGCTCTCTCCGGGGTATTGGCCTTCTTCGGCGGCGAACAGCACCAGGCCCAGCACGTCCCCCTGGCAGAGGATGGGCGCCGCCGTGGCCGCGTGAAATCGCTGGTTATCCGTGCAGACGGGAAGCGGCACATCTCCCCTGCTCTGCTGGTAAATGCTGCGCTTTTCCATGAGCTGCTCCATCTGGGGCGAGAGGGTGCGGCCAATGAGATCCCGCTTGCCGGGGCCGGCGGTGGCAATGACGCTGTCCCGGTCGGTGATAACGGCCGTCAGCTCGGAGGACCGGGCCAGGGTGTCGCAGAGCTGAGCGGCAAAGTCCTCCAGCCCGCCAATGAGAGAATACTTCTTAAAAATGACCTCGCCGTCCCGGGTGGTGAAGATCTCCAAGGGGTCACCCTCGCGGATACGCATGGTGCGGCGGATCTCTTTGGGGATCACCACGCGGCCCAAGTCGTCGATACGGCGCACGATTCCGGTTGCTTTCATATAAAAACTCCCTTTGTTTCGTAATTTTTGCAAAAATAGTATTTGCCGCAAGGCGCATATTATGCGAAAACAGCCGCGCGGGATCATCTCAAATTCACTCCGGCGCTTCATCATCAAAATAAATTTTATCAGGCACTTCTCTTATCCCGCCGCCCTATCTTTTACTTGTCCAGTCCTCCCATTATCACCTAAAAAAACACACCTGCCGCGGGCAGGTGCGTTTCCTGTTATTTTAAATCCTTCAAAGGTCGATCTGCGTCCCGTTGTCGGAAAAGAGTTTTTTTATCTTCTGCTTCTGGGCCGGCGTCATGCGGTCTCTGTACTGCTGCGCCAGGGCTGCTGCCTGGTCTGTTTTGCCGGCCTTAAAATAGTTGCTCATAGCCCTCTGCAGGCTCTGAGCTGCGGTAGAGCTGAGGCTGCTCTTTTGGGCCGCCGTAGCCGCCGCTCCGGTGTTAGCCCGAGCGCCGCCGGATGCTTTCTGCTCGGCGTTTGCCATGCTGGTGTAGTGCTGCAGGCGCAGTTTGTAGTCGTCATACTCCGCTTGCCGCAGTGCCTCCGCCTCCTTGCCCGCCCGGTCATAATCCTCCTGCCAGGCCTCCTGCTCCTGCAAGTAGCGCTTGTAGTCCGCCTGCTCCTGCTGGCTCAGCCAGTCGTATTGGTCCACCAGCTTCTGCTGCCCCGCCTCATACTGCTGCCGGGCGCTCTGCTCCAGCTGCGGCATCAGCTCCGCCAATTCCTGCATATAGCGCCCGTAGGCCTGCTGGGATGCCGCCTGGGCATAGCTGGAGGCAAATCCCCCGGTAAGCCCTGCCGCCTGGCCCATAGTATCCTCCATAACATCCCGGCCTCGCTGTGCATAGAGATGGGCATAGTTTCTGTACTGCGCATCCTGCTGGGGATCGTAGGAAAAGCCCTTATCCCCGCTGATCTGCTCATACAGCCGCGCCAACTCCTCGTCAAAGGAGGATTGATACGCCCCCGGGCGCACCGCTTCCAGGCTCTTCTGTACCTCCCGGGCCGCCTCCACGGCCTCGGAGGGCTTAAATCCCTCCTCCAGCTGATGCAGCTTGTCGTAGGTCTCATCCGAAACACCTGTCATCACATCCTTCCCCGTGGTGGGGCGGCTGGGCGCGGTGGTCTTATTCAGGCTCCCCCAGGTCTCGTCGCCCACCACGCCGTCCACGGCCAGGTTGTTCTTGCGCTGATAGTCCAGCACCGCATTATAGGTGTTGCTGCCGAATACGCCGTCCTCATCCAGCTTGTAGCCGTTCTGATTCAGCTT
>CAKTIW010000013.1:0-33500 GCA_934566025.1 uncultured Oscillospiraceae bacterium | reverse complement strand
CCACGATGTCGCCCTCAGCCAGCACGTCGCCGGGCTTCTCGATGCGGCGATCCGCGATCTGGGAGATGTGGATCAGGCCGTCCACACCGGGAACCACCTCGGCAAAGGCGCCGAAGGTCATCAGCTTCACGATGCGCACCTGAGCCACGTCGCCGACGTGATAGGTGGACATGAATTTGTCCCAGGGATTGCAGGAACGATCCTTCACGCCCAGAGAGATCTTGCGCTTCTCGGGATCGAAGGAGATGACGTACACATCCAGGGTGTCGCCCACGGAAACCACCTCAGCGGGGTTCTTGATGCGGGACCAGGACAGCTCGGAGATATGTACCATACCGTCCACGCCGCCGATGTCTACGAACACGCCGTAGCTGGTCATGGACTTGACGGTGCCGGTGTAGTGCTTACCCACCTCGATGCTCTCCCAAATGGCAGCCTGAGCAGCCTGACGGGCCTCGAACTGCACGGCACGGATGGAACCCACCACACGGCGGCGGGCACGGTTGACCTCGGTGATGCGCAGGGAAACGGTCTGGCCGATCATCTCGCTGAGATCGGCGCCGCGGGGCTGGCCGCTCTGAGAGGCGGGCACGAATACGCGCACACCCTTGACATTGACGACGATGCCGCCCTTGTTCTCCTCGGTGACCTTACCCTCCAGGGTGGTCTTGTTCTCCCGGGCGACCTCGATGTCCTCCCAGACCTTCACAGCGTCCAGACGCTTCTTGGAGAGCATGGCGTAGCCTTCCACATCGTTGACGCGGATGATGTAGGTCTCGATCTCGTCGCCCACCTTCACCACATCCTCGGGCTTCACATTGGGATCAGCGCTCAGCTCATCCACGGCAATATAGCCCGCCTGCTTGCAGCCCAGATCCACCTGGACCTCGGTGGGGCCGACAGCCGTCACGATACCGGTTACCTTCTCTCCTGTATTTAAAGTCTTAAAAGATTTTTCCAGCAGTTCCTCAAAGCTCTCCTCGTTGGATTCCATGTTCTTGATTTCTTCGCTCATCGTTGTATATACCTCCTTAATGATGCCCGCGGGCGTAGACGCGCCGGCCGTTAGACCTGCCACAAGACATCCTTCAAAAAGGTCTGACGAGAGCTCACCGGCCCGCTCGATCTGAACGACCCGTCCGCATTTCTCCCTGCAAATCTCTGCTAAATGCTTGGTATTGGCACTTTTCCGGTCTCCAACAACGACCATAACATCCACCTGGGCGGCCAATTCGGCCGCTTCAGATTGACGCCTATGCGTAGCATTACATATTGTATCAAAGATTTTTACATTTGTACATTGTTTTTTTAAAATTTCTTTTGAACTTTCCCAAATTGTCTGCACGCAGGTGGTCTGGGCCGCTGCCGTAAGGGGCAGATCCCGCCGCGACGGCTCCTCATTCAGCCAACCCTCCAGCTCCGCCGGCCCCGGCAGGATCACCGAACGCTCCGACCAGCTGGCCGCGCCCATCACCTCCGGGTGGTGCGTTTCCCCGATGATAAGGGGTGTCCTCCCCTCCTCCTGGGCCTGGGCCACCAGCTGCTGGATGCGCAGCACATTGGGACAGGTGGCATTGACGCACTCCGCGCCCATAGCCGCCAGCCTCTCAAAAACCTCTTTTCTCTCCCCGTGGGAGCGAATGACCACCGTCTCTCCGGGCTGCACCTGGTCTAAGGACTCCGCCTTGCGCATCCCCAAGGCCTCCAGCTCCGCCACAACATTGGCGTTATGGATGATGCTGCCCAGCATCACGCTATGCTCACATTTCTGCGCAGTTTCCCGGGCCATATCCACGGCCCGCTTCACGCCGTAGCAAAACCCGGCGCTCTTGGCAACCTTTACCTGCATGGTGCACCTCCCAGCTCGTAAGCCCGGCGCATCACCTCGTCCGCGTTGGCCCGGTATTCCTCCGCCGTGCCCTTGCGGCCTGTATACTCTGGGTCAAAGGGCTTGCCGAAAAGGATGGGTACCTTGGAAAACAGCCGCTTTTTCACCCCGATATACACCGGCAGCAGCTTGGCACCCGACCGAATGGCGATCATAGCGATGCCGCCCTTGGGCCGGACGTCTTTTTTCTTACCTCGCACCCGGGTCCCCTCGGGAAACACCAGAAGCATCGATCCGTCCCTCAGTGCCTGGATAGAATTTTTCACCGCGCCAATGTCCGAGTTGCCCCGGTCCACCGGGAAAACGCCCATCTTCCGCAGGAAGGTACGCAGAATGGGAATTTTAAAGAGCTGGTTTTTCCCCATAATGCGCAAATTGGCCTCCCGGCCCAGGGCGCATATAAGCAGGATCGGGTCCCAGTTGCTGCTGTGGTTGGGGCACAGTACCACCGGCTCATCCTTGGGAATATTCTCCAGTCCCTCCACCCGGATAGGGTGCAGGAACGTGGCCATAGGGGCCAAAATATCGTATGCTCTGGCGTAATATCTGCTGCTCATGGCTGCGTCCGCCTCCTGATCACCTGTAAGATCGCCTCTTTACTCTGGGCGAAGTCCATATCCGTGGTGTCCACGATCACGGCATCCTCCGCCGGACGCAGGGGTGCGGCCGCCCGATGGCTGTCCGCCCAGTCCCGCTGCTCCATTTCCTCCAGGACCTGCTCGTATGGCTTGGGCGTGCCCCGCTGCTCCAGCTCCAGGGTCCGGCGCTTTGCCCGGACCTGCACATCGGCGCAGAGGAAAATCTTCACCTGCGCCTCCGGCAGCACCACGGTGCCGATGTCCCGCCCGTCCATAATAACGCTGCTGCGCCGGGCCATGTCCCGCTGCATCTCCAGCAAAAAGGCCCGCACCGCCGGGATCGCCGACACCGCCGAGGCGTACATGGATATCTCCGGCAGACGGATCTGGGTGGTCACATCCTCCCCGCCCAGATACATCCGCTGCAGCCCATCCGCTCCGTAGCGCATGTCCACCTGGATATCCGGCAGAGCCGCCGCCACAGCCGTCTCATCCTTGGGGTCGATGCCCCGGGTAAAAATATAGTATCCGATGGTGCGGTAGATGGCGCCGGTATCCACATACACGATGCCAAGCTCCTTTGCCACCTCCTTGCTCAGGGTGCTTTTTCCCGCGCCCGAGGGGCCGTCTACAGCCACGGAATAAATACGGTTCATAATTTATCTCTCTCCTTCTTCCTTTGCGGCGGATAGGCCTGCCGCCCGACCTGTAGACCAGGCGATCTGCAAATTAAATCCGCCTGTATAGGCGTCCACATCCAGAATCTCACCGGCAAAATACAAGCCGCCCACCAGCTTTGACTCCATCGTGCCGGGATTTACCTCTCCCACCTTTACGCCGCCGGAGGTAACGATGGCCTCCGCCACGGGCCTGGGGCCCGAAACGGGCAGTGTAAAATGCTTCAGCTCCTGCAAAAGCGCCCGGCGCTGCTCCTTCTTCAGGGAGTTTGCCTTCAGCTCCGGGGAAATATGCAGCCGACTGCACATCACCGGGACCATACTATGGGGCAGCAGAGACAGAAGCACATTTTCCATGTTCCGGTTGCTCTGCTCCCGCAGCTCCCGCAAAAGCCGCTCCTCCAGCTTTTCCTCCGAAAGGGCAGGCTTCAGGTCGATACGCAGACGATAGGTGTGCTTGTCCCAGTCCCGCAGATGGGCACTGGCCGACAGCACCAAGGGGCCAGACACGCCGAAATGGGTAAACAGCATCTCGCCAAATTCGCTGAACACCACCTTATTTTTCTCATTCAGCGCCGTAAGCTGCACATTTTTAAGGGCCAGACCCTGCATTTTCCCACAGCAGGCATCACTGCTCACCAGAGGGACCAGGGACCCATGGGGGGCGATAACGGTGTGGCCCAGTTCCTCCGCCATGCGGTAGCCGTCCCCGGTTGAGCCTGTGCCGGGGTAAGAAACGCCTCCGGTAGCTATGATCGTGGCCCTGGCCGGGTATTCGCCCTTTTCTCCCGCCACAGCATATACCGTGCCGCACTCCGCCAGCACCGACACCGCCCGGTCATGTACCCAGCGCACGCCTAAACGCTCCAGCCGCCGCTTTAAGGCCCCGGATACGTCAAAGGCGCAGTCAGACGCGGGAAACACCCGGTTTCCCCGCTCCGTTTTCAGTGGAACGCCCAGCTCCTCAAAAAAGGCCATCGTCTCCCCGCTCCCGAAGTGGGAAAAGGCGCTGTAGAGAAAGCGCCCGTTTCTGGGAATATGGGCCATCAGGTCATCCATAGAGCAGTTGTTGGTCACATTGCACCGGCCCTTCCCGGTGATATTCAGTTTTTTTCCCAGCCGCTCATTGGGCTCCAGCAGGCAAACCTCCGCGCCCTGCTCCGCCGCCGTGATAGCCGCCATCATTCCGGCCGCACCGCCGCCGATGACCACAATAGATCTACTCATCTTCTTCACACCCGAAAATCTCATACCGGGACCAGACACGCTCCAGCTCCGAAAATGTCTCCTCTGTCTCAGCCCGCTTCTGCTTTCCCACCGCCACGATCAGCGCGTTCAGCAGGCTCACCGGCGCCGCCATAGAGTCCACAAAGGAGATCATCTGGCAGTGGACCAGCAGCGAAGCGCTGGCAAGAGTGTAAAGGGGAGACATTTTACTGTCCGTTACAGCAATGACTTCCGCTCCCCTGTCCCGGGCAAATCGAACGGCGCTCATGGTCATTTTTGAGTAACGGGGAAAGCTGATAGCCAGCAGCACATCCTCGGGCCCGATGCGCAGCATCTGGTCAAATATTTCCCCCGCCGCACTCTGCACCAGGGTCACGTTTTCAAAAATCACATGGAAATAAAAGTTCAAATATCCCGCCAGGAAAGCGGACGAGCGCACGCCCAATATATAAATGCGCCTGGCCTTCACCAGCTTCTGCACCACCCGGTCAAACTCACCCCGGTCAACACTGTCAATGGTACTGCGGAGGGTATCCATGTCCTGCTGCATGACGCTTCCGGCAATATCCCCATTATTGATCTGATCGCCGGAGGCCTCTATGCGCTGAAGGCTGGTGAGCTTTCCCCGCACCAGCTCCTGCAGCGCCTTCTGCATGGCGGGATACCCGTCATAGCCCAGCTGGGAGGCAAAGCGCACCACCGTGGACTCGCTGACCTGGGCGATCTGCCCCAGGCGGCAAGCCGTCATAGTAGACGCCTTATCATAATCAGAGAGTATGTAATTTGCAATTCGCTTCTGCCCCTTGGAAAATCCGTCCATGCCAGTGCGGATCATGTGGAGCACATTGTTGCTCATTTTTCTTCGCTCTCCTTCAATCTCGTTATCTCTTTCTCTGTCAAGGCTCTCCACTTGCCACAGGGCAAGTTTCCTAAATAAATTCCGTGCTCCGCAATGCGCTCCAGCCGCGTGACCGCAAGGCCCGCCTGCCGGCACATCCGGCGGATCTGCCGGTTTTTCCCCTGGTGGAGGGTGATAAGCAGCACAGCGCTTTCTCCCATTTCCCGCTCAGTCTCCACCTGCGCAGGGGCGATGGGCTCCCCCTCCAGCGTGTCCATTTCCCGCAGGAGCGGCACGCCTCGCCGCCAGTCGCCCTGTACCGTCACCCGATACAGCTTATTCACCTGAAATTTCGGGTGGATGAGTCGCTGCATCAGGTCTCCATCGTTGGTAAAGAGAAGCAGGCCCTCCGAGTCTTTGTCCAGCCGACCCACGGGAAACACCCGCGTTCCGCAGTCCGCCACCAGGTCGGCGGCGGTCCTGCGGCCGTATTCATCCTTCAGCGTCGTCAAATACCCCCGGGGCTTGTGGAGCATTAAATAAACCATCTCCCCGCCGCCGGCCAGGGGCTTTCCGTCCACCTCAATACGGTCGCACTCCGGGTCCGCCTGGTCCCCGGGCCTGGCAGGCAGGCCGTTTACCGTCACGCGCCCGTCCAGCATCCACTGCTCCGCCGTGCGCCGGGAACAAAGCCCCGCCTGGGCCATTAACTTTTGCACCCGCTGGCGCAACAGCGTCACCCGCTTTCATATCCAAAGTCGTTCTTTTCTCCCCGGCATAGCCGCCGTGTCCGCCGCAGTTTCCTGGGAAAAGCCAAGTTCATAGAGCGCCTTGTGGTCGGCCCAGTCGTTGCCGTCCTGCAAGGTCACAGCCACCAGCGTCCGCCCCTCCCGCTCCACGCAGGACACCAGCGTCCGCCCGGCGGCCTTGGTGTAGCCGGTCTTCATGCCCACGCAGCCCTCCAGCTCCCGAAGAAGCCGGTTGTGGTTGGTCAGGGTCCGGCCACCCACATGGGCCGTCACCGTGGAGCAGATACGCATAAGGGTAGGCTGCTTCGCGGCATAGGCCGCCAGCTTCGCCATATCCCGGGCGGTGGAGTAATGCTGCTCCCCGTCCAGTCCGTTGGGGTTTTCAAAGTGGCTGTCCGCCATGCCGATGCGCCGGGCCAGGTCGTTCATCTTTCCCACGCACCGCTCTGCCCCGCCGCAGGCCTCCGCCAGCGCCAAGGCCGCATCGTTGCCGGAGGAGAGTAGCAAGCCGTAAAGCAGGCACTCCACCGTCACCCGTTCCCCGGGCTTTAGGTACATGGACGACCCCTCCGCTCTATGCTTTTGGGTCACCGTCACCCGGCTCTGCAGGTCGCAGCTTTCCAGCACCACCAAAGCTGTGAGGATCTTGGTGGTGCTGGCTACCAGCATCCGCCGGTCGGCATTTTTCTCGTATAGGACGCGGCCTGTGTCCGCATCCATCAAAACCGCCGCTGTGGCAGAAATGTCCACAGCCCAGGCCCGATGCGTCAGCAAAAGTGCCATTGCCAGCACAATCGCCGCCACCCGTGTACCCCTCATACACCATCCTCCCTTTCAGCATGGATGGTGCCAGTATACGCAGTTAAAATTCGGTAGTTTCCTTCTTTTTGTCAATAAAATTCTCCACCCGGTCCATGACCTGGGGGATCATCTCAATGACCCGGTCCGCCGTGCCGATAGCGGGCACGCTCACCGGCATCACCCGGGTCACGCCGTCCTTCACCACCAGGAACGCCACCGGATCCACCTTCACGCCCGCAGCCGTACCGCCGGCAAAATTCTTCCCGTCGGCCGCCTTGCCGAAGTCGCTGCCACCGCAGCTAAACCCGAAGCTCAGCCGGGAAATGGGCACCAAAGTCACCCCGTCCGGCGTTGTGATGGGCTGGCCGATGACCGTGTCACTGCTGACCATCTCCCGCACCTTGCTCATGGAGGTCTCCATCATTTCGCTGAGGTTGGTTTTCTTGTTTTCCATTTTCTTCATCCTTTCTTGGCAGGCTTTGCGTATCCTTCGCCGCGTCTTGCGGCTGTTTTCTCAAGCGTAAAAACCATTTTATAAGCGGTATGCCGCAGGCAAATCCGATGACCGTCAGGTCCCATATCCGGGCCGTAACGCCCATTTCGCCCCGCACCTTCGTCTCGCCTCCCTGGAGGTCTGGCTCCAGGTGGATGTGCGGGTCCGGCATCTGCACCAGCTCCGTGAGCACCGGCATCACCGTCCACATAGCGGCGTTGAGTTTCCCATAGAGAATAGCCGTATCCGCCGGGTCCTCCCCGCCGATGACCGCCGAAAGCTTCATGGGCGAGATGCGGACACGCCGAAAGGTCATTCGCAGCCCTTTTTTCAGGATAGCCCACAGCTCCGGCAGGCTCTCAAGCACCGCTCGGGCCGTGATTTTCGGCATCTCCTTTTGGGGCTTTTCTTCTTTTTTCTTTTTGGGAGGCTTCTCTTTTTTCGGCTTTTTCGCCTTTTCCTTCCTCGGCAACACCTGCATCCGGGCAGGCCCCAGCCGAAGGGCCACTCTCGTCTCCTCCCCGAAGGCCATCTCCGCGCCCACCCGGCTCAGGAAGATGACCAGCAGCAAAAGGAGCACAGCCCCCACGATCCACAGCGCCGTCAATGGCCTCGCCCCCTCTCTCAGGTGTTGGTCTCGTCGCTGATGGTCCCGTCGTTCTCCAGCCGCAGCTGCCCGTCGTTCTCCAGGCCCGGCATCTCCGGCAGGTCCTCCAGGGTATTCAGGTGGAACGCCCGGAGAAATTCCTTGGTGGTGCGGTACAGCCGGGGCCGCCCCGGCACCTGCAGGGTGCCGCACTCCTCGATCATGTGCCGTTCCAGCAGCAGCCCCACGGTATAGGAGCTGTCCACCCCGCGAATTTGGTCGATGTAAGCCCGGGTGGTGGGCTGATAGTAGGCCACAATGGTCAGCACCTCCAGCGCCGGCTGGGAGAGCTTGGCAGGCTTGCGAATCTCAAAGGCCCGGCGGATGTAGTCGGCATACTCCGGGGCCGAGCAGAGCTGCCAGGTGTCCGCCATTCGGATGAGCCGTATGCCCCGGCGCTCGAAGCTATAGTAGTCTGCCAGCTTTTGCAGCACAAGCTCCGCCGTAGCCCGGTCCAGGTCCAGGGCCAGGCATATACGGTCAATATGCACGGGCTCGCCGGAGGCAAATAAGATACCCTCCAGCGCCGCCTCGATCTCTTTCATTTCCAGTATTTCCATAATGTCTCTCCCTTACACCTGGCTGTCCTTCTCGCAGGACACCATGCAGTCCTCCGGCCCTCCGGCCAGGCGCAGCACATGCTTTCTACACAGCTCCAGCACCGCCATAAACGTGGCCACCAGCTCACTGCGGCTGCGGCTGCCCTTAAACAGCAGCAGAAACCGTGTAATGCCCACCAGCTTTACACGCCGCACAATTTCTTCGGATTTCTCCTCCACCGAGTACGGCTCCCGCTTCACGATGTCCTCAAACACCGCCAGCTGCGGATGCTGTGCCATGTCTCGCCGGTCCAGCATTTCCTGCATGGCGATGGCCAGCTCTCCCGGCTCGTGGTCATACTCAAACACCTTTCCCCGCTTCACAGGCTCCGGGTTCTTGGTGAAAATATTCCGACCGAACTCACTCATGGGCCCCAGTTTTTCCGTGAGCTTGCGGATCTTCTGATAGCACTCGCCCCGCTGCCGCTCCTGGAGCGACTGAATGAGGGCGTCCATCTCGCTTTGGGCCTCCTCGTCCTCAATGGAGAGGAGCATCCTGGTCTTAATATACATTAGGTGCGCCGCCATGGTCACGAATTCGCTGGCCACCTCCAGATCCATCTGCTGCCGCTTTTCCAGGTACGCCAAATACTGATCCAGGATCAGCGCGATGGGGATGTCCTGGATCTCGATTTTATTTTTACTCAGCAGGAACAAAATCAGATCCAGCGGCCCCTCAAAATCCTCCAGAGGCTCCGCCGCCTTGGTCTGCACCACTTTTTCCAATTTAAAAATCGGATTATCCAAAACCTTTTTTCTCCCTCACAAGCCGACAATGCGGCAAAATAGATCAAAAACCCAGCTGATAGCCTGGGAAAGGGCGCTGCTGCCCACATCGAAAAACACCAACGCGAAAAGCACAAGCATCCCGTACCGCTCATAACGCATAAGCTGGTCATAGGCCCGGTCCGACAGCACTGCGAACAGCACCTTGGACCCGTCCAGCGGCGGGATGGGCACCAGATTGAAAAGCCCCAATCCGATGGAGAGAATGGCCACCATCAGCAGGAAATCCAGGATCCGCTGATTCGTCTCGGTGTAGGCGGCCACATCGCAGAAAATGCGGGCCCCCAGCAGCATGATAAGCGCCAGCAGGAAGTTGCTCACCGGCCCGGCCAGTGCCGTCAAGGCCATGCCCTGCTTGGGCTTTTTGAAGTAGTTGGGGTTTACCGGCACAGGCTTGGCCCAGCCGAAGCCCGCCAAAAACATCATCAGCAGGCCAAACCAGTCGATGTGCCGCAGGGGATTCAGGCTCAGCCGGTGTGCCCGCCGAGCGGTAGGATCGCCCAGGGCGTAGGCCGCCAGACCGTGGCAGGTCTCATGCACCGTCAGGCACAGCAGCACCGCCGCCAGCCGCAGCAGCATGTCCCACAGCGAGCCGAAGTCCAGCGCCGCCCATAAATTGCTCAAATAGTGCAAACCAACACTCCCCCATCTTCATATAGAAGTATATTATAGCAAAAATCATATACCATTTCAAGGGTAATCCCTCGCGCCGGCACTTCATTACAAATCCGTAGCAAAAAAGCAAAAATGTAACGATTTTGTATCCGAATATGTTCCGATTTGTAGTACCCTTGTAAGGAAAACGGACATTTTTCCTGCTATAATGAGATCACAAAATAAATATAGGAGGCATGTACTATGAAACAGATGAAAACTATCCGTAACTTGATCGTTTTGCTGACGGCGATCTGCTTCGCCCTGGCTGTCGTTGCCTTCTTCCTGCCTCACGGCGTGGGCACTGTGTGCGCCATCGGCACCGTGGCAGTAGCGGCATTGGTCCTGATCCTGTGCCTGGCATACGGCATCCTCTACTTCGGGCAAAATCACAGCGCCGCATAAACGTATCCTATCCGAATACACACAAAACGCCGCAGGTGAGCCTGCGGCGTTTTACTATTTTAAGCCATTGGGTGCCCTCACAGCGCCCGCATAAATTCATCTCTCAGTCCCTGGCCCGCCAGGCCCTGGCGCACCTGCTGCAGCAGCCGCTCCCGGTCCTGATTCAGCGTCCCCTTCAACGTCAGATAGTTGGACGCATGATTCATGCGAAAGACACTGCCGGGGCTGTCAATATGCTGCAAAAACAGCTCCATCTCCTGCATCACCTCCAGTGGTCCCAGCAAATGGAAGCTTCCCTCCCGCACCCATTTTTCCAGAGGGGTACCAGGCTCCACCAGCAGGGTCAGCAGCCCGATATATTCGGGATTTATGGCGCTGAACGCCTTGGCCGTCTCCACTGCGTGCTCCCGCCACAGCTCCCGGCTGCCAAGGCCGGAAATGGCTGTCACGGACAGCTGCAGGCCGCAGCGCCGGGCCTTCTGCCCCGCCTCAATGATCTGTGCCGCCGTGTGGCCCTTATTCATGCGTTTCAGCACCTCATCACAGCCGGATTCCAGACCCATATATACCATCTTCAGGCCCTTCTCCCGCAGCAGGCGCAGATCCTCCTCCGATTTGATCTGCAGGCTTGTGGGGGAGGCGTAGCAGGTCACCCGCTCGCACTCGGGAAACAGGCCGTATATCAGCCCCAATATCTCCACCAGGTCGCCGGTCCTGCGCATCAGCGCGTCTCCGTCGGCCAAAAACACCCGGCCTACATGACCATAGACTCGCCGGGCCAGCTCAAAATCCTCCCGGATCTCCTGCATAGGCCGCATGGCGAAATGCTTGTCGTTATACATATCGCAGAAAGCGCAGCGGTTGTGGCTGCAGCCGTAGGTCACCTGCACGATGAGGCTGTACGCCTCGCTGGGCGGTCTGTATACCTTTCCTTTATATCGCATGAGCATCCTCGCTCCTTTCGTTTTTTCTCATTATACAATATTTTGCGTCCCTTGAAAAGGGCATATTCTTCCCTTCCCCGCCATATAGTGTCCCATGGAAATCTACCGTCAAAGCGAAAGGAATGGTCAAGCCATGGAGGATTGCTATAATCATGTTGAACTATGCGGCGGGGTGCTTACAGCCCCGGAGCTGTCCCATACCAATCACGGAGAGGCCTTTTACCGCTTCCTTCTGTCCGTGCCCCGGCTCTCCGGCCTGAACGATGAGCTGCCGGTGCTGGTGCGGGAGAGCATCCTGCCCGAGGGCCTGTCTCCCGGCGACACCGTGACTCTCCTGGGCCAGCTCCGCTCCTTTAATAACCGCAGCGGCACCGGGCAGCGCCTGGTCCTCTCCGTCTTTGCCCGCAGTCTCATCAAGGCCCCCGGTGCGGAGGTAAAAAACCGCATCTGCCTGTGCGGCGCGATGTGCAAGCCCCCTGTCCTGCGCAGCACGCCCCTGGGCCGGGAGATCTGCGACCTGCTCCTGGCGGTAAACCGCCGCTGCGGTCGGTCGGACTATCTGCCCGTTATATGCTGGGGCCTCCTGGCCCGGCAGGCGGCCCAGCTCACCACCGGCGACAGCTTCTGCGCCGAGGGCCGGATCCAGAGCCGGGTGTACTTAAAGGTGGTAGACGGCGAGACCCAGCAGCGCACCGCATACGAGGTCTCCGTCATGCACATGGCAAGCCGCGAGGATTTTCCCCCGGAATAATCCAAAAAAGACGCGCAGGTTTTCTCCGCCCGCGCGTCTTTTTTCATGCCGTCAATGCTGGTACTCAAACTCCAGGTTATACATGGACACGATGTCCCCGTCCTGTATACCCATCTGCTCCAGCCGGTCAAACAGGCCGCTCTGGCGCAGCATCTTGTCGAAATACATCCGGCTCTCATAGTCGGAGAAATTGATGTTGGCCATGAGCCGCTGCAGCCACGGGCCCTCCACCAGCCAGGTGTTGTCCTCCACATGGATGTTAAGCGGCTGGGAGGTGTCCACCTCCGGGGGCCGGGGCACATACTCCGGCTCGTACACCACTACCGGCGGCAGCTGGGAGAGCATCCGCCCGATGGTCTGCACCAGCTCCCTCGTCCCCTGGTGGGTGACGGCGGACATCTCCAGGAAGGTGTAGCCCGCCTCCTCCACATGCTTTTTAAGCTCCTCAAGCTGCTCCGGGTCTTGCAGAAGGTCGGTCTTGTTGCCCACCACGATCTGGGGGCGCTTTGCAAGCTCCGGGGAATAGTTTTTCAGTTCCTCGTTGATAGCGTCAAAGTCCGCCACCGGGTCCCGCCCCTCGCTGCCGGATACATCCACCAGGTGGACAAGCAGCCGGCACCGGTCAATGTGCCGCAGGAAGTCGTGGCCCAGGCCCGCGCCCTCGCTGGCTCCCTCGATGATGCCGGGAATGTCCGCCATCACGAAGCTGACGCCGTCGTCCACATACACCACGCCCAAGTTGGGATAGAGGGTGGTAAAGTGGTAGTTGGCGATTTTCGGGTGCGCCTTGCTCACAACGCTCAGCAGCGTGGATTTGCCCACATTGGGAAAGCCCACCAGCCCCACATCCGCCAGCAGCTTCAGCTCCAAGATCACATCGTGGCTCTCGCCGGGCAGGCCCGCCTTGGCAAACCGCGGCACCTGCCGGGTGGGGGTGGCAAAGTGCTGGTTGCCCCAGCCGCCCCGGCCTCCCTTGCATAGGACAAAGGGCTCCTTGTCCGACATATCCTTGATAATTTCACCCGTCTCCGCGTCCCGGATCAGGGTCCCCCGGGGTACCCGGATGGTCAGGCTCTCGCCGTCCTTGCCGCTCTTGCGTCCGCCCTGGCCGTCCACGCCGCTTCCGGCCACATATTTCCGCTTATAGCGGAAGTCCATGAGGGTGGACATATTGTCGTCCACCTGCACGATGATGCTGCCGCCGTTGCCGCCGTCGCCGCCGTCGGGGCCGCCGGCCGCAATGTATTTTTCTCTGTGAAAGGCCACCGCCCCGTTGCCGCCGTTTCCGGCCCGAACGGTGATGCGCGCCTTGTCAATAAATCCGTTAGCCATATTCTTACCTCGCAGAATAGTTTATCCTATTTTATCGGAAAAAGCCATATCCGTCAAGGCTCCTCGGTGAAATGCACGTGGGAGAAAATATGATCCTGGCAGAAGCAGTGATACCCGGCGCATTTGCTGCAGTAGCGGAACTGCAGGTCGGGGTAGTCCGTGTCCGTGCGGCCACACACGGCGCACTTATGGCGATAGGGCGCATTTTGCTGCTGCTTTTGGGCCTGGTTCACCGTCCGGCGGAAGTTGGTCGCCTTGGGAGAATACCGGTACTGGGTCCGCTGGCGCAGATAGCGCAGATGGGGCGTTGCGAAAATGATAAAGTTCAGCAGCGCCAGCACCGGTGTAATGGCGCCCACGATGTTGCCGGAGAGGATAGCCGTCACGATCTCAAAGGCAAAGAAAGCCCCGTCGATAATAGCCAGCCACTTGATCTTCACCGGTATGATGAAAAACAGCAGCACCGTCATATTGGGGAACAGCACCGCGAAGGCCAGGAACATGGACAGGTTCACATACCCCGTTCCGGCCAGGGTCAGATAATAGTTGCCGCTGATAAGGCTGGTAAGGATCACGCCCACCACCGTCAGCGCCGCGCCGCCTAAATAATATAAGGTAAACTTGGGCGTACCCCATTCCCGCTCCAGGGTCGAGCCGATCCAGTAGTAAAAATACAGGGCGATGAGCAGCGCAAAGGGACTGCTGTATCCAGGCACAAAGATGTAGGTGACGATCCGCCAGATCTCGCCGTGGAGCAGGCCGTTGAGATTAAAGGCCAAAAAATCCAGTGCCGCCGCGTCGGCGTTGCGGCTGAGCATGGACAGGAAATACACCACCGCATTGCCGATGACGATGTACCGCATCAAATTGGGAATACCAAACCGGGGATGGCGGGCGCAAAAGCGCTCCACCGAGTCGTAGATTTTTTTCAACAGGATGTCCTCCTACTTTTATTTTCACCTTATTGTAGCCGAATCCCCGAGAAAAGTCATTACATTTCTTTGAATTTTTTCCCCATAGCCAAAAAATCCCCCCGTTGACGGCGGCAAAACGGCGCAGTATAATAAAGAAAAAGAAATCTGCGCCCGAGAAGGAGGCCCCCATGAGCACCAAATGCGAAACCTGCGTCTACTATTCCTACGACGAGGAATACGACGATTATATCTGCGACATGGACCTGGACGAGGACGAAATGGTCCGCTTTCTCTCCGCCCGGGCCGATGCCTGCCCCTATTGGCGGCCCGGCGACGAGTACATCACCGCTCGAAAGCAGTAAAATAAAAATCAAGAAGGTGCCGATCCTCTGTCGGCACCTTCTCTTATTTTTAAGGTCTGATCGGATTTTCAATGTCCACGGTTCCCAGCTTGGCCCGGTAGCCGCCGTTGACCATAAACTGCACCCTTTCCACACCCTTCAGGCTGCACAAAGAGCGCACAAGGCCTTGCACCAGGTTTTCCTGGTCGATATTCGTGGTGTCGCAAAGGGTCTTGTAGTCCCCGTAGGTGAGATTCAGGCAGCAAATATCCCCGTCCAGCCAGACACTGGAGAGATTGATGCCCTCCGGCAGAAGGCTCACCAGGCCCTCTGTTTCCGGTCCCTCCAGCAGAGCCTCCAGTACACGGCTGCAGTGATTCTCCCCCTCGTAAATGAGCAGCTCCCGCTTTTCAGGCCGCAGGACCCCCTCCCTGTCCGGAAAATACAGGGCTACCGGCACCACCTTTACCACGTCTTCCGAGCTGGTCAGCAGCACGTCTCCCGTGGTCAGTGCCTGTCCCTGCTCCCCTGACAGCGACTCTCCCTCTACCAGGATCTGGATCCGCCGCACGCCGGGGATCTGGGAGGCAGTCAGCGTAATGCAGTAATCCGCCACCGTCAGGTCGAACTCGGACAATCGCCCGTAGGCCCCGGAAAAATCCAGCACCGCCACTCCCCCGGACACGCTGCACTGCAAAAGCTGCGTCCCCTGAGGAATGGGAGACGAGAAATCCAGACCTCCGTCCGTATTCATCAGCAGCCGCACCACTTCCCGCACCTGCCGCTCGGTCTCCTGCTCCTCCCACTGTGACCAGTCAATGGCCTGGGACTGCAGCACATCGCCCCCCGCTTTAAACTCCGCAGCGGGGTAGAAAAGGTGCATCTGCCGCTCCTCCTCCGGGCTTCCCGAGCAGCCCGCCAGCAGCAGTGCCAGCACAATACAGGTGAACAGTATCCATCCTTTTTTCATGCCGTCACCTCGCCTGCCTGCTTAAATCGCACCGTAAACACCGTTCCGCCGCCTTCCCGGGCGGCAACGGTAATCTCACCGCAGCGCCTGCGCACCGTGTCGCCCACGATACTCAGGCCCAGGCCCGTGCCGCCGATCTCCCGGGAGCGGGCCTTGTCCACCCGGTAAAAACGCTGGAAAATATGGGGCATATCCTCGGCCGGGATCCCCATACCGTTATCCTCCACGGTCATCAGCACCCAGCCGTCCCGTGCGGCAGCAGCCGCATGCACAAAGCCTCCCGGCGCCGTATATTTCACGGCATTTTCCATGAGATTATACAGGATCTGGTGAATGTCGCCCTCTGTCGCCAGCACCACCGCGCCCTCCTCTGCCTGCCAGGTAAGGTCTATTTCCCTCTGTCCTGCCACCGGCTGCAGCATACGTCCGGCACGGTCCAGGACCTTTTTGACCTGCACCGGGACCGCTGGCTCCAGAACGCCGCTGTCCAGCCTTGTCAGCCGCAGTAGATCCTCGGTAATGCGCTGCAGCCGGGCGGCCTCATCACCGATGTCCGCAACAAATTCCCGGGTGGTCGCCGGGTCAATGTCCTCCGTCTGCAAAATGGAATCCGTCAGCAGCTTGATGCCGGCCAAAGGCGTTTTCATCTCGTGGGACGCGTCGGACACAAAGCGCCGCCGAGCCTCCTCCGTTGTCTGCAAACGGCTTGTAAGGCTGTTGAATTCCGCGGCGATCTGGGCGATCTCGTCTGAGCCCTCCACCGCGGCCCTGTGGTTATAAGAGCCCTCCCGCACCTGACTGATGGCCTGCAGCAGGCGGCTGATCCGCCCGGCAAAGAGCCGGGACAGCAGCAGACTAATTCCAATGGCTATGATCGCCACCGCCGCCGAAATGGTAATAAGGTTTTTCTGCAGATCCTTCAGCAGCGTTCCCTGCTGCGCATCATACTGATAGGCGTAGACCACGCCGATGATCTGGTTTCGATACACCACCGGTGCCGCCCCCCGGCTGAGGAAGGCCTCCCCGTCAAAAGCGCAGTAAAAGGTGTCGTCTCCGTCCAGCGCCTGGGCGATTTCCGTGTAAAAGGCATACTGCCCCCTGGCGTTTTCCTGCAGGCGGGTGTCATAGAGCACCCGGCCTGCGGTGTCCGTGACCATCACGCGGCTCACGCCCGTCTCCTCCAGGCCGGAGAGGGCCTTCTCCACGTTCCCCTCCGTCAGGGACGAGAGGCCAGCCAGCGCCGACTCCATCACCTTCACGCTGCTGCTCACCGTAGCTTCCTTGGAGCGAAATACTAAGTTCTGAGAGGCCAGGAGCGGATAGGTGTTGAGGATGATCAGCACCACAATAATGATGGACAGATAGCTCAGGCCGATCTTAAACTGCAGACTGCTCTTCATTTTGAAAATAGTATCCCACTCCCCACTTGGTCAGAATATACCTCGGCTGTGCCGGGTCCGGCTCCAGCTTTTCCCGCAGCCGCCGGATATGCACATCCACCGTGCGGTAGTCCCCGGCATAAGTGTAGCCCCATACCTGGTCCATCAGCTTTTCCCGGCTGAACACATGCCGTGGATTTTTCATCAGCACCTCCAGCAGCTCATATTCCTTGGCGGTCAGGTCCACCACCCGGCCCTCCCGCAGGGCCACCCGCTGGCTCATGTCCAGGGTGAACTCGCTGCAGCGCAGGCGTGTGTCCTCCTCCTTTTGGCGCTTGCTTCCGGCGGCTCTGCGCAGCAGCGCCCGGATGCGGGCCTTCAGCTCCAGGATATTAAAGGGCTTTGTCACGTAGTCGTCCGCCCCGCAGGCAAAGCCCATGATCTTGTCGCTGTCCTCGCTTTTCGCCGTGAGCATAATGATAGGCACGTCGGAAAAGCTCCGTATCTCCATGCATGCCTCGCTTCCGGATTTTCCCGGCATCATCCAGTCCAGGATGATCAGGTCAAAGCACTCCTTGCGCGCCAGCTCCACCGCGGCGGTGCCGTCATAGGCGGCCTCCACCTCATATCCCTCATTCTGCAGGTTAAAGGTGATTCCCTTTACAAGCAGCTTCTCGTCATCAACGACCAGTATCTTCATGGTGTATCCTCCGTGCAAACAAGATATCTAATGTTCTCTATAAGGCTGGGCCCGATGCCCTTCACATTGTCCAGCTCCTCGATCGTCTGAAACGGCCCATTCTCCTCCCGATAGGCAATGATGCGCTCCGCCAGGGTCGGACCGATCCCCTCCACCTCCACAAGCTCCTCCTTGGAGGCGGTGTTGATGTTCACCGGGCGGATGGGCTCCGTCTGGGCCTGGGTGTGCTCGGTGGTGATCTGCCACGCGCTGTCCCCCTGTCTTGAGACCCGAAGCAGCACCATGGCCGCCGCAAACAGTACCGCCAGCAGCAAGATCGCTATTTCCGTTTTTGTCAGATGAATTCCGTGTTTCACTGTTGACTCCACCTTGGTTTTTGCTTATAATTGACTTTAGTTCACATAATTCGTTTATGGGCTATTCTGTATTATATCATAACTGGAGAAGAACGACCATGAAAATTCGACAATTTTTATCTGTTTTTTTGCTTTCCGTCCTTATGACGGTGCTTTTCCTGACGCCCCAGGCTTCTGCGCTGGAAAATCCCACCCTGGACGCCAAGTGCGCCCTGCTGGTGGACGAAAGCACCGGCCGCATGCTCTACGGTCTCAATGAAAAGCAGAAGGCCTATCCGGCCAGCATCACCAAGGTCATGACCGCCCTGCTGACCCTGGAGGCCGTGGACCGGGGCGATCTGTCCCTCACCCAGCCCATCACGGCCTCCCAGGTGGCCGTCAGCAGCATTGACGAGGACAGCAGCACCGCCGGCATCGAGGCCGGCGAGGTCCTTACGGTGGAGCAGCTGCTCAACTGCCTGCTCATCGTCTCCGCCAACGAGGCCGCCAACGTTCTTGCCGAGGCCGTGTCCGGCTCCATTGCGGACTTTGTTGCCCTGATGAATCAGCGCGCCCAGGAGCTAGGCTGCGAGGGCACGCATTTTGCCAATACCAACGGTCTGCACGACCCCGACCACTATACCACCGCCTGGGACATCTATCTTATCGCCCATGAGGCTATGAAGCACGACGTTTTCATGACTATCTGCGGCAGCAAATCCTATAATGTGCCCGCCACCAATATGTCCGACGTCCGGGAGCTCCATTCCACCAACGCCCTCATCTCCAACTGGCGCACCCTGGGCTATATCTATGACTATGCCGACGGGCTCAAGACCGGCTATACCGACGAGGCGGGCCGCTGCCTGCTGTCTACCGCCATCAAGGATGGCCGCCGTCTGGTGGCCGTGGTCCTGGGCAGTGATACAAAGGTCATCGGCGGTGAAGAGAAACTCATGAACTTTGTAGACTCCGCCACCCTGCTGGATTGGGGCTATAATAACTTCAGCATGCAGACCATCTTCACCAAGGAGGATCTCATCCAGGAGGTGCCGGTAAAGCTCAGCAAGGAGACCAACGCCGTGCTGGTGCACACCGCCGAGGACGTGGAGATCCTGCTGCCCAACGATGTCACGCCCGACATGCTGGAGCGCAAGGTCACCGTATACGGTGACACCGCCTTCGCCCCCATCGCCGTGGATCAGGAGCTGGGCGAAATGACCCTGAGCTATGACGGCTATGACTATGCCACCGTAAAGCTCCTGGCCGCCGACAGCGTCAGCGTCAACCATTTCCTCCAGGGCAAGTACCTTATCTCCCAGTTTTTCTCCAAAACTATCGTAAAGATCATCACGGTCCTGGTGATCCTTCTTGTGATTTTCCTGGTGTTCTGGGTGCGCAAGGTCCGCCCCAGAAACCGCTACGGCTCCCGAAATAAATACGGCCGCGCCCACCGCAACTACCGCGGCAAGCGCCGGTAAAACAGCATAAGGCAGACGCTTCCCGGCGTCTGCCTTATTTGAGAAAGGAACCCTCTATGCCCCATGATGCTCTTTCGGTCCTATATGAGGACCGCAGCCTGGTCCTGTGCGTAAAGCCCGTAGGCGTCCTGTCCGAGGACAGTCCTCAGGGTGCCTGTATGCCCCAGCTCCTGCGGGACCGTTACTGGTCGCTGCACCAGCCGGACTATATCGCCACCGTCCACCGCCTGGATAAGATCACCGGCGGACTCATGGTATTCTCCCGGGATAAAGCCGTCACCGGAAAGCTCATCGCCGCCGTGGCGGAGCACCGGGTGGAAAAGGAGTACCTGGCCGTTCTCCGGGGCCACCCGGAAGCTCGGGAGGGGGAGCTGACAGACCTTCTCTTCCGGGACGCCGCCAAGAACAAAAGCTATGTGGTGAAGCGGATGCGCAAGGGCGTCCGGGAGGCCCGGCTCTCCTATCGGGTCCTGGCCGAGACAGAGGATCTGACCCTGGTGCGCGTCCGGCTGCACACCGGCCGCACCCACCAGATCCGGGTGCAGTTCTCCTCCCGGGGCCTGCCCCTGCTGGGCGACATCCGCTACGGCAGCAAAGACCCCCGCTGCACCGCCGCCCTCTGGTCCTACCGCCTGGCCCTGCCCCATCCCCGCACCGGTGAAAAGATCGACATCACCCAGCCCCCGCCCCACCGGTACCCCTGGGACCTGTTTTCCGCTCCCGAATTGGAAAACTGATCTCCGCCCCGATAACGGCGCCCCCTTCTCTTTTCGTAGGGGCCGATGCCCACATTGGCCCGTTCCGTCACACACCATACCTCTTGTAAAGATGTCATTGCGAAGCCAGTGCGCACACTGGCTGTGGCAATCCGTAATATCCAAAGGCTCCCCTTACCAAGGGGAGCTGCCAGTGAAGCGGACTGAGGGGTCGTGCCCCCGCTAAATACACTCCGCGCACCCAAAATCTCCCCGAAGCAGCCGCCTGCCTCGGGGAGCGTCTTTTTTCGAAACGCACTCAAAAAACCGAAGGAATTTTCGCCAGGTTTTACCACCCCTGAAACCCGTCTCTGCGCCGATAGCCCGCCCTGCAGGGAGACTGGTCCTCGTGAAACTCCACAAACTTCAGCGAATAAATATCTCCGCTGACAAACCGATTCTGGTCCGGCTGATAGATGATCAAATAGTCATTCCCCACGCTGGCCAAAATCCCCTCCCATTGGACAGCCTGCTGGGTACCCATGAGGAAGCTGGCCACCACATAGTAGCCCAAATTCCGCGCCAGCAGCCCCCGCACGGAGCTGTTGGTCACCGCCCGGCTGCCGGCCGGTCCCTCAATGGTCTCCGTGTCCCCCGGCCGCAGCATTATGTGGTCGGGTCGCTGGGGGATCAGGGAGACGCTTCCGCTGCCAGTCCCTGTGGGCATCCCGGTCTCTGCACCCTCATTTTGCCCGGTGCGTGGGCCCATCATCCCGCTCCCGTCGGGCAAGTCGGGACTCATACCCGCCATGCCGCCGGACAGTCCGCCCATATCTTCTGCCTGTGGCTCCGTATGTATTTGCAGCATCCGTCACACCTCACTCAAGTTTCATAATATGCGTCCGTGGGAACATAAAAGCAGTGTCCGCCGATCTGCTCCACAAACTGCCCCACCTGGGAGGGAAAATAGCTCCGGCAGGGCCTGTCGTAGGGGCTGTAAAACCACAGCGCATCCCCCACCACGGGCAGGCGATTGCCGGCCATGGCCCAGTCGGCAATGTCGTAGTTTTCCTGGGTGGGCCGCATGTTGTAGATGTTCTGGGGATTGTAAACGCCCCCCACCGTCTCCGCCAGACAGGTAAACTGCCCCGGCTGGAACACAATGTTCTGCAGGCTCCCCTGCCCCACCCGGTCATATTCACCGCCCAGTACGTTCACCCTGTTCATCACCACCCCGGCCACCGCCTTCATGCCGATCTCTCCCTCGCCTCCCGCCTCGCACTGGATCAGACGGGCCAGCAGCTCCCGCTCATCATAGGCCATTGCTTTCACGCTCCCATCGCCCTCCATCCTATGCGCCGTGAGCGCCGGTGGTGCGTTTCTAAAATTAGCGGTAAAAAACAGCGCCGCGCCTTTAGAATACGGCGCAGCGCTGGCTTTTGCAAATATATAGAATTAAAATCTTCCGCCCTGGAGAATCATAAGGAGCACTCCGAAAAGGACAAATGCGAGTATCGGGAAAAGGGCTCGGAGGGTATTGCCTATCCTCACTTTTATCTCGTATGCCGCTTCCTCGGCGGACATGCCGTCTTTCTCTTCCTTCTCGTCGGAACGATTCTTTCCAATCAACCTGCGAATTAGGCCAAAGATACCGGACATGAAAAAACCAATCACAGCAAGAATCAGTCCCGCAACGGCAAAGACAAGGTCGCTGGAACTCGGGGATAAGAATCCAGTCGAGTTTTCCGGCGCATTGGGATCATATTTGATTCGGATGGACTTGCCCACCTCGATAGAGTTCGCCAAGGGACCATAGTCGCCTGTATAATGCGTTCCATCCACTTCATATTCGTAGGTCATCCAATAATTGATACTGCTCCGCCTGTCCTTGCGAGAACCCTTTATGACCGATTCAGAAACATCGGTAATATTTGCGTTGCTGGTCACCCAGTCAGTGTGGTGGAGTGGCTGGATATAGGCATCCACTCCCATAACAAGCATACGGATACCGGTGATCAGCATAGTAATTCCTATGATGATCACCACCAACCGGGAAATATAATTAGGTTTCATCGCTATGCGCCCTCTCAATTCTGGCGACCAACTCGCCAATCTCTCCCTCGTACAGTGATTTGTTATAAGGGAGCCTGTGCGTCTGGTGTGTTCGGTCAATGAATTTCAGGTCATAAAAGTAGTATGTTTGACGGACTCCCATTTTGTACGGAGAGCCAAACTTCCGTTGCGACTCGACAAGACGCCAGTCCAAAATGTCGCCGTAACGGTAGTACCGCCCGTCGAAGGGATTGGTGCGGCAATAAAAACCGTCCTTCTGAATGATTACTTTGTAAAACAACCCAAGAGAAAGAATCTGTGACAGTGACATCAGCTCAAGAATAACGGGAACTGCAATGACTATCGGCGGCAGATTCCACGCCAAAAACAACATCACCGTTACGACAAGCATAATCAAGGAGAGAATCGTGGGAATTACCACAAATCCAGCCTCCTTCTTGCCCGTTATAACGATCTCCCAGTCAAGATCATCTTCCCCGCTTTTGTTCCCTATAGACTCGACCCGCTCGATCATATAATCCACTGCATCGATTTGGGAGCCAAGTACGAGGAATCTCATCCGCTTTCCTTCTACCGTTTCAAAGTTGCAGTAGGTCGGCTGGCGCGCGTTTGTCTCCCTGCCGGAACTGAGCCACATATTGCGGATCTCGCTGTAGCGATAGTACCGCCCGTTGCCCGGTGCGGTTTGACAAAAAAAGCCGTCCTTATCCACGAACACCTTAAAAAATAGAACGCTGCATACAGATAAAATGAAGCCAATCGCCATGCAGGCCGTCACGATCAGGCCGCCAATAAAGGCCCTGTTCCGCGTGTTGTAAAGCCAGACCGTGAGCCCTGTAAAAATTGCCAGCATGATCGAAGCAACAATGAGAGTAGGCCATCCGCCGGTGATTTTGTACTTCCAATTTCGTTCTTCCATCTTTTTCTCCATAATGAATCCATAGTGATTTGCCATAGCACAGGAAAGAAACTACTGCCGCGCCCCTATTGTAGCACATATTTGGCAGAAAGAAAAGAGCTGCAGGAAATTTCCTGCAGCTCTCCGCTCTTTATTATTGCCGGTTTTCCTGAGCCAATGCCTGCTCCAAGGCAATAGACAGCTGATCCGGGCAGGAACTGGGCCTGCCGCCGCACTGAATTCCCTTCATCCGCTGGATGGCCTCCCTGGCGGGCATCCCGATCACCAGCCGGGAGATGCCCTGCAGATTTCCGTTGCAGCCGCCTTCTACCCGCACATCGCGGATGATGCCGTCCTCCAGCTCCACCGTCATGCGCCGGGAGCAGACCCCCCGGGGCTGATAGGTATACGTCATAGCTATATCCTCCTGCTTACTTGAAAAATGTGTTTCTTTTTGTGGCTACCACCGTAATAGCGCATTAAAAAAGCCTCGCAGAATTTGCCGCTCGCAGAGATTTTTCGCCAGTTTTTACGCTGCCGCCGTGAAAATCCCCACGCCCAGCACGGAAAGGCAGCCCATGATGACCCCTGCCAGCAGCACGCCGCCCATGCAGGCCAGCACGCTTTTCTTAAAGCCCATGTCCAGGATGCTGGCCGCCAGGGTGCCCGTCCACGCGCCGGTGCCGGGCAGCGGGATCCCCACAAACAGCAGCAGCGCCCAAAACAGGCCCCGCCCCGCCTTTTTCTGAAGCTTTTGTCCGCCCTTTTCGCCCTTTTGCAGGCACCAGGTGAAGAACTTGCCGATGTATTTCTTATCGCAGCCCCACACAAGGACCTTGCGGGCGAAGAAATAGATAATGGGCACCGGGAGCATATTGCCCACGATGGCGATGCAGTAGGTCAGCCACAGCGGCAGCCCAAAGGCCACCCCATATGGAATGGCCCCCCGCAGCTCGATAAGCGGCACCATAGATACGCCAAATACGATCAAACAATGCTTCAGCATGAAAATCCTCCGTGCAGTCTTCTCACAGAATCTTCAGCGTGTCGAAAAAGTCATTTCGCCACGCTGCCTAAGTTTTTGAAGCTTTTCAAAGCTTCAAAAACTTCTGATTTGAATGGTGAGGGCCACCCTTCTTGGGTTTCCCTCACACACCCTTCCTTACCGTTATCGTAATTATACCGCTTTATCGACAGTGTAATCTTTCTTATATTATACACATTATTTCCGTTTTGGCAAGGGTCTAAGCAAGGGCGTATTTGCGGGCGTAATAATCGTACCGCTGGCGGAACTCCTCGCTGCCGCTGCGCACGCCGTCCAGATAGCCGTGGATGTCCAAGCGGCTCTTCTGCATCTGCACCACGCAGCCGGCGATGTTGGAGCAGTGGTCCGCCACCCGCTCCAGATCTGTCAGCAGATCCGCCCACACAAACCCGGCCTCCATGCTGCACCTGCCCTCCTGCAGGCGCAGGATGTGCCGGGAGCGCAGCTGCTCTTTCAGGGTGTCCACCACCTGCTCCAGAGGCTCCACCTCCTTGGCGGCGGAGAGGTCCCCGTGGATGAACGCCGTCAGCGCCAGGTCCATGATCTCACTCACCGCGCCGAACAGCTTGTGCATCTCCTCCATAGCGGCCTCCGTGAAGGTGATCCCCTTCCCCCGCAGCTCCTCCGTGGACTCCAACACGTTCACCGCGTGGTCGCTGATGCGCTCGAAGTCGCCTATCATGTGCAGCAGCTCTGCCGCTTCCACCCGGTCCTGGTCGCTTAGTGAGCAGCCGGAGAGCTTCACCAGATAGGTGCCCAGCTCGTCCTCATACCGGTCGGCCACCTGCTCATCCTCCCGGATGCTCTCGGCCCGTTTCTCGTCGTGACTGTCCAGCTCCCGCAGGGCGTTGCGCGTGGCCTTCACGGCAAGGTGCCCCATATTTACGGTCACCTCATAGCACCGCTCCATAGCCACCGCCGGGGTAGCCATGAGCCGCTCATCCAGCTCCGGTACGCTGTCATTTTCCCCTCTGTCCGGGATAATGCGGCAGGCCAGCTTTTCCAGCAGCCCCGTCATGGGCAGCAGCAGCACCGTGCAGAGAATGTTGAACACCGAGTGAACGATGGCAATGCCCACCTGGTCGATGTTTCCGTCCAGCATGGGAATATTCACCAGCGCCCGCACCACTTCAAACACTGTCAGCCACACAGCTGTGCCGATGATATTAAAGCTCAGGTGCACCACCGCCGCCCGGCGGGCATTGCGGTTGGTGCCGATGGAGGAGAGCATGGCCGTGACACAGGTGCCGATGTTCTGTCCCATGATAATGGGGATGGCCGCGCCGAAGGTGATCTGTCCCGTAGACGACACCGCCTGCAGAATACCCACCGATGCCGAGGAGGACTGGATAATAGCCGTCAGCACCGCGCCGGCCACCACGCCCAGGATGGGGTTGGTGAACACCAGCAGCAGCTCCCGGAAGCCCTCCATGTCCTTCAGGCCCGCCACCGCGCCGCTCATGGTGTCCATGCCGAACATCAGCGTAGCAAAGCCTAGCAGAATCAAGCCTGTGTCCTTCTTTTTCCCGTCCTTGCCCATCATGTAAAGCACCACACCTACCAGGGCCATGACCGGCGTAAAGGAGCTGGGCTTGAGCAGCATCATAAGGAAATTGTCGCTCTGGATGCCCGTGAGACTCAGGATCCAGGCCGTGACGGTGGTGCCCACATTGGCGCCCATGATCACATGAATGGCCTGGCGCAGGGTCATGAGGCCGGAGTTTACGAAGCCCACCACCATCACCGTGGTGGCAGACGACGACTGGATCACCGCCGTGATGCCCATGCCGGTCAAAAATCCACCCAGCTTGCTACCCGTAAGCTTTCCCAGCAGGGCCTTCAGCCCGCTGCCCGCCCGCTTTTCCAGGGCGTCGCCCATCAGGTTCATGCCGAACAGAAACAGACTCAGTCCGCCGATAAGCGTAAGCACATCAAAAAATGTCATTGCTTTCTCTCCTCTTTTTTATATATTGTTTACCTGTATATTAACCTTTTTCATCCTACCCACCCAATCTTAAATCCGAAACCGCAGGAAGGTTAATTCCATGTTAAATCCAGAGTAAAAACCTGAAGAAAACAAACATTTTTAATTTTAGCGAGAAATAACTCTTTACAAAGCCGCCGCAAGTTGCTATAATATGCGTGTTGAAAATCTATATGCGCCCGTAGCTCAGTTGGATAGAGCGTTAGACTCCGACATTTCAGGTGTCTCCAGTTGAGATATGGCGCAAAGCCTTGCCGCACCTGCGTTTGCGGGAACGGCAGAGAAAAGATGCGTAGTCGTTGACTACTATTTGACGACTATCGCGGAAACTCACAATCAAATATGCGCCCGTAGCTCAGTTGGATAGAGCGTTAGACTCCGACTCTAAAGGCCGCTGGTTCGAATCCAGTCGGGCGTACCAAATGAATGAACTCCGTTTTTCGAACATTTTTTTCGAAAAACGGAGTTCTTCTTATCCGCAAAGCCTTGATCTATCAGGGCTTTTTTTGATAATGGGAGGCATGCACAGCAAAAATCCTTAAAATGCGGAATGATTATGTTTACGCAAAGGCGCTATTTGAATACGGTTTTCGTTCGTCATTTTGCCAAGGCCAGCGCATTCATGGCACTGCGCAGGTGGATGCGCATGGCAGCTTCCGCGCCGAAAGCATCTCTCTTGCCGAGAAAATCCATCAGCAGCGCGTGGTCCCGCAGGGTGATGTCCGACAGCAACTCCTGGTGCTCATTGAGCATGATGGTCTCAGACACAGCGCTGTGGATGATGGGCAAAAGTTGAAGCATAAAGCGGTTGTGGGAGGCCACAGCAATGCGCTGGTGGAATTCTTGGTCGGCAGAAGTGCGGTCGGCGTGGAGCCGTATTTGCTCCTCTACCAGCTTTCCTGCTTCCATGATGGCGCCCAGTTCCTCGTCCGTGGCGCGCTGGCAGGCCATAGCAGCCAACTGTGGCTCAAACAGGAGACGAGCCTCAAATAGATCCTTCACACGGCTGCGGTTCAGATCCAATTCGTCCAAGCCGAAGCTGATAAAGCTCTCCATGCTTTCGGATACGAAGGTGCCCTTGCCACGATAGACCTCCAACACGCCCTGCGAACAAAGCACCTTGATAGCCTCCCGCAGGGTGGAACGGCTGACACCCAGCCTGTCCGACAAGATGTTTTCTCCTGGCAGCTTGTCACCGGGGCGGAACTCCTGTGTGTCCGCGATCATCTTATATAAGCTGTCCGCCACTTGATGGGGCAGGTCTTTTCTCATCATAGTGCGATCCTCCTATATTTTCTCATGCTCCAGTATACGGACTTTCACCGCAAAAAGCAAGTCAAACTTGTGTGAATAGTATACAAGTTTGCGGCTAATATTTCAGCGGATGCGACAAACTTCTGGAAAGGGGGCAGATCACCGTTGACAAATGGTGCAGAAGTTATTATAGTTTACTTGTCCAACAAGCAAACAAGTAAATATACATCGAGAGGTGAAAATAACAATGGTAAGTGATCAGATCAAAAAGGGAGCGGACCGCGCGCCCCATCGGTCGCTGCTGTACGCGCTGGGCCTGACGGAGGAAGAGATGGCCCGCCCACTGATTGCGGTGGTGTCCGCCAAGAGCGACATTATTCCGGGGCATATGCATCTGGATAAGATCGCGGAGGCGGTAAAGGCCGGGGTTTACACGGCTGGCGGTACGCCGGTGGTGGTGCCCGCCATCGGCGTGTGCGACGGTATCGTCATGGGCCACAAGGGCATGCACTACTCCCTGGCTTCTCGTGAGTTGATCGCGGACTCGGTAGAGACGCTGCTGACCGCCCACTGCTTCGACGGCGCAGTGCTGATCCCCAACTGCGACAAGATCGTGCCCGGTATGCTGATGGGAGCCATCCGCGTGAACATCCCTGCGCTGGTATGCTCCGGAGGCCCCATGCTGGCGGGTCATGTCAATGGGAAGAAGACCAGCCTGTCCCAGATGTTCGAGGCGGTAGGTGCCTATCAGGCGGGGAAGCTGGACGACGCGGGTCTGCGGAAATGTGAGCAGTCCTCCTGCCCCTCCTGCGGCTCCTGCTCCGGTATGTTCACGGCCAACTCCATGAACTGTCTGTGCGAAGCGCTGGGCATGGCGCTGCCGGGCAACGGCAGTATCCCCGCTCCCGTCTCCGCCCGCATCCAGTTCGCCAAGCACTCCGGCATGAAGGTCATGGAGCTGGTGGAGAAAAACATCCGTCCCCGGGACATCGTAACGGCAGAAGCGTTTCATAATGCCATCACCGTAGATATGGCGCTGGGCTGTTCCACCAACACATCCCTGCATATCCCTGCCATCGCCCACGAGGCGGGGCTGACCATCGATCTGAAGCAGTTCAATGAAATCAGCGAGAAAACTCCCAACCTGTGCCATTTGGCACCGGCGGGCGAACACTTCATGGAGGAACTGGACGAGGCCGGCGGCGTGTCCGCCGTCATGAAGGAGCTGGCGGACGCGGGGCTGTTGCACACGGAGCTGCCTACCGTCACCGGCTATACCGTGGGGGAAAATATCGCCCACGCGGACAACCGCGATCCCGAGGTCATCCGCCCGCTGGACAAGCCCTATTCCGCCACCGGCGGCCTGGCGTTCCTGTTTGGTAATATCGCCCGCAATGGCTGTGTTGTAAAGCGCAGTGCCGTGGCGCCGGAGATGCGGGTACATAGCTGCACCGCCCGTGTGTTCGAGGGCGAGGAAGCAGCGGTGAAGGCCATCTTCGGCGGCGAGATCCGGAAGGGCGACATTGTGGTCATCCTGTACGAGGGTCCCAAGGGCGGTCCGGGCATGCGTGAGATGCTGGTGCCCACCTCGGCTTTGGCCGGTATGGGACTGGACAAGGACGTGGCGCTTATCACGGATGGCCGATTTTCCGGCGCATCCAGGGGTGCGTCCATCGGCCATGTGTCCCCCGAGGCAGCGGCTGGCGGCGAGATCGGATTGCTGCGGGACGGCGACATTATCGACATCGACATGGACAAGTACACCATCAACGCCCGCGTCACCGATGAGGAGTTCGCCTGCCGCAGAGTGGAGCAGAAGCCCCACGAGAGTTGGGTGAAGAATGGCTGGCTGGCCCGTTATCAGAGAATGGTATCTTCCGCTGATGAAGGCGCTGTGTTAAAATAAGGAAAAGAGAGAGGCGATACATATGAAAAAACATATCCCTACCATAGCAGCTCTGCTGATGATGTTCGTATTTGGTTACGTTTGCCCTACATGGTCCACGGTGACGCCGGTCGGCCTGAAGGTGCTGGGTGCGTTTATTGGCTGGCTGATCCTGGTCATAGCCGGAAAGGGTATGGTCATCGCGTCCTGCCTGGCGTTTTTTGCATTCGCGCTCAGCGGGTATCAGACTCCGGCGGAGCTGCTGGCGGCAGGCTTTGGCAGCACAGGCCTTCTGCAGTTCCTCTATGCCTTCCTGCTGACGGGTGCTTTTACCCGCAGCGGCGCAGGCGAGGTCATTGTGAGGTGGGCGCTGTCCCGCAAGGCTTTGAACGGAAGGCCGATGCTGTTCATGCTGGTATGGTGGACGGCCATGACCATTCTGGGTGCGCTGACCACCAATGTGGTGGCCTGCATGATGCTGGGCTTCTCCCTGATCGCCAGCATCGCCAAGGTAGTGGGCTATGATATCAAGGACAGCTGGTGCCGCTTCATGATCGCGGGTACGGTGCTGGTAGGCGGAACGGCCGGTGTGCTGATCCCGTTTCAGGGTGTGCCTACCATGTCCCTTACTGTTTTTGATAAGTATGCCGAGCAGACGGGGCTGCTGGTGGATCGCGGTGCCTATGTAACAGCCGTTGTCATGAGCAGTGTACTGTTGATCCTGTGCTTTACTTTCCTGGCCCGGAAGGTTCTGCGGTTGGATGTAACACCGTTGAAGAGATTGAATGTAGCGGATATTGTGGAGGGCCATACGGTCAAGCTCAGCCGCAAGCAGGTGATCATCACTGTGATTATGCTGGTATCCTATCTGTACCCTGTGTTCCTGATGCCGCTGGATAAGGCTTCCGCCGCCTATACGCTGCTGAATGGCCGCATTGGCCAGACCATGTTCATGGGTCTGGCGGTGGCAGCTCTGGCGCTGATCGGCGAAAAGGGTGAGCCTTACTACGATCTGGAGAAAAACATCGGCAGCGACGTTATGTGGGGTGCTATCGCCGCCTATGCGCTGGTGACGGTGGCCGCTGGTGCGGTGGCCTCCGACGCAGCAGGTATCAAGGACTGGCTGCTGTTGATCCTGACGGACGCAGTATCCAGCATGCCCTTGGCGCTGGTGATTCTGTTCTTCGCACTGGTCTCCACGTTCCTGACACAGGTCTTTTCCAATATGGCAACCATTATTATCGTCAGCTCCATCATCGCACCTATGATGACCATTTTCGCAGCCAAGGGCTTCAATGTGTCCGTGATCCCGGCTTTCATCCTGCAGGGCGGCATGAGCGCGATTGCCACCGCCGGCGGCTCTGGCTTTGCCGCCATGATGCTGGCGCAGCCCTCCTTTGAAGGTGACGGCGCTGCGTGGGCGCTGAAGAAAGGCTCTATTATGCTGCTGATGCTGGTGGCCTGCACATTCGTGACCACCATGGTGCTGGGATATATCTTTTGAGTAACGGAGGTATGATATGGCTACTGATATTCGAGACATCAAAGCACTGAATGACTTCCCCGAGACGCCCTATGAGAAGGCTGCGTCTCAAAATGTGCTGGAGTTCCGCTGGATACATGGACAGTGCTTCCAGTTCCGTCTGCCCGATGGCAAGGTATTGATGACGGATCCTTTCCTACCTCAGAATCCCAGAGCCTGGCGGCGTGATAATACGCCGGTCATGGATCTGAATGACCTTGGCCGAGTGGACTATGTCACCATCAATCACTCCCATTTCGACCACACCTCTGACCTGCCGGCGGTGTTCAAAGAGAATAGCCCTGTCGTAATCTGTGACCGCATCTTCGCCCGTGAGCTGTCAGCCGCTTATCAAGTGCCGGAGTATAACATCTGGCCCATCGTGCCGGGGATGACCTACCAGTTCGACAGCTTCCGCCTGGACACCGTGGCCGGAAAGCACAACGATATCGGCGGCCCCTGCGACCTGGAGGGTGCACGGTTCGGCGACCCTGAGAATCCCATGGTTGGCCCCCTCAACAGCTACGGTTGCCTGTTCAACACCAGTTTCCTGTTTACTCTGACCAATCACTACCGCATCGGCTTTGCCGCCGGTGTGGATGTAAAAGGCATGGCGGCGGCCTGGAAGGGCATCGGCATCGACCTGTTGCTGCGCCAGCGCTTGGTGTATGCAAAACCAAAGGAGTACGCCGAGGACTGTAAACTGCTGGGCGGCCAGTTGATCGTGCCCATGCACCACGATGCAGCCTTTGACTGGAATGCGGACATGAACGCTTATGCGCGGGATGTGAACGGTCTCTTGCGGCAGGATGGCGTTCCCATGGCCATGTTCAATCCCCAGCGCCTGAAGTGGTATAAAGTGCAGACCAGTATTTGCGCTGAAGCAATGCTATAGCCGTACATGGCGTCTCCTCCTATTGCAATAAATTTGGACAGAAAAGCCGGACAGTCAGTCCGGCTTTCCTTCCACCTTTGGCAGCCACAACACATGCTACAACTCGGCGCACAAAGCTGCTGTTATTATTTCGATGCTGATTATATTCAAATCTCCAGCATTTCCTGCAATCCCGCGCTGGCGGCCTTTTTATTCTTGTCGAAGGCGTGGGTGTAGATGTTCAGCGTGGTGGAGGGTTGGCTGTGGCCGAGGATGCCCGCCACCGTTGCCACATCCGTACCGCCTGCGATCATCAGACTGGCGGCGGTGTGCCGCAGACTGTGTACATTGAGCTGCTCCGGCAGGCCGTTCTTTTTCAGGATGCACTTGAACCGCCATGTGAAGGTGGTGGGTGTCATAGGCAGACATGTGCCCTGCCGCCGAAACAAGAAGTCATCGGCGGTCAGCTGCCGCTGGTCATAGGTTTCGGTGATATACCGACATTCTTTTTGGTACTCCCACAGGAGACTTTCCATCTCGGCGGAGAAGTACACATAGCGGTCACCTGCGCGGGTCTTGGGTTCCTTAACGAAGATTTCCTCGTCCGTCACCTTGACCGCGTTGCGGCAGATGTGGATGGAACGCTGCTCCCAATCAATGTCGCACCACTTCAATCCGCAGCACTCGCCCCGCCGCATTCCCGTGGCGATGATGAGCTTGAAGTAGGTTTCGTACTTGATGCTCTCGCCCTCCAGCGCGGCGATGATCTTCTGCGCCGTTTCCTCGTCCGCGATCTTCTTTTCACACTTGCGCCCGGCGTAGCGGTAGGTGCGCCAAGCCGGGTTATGCGAAAGAAAGCCACCCTCCACGGCATCAGAGAGGATGCTGCACAGCGTAGCGTGCACGCCCTCAATGGTGTACTCGGAGAGTGGCTTTTTTGTGTCGGGACGGATGATCTTTCGCAGTTCTGCGTAGAAATTCCGGAAGTGCTCCGGCCGCAGCTCGGTGAGCTTGTAGTGACCCAGCGCCGGGAGGATACGCTCGATGTCCTGCCGGTCGCGGCGGATGGTGGACTTCGCCAGCTTGCCGGGGGCGATGTCCGTCAGCCACAGGTCGATGTATTTTGCCAGCGTGAGCTGCTGGACGGGCTGCGGTGTGTGGCGGCATTCCCGCTCAAAGAGGACTGCCTGCTCGTTGAGCCACTTTTCCGTCTGCTTGGGCGTCAGCTCCTCCGGCGGGTGGACGGTTTTCTGCCGGGGGTTGATGCGTTTGCCGTTGTAGTCATAGCCCATGGAGACCACGATGAGATAGCTGCTGCCGCGCTTGCGGATGCTTGCCATAAAAATGACCTCTCTTTCATTTGACTTCGGTACAGTTGAGGCTTATTTTGCAAGCACAACATACCGCAAGCGCGGCGGTAAAGCTATCACAATTTTCTTGGAGAAATGAATTTCTACGAAAGCAACAATCATGCGCTGCGCCGCTTCGGAGAACAGGCGGCGGCGAGATTGAAGATCTGCTCGCCGTCCGAGCGGAGCATGTTGAGCATGGAGTCAGCCGCCTGCTCCTTCTGCGCCTGCTGGGGGTGGCAGTAGGTGCGCTCCAGAAAGCCGGTGTCCGCATGACCGACGAGGTCTGCCACCGTCTGCTTGTCCACGCCGCAGTGCAGAAGCGATGTCACGAAGTAGTGCCGCAGGGTGTGCAGGTGGTACTCCCGCGGAAAGCCGATGGCGTCATAGATCTTCCGCAGCCGCTTGGTGAAGGTGTCCGGGTGGATGAGCT
>CAKTIW010000012.1:0-37162 GCA_934566025.1 uncultured Oscillospiraceae bacterium | reverse complement strand
TCGATGAGCTGACGGCGGATTTTTAACTCTGTACCATCGTCAGATAGTGCGCCGTTTGCAAGCAGGAAACCGGCAACACCGTTCTGAGAGAGCTTTGAAACAATGTTCAGAATCCAGCCATAGTTTGCGTTACTCGTGGGCGGAACTTCATAGCCGTCCCAGCGCGGATCATCAATCAGTTCATTATCACCACGCCATTCTTTCTGATTAAAAGGCGGGTTCGCCATAATGTAATCTGCTTTGAGGTCCTTGTGCTGGTCGTTAGTGAATGTGTTCGCTGCCATTTCTCCAAGGTTTGCAGCGATGCCGCGAATAGCCAGATTCATTTTGCACAGCTTGTACGTCGTGTTTGTATATTCCTGACCGTAGATAGAAACCTTCTTCTTATTGCCGTGATGTGCCTCTACGAACTTCATTGACTGCACGAACATACCGCCAGAGCCGCAGCAAGGGTCGTAAAGAATGCCATCATACGGCTCGATCATTTCTGCAATCAAATTGACAATGCACTTCGGCGTATAGAACTCGCCTTTACCTTTGCCTTCCGCAAGTGCAAACTTGCTCAGGAAGTATTCGTAGACTCGTCCGATAATGTCATTCTCCTTATCGCCCGTGTTGATCTTATCAATCTCGTCCAGCAGTGATGCCAGCTTTGCTGTGTCGATGTGAAGACGTGAGTAGTAGTTGTCCGGCAGTGCGCCTTTCAGCGCAGGATTCGCTTTCTCAATCGTATAGAGGGCGGTGTCGATTTTCAGCGCAATGTCATCCTGTTTCGCATTCTCCATGATGAAAGACCAACGGCTGATCTCAGGCAGGAAGAACACGTTGTCCTTCGTATAGAAGGCAACATTGTCAACAAACTTTTCGCCGTATTTTTCAGCAATGGCTTTTCTTTGTGTCTCAAACTTATCACTGGCAAACTTCAAGAAGAAGAGACTGAGAACGACGTGTTTGTATTCTGCCGGCTCAACTGAACCACGAAGTTTATCTGCGGACTTCCATAGAGCTTCTTCCATAGAAATCTCTTTTTTCGGTTTATTGGCGGCTCGTGCCATATTGATTCCTCCTGATTTTATAACGCTTCAATGCATCCTACTGTAATGGGCGCCGCACTATAGATTCGTATTCTTTCACATTAGAGTGAAATGTGAAAATACTGCTCTAAATGCTCTTTAAAGGCAAGATATAATTTTTTGCTGGCATCTACATGGAATTTTGCCATACGAGGCCAATCAATATCTTTAGAAATATCAACACCGGGCAAAAAAGTATGTATCTTGCTTGCCTTATTGTCGTCCATGCGGCTCCAAATCAATTGTGTTCCTATAACTTTCTCAATATTATCTTTCCTGGCAAATAGGAAACCAAATAGTTCCTTGTTTTTCTCTTTGGATGCCATGCCCAAATAGAGTTCGACACGGGATTCATCGAAGTTTGCAACACAGTCGATATGGATGCCAGGAATACCCACAAAACCGGCAATCCAGTTACTCGTTACAGGGTTCACATTCTCGAAAAGTCCATTTTCGCTAAAAGCATTTTTGAGCTGCGGAAGTGTGTATTCCCAATATTTTTTGCGGATTTCATAACGATTTCCAGCAACTGTCTCAGAATTATCCTCATCTTTGAGGTAAAATACAAGCTCACTCTCGGGAACATCAAATATAGCGAATATCTTTCGCAGATTATTGATTTTGTACTGTGTATCAGTTCCCGTCCACACATACAGATCCGTATCGATTTGCCGGCAGGAATTAAAAGATGTCGGGCTCATACTGAAATGTAGCGACAAATCTACTGCAGGGTCTTGCGATACCGCCAGTTTTGTCAAGACGGCCTTATTCTCAGAATGAAGCATTGTGATGACTTGTTGATACATATCTGCCCAGCTTGCCACTGGCTGTTCGGCACCCTTGAAACTATACTTGGAGAGAACGCGCCCCGTGAGAATGACATCTTCATCCAAAGCGATAGCATCCATCTGCTTTTTCTGAGGGTGGTAATTTGATGTGGGATAGGGCCAAATTCCGATAACCGTATTTTTTAAGAGCTGGTCACGTTCCTCAAGTTCAGGCAACCCCCACTGTTCCTTCCGGCCGACCCACTGATTGATTCGAAGGCCAGAATCTTTAAAGCCATGAGGCATATCGCGCTTCTCTGCAAACGGGCTATTGGAATAGCGCGAATTATACGCAGTTAGGGTTAGATTTGCCAAACGGTGGAGCCAATTTGTGTGAATCGCTTCATAATTATCCCCAAGGCTCACTATCCATGCGGCAGTAAGATGCTGTGGTATAATGTGCTCAATAGAGTACTCTCCACGATCCAAGTGCCCCCAGACATCTTTGGTCTCGCTGGTTTCTGAATTCTCCAAACGCTCAAAGAGGTACAGCTTGTTTTTGGGATTCATCCCATAGATATTGCGCGTAGACATACACTCTGCGAACTCCTCATCAGAGGGAAACCGAGTACGTTCTCTCTTGCTGAGAAGTGCATATTTGAACTTCTCAACATAATGGCTTTCATCTCCATCAAACCGAATGATTTCACGATGAAGCAGAAGAAAGATTTTATTCAACGCATTGGTGGGCAAGTCGCAAATAGCTCGGCGGAACAAGTAGCTTTCTGTGAAATGGAATACTTCAATTAGCTCATCGGCGGTCAAAGCACCACTTTCGCTAAGGCGAATTACTTCCAGCAAAAACGGACGTGTGACCGATGTGGACAGTCGATTGAGACGATAGATACAACTATTGAGCCGCTCGTCAGAATGACCGCCTTTAATGAGAAATGCGTATCGCTTTGCATATTCGAGTAAATCTTTAAGCAAAGGTTCAATATCCGCCACCTCTGCATCCTCGACATATTTCTTAAATGTTGGGTAGACACTATTCATATTAGGGGTGCTCTGCTGTTTGATGCTTAAGTAGTCACGAACAAAGGAACTAACATCATAGTCGGTATAGCTTTCAATGCGATTCCAGTATTTTTCATAGAACTTCGTTTGCTGATCATTTGGAAGTCCCATCAAGATGTAATTGCGTATCTTATCGCCTTCGCTAAGGTTAAGTCCCGTGGAGTTTAAGCTTTCAAAGATAAGCTGTGGATTATCCTCATGGTTAAGCGATATGTTGATGATCTCCAACTTGCAGATAGCATCAAATAGCTCGTCAATATCTAATTCGCCGTGTTGAATACGGTCGTAAAAATATCGATAATTTATCGTAAGATTAGAGTCCGGGATATATTCTTCATCTTGGTCAAAGAGAATGCCGAATGCCTTCTGATCATTTTTAATAGGCTTTAATTTAATGCGTTTTTCTTCTGGCTCATATTCATCGATCAGATATTTTTTGAGGATTTTGTCCGTGAGTTGATGATCGCGAGATACCATTTTCCCAGATGAAAGCAAATGATAAATAGCCAAAAGAAGCAAAGATATGGTAGTCAAGCGCTGTTGACCATCAATGATAAGAAACTCCTCCATTGTGCCTGATTCGCTTTGGACAGAGACGATGCTCCCAAAGAAATGGCTCTTTCGATTCTGCCGGATGATCTTTACCAGATCGTCATAGAGCTGCTTGCAGTGTTCCATTTTCCAATCATAATTCCGTTGGTATACCGGAATGATAAATCGTTTAGAAGCGCCATCTAAGTATTTGATTAGTTTTTGTGCGTTACCATTCATACACTTTCTCCCTTAGAATCAAATTACTGCAAATCTTACAAGCACCTTTCTAACGCTTCGATTTCATAAACTGATAGGCATCGATTTATCAATTCCCGGTTTCGTATAATAGCAGCAACTACTTGGTCTTCTGTCAACCCTTTTAGATGATGCCCATATCGATCAAGTATCTTTCTAATTGCAGAACTCGGTATGCCAAATTCAGTCAAAATTTGAATATTAGCGGCAGTAAACTCATTTTCGATTGCTTCAGCAATAAATGAATAGTCACCAGCTTCCATACCTAACTCAGCCGCAATATACTTCTGAAGAGAATCAACAACATTCAGCCACTTAGGAATTTTGTATTGTAGCCAATTTTTCTGAAACTTGAATATAGTTTCGACTGCCTCGTCTGCGAATTGCCGAGCCATTTCAGGATACTCCACCATGAATTGTTGCGACGAAAAATGCATATCTGCAGAATTTGGTGCATTTTTCTTGAGATACTCTTTGGCGCGATAAGCAACACGTTCAACGATCATCTGACGGATATTTTTGTTGTAAATATAGCTTACCGTTTGAGTTGCCATCCATTTTGTGGAGATGAGCACATTTTTATCGTTTCCTTCAACAAAACGGTCTTTTACTAAGTCAAAAATAATACAGAGATGGTTGTACAGATTTCTGTCTCGCAATTCACTCCAAACTATATCACCTCTACGATGAGGATCAATCAGCATTGCACGAATAATTGGCAATAACTCGAGCTGATCTTTTATTGACACAGCATTGCGCTTTAAAATGATCTTCAATTCTTCAGGCAAATTTTCAAAACGTTGATACCGCTCCATATTAAATGGTTTAACTTCAGCTTTTTCGATATTCACCAGCACTTCGTCATCAATTGGATTTTGGGTATATGCCGGAATATCAACAGACATTTCCTTTGCCTGAGGCGGTTTTTTGAGATTTATTACTCGACCGACGCAGTGTTCCATCAAACGTCCGGCTCGTCCTCGAATATTGGCATAATCAAAATAATCAACATCACGTGTACCAATCTTACTATCATAATAAATCACATTTTTCGCAGAAGTATTGACCCCCTCAATGATAGTATTGGTACAAAACAGGAATTTAAGCTTTCGATCGTTAAAATACTTAATTGTCGATACTGTAATATGCTTCGGCATGGAACCATCATGAATTCCTATTCCGTTAGAAAGACAGTGCGCCAGGGACCACTCGACACCGAGGTTTTCATTAATCCATTGAATCAAAGGAATATCTGTATTTTGCTCGTTTCCTTGTGCTTCTAAATGATTACTATAGGCAAAAGCCAACTTTCGAGCAGTTGAGGGAGACGAGCAAAAAATCAAAGATTGATCTTCAGTCGCATCTAATACCGCAAAAATGTCCTCATATGACACCTTGCCGCCTGGCTTTTTCTTTACAGTATCATAGAGATTCTCTGTTTCAGTATAGACCAACGAGTAGTCGGTTTTATAAAAAACAGCATTGTATTTCTCTAAGAACCCAGGTGAAATATTATCAATATTGGGGCCCAACAAATAAAACCGGCAGGACGGATTCTTCATTAGCCGAAGAAATGCTATATTCAGTATATTTGCTCTGTTGTCTTCTCTTTGCTTGCTGAGCTTATAAAACTCATCAATGATAAGCAGTTCGATGTCTGGCATATCAGGATATTCCAATACTCGCTCTGCTGTAAGCAAAAAGATATTACCTTTTTCAGTGGAAGCGCTTTGCGATGTCCTAACAATTACTTTGTATTGATCAAAATATCGTTTCAACTTGATTCGAGTTTCGTCGAGTAGCGCCAGCGTGGGCTGAATAATAACAATATTTGTGTATATGCCACTGGCAACAATTTCTTCAATCAACAGGCTTTTCCCGAAACTCGTAGGTGCACTCACAACAACATTTTGTTTAGAAAGAATCAAATCGGACAGTTCTTTTTGTTTACTGTGCAGGGTTTTATCAAAGATATATTCTGACCTATGGTATTCCTGACGTATCCGTGCGTCAAGGTCAGTTAAGGTCATTTTATACTTTTCAATATAGGGGTAAAATCCAACTGCCTCAATCAAATCTTCCCACATAGGTTTTAGCGTAGAGGGGACGTCTTCCCATACATCAATAACCTTTATTAGGTGGTTTCTTCCAACTGCCTGAATACCAGAATCCTTTGAATTCAAAGCATTAGAGATAGAGCGAAACAATTCAAAGTGTGCAGCAGGCTCTAACAAAGCAATATTGTCAATTTGCTGAAAGAAATCCATAGATGCCTCCTGTTAGATGTTTTGCATATGCCAAATTTTCTCCAGCATACATTTTACTAACTTCTTCTTTGCTTCAATCGGCATAAGAATTAGTACCGTTTGAACCTGTTCACGATAAGGAAATGTATTAATTGAATTATAATAATCTCGAAGTGTCGCTGTATGGGAAACGATACCCGCATCCTTGACCGCATCGTCGATTGCCTTTAGGTAGTCCAATGCGATATCATCTTCATAAATGCATAAAAGCGGGATGCGAATGTATTGAAACACATCTTTTAGTAGAATAGGTCTGCTTAATTTCTCAATCCACTCTTCCCTTTGTGGGTGTTCCAATTGAGTTTCGAGGCCACGTTTTATTATCACATACTGTTCGCTGAGATAATCTTTGGTTATATGTTTCTTTAAGTCTTCAACCAACTCATCAATGCCCCCTTTTACGACCCCCTTGGTCTTCCACGCTTTGTAAAACTTGGTTTCACCCAACCACAATGTCAAGCTGTCCTGACTAACATGAACAGCATCGAATCCTTTTGCTTCTTGAGAAAAGGAATCCTTAAAATACATTTTTGAGATAAGCGGAATCGTGTTCTTGAATTCCTTTAAAAACATGTGTAGTACAATTTCTCCCAATACTCCCCTTTTCTCGTACCACCGTAAAAATGCTGGTTCCCAATCTTCTTCCGGCACATCGTGTTCAAGATAATATCTAAGTTTTTCAATCTCATGTAACTTAAGTAGACTCTGCGCAGCTTCTCTCTGTTTTTTCGTAATTTGATTTCTGGGTATATCAGCGTAGGCAAACGCATACTCCAAGATATTTTCTGAAAAAGCATCCGCAAAATTGTCATATGCGTATTTAAGAGAGCCGTCGTTTTCGATATCCGTATTCATTAATACAGTATTTACATCATCTTCATCGACTTTTAAAACCAAGACACCGCTACGGCCAGTATTGCTTACTGCCTGCACAAGTCAACACCTCGTTTCTCCATTTGCACTATATTTTTCATCCGGCACGATCTCCACGATATCCTCTATCCGGCAATCCAGCGCTGCGCAAATCTTTACGAGTATTTCTGTAGTGACATGTCCGTTCCGTCCCATTTTGGTGACGGATGCTGGGCTGATACCAGCCCTCTCGCACAGGTCTTTTTTCTTCATGTCCTTATCGATGAGCAACTTCCAGAGTTTTTTATAACTCACAGACATAAAATATCTCCTCCGTACCGATATACAAAAAATGCTCTGCCGCTTGGCAGAGCATTCGGTCTATTGCAGCCATACTGCCAAGGCCTATTCCAACACTTGACAGCGTTGTTTATAATGATAGCACATTTGGGCAGGAAAAGCAAGAAAATGATAAATCCGCACGAATTCTGACTCTATTCAATTTCTTTTCAAGCCGCGAAAGAAACGCTTGAACCTCCGGGCAGTCAGAGCTACAATGCCAACACCTCATTGTGAGGACAAACTGATTGGAGGTCACATGATGAATTATGAAGTAAACTCATTTCAGAACTACGAATCGATCACCATTGATGAGCTGAAGGATCAATCTAACAGTCTACTGAATCTGGTAACGGAAGAACAGCGACCGCTGCGCGTATGCATGAATAATGGCAAAGAGTTTCTGCTGTTCCCTCAGGATCTGCTCGCCCCGATCTGCGACTCTGACTTTCGCTTGATCCTGCTGTCGGCAATGCGGTATGCGATGGGCAGGAATACTTGTATGCCCATGGTAGTCGCTGATTATATCAAGCGTCACATTCAGCTTCTGGATGATAAGTTTCTCGTACTGGCTGCCGATGAGATTAGGCGGCATCTTGAAGATTACGCAGAGCATGAACTGAATTCAAATTTTTGGCAGGGCCTTTTAGATACACTTGAAACAGAACAGAGAGAGCGTGCCACTCGTGAGGTAAGGAAGACCAGACCTTGCCCAGTCTGCGGGAAGCCCTTGGAGGTCATGAGCATTGCCGACAACCAGCATTCACCCGGCGGTTTTGATGTAATTGCCCACTGCCGTAACTGTCTTTCTGATTATGAATGGTTCTGTGATAAGGATGGCGGTGTCTCAGATATGAAGCAGTATTTCTTCGGGTAAGGCGAGTTTATGTTTTGGTAGGAGGCTTTGAGTATATTCTTTGTCTATAGCGGCTCAAACTTTGAACTGTACGCCAACTTCCGTAAAGCGATTAAAAGGGCCGCACCTGCTCGTATGAGCAGGTGCGGTTCTCTGAAATGTTGCTTTTATTGAACGGAATCTAATTCAGTCTGAAATAGCAGGTGTTTTTACCTTTTCCTTCTTTTTTCAACTCACCGGCTGCGACCAGCTTGCGGAGGGCACCCTCAATGGAACTGTCGCTAAGCGTCGGGCAAAGCTCCCGGATGTCCTGCTTATTGAACCGTCCGATTCTATTCTTGCTTGCTCTGCGAACCATTTCCAGTGCGGGCAGCTTGGTTTCCACAAGCACCACGCGATCCTCGAAGTCTTTGTAGGCGGCAAGGATCGTCCCGAGCAGGTACTTGATGAAGGGCACTACATCCTCGATTCCTTCGTGCCAGCCGATTTGCGCCTGTGCAAGTGCATCGTAGTACAGATCCTTGTTCTTGGCGATTTTGGCTTCCAAGGAGATATACTTGCCGACATAAAAACCGTTTCGGTACAAAAGCAGCGTTGTGAGCAATCTGCTCATTCTTCCGTTGCCGTCATTAAACGGATGAATGCACAGGAAGTCATGGATGAAAACCGGGATTGCAATCAACGGCTCCAGCTCCATATTTCCAATCACACGGTTGTATTCCTCGCAGATTCTGTCCAGCGCTTCCGGCGTTTCATAAGGGGCAAGCGGCGTGAACAGCGTTTTCACATGACCGTCCGGATAGGTGGCAGTGATATAATTCTGCACGCTTTTTGTGCGGCCCGCAAGCGGGTTATTCATGTGGCTGTACAGGATTTTGTGAAGCTGCAGGATATAGTTCTGCGTAATTGGTATCGCGTCAAAGCTCTCATGAATGATACTCAGCACATCGCGGTATCCAGCGATCTCCTGCTCATCTCGGTTCCTCGGCGTGGTTTTCTCCTCGACGAGCTGCCGGATTCGGGTACTCGTGGTGACGATGCCCTCGATGGCATTCGATGCCTCAGTGCTCTGTATCTTGGCAATCTCCACGAGCTTTTCAAGTTCCTCCGGACGCTGCTTCAAATACAATTCTTGCTTTCCGGCTTCCTTGTATATGGCCGCAATTAGGCCAAGAACATCCGAGTCCCACTTCTGTTCCTTAATTGCAGAGTAATTGAAGGTTCTCATTCCCTCACCTCCATTCATTTCCCCTTAAATAATAATATAAAATAAGGGAATAGTCAATGGGCTGTGCCATAAATCCCTTACTATTATGCCTGTATTAAGGGATTTATACACAGAGACTCGGATAGCCCTCCTGTCTCCGGCTGTAAAACGCCTATTCTTTGTATATTGCGGCTCAGCTATTGAGCTGCCACCTTCGTAGAAACCACTTGCATAACACCCTCCTCAGAGTTACAATGCAGACGGTCTGAAACACAAAACGCTTCCCGTCCGGCACCGGTGAAAGTTCACCGGAAACCGGGCGGGAAGCGTTTTTGACCACATAGATTACCACATACGGCTCTGGAACACCCGGAAACAGCGGAGATAAGAGCGTCAAAGAGTAAGTAAAGCAAATAGGAAATGGCTAAAAACCGCTATAAATAAGCGAAAAAAGTGTTCTCAATAGGTTTGGGACCAAGAGACCGTGCGTTCGAGCCGCACTACTCGGACCATCCCCCTGAAATTAACGATTTCAGGGGGGTCTTGTTCTTTTTCTGTTGCGGTGTGGAGAGTGAACGATATCCACAACTATTATTGCTCTTTGCACCACTTGCAGCGTTCAAGGTACTTCTGACAGCGCTCGGAGCAGTAGCGCTTGTTTTTGCTGGTCTCACATTAGTCAGACTCATCCGTGTCATCTTCTGAGTACGGAAATAGAGAAAGGAGTGAACTCATGCGGAAGATATTCACAAGACCGGTCACTGTGATTGCTGCCCTGCTGCTTGAGAAGATCAGGAAGATGGATCACCCATTGGAATAGTGTCAACTCTGTGATATAATAATAAAAAACACGCAAGAGGAGCCGGATATGCTGCGAATACTTGTTGTGGAGGACGATCAGAAGCTCTGCCGCGTCGTGTGCAATCACTTGAACAGCCACGGGTATGAGACCACGGGCTGTCTGAACGCCCAGGACGCTTATGACCGGATGTACCACCGTCCCTATGCGCTGATCGTATCGGATATTATGATGCCGAACATCGACGGCTTTGCGTTTGCCGCCGCTGTGCGGCGTATCAACCGCGAAATTCCCATTCTCTTTATGACCGCCAAAGATGACTACGTCTCCAAGGAGAAGGGCTGTCAGGTGGGCATCGACGATTACATGGTCAAGCCCATTGACTTAAATGAGCTGGTGCTGCGGATCGGGGCGTTGCTGCGCCGTGCCAACATCGCCAGCGAAAACAAATTGACCGTGGGCAGCTTCATGATGAACGCCGACGATATGACAGCCGTATGTAACGGTGAGGAGATCGCGCTGACAGCCCGGGAGTTCAACATCCTGTTCAAGCTATTGCCGCACCCCAAGCGTATCTTCACCCGCGCCCCAGCTCATGGAGGAATTCTGGGACGTGGACACGGAGACCACGCTGTGCTCGGTGGATGTGTATATTGCCAAGCTGCGGGACAAGCTCTCGGCGTGTCAGGATTTTCGGCTGGTCACCGTTCGCGGCGTCGGCTATAAGGCGATGTTCTGATGAGGGGGATCTCTAAATTCAAGCCCATCAGCAGCCGCTTTTCTTGGTGGCAGTATCTTTTTTCCTTTGTCCTGTTCTCGGCGCTGACCGTTCTGCCGGTGCTGATGTTCGGCGGCCTTGATCTTATGCTGATAACTGGCTATTACGCCATCTGGTTTTTCCTGTATTGGGCTGCCATTGCGTTTGTTTTCTGCATCGTGACCGCTTACCAAAAATATCAGGCTTTACCAGCAATCAGACCGTGCCGATCCTGCCGGAGAAAATGCTGGCCTTCCTGCGGGAGCAGGGGATCCAGACGATCACAGAGAGCGAAAGGAAGTACGAGGGATGACAATGACTTTGAAAGAAAATATTTGTAAGACCATAAACACCCTGCGTCTGCTGTGGATGGCAGGGCTGACCATTTCCAAACGGAAAATCTTTATCTAACCGTCACCAAGGAGATGCAATACTATAAGATTTCTCGTAATTGGCTATTCAGAAAATGTGATCCTCCTTGCCTTTGTTTACAGCAATGCAAATTTATACCTGTATATAAATGCCAAAAGGGAACTGCTCCGTGCAGTTCCCTTTTGGCATTACAGATCGCTTGTGATTTGAAGTCCCGACACTTCGGTTTCGGCAGCTTGTTTTTCTGCTGAGCTGTTGACAGCGCAATGCACCTGCCGAAGAGCTAAATTGAAAACGGTGCGCCGTGTTCATTACCACTGACATAGATCCGCTTTCGGTGACCAGCGGGTCCTTGCGGGCTGCCAGATGCCTGCGGCGGCTGTTTACATCCTCCGTCAGCGCCTGTATAATGGAGTCAGAAAGCCCTGCGCAGAAACTTGGCATTATTAGAAGGGGGTGTCACCATGAAATGTCCATCCTGCGGCGCGCCCAAGGTGATCCTGCACAAAGAAATATGGGAGTGCGGCTGGTGCGGCGACAGCGGACCTATCCCGCGCCGCTTCCTGGAGCAGCGCAAGGCCGCCCGCGAAAGGCAGGAGGTGTGGCGGCAAAATGCCGCTTTGACTGTGCAAAACGCGGCGCACACATTTGTGGAGGCGGTCACAAAGCTGCTGCCCTCGTACCCGGATCCCAAGACCCTTGCGTGGAAAACCCTGCTTTGCCAGGTCTCCGTCGGCCTGATCGAGAGCCGTTTGTGGATGGCAAGATGGGTAGATGAGGTGGACGAGGAGACCATCGGGCATATTTTCTACCCCTACCGTGCGCTGGTCATCGACTTGCTGCATCTTAGCGGTATCGCCGGCGTGGAAACCATGAAGGCAGCGGTTTTCTCCCAGAAACCACTATTTGCGTCGGAGGGCCAATTAGAAGTGGAGGCCTGCGGGACATTTTGGGAGCTGCTGCTAAGGCAGATGCGCCCCTACGCAAAGCAGGAGCCCGCCATGTGGGATGGGCACCTCACCATGAACGGCCCTTTCGGAACAAGCGCGGATATTGAGGGAGAAGTAAAAACCGCATTATGCAGCCTCTTGCCCTTGGCGTCGTTCTTTGCGGGGGCGAAGGAGGCCGCGGCGGACGCCCGCAACAACCGTTTCCTGGCGTATCTCACTGTGCATTGGAAGCGGCTTCGGGGAGAAGTGATCGATCCTATGGACTTTGACGACTCCGCCGTGGCGCGCATGGTAGAGCGATTCCCGGACCTGCGGGACGAGTGCGGAACAGATGTCCTCAAGCGCATATCCGGTCCGGAGCTGCTGGAGCGGGTCTACCGTACCGACCCCCAAAGGGCCATTGCCCTGTGGCGCGCCGTACCGCAAACGCAGGAGCCGCTGCGCGATCCCGCCCGGGCGGAGGACCTTTTCTGCCTGCTGGATTTTCTATGGGACCATGAAGACTATAACGGAGATGCCATCGCTCCGCTGCTGGCCGCTGTCCGGAAGGAGGATGCCCTGGCGGAGATGGTGTTCCGCAGCAGCTATGTGTGCCCGCTGCACCTATACCTTATCCGGGCGGCCATGGAACAGGGAAAAACAGAGCTGGCGGAGCACCTCTGCGCCTTGCTGCAGTCAAACCCGCTGCCGCGGGACAAATGGGGTGTGGACAGCAGCTGGCTCCAGGCGTTGATGGCAGCACACCGCGCCCCGGTCTACCGTTACTGCACCGTGCAGGTGGACGGTGGCCGACCCTGCGCCTACCTGACCGCCGGACTGCCGGTGAAAAGGGGAGACACTGTGCGTGTGCCCTACGGCAGCAAAAATGAGCCGAGAAAGGGCACCGTTCGCTCCGTGGATGACTACACCCGCGATACCGCCCCCTGGCCGCCGGAAAAGACGAAGGGGGTGCTGGAAATATTGCAGGCCCCTGCAAAAAAAGACCCTGCTGCGGCTTTGCCGCAGCAGGGAAGCTGCCGATAAAATAGTAACCTTATGGCGGCGGCAGGGAAGGGGAAAACATCCGGAAAGGTGCTATCACTCCGCCTGCAGCTGCTCTGCCCACTGGGCCTCCTTGAAGCCCACCAGGACGAAGTCGTCCCCCACCAGCAGCGGGCGCTTGACCAGCATGCCGTCCGTTGCCAGGAGGCGCAGCATCTCCTCCTCGCTCATGCCCGGCAGCTTGTCCTTCAGCTCCATGGACTTATACAGCAGGCCGCTGGTGTTGAAAAACTTTTTCAGGGGCAGTCCGCTGCGTCGGTACCAGGCGCCCAGCTCCTCAAAGGTGGGGTTATTCAATTTGATGTCCCGCAGATCGTAGGCAATCCGGTGCTCCTCCAGCCATTTTTGCGCCTTCTGGCAGGTGGTGCATTTGGGGTAGCAAAGAAAGGTCATGTTTTTTCACGCTCCTATTGAATTTGTGTGGGGGTAAACTGCGTATTTTACTGTACCATGTCCGGCGGGTAAAAGCAAGAAGCGGCAGCCTGCGGGGGGAATTTCTCCGCCCATTTTTGCCCGGGGCCTTGCCTATCCTTTTTCCGCCTGCTACAATGAAAGAAAACGGCTCCAGACGGACCGCCGCAGGGGGATACTGCTATGATCTTATATTTTTCCGGCACCGGCAACAGTAAATATGTGGCCCTGCGCCTAACGGAGGGGCTGGACTCTTCGCATTTATGCATGAATGACCGCATCAAGGCCGGGGACACCTCACCGGTGGATACCGGAGCGGACCTTGTGATCGTCACGCCCACCTACGCCTGGCGCATCCCCCGGATCGTGGAGAGTTGGCTGGGGCAGACGCAGCTGCGCGGCGCAAAGTGGGCCTGGTTTGTCATGACCTGCGGCAGCGAGATCGGCAATGCCGATGCGTATAACCGCAGGCTCTGCCGGGCCAAGGGCCTAACGTACATGGGCACCGCCCAGATCGTTATGCCCGAGAACTATATCGCCATGTTTAACGCGCCTGAGGCGGAGGAGGCCCGGACCATCGTGACCAAGGCCCAGCCGGATATCCACCGGGCCGCCCGGCATATCCGGGCGGGGGAGCAGTTCGGCCCCACCCGGCGCAACCTTTACGACCGCTTCATGAGCGGGCCGGTAAACCCGATTTTCTACGCCTGCTTTGTAAAGGCTCACGCCTTTGCCGCCGGGGATGCCTGCCTGAGCTGCGGCCGGTGCGCCCGGCTCTGCCCCACCAATAACATCAACCTGGAGCGGGGCAGGCCGGTCTGGGGGAAGAACTGCACCCACTGCATGGCCTGTATATGCTATTGCCCGGCGGAGGCCATCGAGTACGGGAAAAAGAGCCTGGGCAAGCCCCGGTACCATTTTGAGGCCCTTTAAATTAGAACAAAAAGAGGACGGATTTCCGTCCTCTTTTTCGTTATAAACCCATTCTTTGTAGTGCCCGCGCTCAGATCACGTAGTCATATCCGTCCGGCCCGTTTTTCGCCAGGTCCGATAGGGTGACGCTCTCAAAGTAATCGGCAATGAGCTTGTCCAGCCCCTGCCACAGTGACAGCGTGCGGCACTCCCCGGCCCGGGGGCACACATCCGCGCCGGGCTCCAGGCAGGATACAGGCGACATGGAGCCCTCCGTCACCTGCAGAATACTGCCCACCGTGTACCGGTCCGGGGCTTTGGTCAGCTGGTAGCCGCCGCCCTTGCCCCGCACGCCGGTCAGCAGCTTTGCCTTCACCAGCAGCTTGATGATGCTCTCCAGATATTTCTCCGATATATTCTGCCGCTGGGCGATCACCTTCAGCGGAATAAAACCGTCCGCCTGGTGTTCCGCCAGATCGATCATCACCCGCAGCGCATAGCGTCCCTTGGTCGATACCAACATTTTTACCCCTCCTCGGATGCTTTATCTTATTATATACCGGGGAAATGGGTAAATCAATGAAAATTTTTCCGGAAAGGGTATTGACAAATGGGGGAAGTGGGTCTATAATCCGTATCAACCTACAAGAAAGGTTGGTAAATAAAAATGAGTTTTACCACTGGCTTCCGATGTTGCCAGGGTGTACGGCACAAGAGGATAACATCCCATTAAAATATTCGGCGTATCAAAAAGCCTCGCAGAGTTTGCCGCCCGCAGGCGGAAAAAATTCAAATCATTTTTCACCGCGACATGTGCGTGGGGAAAAATACTTCTCAGGCTGCAAGTGTGGAATTTTGCCGCAAGGCGGCAAAATTATGCGCGCAGCAGACTGTAAGCCCTTTGCCGGAAAATTCCAAAGGAATTTTCGACAGTGAACTTTAGGAGGAATATAAAATGAGCAAGATCTATACATCTGCAGACCAGCTGATCGGTAAGACCCCGCTGCTGGAGCTGGTACATATTGAGCAGGCCGAGGGCCTGGAGGCCAAGATCCTGGGCAAGCTGGAGTATTTCAACCCCGCCGGCAGCGTGAAGGATCGTATCGCCAAGGCCATGATCGACGATGCCGAGCAGAAGGGCCTGCTGAAGCCCGGCTCCGTCATCATCGAGCCCACCTCCGGCAACACCGGCATCGGCCTGGCCTCCGTGGCCGCCGCCCGGGGCTACCGCATTATCATCGTTATGCCCGAGACCATGAGCGTGGAGCGCCGCCAGCTGATGAAGGCTTATGGCGCGGAGCTGGTGCTCACCGAGGGTGCCAAGGGCATGAAGGGCGCCATCGCCAAGGCCGACGAGCTGGCCAAGGAGATCCCCAATAGCTTCGTGCCCGGCCAGTTTGTGAATCCCGCCAACCCCGCCGTCCATAAGGCCACCACCGGTCCCGAGATCTGGGAGGATACCGACGGCAAGGTTGACATTTTCGTGGCGGGCGTTGGCACCGGCGGCACCGTCACCGGCACCGGCGCATACTTAAAGAGCCAGAATCCCAACGTGAAGGTAGTGGCCGTGGAGCCTGCCTCCTCTCCTGTGCTGAGCAAGGGCGTGGCCGGCAGCCACAAGATCCAGGGCATCGGCGCCGGCTTTGTTCCGGATGTGCTGGATACCCAGGTCTATGATGAGATCATCCCCGTGGAAAATGACGATGCCTTTGCCGCCGGCAAGCTCATCGGCAAGAAGGAGGGCGTGCTGGTGGGCATCTCCTCCGGCGCCGCCGTGTGGGCCGCCATCCAGCTGGCAAAGCGCCCGGAGAATAAGGGCAAGACCATCGTGGCCCTGCTGCCCGACACCGGTGATCGCTATCTCTCTACGCCCCTGTTTGCGGACTAATTCCTCCACTCTCCATATAGCTCAGGGCCGCCTGCTTTCCATAAGCAGGCGGCCCTGAGACTGTCGATAAAGGGGTAAGATTGTGATTGCGGTAAGGAAGGGTGTGTGAGGGAAACCCAAGAAGGGTGTCCCTCACCATTGAAATCAGCGGTTTTTGAAACTTTTTCAAAGTTTCAAAAACTTAGGCAGCGGGGCGAAAAGACTTTTTCGACACGCTGAGGGCCGCCTGCTTATGGAAAGCAGGCGGCCTTGACCTTATTTTTTCAGCTTAGTTCTTGAAAAACGCCACCACCACGGCCCCGGGCCCCGCGTGGGTGCCGATGACGCTGCCCACCGTCGTATATCGTACCTGGGGCAGATGCCCCTCCCATATAGGGCGGCTGTCCTCGATGTATTTCAGCAGCAGCGCGTCGGAGATGCCGCTGTACCCCAGCAGAACGGGCTTGCTGAAGTCGATGCCCCCGGCCTTGTGGATCTCCTGCACCAGCAGGTTGTTGCCCATTTTGGAGCCCCGGGCCTTGCCCAGCAGCCGGATCTCCCCGTCTATCACAGACAATACGGGCTTGATGTTCAGTACGCCTCCGGCAAAGGCTACGGCCTTGGAGATGCGCCCGCCCCGCTTCAGATACTCCAGGGTATCCACCAGGGCCACCACCACGATTTTTTTCTTTTCCTCCTCCAAAACCGCTGCGATCTCCGCTGCGGACTTGCCTTCGTCCAGCAGCCGGAAGGCCAGCTCCACCAGGATCCCCGTCCCCATGGCGGCGCTTTCGCCGTCCACAAGATAGATGTTCTCAAAGCCCTCCGCCGCGATCCGTGCGCTCTGATAGGTGCCGGAAAATTTAGCCGCCAGGGTGATCACCACGGCGGCCTCGCCCGCGTCCCGGGCCTTCTGAAATTCCCGCATAAAGGCGTCGGGCGTTGCCTGGCTGGTGGTGGGCAGCGCATCGCTTTCAATGAGCTTTTCGTAAAACGCTTTGTGGTCGATGGTCACGCCGTCCACATATTCCTCCGGCCCGAAGTGCACGGTCAGGGGCACCGTGTATACCCGCGCCTTGTATTCCGGCATCAGGTCTGCCGTAGAATCTACAATAATTCTGGTTTTCAATTTGTTCACTGCTCCTTGCTTTGCCCGCGCCTGGTGATGTCCTCCAGGCCCGCGCTGATTTTGGCGAGGCTCCGGTAAAAGGCCGCCCGCTCCTCCGGACCGAGACTGCTGCTTACGGCGTCCAGAACGCCGTCGATCTTCTCCGCGATCTTCTGCCCCGCAGCCAGACCCTTTTCCGTCAGGCCCAGGGGGCTTTTGTACCGCTTCGCGCTGCCCGGAGACCGCAGGAGAAACCCGTTTTCCTCCAGGTAGTCCAGCGCCCGGGAGATGGTGGCCTTGTCCTCCTCGCAATGCTCGCACAGGTCCGTGGCGGTCACCCTGTCCAGAGAATAGATGTAGTACAGGCAGGACACATGGGCGCTTCTCAGATGATAGGCGGCCATTTCCTGGTTTTTCAGCCGTCGGATGTTGCGGCTGATGCGGTTGATCAGCACGGTGAATGTTTCAAATCTCTCCTGCATAGCGGGCCTTCTGTATTTGTTGAAGTCTCAACAAAATGGATCATACCACAAAAATGTTGAACTGTCAACAAAATTCGGAGCCGCCCCCCATTTTCTCTGCGCAGCCCCGGGCAAACCTGAAAAAAACTTCATTTTCGCCGCCGCAGCTGTTGACAATTCCGGCAGCGGTGCCTATACTGTCGGTCGTGGCGGCTGTAAGCCGCCCGATCCCTGCGAAAAGTGATAGGAGTGCAAGCGATTTATGGACTATTATCTGCTCACTGACCTGGCGGTGACCATGGGCTATCACATGGCCATGTCCGGGGCAGAGACCTTTCGGGTGGAGGACACTGTCCACCGGATCCTCTGGGCCTATGGGGTGGAGTGCGAGGTGTTCGCCATTCCCAACAGCGTGTCCGTGAGCCTGGAGGCGGATAACGGGAAACCCCTGATGATCATGCGCCGTATCGGCTTCCACGGCAACGACCTGGAGAAGCTGGAAAAGCTGAACGCCATAAGCCGCCGCATCTGCGCGGAAAAGCCGTCGGTGGACGAGGCCATGGCTTGGCTGAAGGAGACCCTGGCCGCCTGCCGCGCCTACAAGCCCGGCGTGATCTACCTGGGCAATGTGCTGGCGGGCCTGGGTTTTTGTATCGTGTTCGGCGGCACCCTGCTGGACTGCCTCTGGGCGGGGCTTATGGGGCTTATCATCGGCCTTGTCACGCGCTTTATGGATAAGCGGGAGGCAAACCCCTTCTTCAGCACCATTCTGGCCGCCTGCCTGATGGCGCTGCCGGCCTACGCGGCGGCGGGCCTGGGCTGGATCAACAGCCCCGATGCGGCCATCATCGGCGCCCTGATGCTGCTGGTGCCGGGCCTGCTCATCACCAATTCCATGCGCGACATCATATATGGCGATACCAATTCCGGCATTTTCCGCATCGTCTCCGTGGCCCTCTCCGCCCTGGCCATTGCCCTGGGCACCGCCGCGGCCTGGCAGCTTACGGCGGGGCTCTACGGCCAAACCGGCTCCGGTGTCGTCAGCTGGCCTGCCTGGGTGCAGGCCATTGCGGTGTTCGTGGGGTGCTGCGGCTTCTGCATCATCTTCAATACCCATGGCCGGGGCCTGGTGCTGTGCATCATCGGCGGCGTGGCCTCCTGGATGCTCTATCTGCTGTGCCGCACCCTGGGGTGCGACGTGTATACGGCAAATCTCTTTGCCGCCCTGCTGGCGGCGCTGTACGCCGAGATCATGGCCCGCCTGCGCAAATGCCCGGCCATGCCGTACCTGGTCATTGCGGTTTTGCCCATGCTGCCCGGAGCGGGCGTGTATTACACCATGAGCCTGGGCCTGGAGGGCAAGACCATGGAGGCTGTGGCCAAGGGCCTGGAGACCGTAGGGGTGGCCGGGTCCCTGGCGGTGGGCATCCTGCTGGTGTCCACGGTGTTCCGCCTCTTTTCCTGGAAAAGAGAGCGGCCCGAAAAGCAGCGGTCTTGACTTATAAGGAGGGTGAAAAATGATCTATACCCGGCACTATTCCTCCCCCCTGGGGGGCATCCTGTTGGCGGCGGACGATACCGGCCTCATCGGGCTTTGGTTTGAGGGGGCAAAGTACTTTGCCGCGGGCCTGCCCCGGGAAACGGAGGAAAGGGATACCCCGGCCCTGAGGGAGACCCGGCGCTGGCTGGATGTGTACTTTGCCGGTGCGCGGCCCGATCTCATGCCGCCGCTGCACCCGAAGGGCTCGGCCTTCCGCCGGGCGGTCTGGGATAGGCTCCTGCACATTCCCTACGGTCAGACCGTCACCTACGGCGATATTGCCCGGCAGCTTGCCGCCGACCCGGACGGGGGAAGGATGTCTGCCCAGGCGGTGGGCGGCGCCGTGGGCCATAATCCCATCTCCATTCTGATCCCCTGCCACCGGGTGGTGGGAAGCAGCGGCAGCCTCACCGGCTACGCAGGCGGCCTGGAAAAGAAGATCGCCCTGCTGCAGCTGGAGGGGGCGGATATAAGCCGCCTGTATGTCCCCCAAAGGGGGACGGCCTTATGATAGGAGGGAGCACCATGACCATTGCAAACGCAATCGAAAAAATGATCGCCTTTTACCGGGGCGATCTGCATGACATCGACCATTTCCTCAAGGTCTGGTCCCTGGCGCGGACCATCGGTGTGCAGGAGGGCCTGCCGGATACGGTCCAGCTGACCTTGGAGCTGGCGGCGGTGGTCCATGATATCGCCTGCCCCCTCTGCCGTGAAAAATACGGCAATACCAACGGCAAAAACCAGGAGCGGGAGAGCCCGCCGCTGGTGGATGCTTTTTTTGTGGAGCTGGCCGCGCCGTCGGTGGACGTGGAGCGCATTTCCTGGCTGGTGGCCCACCACCACACCTATACCGATGTAGACGGCCCGGACCACCGGATCCTCCTGGAGGCGGATTTCCTGGTGAACGCCGGGGAGAGCGGCTATGAAAGAGCGGCCATAGAGACTGCCCGGGAAAAGATCTTCCGCACCGCCTCCGGCATCCGCCTGCTGGACACCATGTTTTTCCCGCAGGACAGAGCCTGAATCGCATTATACAAAAAGCACGGAGCATCGCTCCGTGCTTTTCTTGTAAAAAAGTTTCGCAGAGTTTGCCGGCCACAGACTGCAATCTCCCTGTCGAAAAAACCGGAGTTTTTTCCCGCAGCCTTACCAAATGCCCATCACATGCTGCATCAGCAGACTCACGGCGGTGATGCCCGCCCAGCAGCATCCGCCCAGCAGCAGGGGCTTGCCGCCGCTTTTCACCAGTTTCACGATGTTGCTGTTCAGGCCGATGGCCGCCATGGCCAGGATGATGAAGAACTTGCTCAGTTCCTTCAGGGGCTTGAATACCGCCGCCGATACCCCCAGGGACATGCACACCGTTGTCACCACCGACGCGCACACAAACCACAAAATGAACATGGGAAACGCTCCCTTCAGCCGGAACCCGCCTTTTCCGCCGCCTGCCTTTTTGGCCTGCACCAGGGAGAGTACCAGCGTGATGGGGATAATAGCCAGGGTCCGGGTCAGCTTCACGGTCACCGCCTTGTCCAGGGTCTGGCTGCCCAGGCCCCACATGCTGTCCCAGGTGGAGGCCGCCGCCGTCACGGAGGAGGTGTCGTTCACCGCCGTGCCCGCGAAAATGCCGAAGGCCTCCCCGGAGGCGGTGTCAAAGCCTATGGCCTGGCCCAGCAGGGGAAACAGCAGCGCCGCCAGCACATTGAAAAAGAAGATCACCGAGATGGCCTGGGCCACCTCTTCGTCGTCGGCGTGGATCACCGGTGCCGTAGCGGCAATGGCGCTGCCGCCGCAGATGGAGGAGCCCACGCCGATCAGGGTGCTGATGTTGCCGTCAATACGCAGCGCTTTGTGCAGCAGGAAGGCGATGAGCAGGGAGGTGGTGATGGTGCACACAATGATGGGCAGGGACTGCTTGCCCGTCTGCAGCACCACGTTCAGGTTCAGGCCGAAGCCCAGCAGCACCACGGCGGTCTGCAGGATCTTCTTGGAGGTGAATCCGATTCCGGGCCTGCACGTGGCCCTCGGCGTCCAAAACAGGGCGATGACCATGCCGATAACAATGGAAAACACCGGCCCGCCGATCACCGGCACCAGCTTCCCCAGAAGCCACGACGGCACGGCGATGCCCAGACATACGGCCATGCCCGGAATATATTTTTTAAGGGTTTCCATGATGTGATTTTCTCCTTTTCTTGTCAATCGATGGTATTATAGCAGAATGTGTGCGCACCGGCAAGCCATCGGGTATAAAGAAAGGCGAACTTTTCCCGCTTAGGGGGATTTTCACGGCTTTCCCCGCTGGAAACGGCGGGGGAAATGTGGTAAAATACCCCTATATAGCTTAAAGGGAGAATCCGATATGAAACTTACCATGCTTGGCACGGGCAATGCCATGGTCACAAAGTGCTATAACACCTGCTTCGTCCTGCGGGAGGGGGAGGAGTGCTTCCTGGTGGACGGCGGCGGCGGAAATACCCTGCTGCGCAGGCTGGAGGAGGCCGGGGTGGACTGGCGCCGGATCCGCACCGTTTTCGTCACCCACCGGCACATCGACCATATCCTGGGCATTGTGTGGATCATGCGGCTCATCTGTCAGAACATGGCGGAGGACCACTACGAGGGCGACGCCGTGATCTATGCCCACAGCCAGGTCATCGGCCTGCTGCGGGACATGGCCCAGGGCCTGCTGCAGCGCAAGCAGGCGTCGTTCCTGGATAAGCGGCTCCACCTGGTCCCAGTGGAGGACGGGGAGCAGAAGCAGATCCTGGGGCGGACCGTCACCTTCTTCAACATCGGCTCCACCAAGGACCTGCAGTTCGGCTTTACCATGGACCTGCCCGGCGGGAAAAAGCTCACCTGCTGCGGCGACGAGCCCTATCACGACTGCGAGGAGCCCTATGTCCGGGGCAGCACCTGGCTGCTGCATGAGGCCTTCTGCCTGCACAGCCAGGCGGATATCTTCCACCCCTACGAAAAGTACCATTCCACCGTGGCGGACGCCTGCCGCCTGGGAGAGGAGATGGGCGTGGAAAACCTGATCCTCTATCACACGGAGGATAAAAACCTCTCCCGCCGCCGTGAGCTTTATACCCGGGAGGGCAGCGCCTATTTCCACGGCCGGCTGCTTGTGCCCGAGGACCTGGAAACCATTGAACTATAAAAATCTTCCGGAGGTGTGCTCTATGACCCTGTATATAAACACCTGCGCCCGGCCCGCGTCCCGCACAGACCGCCTGGCCCGTGCCCTGCTGCAAAAGCTGGGGCCTTACGAGGAGCTGCGGCTCTATAGCGAGCCCCTGCGTCCCATGACTGCCCGGCGCGTTGCCCGGCGGGACGCCCTGCTGGCCCGAAAAGACTACGATGCGCCGATGTTTTACTACGCCCGGCAGTTCGCCGCCGCGGACCGGATCGTCCTGGCCGCCCCTTTGTGGGACCTGTCCTTCCCGGCCCAGCTGAAGGTCTATCTGGAGAACATCTTCGTCACCGGCATCGTCACCCGTTACAGCGAGTCGGGCCAGCCTGTGGGCCTGTGCCGGGCGAAAAAGCTCTACTATGTCTCCACCTCCGGCGGCCCCTACGACTCCCGCTTCGGCTTCGACCAGATCCGGGCCATGGCCACGGAGAACTTCGGCATCCCCTCGGTGGAGCTTATAAAAGCGGAAATGCTGGATGTGGACGGCTGTGACCCCGAGGCCATCCTGCAAAAGGCCATGGCCCACTACGGCCTGGCAGAAAATACGGAAAAGGAGACCGACCATGCAACCTAACGACCTGCTCCGGGTGCTGCACACCGCGGAAAAACTGAAGGATACCACCCGCCACTGCTATACCTCCGGCGGCCGCCACGAGAGCGTGGCCGAGCATAGCTGGCGCCTGGCCCTCATGGCCTTCTTCCTCCGGGACGAGTTTCCCCAGGCGGACATGGACAAGGTCCTGCGCATGTGCCTCATCCACGATTTGGGCGAGTGCTTCACCGGCGACATCCCCAGCTTCAATAAGACCGCCGCCGATGAGGAGCAGGAGGACCGCCTGCTGCACCGGTGGGTGGACTCCCTCCCGGCCCCCTACGCCCGGGAAATGCACGAGCTGTACCGGGAAATGTCCGCCCTGGAAACAGAGGAAGCCAAAATCTATAAGGCCCTGGATAAGCTGGAGGCCGTCATCCAGCACAACGAGTCGGACCTCTCCACCTGGGAGGAAAACGAATACGCCCTGAATCTCACCTACGCCGATAGCAACGTGGCCTTTTCCCCTTACCTTACTGCTCTCCGCCAGGCCATCCGCCGGGAGACAGAGGAGAAAATCCAAAATGAAAAGGGCGGTGCCAAATCATGATCATAGAACAATTTGTTATGGCCTACGGCGTAGACCAGGACCGGCTCCGGGCCCTGCTGCCCGAGGGCTTTCAGTCCCTGCGCCCGGTGCTGCGCATCAACGCGGAGATCCGAGACGGTAAAACCGGCTATCTGGAGCTGAATACCGCCGTGGAAAAGGACGGCATCCGGGGCTGGCTTAACATCGCCGCCTGGGAGAATGTGCCCTTCACCCGGGAGGGTAAAACCACGGTTTTCCGCCCCGACCACCTGGAAATTTTCTTCACCGGCGTGGGCATCCGGGGCGGCTGCCCAGCGGAAAAGGACAACGCGGGCTGCTTCTTCCCGGGCCGCACCCCCGCCCTGCGCCCCAGCGAGGAGATCACCTCCGATAAGGAGTTCTGCGACTGCCGCTTCCGCTGGAGCTATACCCCGGGCGATGCCCGCGGTGTCAGCATCGGCAAGACCCTGCCCGCCATCCCCACGCCGCCCCGCACCGCCTATCCTAAGCAGGCTCTCACCGCCCCCAACGCCGCCAAGATCCCCTGCCAGCAGGTCCTGGGCAGCTATCAGGTCAAGTTTGAGCGGACGCGGGAAGACGAGCAGCTGCAAAATGACGAACGCTTTATGCGCCGGGCCATCGAGCTGTCCCGGTCCGCCGTGGCCCATGGCAACGAGCCTTTTGGCGCGGCGCTGGTAAAGGACGGCGAGATCGTCTTTGAAAATGAAAACCAGATTTATACCCGCCATGACCCCACCTTCCACGGCGAGGCGGGCCTCATCCGGGAGTTCTGCGCCCAAACGGGCATCACCGACCTGCACGAATACACCCTGTACGCCAGCTGCGAGCCCTGCTTCCTGTGCAGCGGCGCCCTGGTGTGGGTGAAGCTGGGCCGCCTGGTCTACGGCGCCGGCAACGGCGACCTGGAGGCCCTCCTGGGCAACCGGGGCTGCTCCTGCTCGGCCCTGGTCTTTGAAAATTCCTTCTGGCAGCCCCGGGTCACCTCCGGCGTCCTCCGCCAGGAAAGTCTCCGGGTCTTGGAATCCTACTTTGCCCACCACGAAAAGGGCTGACTCCGCCTGCACCGCACTTCTTGTTGCGTTTCGTAGGGGCGACCCTTGCGGCCGCCCGCCCAGGTCTACACCGCACCCCCTGTCCTTTTGTAGGGCGGGGTGCCCTCACCCCGCCGCCTGGATTTGCACCGCACCTCTTGTAACCTGTCATTGCGAGCCAGTGACCGGCGTCACTGGTGTGGCAATTCGCGTCCCCCGTCCCCGAGGCTCCCCTTGCCAAGGGAAGCTGTCAACCGCCAGGCTGACTGAGGGGTCTGGCCCCCTTGCCTAAAGGGGGGGCTGTCAGCGAAGCTGACTGGGGGATTTCCCCCCGCATTTTTGCACCAGCTGCATGGTACTTTCTACCATCAGCGGCAGAAAGTACCCAAAGAACGCCGCCAAAACCAATGATTCAGGTGGCTTGCTGGTAAAACGGGAAAACTGCGACTGCGGTAAGGAAGGGCGTGTGAGGGAAACCCAAGAAGGGTGTCCCTCACTATTCAAATCAACAGTTTTTGAAACTTCTTCAAAGTTTCAAAAACTTAAGCAGCGGAACGAAAAAACCATTTCGTTCCGCTGCTGGAATCCTTGCGCGGGCGTAGTGCGCTCCGGAACGAAACCCACCTACCCCACGAATCAAATAACGCATACCCGCGCTGTGCTTTCGTATCGCCTCTGCGTCTATCTCCGTGCAAAAGCGCTTGCGCGCTGGCACTGGCCTGTCGAAATTACAATCTACGCTGCACCCCTTGTCCTTTCGTAGGGGGCGATGCCCTCATCGCCCCGCCCGATAACGACCGCACTTCTTGTAGACTTCCGCAGGGGCCGATGCCCACATCGGCCCGGTTGCAGGCACTCCATGTAACCTGCCATTGACACGAGTGGCAATCCGCATCCCCTATCCAAATAAGAACGCCCTCCTTCGGGGCACCATCCGTAAGGAAGGTGCCCCGGGGCGGCTCTTGTATCTCAGTTTAATCAGTTCTTGGAAACGGTGTAACCCTTGTGGTTATGCCGTTTTCTCTTTGTTACGCTCTGCGAGGTGCTGCTGGAAGGCTTCTTCCATCTCCTCCGGGATCAACTCGTGGAGGATACCCACGCCGCTGTAATAGATGTCCAAAAGCTGCACCCGTTTGCCGTCAAGATATCTGGGCGCATACACCACGATTTTGTCCACGAACTCGTGGATCAGTTCCGGCGTCAGCGCTTTCAGCTCCGTGATTTGTTTCACCTTCTGAATGAACCGCTGCAAGCTCTCGGTTTTATCCGTTTCGGTTTCCAGATAGGCCTGCATCTCCGGAACAGCGGATTTCAGCGTTTTCTGTTCCTCCTCATAGGACGGGGACAAGGTGGCGTAGCGCTCGTCAGATAGCTTTCCGCTGGCGTTGTCCTCGTAGATTTTCTGAATCAAGGCATCAATCTCCGCAATGCGTTTCTTCGCCTTGCTCAACTCCCGGCGCTTGGCGGCAAGCTGCTTTTTCTTGTCCTCCGTGTAACAGTCCATCTGCTTGCGGGCAAATTCTTTTTCAAATGCCTGTACATTCAGCAGGATACGCTGCATACTCTCCAGAACGATTTGCTCCACCACTTTCTCACGGATATAGTGGGCAGAACAAACCTCGGAGTTTTTGCGGTAGGAGGAGCAGAAGAAATAGGCTTGCTCCCGCTTATAGTTGCCTGTGACGCTGTAATACAGCTTCTCTCCGCAATCGGCGCAGTAGAGCAGGCTCGAAAAGGGACTGACGATACCGCTTTTTGTGGGCCTGCGGCGGTGCTTGCGAAGCTCCTGCACCAAGGCGAAGGTTTCCCGGTCGATGATGGCAGGATGGGTATCCTTGAAGATCTGCCATTCCTCCGGTGGACGCTCGATTTTCTTCTTGTTCTTGAAGGACTTGGTGGTGCTGCGGAAGTTCACCGTATCACCGCAGTATTCCTGCTTGCCGAGAATGTCCGCCACGGTGGCAGAGCACCAGTTGTAGGGCACAGCGGGCGGTTTGCTGCAATTCCTGCCGATATTGCCCCAATGCTCCGTAGGCGTCGGTATCTTGCCAGCTTTCAGTCGTTTGGCGATCTGCGTGGGGCCGAGGCCGTCCACACACCAAGCGAAAATCTGCCGCACGGTCTTTGCCGCATCCTCATCCACCATCCAGCCGTTCTTACTCTCCGGGTCTTTCAGATACCCAAAGGGCGGATTGGTGGTCAGCGGTGCGCCGGACATTCCCTTGCTCTTGAACACACTGCGTACCTTCTGGCTGGTGTTCTTGGCGTGCCACTCGTTGAATAAGTCCTGCATCGGAACAAGGTCGCTGAATAGTTATACTTGCCGCCGTCCCGAAAAGAAACGGAATTAAAGCAGAAATGGCAGTGCAGATGTTCCTTGTCCAGATGGGTGGTGACGATGATCTCGAAGCGGTCGCCCCACATCTCCTTCGCCAGCTTCACACCAATCTCGTGGGCAAGCTGCGGCGTGACCTCCTCCGGCTTAAAGCTCTGATACCCGTGCCAGGCGATATAGCCGTCCGTCTTGCCGTAGCGCTTCTTGGTGAGGATCATCTGCCGCAGCGCCGTTTCTTTCAGACAGTTGATGGCGGTGACATACTCGCCCTCCTGTGTGGCCTCCGGGCGCTGGACATAGGAAAACACATTGTAAAGGTCTTGCAGCTCCGGCGTTTTTGCCGCTGTTTTTTCCGGATTCTCCACATAGTCAATGAGGTCCTTCAAGCGGCCTTTAATGTGCCAAAGAGAAGTCGTTGCCATTAGATCACCTCCTGCAAGTCCAGCACCAACTGTTCAATTTCGGCGCAGAGTTCAAGGGCGGACGGCTCGTATTTGGCACATTCTTTTAGGTCGGAATGAGCCTTGTATAGTTCGTCCATCAGCCGCCAAAATACATCCGGTGGCTTTGGCTTCGGGTGAATACCCCGGCATAGCTGACGGACATATTCGCTTTGGGTCAGTCCGCATAGAGCGCTGTTTCGCTCTAATTTCTCTTTTTCTTCTTCGGTCAGGCGTACCTTGATACGCACTTGTTCTTCCTTCATTTTGTCATCTCCTTTAGTCGATTTTTTCTTTCTCAGCAGGGTTTCAGGGCGGCACGCCCTGAGAGGTCCGCATGCCGTAAGGCTGCGGATCCGGATTGTGGGGGCCACAATCCGATGCTCGTTATTCCTGTGGACGGCGCCTTATGTTTTTAGATTGCTCTGCCGTTTTCTCCGAATGTCGTTTTTCTATTCCTGCCCCGGAATCTCACCGCAGCGTTGCCTCGCTCACTCCCTGCCGGAGAGGTCATCGCAAGGTCATATCCCATTCGGACGGTCATTCAGTTTTCAATTTGCCCCTCAATAGGTAGCCAGCGAGAAGAGGCAAAATTAACCCTCTCTGCAATATTTTTTACAGTGCCTACAACGGCAAAAAGAGCCGGTACACAGCACATCAAATCAGCGGGAGATAATCTCTCGCTATATCTTTGATGAAACTATGTACCGGCTCTGATACTCAGAAACCTTCAATGCCTGCTTTTTCCGCGACCCTGGCAGACGCAGCAACAGGAGCGGCGCAGCCGCAATCTCTTTTACGGCGGCTGCCTTGTGTTTCATTTCAGATATTCAGTTGTGGACTCTGCTATGAGAGCAAAATATAGTATAGCATATAGAACGCTTGTTCGTCAACCATCTTTGGATCATTCCTTAAAAATTGGAGCATACTATAAAGCTCATCTCACGAGCGTAGCATCTACAAGCCGGCAATACTGAAATCCGCTCTCTGTGTAGACTTCAAAAGTGCCCGTCACCGTTATTTCCGCCCCCAGCTCTGGGTAATCATTCGGATAGGTATGTTCGCCAGTTAGGATAAATTCAAGCCCCTGTGAGCAGCAGGCGGTGGCATCGGCAATCACGCAGGCAAATCGAGCTGTGGATTCATCGGGCGTGCCATCTGTATTGTATACATATCCAATGGCAAATTGTCCCTTCATTTTAACAGTTTTCCCGATGTAGTCATCGGGGGTGTACATCATATTATAAACCTCAGAATAAACCATTGTGCTGCTGAGCTTTGTCAGGTCAACATCAATGCCGTCCGCACTTTGTGCAGGCTTGGAGGTTGTAGGCGCAGACTCCGAGCTCTTTTCTGTCGTTTGATTTTGTGAAACAGATGGATTCGGTGTCTGATTATCGGTTGTCCCTTTATCTTTCTTGCTTTCACAGGCGGAAAGAGAGCTAAGCGTCAGAACAATCAGTACTACGCAAAACAGCTTTTTCATTTTCTCACACCTCCAATAACGGTTCCTGCCAGCCATGACAGACCGAACGCAATAATCTGAACGGCTACGATCGTCGAACCTACAGGCGTACCGGCAAGAATGGAAGCCAAAATACCGATAAGCGAACACGCAACCGATAGAGCTGCGGCGCAGATAGTCACGCTGCGGAAGCTCTTAAACATCCGCATAGCGGACAGCGCCGGGAAAATCACCAGTGCGGAAATCAGCAGTGAGCCGACAAGGTTCATAGCAAGCACGATGATAACCGCAACGATGATAGCGATCAAAAGGTTGTAGAGTCCCGCCTTTGTTCCAGTCGCTCTCGCAAAATTTTCATCGAAGGTTACGGCGAAGATTTTGTTATAGAACAAGACGAATATCGCAACCACCAACACCGACATTCCCACGCACAGCCACACCTCTACAGGGGACAGTGTTAAGATGGAAGTCGAACCGAACAGTGTGCTGCACACATCGCCCGAAAGGTTGGAGGAAGTCGAAAAAATATTCATCAATAGGTATCCGATCGCCAACGAACCGACGGAAATCATTGCGATAGCGGCATCGCCTTTGATTTTTGTATTTTGCCCTGTACGCAGAAGCAATACTGCACTGATAATCGTAATGACCATCACAAGCGGCATTTCGTTTGTGATCTGCAAAATGGCGGCAATCGCCATGGCGCCGAACGCCACATGGGAAAGCCCGTCACCGATGAAGGAAAACCGCTTCAGCACCAGCGTTACGCCCAACAGAGAGGAACAGAGTGCGATCAGCACGCCGACCACCAGCGCATAGCGGACAAAAGGATATGCCCAATAGAGGGTCAGTTTTTCCAAGATAGTGGTCATTGGTCATCACCACCTTTCTCTGCGGCAAACAACCGCCCCTGCGAGCTTTGGAGATAGTCTGCCTTTGTCCCGAAGAAAACGGTATCGCCGATATGCAGAATATGGCTGGCATATTTAACTGCGGCAGCAATATCGTGAGAGATCATAATAACGGTGATACCGTCCCGATGGTTCAGTTCGTTGATCAGACGGTACATTTCCGATGTTACTTTGGGATCAAGCCCGGAAACCGGCTCGTCCAAGAGCAGCATTTTTTGTGTGGCGCACAGCGCACGGGCAAGCAATACCCGTTGCTGCTGTCCGCCAGACAGCTCCCGATAACAGCGCCTTGCAAGCTGTGTGATTTGCATTTTGACCATAGCATCAAGCGCAAGCTGCTTTTCGGCTTTGTTGTAAAATGGGCGGCTGCCGCAGCGTCCCTGACACCCGGAGAGAACAATTTCTCTCACGGATGCCGGGAAGTCCTTTTGTACTTGCGTTTGCTGCGGCAGGTAGCCGATCTCATTTTTCCTCAGCCCGTCGCCCGTCAAAATTCTGCCGCTGATAGGCGGCTGTAAGCCGAGAATTGTTTTCATAAGTGTGCTCTTGCCAGAGCCGTTTTCCCCTACAATGCAGAGGTAGTCGCCTGCAAAGACCTCGAAACTCAGGTCTTGCAGAACGGACTTCCCATCATAGCCGATGCAGAGATTTTGACAAGCGAGCTGAGCCATTCTCCTACCTCCTTAACCCAATGCTTCTTTCAGTACGGACAAGTTCTTCTCCATCACGGAGAGATAGGTCGCACCATTTTTCACATCTTTGGAGGTGGTGGACTGCATGGAATCCATGGTCAGCACCTTTTGGTTCTTTTCGGCAGTATTCTGCACGATGGTCTCGGCAATTTTATGCTGTGCGCGCTCGATGGTCAGAACGCAGGGCAGCTTTAGCTCGTCCACCTTTTTGGCAAGGAAGGAAATCGTCTCAAAGCTGGCCTCGGTTTCGGCGGAGCAGCCCACAAAGGCGGCATAGTAGTTCAAGCCGTAATCGTCCACCAGATAGCGGAACGGGAAGCGGTCGCCAAACAAAACGGTTTTATTACTTGCTGCGTCCACGGCGGCCTGATAGTCAGCGTCAAGGGCAGACAGCTTTTTGATGTAAGCGGAGGTATTGGCAGCGTAGGCGTCCTTATTGTCGGGGTCAATCTGCTGCAATGCGCTGGAAATTGTATCACAAAGCGTTTCGGCATTTTTCAGCGAGAGCCAAACATGCTCGTCATACTCCGCTTCTTCCTCGTGGTCGTGTTCTTCTGCATCGTCATGTTCATCGGCATCTTCGTGGTCGTGGTCGTGTTCCTCTTCCTGCATACCCTCAACGGTTTCTTCCTCTTTTACGGAATCTCCCAACACTTCCAACAGGTTGATGACCTTCATATCTTTATTGGTCGCATTTTTCAAAGCGTCATCGACCCAGCCGTCGGATTCGCCGCCAACATAGATGAACAGGTCACAATCAGAAATCTTGACAATATCATCAGCAGTTGGCTGATAGCTGTGCAGGTCAACGCCGTTGTCAAGCAGCATTGTGATTTCAGCGTTGTCAGCTTTGTCACCAAGAATTTCTTTGACCCAATCGTATTCGGGGAAAATCGTAGTGACGATGCTCAGTTTGTCAGTTTTGTTGGTATCGTTCTGCTTTCCGCAGCCGGCAAGAACGCCGACCAGCATTAAAAGCGCAAGCAGCAGCGCAGTTATTTTTTTCATAGGGATTGTTACCTCCAGATTATGATAAGAGCTTAAAAATGGGCGCAAAAATACAAGGGTAACGGCAACACCGCAAGAGCCTACCCGGAAACGGATAGACTTCACCCTTGTAAAAAACTCTTATTTAATCTGAAAGTTTGACCTTGAGAGATACCAGAGTATAGCTTTGTGCGTAGTCCGTGCAGACAGAAATACTCCTACACAGAGTATATGTAAACGCAGCGGCGAAAGCCACGGCGCATACAGCAAGCGAAAGGTTTTTCAGAGCGTTCTGGCAAACATTGATCTGATAGCAGATAGGGCAGTTCTCGCCCACGCAGTCATGGTCGGTTTCCGCCGCAATAAAAAGAGCAGAATAGAGCATGACAAGCAAGACTGTCACAGCAAGAAGCAATGCTGCGATCCTCTTTTTCTTTTCCACTCTGCTCACCACCTTTTATTTTCTGCAATCGGCGCAAATGCCGTACAAAATCGTTTCCGTTTTGTCGATTTGAAAGCCTGTGCTTTCCAATGTACTGTGAAGAAGCTGCTCCGCTTCTTTTTCTCCAAGATGAATGCTTTTGCCGCATACCCGGCAGGAGAGGTGCAAGCTATCTTTGCATTCCTCGGCGGCAATGTATTGATAAAAGACTTCCCGCGTTCCTTCCCGAACGCTGCGTTTAAGAAGCCCTTCCTCCTCCAAAGCGGAGAGATTGCGATAAACGGCGCTGATGCTGATGTTGTCTGCCGCCAGTGCGTCGGCTATCTGCCGTGCGGTCATCTGTTCGTCCGTATGCTCTGAAAGATAGGCAAGAAGCCGCTTGCGCTGCCGTGTCAGATACTTTGCCATCAGTCGCACCTCCAATTTGCAACTTACTCGCAAATTATTATACATCAGCTTTGCACATTTGTCAATATGCGAATTGGTTGCAAATTAAGTCAAATATATAGGGCCGCACCGCACTTGGTACAGCCCTATAACTTAACAAAGAATAATTTCGGTGTTTATGATTTCTGTTGCGCGATTACGAATATTGTTCACCCTGCCGACCCATTCCATAGGATCGTCGGCTTTTAGTGTCTCCGTGACACCTTCTGCCTCTGCCATCTGCTTTACCAGCCGAGAGAATAGTTCCTCCGCCTGCCGGTCAATATCAGCGAGATAACCGTTAAGCTTGCCGCTGGTGAGCAGGGAGGTATATAGTGCCCTGCGGTGGGTTTTAAGATAACGCCGGTGCCGCTGCCCCCAAATACCGATGTATACCTCAGGTTCTTCCGGAAGCTTCAGACAGGGCAGATAGTAGTCCCCTTGCAGTTCATACCAAAGCCCGTTCTGTTCGTTGTAGATGTACTTCTCCATTTTGTAATCCTCCAATATGATTGATTTTGCCTACAATCCAATCATTCCGGCTGACTACAAAAGCCGAAGGAGACACTTCCTTACGAAGTGTCTCCTTCCGGAGGACGTTCTTCATTTTACGCTTTATCAAATTTGTAATGCCCCTGGACAAAGGACAAGAACTGCCGCTCCACTGCCGTAAGGGACAGATTCTGCCGGTGGGCCAGATAGATGGTCCGCTTCAGCCCGTGTTCGTCCATGGGAAAGGTCAGCACCCGGCCGTCCTTTACCTCCTGCCGTACCGACAGGGCCGACAGCACCGAGACCCCCGTGCCCTGGGCCACCATCCGCTTGATGGTCTCCGGGTCGTCCAGCCGGGCCACAATGTGCAGCTTCCGGGTGTCGTACCCCGTTCGGGCCATGTACTGCTGCAGCGTCCGGTCCGTGCCGGAGCCCTGTTCCCGGGCAATGGTAGGCTCTCCCAGCAGCTCCTGCCCCCAGGCGCCCCGGCGCTGCAGGGCCTGGTATCGGCCGGTGTTGGGCGTCACCATCACCAGCTCGTCACGCACCAGAGGACAGTAATCCATGGCGTCCCCCTCCATGCGGGAGCCCACAAATCCCAGGCGCACCTGCCCGCTCTGGAGCAGCTTGTGTACCTGGGCGGAGTCCCCGTGGCGCAGCTCATAGCGGCACTCCGGGTGCCGCAGGAAAAAGGAGGCCATCAGCTCCGGCAGCATGTACTGCCCCGGCACCGTGGAGGCGCCCAGCAGCAGGGGAGGGCAGGCCTGCCGCAGGGGATCCCCGGCGGCGGCTGTCAGCGCCTGGCACTGAGACAGGATCTTCTTCACCATGGGGTACAGCTTCTGCCCCTCCTCCGTCAGCGATACGCCGCCCTGTCCCCGGCGTAGCAGCAGCGGCACCCCCAGGCACTGCTCCAGGGAGCGCAGGTGGGTGCTGGCGGTGGATTGGGTCAGGTGCAGCAGCTCGGCGGCCCGGGTCAGGCTCTCCTGCTCCGCCGCCGCGGCAAACACCTCCAGCTGCCGCAGTGTGTACTCGATCACCACCGTATCCCTCCTTGTTTCTATTGGTCATATTATACAAAAATCGTTATTTCCTGTCAAGACGAACGATATTGCCCCGAATTCATGGATTTTACAAATAATTGATTAATTTCATGGAAAAAGACAGTTGGACGGGACAAAAGCCGCCTTTTATAATGAAAGTACCATTCGGAGAAAGGAAAAAAACACATGAAAAGATTTTTCAAGGAAAACTGGCTTGTGATCGTCACAGGCGTGGTGGTGGGCCTGGCGGCCCTGCTGCTGCAGGCCCATGGCAATCCCAAGAACATGGGCTTCTGCATTGCCTGCTTCGAGCGTGATATCGTCGGTGCTCTGGGCCTGCACAGCGCGGCTGCGGTGCAGTACGTCCGTCCCGAGGTCATCGGCATCGTCCTGGGCTCCTGCATCATGGCCCTCATCGGCAAGGAGTTCCGTGCCCAGGCCGGCTCCTCTCCCGCCACCCGCTTTGCTGTGGGCGCCCTGGTGATGATCGGCGCTCTGGTGTTTTTGGGCTGCCCGCTGCGTATGCTGCTGCGTATGGGCGGCGGCGACCTCAACGCCTTCGTGGGCCTGCTGGGCTTCGTCATCGGCGCCGCCATCGGCACCCTCTTTTTGAAGAAGGGCTTCAACCTGGGCCGCGCCTACCAGGCCAAGAGGACCGAGGGCTTTGTCCTGCCGGTGATTATGCTGGTGCTGTTTGCCCTGGCCCTGCTGGTACCCTCCCTCTTTAACGCCTCCGAGAAAGGCCCCGGCTCTATGCATGCCCCCGTGCTGATGGCTTTCGCCGTGGCTCTGGTGGTGGGCGCTCTGGCCCAGCGGTCCCGGCTGTGCATGGCCGGCGGCGTCCGCGACACCGTCATGCTGAAGGATCCCCACCTGCTGTGGGGCTCCGTGGCCATCTTCCTTGTGGTGCTGGTGGGCAACATCATCCTGGGCAACTTCAGCGGCTTCTCCTTCCTGTCTCAGCCCATCGCCCACTCCAACCATATCTGGAACCTGCTGGGCATGACCATCGTAGGCTGGGGCTCCGTGCTCCTGGGCGGCTGCCCCCTGCGCCAGCTGGTCCTGGCCGGCTCCGGCAATGGCGACAGCGCCGTCACCGTCCTGGGCATGATGGCCGGTGCCGCCCTGGCCCACAATCTGAAGCTGGCCAGCGGCGCCGATCCCGGTGTCAACGAGGCCGGCGAGTACGTGAAGTACGCCGTTACTACCAACGCCAAGGTGGCCGTGGCCATCGCCTTTGTGGTGCTGCTGGTGATCTCCCTGTGTAACATTCTGCGTAAGAAGGAGCGTGCGTAATATGGTAACGGTAGATGCCAGGGGCTTTTCCTGCCCCATCCCCCTGCTGATGGTGCAGGAGGAGATCAAAAAGACGGACCCCGCCGAGCTGGAGGTGCTTATCGACGCCCCCTGCGCCGTGGAAAATATCCAGCGCTTCGCCTATCATAACAGCTATGACTTTAGCGCTCAGGAGAACGGCGACGAGTGGACCCTGACCCTGCGTAAAAAGTAAAAACCGACATATCTGCCCGGCTGATGCCGGGCAGATATGTCCTGCGGGAGAGAGAAAATGCTGCAAAAGAAAACCTGGCTGCTTGTGACCTTTTATACAACTGCCGGGGTCATGGCCCTGGAGAGCGCCTGTAAGGCGGCGGGCCTGCCGGGGCGCATCGTCCCCGTGCCCCGCTCCATCACCGCCGACTGCGGCCTGGCTTGGCGGTGCGAGCCGTCCCTGCGCCTGCAGGTGGAGGCTCTGGCGGACCCGGAGGAGGTCATGGGCGTCTATGAGCTGGAGATGTAAATAAAAAAGATACCGTCCCGGGACAGCCTCCCGGGGCGGTATTTTATTGCCCATGACGCGGTGTTCATTGCCCATGACGGGATAGCTTTTGCCCTTTGAGGGACGGAATTCGCATCCGGCCCGCAAAGGGTTGCCGCCCCGGGGGCTGCGGTCCCCGGGGCGGCGGTTAAAGGAGATATGCTCTTGTTTGCTTATCAGATGCTTATCGGTTTTTGACTTATCAGATCTTAGCGGAGAGCTTGGTGGCTTCCTTGTAGGGGCGCACCAGCATGTAGACCAGGAAGGCCAGAGCTGCCACGGCGAAGATGAGGCCGATGACATTCACATTGCCGGTGAACAGGCCGCCGAACTGGTTGATCATCAGGCCGATGAGATAGGCGAAGCCGCACTGATAGCCGATGGCGAACCAGGTCCACTTGTGGTTGTTCATCTCACGCTTGATGGCACCCATTGCGGCGAAGCAGGGAGCGCACAGCAGGTTAAAGACCAGGAAGCTGTAGCCGCTGATGCCGTTGAAGGCCTGGGCGATGTTCTGGTACACGGTTCCGTCGCCGCCGCCATAGAGGATACCCAGGGTACCCACGATGTTCTCCTTGGCCACAAGGCCGGTGATGGAGGCCACGGCGGCCTGCCAGGTGCCCCAGCCCAGGGGCTTGAAGATCCAGGCGATGACACCGCCGATGGCTGCCAGAATGGAGAAGTCGATCTCGCTCTCATCCAGCATACGGAAGGTGCCGTCCACCCAGCCGAAGTAGGTGGTGAACCAGACAAAGATGGTGGAGAGTAGGATGATGGTACCGGCCTTCTTGATGAAGGACCAGCCGCGCTCCCACATGCTGCGCAGGACATTGCCCAGGGTGGGCCAGTGGTAGGCGGGCAGCTCCATAACGAAGGGAGCGGGGTCGCCGGCGAACATCTTCGTCTTTTTCAGCATGATGCCAGAGACGATGATGGCGGCCATGCCGATGAAGTAGGCGGAGGTGGAGACCCATGCGCTGCCGCCGAACAGAGCACCGGCGATCATGGCGATGAAGGGCACCTTAGCGCCGCAGGGGATAAAGGTAGTGGTCATAATAGTCATACGGCGGTCCCGTTCGTTTTCTATGGTACGGGAGGCCATGATGCCGGGCACACCGCAGCCCACGCCGATGAGCATGGGGATGAAGGACTTGCCGGACAGACCGAACTTGCGGAACACGCGGTCCAGAACGAAGGCGATACGGGCCATGTAGCCGCAGGCCTCCAGGAAGGCCAGCATCAGGAACAGCACCAGCA
>CAKTIW010000011.1:0-40067 GCA_934566025.1 uncultured Oscillospiraceae bacterium | reverse complement strand
GGTGACATAGCCAAGTGGTAAGGCAAGGGTCTGCAAAACCCTCATTCCCCGGTTCAAATCCGGGTGTCACCTCCAAAAAGAAAGACACCCATACGGGTGCCTTTCTTTTTGGAGCACCACTTTTGCAGAGCAAAACCGGTTGCCTGCGGGTGATCTAACATGCAAGGGAAAGCGGACGAAGGTTTCTCCCGCACACATTGCGTTCCTGCGATATGGGGGAGTGTCAACAACAAAACCTGTGGACAGCCACAAAACGCATCTGCCGTTTCCGGCCCTCTGGGACCGGATTTTCATCTAAAAAATTTACAAAGAGACAGGAGGGATATCTTGACAGAAAGATGAATTTTTGCTACTATTTCCTTGATTATAGAATGACCTTACAGCGGGACCGCCGAATGCGGTTTTTCTGATACACGATGGTTAGTTTGCTCTAACCATATTTTACGGATGCGGGTTAGATTGCTTTAACATTATGGCTGGAGATGATCAGAGTGCAAAAACGCGCCGATTTCTGGGACAGAAATGCCAGGCTTTATGACCGCTTCATGCGCAAGGATCAGGCGGCCTATGAGCAGATGTACCAGCTGCTGCGCCCGGTGGTGCGGCATAAGACCGTCCTGGAGCTGGCCACCGGCACCGGGCTTATCGCAAAGAACATCGTCAGCTGGGCGGACCACATCGAGGCCACGGACGCCTCCGGAGAGATGATCGCCCAGGCAAAGGCGGAGAGCCACTCCGCCAAGCTGTATTTTTCCGTGCAGGACATGTTTCACCTGCCCTATGCGGACGGGTCCTTTGACGTGGTGATCGTGTCCAACGCGCTGCACATTGTGCCCCATCCGGAAAAGGCCCTGCAGGAAATACGCCGGGTGCTGAAGGACGGCGGCGTGCTGGCGGCGCCTACCTTCGTTCATGCGGAAAATTCGTTTTCCGGCAAGGTCCGGGCCTTTTTGATGAAGCTGGCGGGCTTTCCCCTGCACAGCAAGTGGACCGGGGAGGAATACCTGTCTTTCCTGCGGGCAAACGGCTGGACGGTGCGAAAAAGCACGGTGCTGAAGGCGTCCTTTCCCCTCTGCTACACGGAGTGTGAAAAATCGGAAACGCCTGCACGGGACTGTAAGGGGATGGAAATATGAAAGTGCTGGAATACGGGCAGGAGCATGATAAGACGCTACTGTTTCTGCCGTGCACGGCGGAGCCGGCCTGGGCGTTTGCGGATTCGGTGGCGCTGCTGGCGCAGGTATACCATGTGGTGCAGATCGTCTACGAGGGCCATGGCCAGACGGGGGAGGATTTCCTGTCCGTAGAGCGCACGGTGGACCAGGTGACGGACTGGCTGCACAGCCGCGGCATCACACATCTGGACGCTGCTTATGGCTGCTCCCTGGGCGGCGCGTGCCTGACGCGCCTGCTGGCGCTGGGAGAGCTCCCGGTGGACCGCGCCATCATTGATGCGGGCATTACGCCGTATCAGCTGCCGCTGCCGGTGCGCGGCGCTATATGCCTTGCCGATTGGGTGGGCTTCAAGCTCATGGCGGGCAGCCGAAAGCTGCTGGAGGCAGCCTATCCGCCCCAGCGGTGGACGCCGCCGGGACATGATCCCGTGAAGGAGTATGACGCATTGGCGGCATATTTGAAAACCTATTCGGGCCGCACCATCCGCCATATTTTCTGGTCGGCAAACAACTACGCCTTGCCGAGAGAGCCGGCCGGGACGGACTGCCGCATGATCTACTGGTATGGCGACGAGGAGAAAAAGGCCCGGCGCAGAAATATCCGGTTTATCAAGGGATACTTCCCCCATATTCGGACCCGGGGCATCCCCAAAATGGACCACGCGGAGCTGGTGATGCTGCATCCGCAGGAGTTTTTCCAGCGTGCGATGGGCTTTTTTACCCATGCTCCCTGCGGGAATCCCGCTGGGCATCCTGAGACGGGCCGGGAGGAAACGCACGGCGAAAATACGGGCTGTGAAATTTCAGAAAAGGAGCGCCTATGAAAGACAGCCAGCTGCAATTTGACCGGAAATGCCATGTGCTTTATTCCAAAGCCTGCAAGAGGGAGATCCTTGCGAAAATCGCGCTGCACTACCCTCCGGAGGACCGGGAGACGGTCTGGGAGAGGGTGCAGCGGCAGTATGTGGACTTTCTCTCCGACTGGCGCACTGACCTGGGCGGCAGCAAGAATTTTCACAACGGTGCCGGCGGCACATACGACTGCATTGCCATACTCAGCTATTATGTGGCGTGCAAGGCCGTTACCTCCTTCCGGGAGATCGAGGAGATGGAGGAGAATCTGATCCTGCCCGCCTTTCGTCGGCTGCGGTTTGTGGACTGCAACAAGCCGTTTTTCCGGAAGCTGATGTATAGGGCCTTTCTCAAGGCCAAGGCGGGCTGCGACAGGTGGCACGACTATGAGATGACGGTGGCCCCTTATGAAAAGGATAAGCCCATTTATTATGAGTTTACAGCCTGCCCGGCGGCGGAGTTTGCCCTCCGTCACGGGCTTACGGACATTATGCCCGCCCTGTGCAACGTGGACTTCGTCTCCATGGAGCTGATCCATGCAAGGCTGGTGCGCACGACCACCTGTGCCAACGGCTGCAAGTGCGACTATACCATCTGCGGCGACCGGGATCCCTATCTCAAGGATCATCCCGAGTACCGGGATGCGGCGGGGTATCGAAGAAATAAGTAACAGGCCCCCAGAAAGGACGTGAAGGAGATGGAGGCGTTTGTCGGCATACTGATCCCGTTTCTGGGAACGGCACTGGGCGCAGGCTGTGTATTCTTTATGAAAAAGACTCTGGGCGATCCGGTCCGTCGCGTTCTGGCGGGCTTTGCCGCCGGGGTGATGGTGGCCGCCTCTATCTGGAGCCTGCTGATCCCGGCCATAGAGCAATCGGCGCATTTGGGTAAGGCTGCCTTCTTCCCGGCGTTTGCAGGCTTCTGGCTGGGGGTCCTGTTTCTGCTGGCGCTGGACCATCTGATTCCGCATCTTCACGTGGGCAGCGACCAGACGGAGGGCCCCAGGAGCGATCTCAGCCGCACGGCCATGATGGTCCTGGCGGTCACCCTGCATAATATCCCGGAGGGGATGGCCGTGGGTGTGATGTACGCGGGCTTTCTGTCCGGCGGCACGCAGATCACCGCCGCCGGCGCTCTGGCCCTGTCCCTGGGCATCGCCATCCAAAATTTTCCCGAGGGCGCCATTATCTCCATGCCCCTCCGGGCGGAGGGGGAGAGCAAGGGCCGGGCCTTTCTGGGCGGAGTGCTCTCCGGCGTTGTAGAGCCTGTCGGCGCGGTGCTTACCATGCTGGCCGCGCACCTTATTATCCCGGCGCTGCCGTATTTGCTGAGCTTTGCGGCGGGAGCCATGCTCTATGTGGTGGTGGAGGAGCTGATACCGGAGATGTCCCAGGGCCGCCACTCCAATGCGGGAACGGTTTTCTTCGCGGTGGGCTTTAGTCTGATGATGGTGCTGGATGTGGCATTGGGCTGAAAAGAAGGAGATCATGCGCTTTATAACTTTGGGGGATCGACAGAGCCCCGTGGTGCTGTTTTTCCATGCCATGGGTGTGACAGGGGAGAGCAGCCGGCCGGTGGCGGAATATCTGCAGGACCGGTTTTTCTGTATCCTGCCCACCTCCACGGTCTACTGTCCCGGACAGAGGTATACCGGCAAGGAAAATGAGGTGCGGCAGGTGGAGGACTTTCTGCGGGAGCAGGGCGTGGAGCGGCTGGCCCTGGTGGTGGCCTCCTCCATCGGCGCGGATCTGGCCATGGCCTTTCTAAGGCGGACGGCTCTGCCGGTGGAGCATATCTATTTTGACGGCGGCCAGTTCGCCCAGATCGGAAAGGGTACCCGCCGGTTGATGACACCCTTTTTATATCTGGCCATCAAGAGTCTGTACTGGACAAAGGGCGGCACGCTGAAAAAGATCCTCTGGTGCGATGACGAGAGCATCAAGCCCTACTTCATCGCGGCGGGCAGGGCCCTCCGCTATGGCGGCCTGCGCCGCCAGCTGGCGGACAGCCTGGAGGATAAGCCGCTGCCGCCGCTTCCGGAGGGGCAGCAGCGGCGCGCATATTTTGCCTTTGGCAGCGCCGAGGACCACTATAAGTACCGCGCGGCGGTGATGGAGGCCTACCCCCAGGGGCATTTCCCGGTATTTCAGGGGTATGACCACATGCAGTACCAGATCCGCGATCCCCGGGGCTTTTCGCAGATGCTTGCTTTCCTGATAGAGCGCGGTGATATACCGGATCTTCCCTTTGTCAGAAAGTGAGGAATGTATATGAAATACAAAATAGAGAAAAACACCGTCCAGGAGACCCTGATCATCCCCCTTTACGCCCGCAAGATGTGCTCAGAGCTGTATCCGGACCTCTACCGGGATGAGGCGGCGGTGCGGCTGCTGAATGAGATCGACTATGATTTTACCCAGGCGGAGCGGAACTCCCGCAGCCTGATGCAGCGCTTTGGCTCCCTGGAGGTGGCTATGCGGCAGAACGACCTGGCCTATGAGGTGCGGGACTATCTGAAGGACCATCCCCGGGCGGCGGTGGTCAATCTGGGCTGCGGCCTGGACGGCACCGGCCGGGCCTGCGATAACGGCAGCTGCAGGATATATAACCTGGATTTTCCCGATGTGATCGCGGCGCGCAGCGCCCTGCTGCCGGCCGGGGAGCGGGAGGAAAACATCCCCTGCGACCTGAACGATACCGCCTGGTTTCGCCGGATCGACGCATCCGGCGGCGCGGTGTTCTTTGCCTCGGGCGTGTTCTATTATTTTCTGAAAGAGCAGGTGCAGGCCCTTGTGCGGAAGATGGCGGAGGCCTTCCCCGGCTGCGTGCTGGTGTTTGACGCCGCCAACGAGCGGGCCGTAAAGATGATCGCAAAGACCTGGCTCAAGGGCGCGAAGATCCGGGACGTGGGGGCATATTTTGCCGTCTCGGACGCCCGGGCGGAGCTGTCCCCCTGGGATAGCCGCCTGCAGGTCTCCAGCCGGGGCTATATGCTGGGCTACCATGACCTGAGATCGCCCTCCGTCAGCGGATTTTTCCGGTTTCTGGCAAAGCTGGGAGACAATATGATGAAAATGCAGATCGTGAAGATCGGATTTGGAGGCGGAAAATGAGGATCCTGATATTCGGCGCGGGCGTGCTGGGCTGCAGCCTGGCGCGGAACCTGTTTCGGTCTGGAAAGGACGCTGCACTGCTGGCCCGGGGAAAGTGGGCGGAGGAGATACAGCGCTCCGGCCTGCGGATCCGGAATGTGCTCTCGCTGTGCACCTCGGTCACCCGCGTGCCGGTGGTAACGGAGCTTGCCGCCGATGACGTATACGATGTGATCTTTGTGGCCACGCGCTATACGCAGCTGGACTCGGTGGTGGAGGTCCTGCAGGCGAATCCAACGAAAAATATTGTCTTTCTGGGCAACAATGTGCGCGCGGAGGCTCTGGCCGCCGCCCTGCCGGGGAAAAGTGTCCTGTTTGCCTTTGCGTCCTCCGCGGGCCATCGGGAGCCCGACCGGGTGGTGTCCGCCGACCTTAAAAAGATCACCATCGGCCCCCTGACCGCCGCCCCTGCAAGCCGTGCGCTGGTCGACGGTATTTTCAGCGGCACGAAGTACAAGGTGACGTACCAGCCCAACATGGGGGACTATCTGCTCTGCCACGCGGCCTTTGTGCTGCCGGCGGTCTTTGCCTGCTATAAGACCGGCGGAGACCTGAAAAAGCTAAAGGGCAACACCGCCTACTTGAATCGGCTCATCGATGCCAATATCGAGGGCTACCGGGCCATCCGTTCCGCCGGTCACGAAATTTTACCCAAGGAGGATGAAAATTTCGAGGGCCCCGCCTACCGCAAGACCTGCCTGCGCTTCTTCAAGCTCCTGTGCGCCACCCCTATGGGCAAGATCTGCGTTTCAGACCACGCCATGAACGCGGTGGATGAAATGAGCCGGCTGAATCGGGACCTGAAGCAGTTCTTTGAGGAGCACGGCGCGGACTATCCCGCCTGGCGCGAATTGGAAAAAGATGCGGGGAGGTATTTGCTGTGAAGTATATGGGTATGCCCTGGGGCATGTGGGCCGTGTTTTCCGGCTCGTTTCAAAAGCAGCTGCCCGCCGCCTTCGGCTATGACGAGGCCGCAGCCCGGGACATTACGCGAAAAGCCAAGAGGAGGTACAGGGATATCATCGCCGGGCTGCCGGAGTTTGAAAAGGGCGACCGCTTCCGCATGAACGCGGTCAACTGCGCTATGCTGGGCGCGTTTGTCCTCTCCATGCCCCAGCGCCCGGATCTGGAGCGGCTGACAGACTTTTACGCCAAGGCTATGATGACAAAGCTGATGAAGTGGTTTTGCCGCAAGAGCGGGAAAAACAAGTTCAGCCAAAAGGATGTAGCCGCCATGAAGGCCAATGCTGCCCGGCGCGCTGCCGACCGGAATCCCTATTCCTGGAACATGGACTTTTTGCCCTATCCCGACGGCAGCGGCTATGAGGCCCGGTTTTACCGGTGCGGTATATGCGCCCTAATGAAGGAGCTGGGGCTGTACGACCTGACCCCCGCCCTGTGCCGCCTGGACTATTCCATGAGCGAGGCAGGCGGCGCGGCGGAATTTGTACGCCAATACACCCTTGCCTCCGGCGGACCCTACTGCGACTGCGGATATAGGAGAAAATATACATGAAAGACTTTAACGACATTGGAATTGCGCGTCAGCTGGATCTGCCGCGCATAAAAAAGCTGTTCTGTATCGGCTTGTTTGCCTCTGTGCTGCATTTTGCCGGGGACATGATCCTTGGCTGGGGCGTGGAGGACGAGACGCTTACGGGGATTTTCCGGATGCTCTCGGCATACACCGGCACATCGGACGGCGGGATCTTCGCGGCGACGCTGCTGGGACTGCTTGGCATGGCGCTGGAGGGGCTTTCCTGCTTCGGTGTTTATCGGCTGATCGCGCCGTATTCGCCAAAGCATGCCCATAGCTATCGCGCGGGCATATTCGGGTACCTGCTGTTCGGCCCCTGCGGCTACCATGTGCCTGTGTGTGCCCTGGTGTTTCTGACGAAACATGGCTTCGCGTCTCAGTCCGCCCTGCGGTATGCTGCCTATTTCATTCTGCCTGCGTTTGCGCTCTTCTGGGTGTTCTTTGTGATTTTGGAGCTTACGCAGATCAGAGCCTTTGCAAAGGGGCAGACCCCGTATCCCAAATGGTGCTGGGTGTTTTCCATGCCCGTGGGTATGCTGGCGGCCATGCTGCCCAGTGTGCTGGGAAATCAGCCCCTGGCCAATGCCTTCACCTGCGGGTGGATCGCCTTCGGCAATCTCTGGATGTTCGGCGGATTGCTTCTTTGCCTGCCCCGCATCCCGCGGAAGGGATGAGCCGCTCCGCTCCCAAAACATATAGCAAAAGGCCCGTATCAGCGCTAAAGCTGATACGGGCCTTTTCCGTGGGAAAAGCAGGTCACAGATTCCAACCCTCGGCCTGCCGGCGAATATCGGTAAACCGCTTATACAGGCCGCCCTGCCGGAGAAGCTCCTCGTGCTTTCCGCACTGGACGATGCGCCCGTCCTCCACTACAAGGATCTGGTCGGCGCTCTGCACGGTGGCCAGGCGGTGGGCGATGGTGATAACGGTCTTGCCTCTTGTCAGCTGGGAGATGGCCTGCTGGATCAGGTGCTCGTTTTCCGGGTCGATGCTGGCGGTGGCCTCGTCCAGGATGATGATGCTGGAGTCCTTTAAGATCGCCCGGGCAATGGAAATGCGCTGCTTTTCGCCGCCGGAGAGGGTCCCGCCCCCCTTGCCGATCACAGTGTCATAGCCGTTGGGCAGGGCCATGATGAAGTCGTGGCAGCGCGCCTTTTTTGCCGCGTCGATCATCTCCTCCTCGCTGGCATCCGGCCTGCCGAAGAGAATGTTGGCGCGGATGGTGTCGTTAAAGAGATATACATTCTGAAATACCATGGAGATATGGGACAGCAGGCTGTCGCAGGTGAATTCCCGCAGGTCGTGGCCGCCGATGGAGATGCTGCCGCCCTGGGGGTCGTAAAACCGCGCCAGCAGGCTGCACAGGGTGGTCTTGCCTGAGCCGGAGGGCCCTACGATGGCCGTGGAGGTCCTTTCCGGAATGGTGAAGCTCACGTCCTGCAGCACCTTTCGGGTATCGTAGCCGAAGTCCACGTGATCAAAGCGGATGCCAAACCGGTCCAGGGGGATATTCCTGCCGTCGGCGTCAATGAAATTCTCGCTTCGCAGGGCATCCAGCTGGTCCATGGCCTCGTCAATAACGCCCAGAGTGTGGGCGCTGTCGCTGAGGGGCTCCAGGCTTGCGAAAATGCTGAAGGAGAAGAACACGAACAGCAGCATATAGGACAGATCCATCTCTCCCCGCAGGCATTGCAGCGCCGCCGCCAGAGCCGGTCCCACGCTGCCGCATTTCAGCGCCAGCAGGTGCAGGGCGTTTCCGGGAATGTAGCCCCACTCGATCTTCAGGTGGATGCTTCGGCTGTCCCGCACGGCCCGGGCCACCGATTCCATGGCCGCGCCGCCTTTGCCGAAGGATTTCACCACCGCCAGGCCCCGGACGTACTCTAAAACGGCTCCGGTCATGTCCCGGTTGGCCTGGGCCTCCACCGGGGCATTGACCCGGCTGTAGTGGGAGATGATCAGCATGCATCCCAGCGACAGCGCGGCAGCTGCCAGAGCAATGAGCGCCGTTACCGGGCTGCATACCGCCAGGGCGATGAAGATCACGGCAAAGTTCAGGTAGCCGCCCACGAAATTGTCGATCATCCGGATCCCCATGGTTTCCAGGGTGGATAGGCCGGTGGTGATGGAGTTTAGAATGTTTCCGGTGCTGACGGACTGGAAATAGCCCAGGGAAACACGCTTGAGGGCGTCGCCGATGGCAAGGCGGTCCCGGGCGGTGAGCTGATAGCTGATAGGCTCCTGCAGCCTGGCCCGAAGGTAGTCAAACAGAAACCGCAGCAGCACCAGCGCCGCCTGGATCACGATGCACTTCCAGATCCATGCGCTCTGGAAGGGGGCGCCGCCGTGCTGCGCTTCTATGAAAAGACCCACGGTATAGGCGGCCAGGGCCAGGGGCAGGGCCGCGAAAATATGGGAGAAAAAGGTCATGGCAAAGCCGGCATACAGCTTGCCCCTGCACTCGCCGCACCATTCGATGATGCGCTTGACGGACTTGAACATTTCCTCACGCCTCCTTTGCCCCGGACGATACCGCCCAGTCCTTCGCGCCGATGTGGGCGCGCCACATATCCTGATACAGCGGGCAGCGCTCCAGCAGTTCCTCCTGCCGCCCCTGGGCTATGACGGTCCCGTTTTTCAGTACCACGATGTTGTCCGCATTTTTGATGGTGGAGAGCCTGTGGGCGATGACCAGCAGCGTCTTGCCCTTTGTCAGGGCGGCGATGCTGCGCTGGAGCTTGTCCTCGTTTTCCGGGTCCGTGAAGGCCGTGGCCTCGTCCAGAATGACGATGGGGGCGTTTTTCAGCAGCATCCGTGCGATGGCAATGCGCTGCTTTTCACCGCCGGAGAGCCGCTTGCCGGCCTCACCGGCGGGGGTATCGTATCCCTGGGGCAGCTTCTGGATAAACTCCTCACATTGGGCGGCCCGGGCTGCGGCCTTTACCTCCTCATCCGTGGCACCGGGGTCGCCCATACGGATATTTTCCAGCAGGGAGCAGCGGAACAGGAAGTTGTCCTGGGTCACGAAGCTGATGTATTCCGAAAGCTGGGAAAGGGGCATGTCCTTCACATTCACACCGCCAATGGTGATCTCGCCTCCGGTCACGTCCCAAAACCGGGCGATGAGCTTGGCCACCGTAGATTTTCCTCCGCCGGACGGTCCTACCAGCGCCGTAAAGCTGCCCTCCGGCAGCGTCAGGCTGACACCGTGGAGCACCTCGTCCTCTTCTGCCCCTGTATAGGAAAAGCGGACATTTTTCAGGGCCACATCCGTGTGCGTCACCGCCGCCCGCTGCCCGGGCTCCGGCAGAGCGGGCATTTCCAGAAACGCCTCCAGGCTCTCTACGGTGCATTTCACCTGCCGCATATTTTCGGAAAATACCTCCAGCTTGGCCAGAGACCCCACCATAGAGATGGACAGCATCACCGCCAGCGCCGCCTGGGGGCCGGTGATAATGCCGCCGTTTGCCAGCGCCAGCGCCGCAGGCAGTGTGCCCAGCAGCGTGGAGGGAAACAGCGCGAAGCTCAGTTTCATGGTCACAAAGGTAGAGGTGAGCCATTTCACCACAAAGGTGCGAAAGTCCGTGATGGCGCCTGCGTATTTTTCGTAGCTGACGCCCGCCCGGCCAAAGGCCTTGATGACCTCTATGCCCTCGATATACTCCACGATGGCGCTGTTCATGGCGCTGCTGGAGCGGTCATACTGGGCGAAGCTGTCGCCGCTGATCTTAAAGGTCAGTCCCATGCAGAGGAAGGAGAGGGGGAAGGTGACCAGCGATGCCAGGGCCAGCCGCCAGTCCAGGCACACCAGCGCCGCGATGCTGACAATAGGCAGTACGATGTGCCCCGCCCCCTCCGGGATCATGTGGGCCAGGGGCGGCTCTATGGCTTCGATCTTATCCACCATGGTGCTCTTGATCTCGCCGATGGAGTGACTTTGCACGTCGCCCAGGGGCGCGTGCAGAAAGCGGTCGGCCAGCCGCAGCCGCAGACTCTCCAAAATATCGTATGCCATGGTGTGGGACACCCCGGTGGACAGGCTGAACAGCAGGATCTTTCCTGCGTAAAACAGAAGCGACAGCAGGCACCAGCGTATCACCGCCCCGGCATCGGCCGTCCCGGCGGCAAACAGGCAGATCATTTTATACATGCAGTAAAACGGCGCCAGCCCCAGCATAACGCTCAGCACAGACAGGACGACCGACAGCCACATCCGCTTTTTCTCTCCCCGGGCATAGGCGAATAGGGTGTGCAGCCAATTTTTCTTTTCATTCTTCACGGTGGATCCCTCTTTCTCTTCTGTATTCGGACGGTGTCAGCTTCATGGCCCGCTTGAAGGCCGCGGCGAATTTGCTGGCGCTGTCATAGCCTACCATGCCCTCGATCTGGGCGATACCGGCCTTCGTGTCGCTGAGCAGAAGCTCGGCGGCCCGGTTCATCCGGTAGTCCGTGAGCCATGCGCCCAGGGATACGCCGTAGGCGGAGTGAAAGCAGGCTTTCATGGTCGTCAGCGGCAGGTCAAACCTTTTGGCAAGCTCCTCCTGGGTGTAGCTTTCGGAGAGATGCTCTGTCAGAAATGCGCGGATGGCGTTCACCTTTTCCACCTGGGTGCGGTAAAAATAGGGGCGCTCGCCGTCCTCCCGGGGGATGCTGATGGTGTCCAGATACAGGAGCATCTCCAGGATCTTCACCTTGAAATAGGGGATGCGGATCCTCTCCGGCACCCGGTACATCTCGCCGAAGATATGCTCCATAACGTCCACTCCGTGGATGACACGGGGATAATCGCCCAGCTGCCAGCGCCGGATGATGTGCGCGGGCGTCACCGGAAAATCCCGGATCTCTCCGGGCGGGGAGGAGCCTACCGTGTCCAGGTCAAAGGCCACCGTCAGCCCGTGGTAATGGCTGGAGGGGAAATGAAAGTCTCCGGTGTGGTGCCGGCGAAGATCCAGCTTCATATCCCCGGCGCCTGTGTAGGCCACGGTATTGGCCCCGGCGGCGTATTCCATTCGCCCCTCCCGGCAGTGGTCTATGGCAAACAGCGCTCGGCGGGTCACATAGGTGCTTTCGTAGTGCGCTATGTGAAAGTCGTTGAAGCTGAGCATAACGCCGGGAAACATATCGTAAACGGTCATGGTCCCGTCGCCGCTCTCGTTTCGGAACTGCCAAACGGTGCAGCCGTCATTTTGCGCCAGCAGCCGTGCGCCCTGTTCGTCCGGCGTGCTGCCGGAGAAAAACGGCCCATTCTCCTTCATGGCTTTCGCCTCCTTTCGGCGGTCATTGTATGGATAGCCAGGTCCCGTTGACAGCTAACCTCTGCAAATAGGTTAGATAGCACTAACTGAACTGAGTATATCATACGTCCGTCCCTCTGTCTGCCCCATTTGGACAAAAAAGCTCCCCTTGGACGGAATTTTTGCAGATCCTCCGGCTGAATAGCTATGCCCCGCGGTCTTGGCCCTGCCGCAAAACTGGGGCTTGACAAATGGAGAGGTACCGGCTATACGTTCATAACGTAGTTACGAAACGCCGTTATGAATTGGGGGGTGCCGCAGTGGCCAAGCAGATCGAGGGTGTATCAGAGCGGATCTTAGCCTGCGCCAAGGCAGAGTTCCTGGATAAGGGCTATACGGACGCCTCTCTGCGCAGCATTGCTGCGGCGGCGGAAACCAGCACCAACTCCATCTATGTCCGCTTTAAGGACAAGGAGGGGCTGTTCTCCGCCATTGTGGAGCCAGTGCTCAGCGAGATGACGGAGCGCTTTCTCAAAATACAGGAGTCCTTCCACCAGATGGACCGGGCATCCCAGGCCGCCCGCATGCCGGAGTACGCCGACGGGGGCACCATGGACCTGGTCAACTATATGTATGACCATCTGGATGAGTTCCGTCTTCTGCTGGACGCCTCCTACGGCACGCGCTTTCATAATTTTGTGGACGCGCTGGTGCGCATCGAGGTGGAGTACACCTATAAATACATGTCGGCGGTGGGCTGTGCCGCCCCCCTGGGGGACGCCATGACCCAGAAGCTGCTGCACATTGTCACCACCTCCCGCTTCGAGAGCATTTTCGAGGTCATTCGCCACGGCATGAGCCGGGAGGAGGCCGCGGAATACATCGACCTTTTGGGACGTGCAGACCGGCACCATCACCCTGGGCGGCCACGACCTGAAGGATATACCGCTGCCGCAGCTGTATGACCAGGTGGCCTTCGTAACCCAGGACAATTACCTATTTGATGACACCGTGCGCGAGAACATCCGCATGGGCCGGCTGAGCGCCACCGACCAACAGGTGGAGGCCGCCGCCCGGGCCGCCGGCTGCGACCGGTTTATCGGCCATCTTGAAAACGGCTTTGACACCCAGGTGGGCGGTGGCGGCGCCCATCTCTCCGGCGGCGAAAAGCAGCGCATCGCCATCGCCCGGGCCATGCTGAAGGACGCGCCCATTGTCATTCTGGACGAGGCCACGGCCTATATTGACCCGGAAAATGAGGCCGTTATCCAGCAGGCGGTGGCCCGGCTGGTAAAAGACAAGACGGTCATCGTCATTGCCCACCGGCTCTCCACCATCACGGGCGCGGATAACATTGTCCTGGTGCAGGACGGCAGGATCGCCGCCCAGGGCCGTCATGAGCAGCTGCTGGAGTCCAGCTCCCTGTATAGGGAGATGTGGCAGGCACATATAGGCGCAAAGGAGGGTGAAACGGCATGATCGAAGCCTTCAGGAAGATCTGGCGGTTTGCCGGAGAAGAACAAAAGAATATCAATAAGTCCGTAGCGGTCAGTTTTCTCAGCGCGGTGCTGCAGATGTTCCAGGTGGGGGCCATCTACCTGGTGATCCGGGCGCTGACCCTGGGGGCCCAGGGGGGCAGGACGGCGTGGCTGGCGCTGGTCCTTGAGCTGATCAGCATTTTCGGCGGCGCGATAGCCTCCAGCTATTCCAAAATGTACCAGACCCACGCGGGCTATTTTATGGCGGCAAACCGCCGCATTGCCATTGCCGACCGGATGAAGCGGGTCCCCATGGGCTTTTTCAGCGCCAACAGCACCGGCCAGCTCTCCGGTGTCTGCACCACCGTGGTCGGTACCATCGAGACCATGGTGCCTATGGTGCTGGTCAATATCCTGGGTGGGCTTATCACCACGGCGGTGTTCACCATCGTGATCCTGATTTTCGACTGGCGCATGGGCCTCATCGCCCTGGCGGGCATTTTGGCCTATCTCTGCATTGTATCCGCCATGGAGAAAAAGTCCGCCGCTATCGCCTATGATACCCAGCGCTCCCAGACGGACCTCATTGAGGCCGTGCTGGAAACGGTGCAGGGCATGGCTGTGGTAAAATCCTTCAACCTCACCGGCAGAGGCGATAAAAAACTGTTGGGTGCCCTGGAGTATAACCGCAAAACGAATCTCCGGGTGGAGCAGATCATGACGCCCTATACCGCCGGGCAGGAGGCGGCACTGCAGATCGCCGGCTTAGGCATGATGCTGGCGGCGGTGGCCCTCTGGGCCCGGGGCAGCATGACGCTGGCCAATGCCCTGATGGCGCTGGTGGTGTCGTTCCTGGTGTTCAGCCAGGTGAAGCTCTTCGGCATGGGTGTTTCCATGCTGCGCCTGGCGGCGGCGGCCATCGACCGCACCGTGGAAACGGAGCAGATGCCCCAGATGGATGCCGGCGGCCGGGCGGTCGAGCCCCAGAGCCATGATATCGTCTTCGACCATGTGGGCTTCTCCTACGAGAGCCGGCCCATCCTCCGGGATGTCTCCGTGACTCTCCCGGATAAGACCACCACCGCCATCGTCGGCCCCTCCGGTAGCGGCAAGACCACCTTCTGCAATCTGGTGGCCCGCTTCTGGGACGTGGATAGCGGCAGTGTGCGCATCGGCGGCACGGATGTGCGGGACTATACCCTGGAATCCCTTATGAGCCAGATCAGCATGGTCTTCCAGGACGTGTACCTCTTTGCCGATACCATTGAGAATAACATCAAGTTCGGCTTTCCGGAGGCCACCCACCAGCAGGTGGTCCGGGCCGCCCAAATGGCCTGCTGCGATGACTTCATTGCGGCGCTGCCGGATGGCTATGATACCGTCATCGGTGAGGGCGGCGCCTCCCTCTCCGGGGGCGAAAAGCAGCGTATCTCCATTGCCCGGGCCATGCTGAAGGACGCGCCCATCATCATTCTGGATGAAGCCACCGCCAACGTAGACCCGGAAAACGAGGACCGCCTGCAAAAGGCCATCGAGGCCCTTACCCATGAAAAGACCGTCATCATGATCGCGCACCGGCTGAAGACCGTCCGGTGCGCGGACCAGATCCTGGTGCTGGACGGCGGGCAGATCGTCCAAAAGGGCACCCATGCCCAGCTTGCCGCCCAAGAGGGCATTTACCGGAACTTCATTGCCCAGCGGCAGCAGGCCGCCGGCTGGAAAATGTAACGCAGCCTAACAGCGTCCGGTGCATAAAAAATCTCCCCATTGCTTTCAATGGGGAGATTTTTTTGTGTTTACAGTACCTTGCTCAAGAAGTCCTGCAGCCGGGGATCCTTGGGACTGTCGAACAGGTCGACGGGGCTGCCCTCTTCCAGGATCTTGCCCTCGGCCATGAACACCACCCGGTCGGCGACCTCCCTTGCGAAGCCCATTTCGTGGGTCACCACCGCCATGGTCATGCCCTCCTTGGCCAGGTCCCGCATCAGGTCCAGCACTTCGCCCACCATCTCCGGGTCCAGTGCGCTGGTGGGCTCGTCGAAGAGCATCACCTCCGGGTCCATAGCCAGGGCCCGCACAATGGCGATACGCTGCTTCTGTCCGCCGGAGAGCATGTTGGGATACTCGCCTGCCTTATCTGCCAGGCCGATGCGTTCCAGCAGGTCCATGGCCTGCTTCTGGGCCTCCTCCGGGGTCTTCTTCTTCAGCGCCAGGGGCGCCATGGTGATGTTCTGCAGCACGGTCTTGTGGGGGAAAAGGTTGAAGTGCTGGAACACCATGCCCATCTTCTGCCGGTGCAGGTTGATGTCCACGGACTTATCCGCCAAGTCCACACCGTCAAAAATGATCTGCCCGCTGGTGGGCTCCTCCAGCAGATTCAGCGACCGCAGCAGGGTGGACTTGCCGGACCCCGAGGGGCCGATGATGGCCACCACCTCGCCCTGGCTGATGTCCAGGTTGCAGTCGTTCAGCGCCTTCACGGTGCCGTTATTGTACTCCTTCACCAGGTGCTGCACGGAGATCAGCTTATTGCTTGTCGCCACGACGCATCCTCCTTTCAATGGCTTCAATGGCCTTGGAGGCCGGGTAGTTGATGCAGAAATAGATCAGTGCCGCCAGCACATAGGGGGAGAGGGTGATGTAGCTGTTTCCGGCCACGGTCTGGGCGGTATACATGATCTCCGCCATACCCAGCACCGAGCAGATAGAGCTCTCCTTCACCATGGTCACCACTTCGTTGGCCAGGGCGGGCAGCACATTCTTGATAGCCTGGGGCAGCACCACCAGGCGCATGCTCTGCCAAGAGGACAGGCCCAGGGACCGGGCGGCCTCCGTTTGCCCCTTGTCCACGGCCAGGATACCGGCCCGGAAAATTTCCGCCACGTATGCCGAGCTGTTCAAAGCCAGGGCTACCACGCCCGGCACGAACCGGTTGATGGCGATGAACCCAAACAGCAGGGTCCGGGGCAGCTGAATGTAGTGGAACAGTCCAAAGTAGATGATGGACAGCTGCACCAGCAGGGGTGTGGAGCGGAAAATGGCAATGTACGCGCCGGAGATGGACTTGATGAGCCGGTTTTTGCTCAGCCGCATCAGGGCCAGCAGCAGGGCGGGGATCACTGCCAGCAGCACGGACACCACCGCCAGCAGCAGGGTGTACTCAAAGCCTCGCAAAAAAGCGGAGGCATATTTGGGTAAGAACGAAAAATTAAAGAAATTGGTGTTGTCCATGTTGACAAACAGATCATTCCACGACATAGACGGAGCATCCTTTCAAAAGTTCTATACAGCACACATGCGTGCAAGGCCGCAGCCTTGCACGCGTGTGGTGATCAGCAGGGGAGAGCTTACTTGACGTAGCTGGTGCCAACGTTGCCGTCCAATACCAGCAGGTCGATGGTGCCGTTCTTCAGCTCCGTGACCAGGGTGGGGACCAGGGACTCCAGCACCATGCCGTTGGCAGCCTCGGGGAACATATCCGCAGCGGCATTGGCCTTGGTGGTGTTCTTCTGAGCACCGATGATCACGCCGGCCTTGTTAATGTCGTCCAGGGTCTTATACTTGTCCAGGTTGGCGGCCTTCACCAGGATGACGGGAGGCAGATCGGTGTAGTAGGGATCGGAGAAGTCGCAAGCCAGGGCCCGCTCCTCGGTGTACTCGCAGGCGGCCAGCACCATGTCGAAGTCGCCGTTGCTCAGGGAGGTCACCAGGTTGTCGAAGTTCATAGCCTCCATCTGCAGCTCCATGCCCATGGAGTCAGCGATGTACTGGGCCACTTCCACGTCGATACCGGCGAACTGGGTCATAGCGGAATCGGAATAGAACTCATAGGGGGGATAGTCGGGGCTGGTGCCAACGACCAGGACGGGCTTGCCGCTCTCGCTCTTGGTCTCGGTGCCGGAGATCTCAGTGCCCACGGAATCGGGGGTGTTCACATCCAGAGAAGCGACCTTGTTCTCGATCTCCTTGATCTTGGCGCCGTCGTCGGCGGTCAGCTCAGCAATGGCCTTGTTGATGCCGGGCAGCAGGCCCTTGGGGTCGCCCTTCTGCACCAGAACGCGGTAGGGCTCCGTCTCGCCCCAGTCCACAACGTTTTCCAGAATGGAGAGGGAGGCATCGGCGTTGTCGTTGCTGTCGTTGTTGTCGTCGGCCTTCTTGCCGCAGGCTGCCAGGCTTGCGAGCATCAGCAGGGCCAGCAGCAGGGATACAAACTTTTTCATTGTTATCTTTCCTTTCCTTTTTTTAAATGGCTCTATATGATCCGCCGCGCGGTATATAGATGAGATTGAATTTGGGGTGTTCCCCCTTGACAATGCATACTATACGCTCTCACTGCATAAATGTCAACCCCTTTTTGCATAAAAATCCATATATTTTTCGCGTTTTGTGAAAATTGACCGTCCGAATTGGCTCTATTGAGAATATATAACCTAAAATCCACAAAGCATATTCCGTATATATGAATATTTATGCATTTATACGGCATAAAAAAGAGGAAGCCCATTATCTGAGCTTCCTCCATATAGATCCGATATGTACCCTTAGTCGGCCAGGATCCGCCCTGCGCCGTAGTAGCAGCTGGTCCAGTAGCTGCTGTACAGGGAGGCTACCACCACGCCGTAGTCGCTGGCATGAATAAACTGGCCGCCGCCCACGTAGATGCCCACGTGCCCGATGTCCGAGTAGAAGAACACCAGGTCGCCGGGCTGCAGCTCGGAGCGGGAGATGGGCTGGCTGGCGTAGTACTGGGAAACACAGCCGTGACCCAGGGAAATGCCGTAGTAGCCGAACAGCTGCATGGTCAGGCCCGAGCAGTCGGTGCCGGAGCGGCTGGCGCCGCCGTAGCTGTAGGGGGTGCCCAGGAAGGTGTAAGCGTAGTCCACGATGGCGCTGCGCAGCGTGCTGCCCCCGGGCACAACGCCGGAGCCGAAGGTGGCGTTGTAGGCGGCCTTCTCCAGGGCGTCGATCTCCGCCTGGGTGCGCACGGCATCGGTGTCGTCATACTCGGCGTAGGCCACAGGCGTGCAGACGCTGGCGGAAATATAGCCGGAAAAATCACTGAAGGACACATAGTACCAGTTTCCGCTGGCGTCGATGTCCTTGAGCTTTGCCACCTTGCCGCCCTCGATGGTCTTGCCGCTGGCCGTTGCGCCTGCGTCGGAGTAGACGGTGGCGCTGCCGCTGAGCTTCACGCCGTCATACTGGTCCAGCAGGGCCAGGTTTTCGGCCAGCTGCTCCCGCTGTGCCTGCTGGGAAATGGCCTCCTTCTGCATATCCTCCAGAGCCATAAACTGCAGCTGGGTGACGGAGTCGGCTTCGCCTCCCTGAGGCAGGCCGTTTTCATACAGCCGCTGGGTGCTGGCCCGGCCGGATTCAAATCCCGTCTGCAGCCCCTGTGCCTCCAACACGGCCACAGCCTGCACATAGTCCTCCTCTGTCAGAACGACCTTAGCCTGGTCGTCGGCGTAGGCAATGGACAGGGTGGAGATGAACACAGACAGTGCAAGGCAGATACAGCATAGCTTTCTGGACATATTTTCAAGACCTTCTTCCGTTTGAGGTGTGGGTTCTCTTGCTGACAGGACCCAGTATAACACAAGTCTATCAAAAAAGCTACACAAAAATTACAAAATAATAACAAAATTTTCAAATGGTTAAAAATTACCAAAAATCCCCCCAACTTTTTGGCACCCACAACCCCCGCATAAAAAAGGCTCCCCTGCGCAAGGGCAGGCTGTCACGGCTCCGCCGTGACTGAGGGGTCGACTACCGCGCCCCTTGTAAAAAACCATGTCATTGCGAGGGCGCAAAGCGCCCGTGGGGAGCGAACTGAGCGCTGCCGGTGGCAGAGGAAGCGAAGTGAGCGAGTGGCCGCGGTCAAAATTTTAAGCGACAGCCGTAAGGCAGCGCAAAAATTTTGGGCACCGCAACAGGGACATCCGCATCCCCGTCCCCCAAGCCTCCCTTGCCTAAAGGGAGGGGGACCAGCCGCGCTCTGGTGGAGGGATACTTGCGGGGCAGGGAGTACTTCGCCCGCCGTGTGTTCGTGCGTGGAAAAATCCCCCGTCCTCTAAAAAATTTCACTCGCTCTTATCGCTTTTCTCCTCCAGCTTCTCCTGCATCCACGCCTTCAATTCCTCCACACCCGCGTCGTCCCAGGCAAAATCCTTCTCCTCCACATCCGTGGCCACCTCATAGCAAAAATGCGTGTATACCGCCGCATGGATCAAATTGTTCTCCTTGTCATTGGCAAACCGATACCGAAACTCCCCGATGCTCCCCGTATACACAAACGCCCGCTTGAACCACCGGGGCGTCAAGACCTCAAAATTCGGATGCATGACCGTCCTCCTAACATACCAATATAAAATATGAAATTAAGTATACCACGGCCGACCCCGCCCAGCAACCCAAAATCCGGGATTCACATTCCATTCTCAATATGGTATAATTAGAAAAATATCTCCCGAAAGGAGTCATTTCTATGGAAAACGCAGTGAAACGCATCGGCGTCCTCACCAGCGGCGGCGACGCTCCGGGCATGAACGCCTGCATCCGGGCCGTGGTCCGCTCGGCCCTGGGACGGGGCATCGAGTGCGTGGGTATCCGTCGGGGCTGGAGCGGACTTATCAACGGTGATATTATGCCCATGGATTCCTCCAGCGTCAGCCGCATCATCAATCGCGGCGGCACTATGCTCTATACCGCCCGCAGCGAGGAGTTCCGCACCGAGGCGGGCCAGCAGCGGGCCGTGAATACCTGCAAGCTCCTGGGACTGGACGGCGTGGTGGCCATCGGCGGCGACGGCACTTTTCGCGGCGCCCAGGAGTTGAGCAAGCACGGTATCGCCGTGGTGGGCATCCCCGGCACCATCGACGAGGACATCGTCTGCACCGAGTATACCATCGGCTTTGATACCGCTGCCAATACCGCCGTGGAGTGCATCGACCGCCTGCGGGATACCATGCAGTCCCATGAGCGCTGCTCTGTGGTGGAGGTCATGGGCCGCCACGCGGGGTATCTCGCCCTGTATGTTGCCATGGCCGTGGGTGCTACCGCCGTTTTGGTGCCCGAGGTGCCCTATGACTTTGAAAACCAGGTGGTGGAGAAAATTCGCCGGGCCCGCCTGGGCGGCAAGACCAACTTCATGATCGTGGTGGCCGAGGGCGCCGCCAGCGCCGTGACGGTAGGAGAGCAGATCAAAAAGGAGCTGGGCCTGGACCCCCGGGTCACCATCCTGGGCCATATCCAGCGGGGCGGCAGCCCCACGGCTCACGACCGGGTCATGGCCACCCGCATGGGCGTAGAAGCCGTCCGCGTCCTGGCCGAAGGCCGCTCCAGCCGGGTGATCTGCTACCGGGACGGCCGCATTATCGATATGGATATCGACGAGGGCCTCCGCATGCAAAAGACCCTGGATCCGGAAGAGCTGGCCGTCATGGAAACCATGACCGGCGTGTAAAAATCAAATAGCATGGAAGAGCAGGGAAGAGGTGCAGAGTAAAAACTCTGCACCTCTTGTAACCTGTCATTGCGAGACCAGTGACCGAAGTCACTGGTCTCGCAATCCGCATCCCCAAAGGCTCCCCTGCATAAGGGGAGCTGTCAGCCGTCAGGCTGACTGAGGGGTCGCCCTGTACGTCCCGCTTCGATTTCATTTTTGCTCCCGCATACAAAACGGTCCCCGGCGGAACACCGCCGGGGATCAAATTTTACACTTTATTCAATGGACACAATGTAATAATACACCGGCTGTCCACCGGCCAGCACGCTGACCTCCGCGTCGGGACAGGCGTCGGCAAAGACCGCCTCGGCCTTTTGGGCGTCCTCCTCCGTCACATCTTCGCCGTAGAAGATGGTCACGAATTCCGCGTTCCGTGCCTTGGCATCCTCCGCCAGCTTGGAGAGCAGCGGCTCAATGCTGCGGTCGGTGCCGAAGAGCTTTCCGTCCTCCAGGGCCAGATAGTCTCCCTCGTTGATGGCGAAGCCGTCAAAGTCGGAGTTCCGGGCGGCGTAGGTCACCTGAGCTGTGGTCACAGCCTGGGCGGCCTCGGCCATAGCCTGGGCAATGGCCTGGGGATCGTCCTCCTCCAGGTCGGCGTTCATCATGGCCGTGATGCCCTGGGGCACCGTGGCCGTGGGCACCACAATGACCTCCTTGTCCGTCAGCCCCACGCACTGCTGGGCCGCCATGATAATATTCTTGTTGTTGGGCAGAACGAACACTACCTCGCTGGGCGTCCGGTTTACCTCCTGCAAAATGGCCTCCGTGGAGGGATTCATGGTCTGTCCGCCGGATACGATCCGGTCCACGCCCAGATCCCTGAACGCCGTGGCCAGACCCTCGCCGGCGCACACGGCCAAAAAGCCGTACCGCTTCTCTGCCGGGGCGTTGGCGGGCTCTTCCTCCATGTTCTCCAGCTCCCGCTCGATCTCATCCAGATCGTCGGTGCTCTGGGCCTTGCGCCCGGCAGCCACGGCCTCGTACTGGGTGCGCATGTTCTCGATCTTTGCCAGCTCCAGCGTGCCGTATTTCTGTGCCTCCGTCAGGGCCATGCCGGGAATGTCCGTGTGCACATGGACCTTGAACGCCTCGTCGTCCTCGCCGATGACCAGGCAGTCGCCGATGGTGCTGAGATAGGCCCGCAGGGGCTCAATGGAGGTGTTTTCCCACTTGCGCACGATGAACACCGTGTCAAAGGTGAAGGTGATCTCCTCCTCGCTGAGAGCGGAGAAGTCCGCCTTGCTTTCCGCCGGCTCCCCGGTCACCTCCGGGATCGCCTCGCCCCGCAGGGCCCGCAGCATTCCGTCCAGGATCACCAAATACCCCTTTCCGCCTGCGTCAACCACACCGGCCTTTTTCAGAACCGGGTTCATATCAATGGTCTGGGCCAGAGTCTCCTGCCCGGCCCGGATGGCCTCCTGCAGCACATATTCTACGCTGTTGCACTCCTGGGCGGCCTCGGCGGCCCGATCCGCCGCCAGGCGAGAGACCGTCAGCACCGTGCCCTCGGCGGGCTTCATCACCGCGCCGTAGGCGGTGGTCACGCCCTCCTTCATAGCCCCGGCCAGCCGCACGCCGTCGGCCTCCTCCATGCCCTTGAGATGCTTGGACATCCCCCGAAAGAGCAGCGAGAGGATAACGCCGGAGTTGCCCCGGGCGCCCCGCAGCAGGGCGGAGGCGGTGATGGAGGCGGCGTCGGACACGGACACAGGCTGATTTTTCTTCAGCTCTGTGGCGGCGGTCTGGATAGTCAGGCTCATGTTGGTGCCGGTGTCTCCGTCCGGCACAGGGAAAACATTCAAATCGTTGATGGCTTCTCGTTCTATGGTGATACAGGCAGCGCCGAAAAGAACCATCTGCTTAAATGCGCTGCCGCTGATTCTGTCAGTCATGTAGCTTCTCCTTCTGACGGCGTCACATGGTAATGGAGTCCACGCATACATTCACATCGCGGACCTCCACGCCGGTGTTTTTGCTCACCACATACTTGACCTCTCCCATAATGGAGCGGCATACCGTGGCAATATTCACGCCGTTTTCCACGATGATGTGCAGTTCAATGGAAACGGTGTTGTCATCGTTGTAGGTGACCTTCACGCCCTTGCTCATAGCCTCCGGCCGCAGCAGGTGGACGATGCCGTCGGTCATGCTGCGGTAGGCCATGCCCTTCACGCCGAAGCAGTTGGTGGCGGCAGCGCCGGTAATGGTGGTGAAAACGGCATTGCTGATGCCGATCTCGCCCTGATCCGTAAGGACTTTAACCATAAACAAACTTCCTTTCTTCGTAGGATATCGGTTTGCAGAGTAACGCAAAATGGTAGTAATAAAATATATTAGCACTTCATTATAATATAGAATCGCCAAAAGTACAACCCCCAAAATTTCACCCCCACCCATAACGCCCCAATTTTACCAGATTAACCCCACCCAATATACCCCCGCACCCCTATAAAACCCCATGTCATTGCGAGGCCAGTGCGCACACTGGCCGTGGCAATCCGCATCCCCCGTCCCCTCAAAAGCCTCCCCTGCGTAAGGGGAGGTGGCGCGAAGCACCGGAAGGGTCGCCGCCCACCGCACCCCTTGAATGTGTCCCACTTCAAAAATCCCCTATTTTCCACTTTCCTCTCCACCCCTTGCCCCCCGCCGCACTTTGTGGTAAAATGCCGGAAAAGGACGCATCTTGCCTATTACCCGCGCCCTTGCAAGGAGGTACCCCCATGGCAGAGCAATATCCCCACAACCAGCCGGAGCCCCAGCAGCCCGATGTAGTCGTTTTCTCCCCGGAGCTGCTGAAGCTGGCGGATGCCCACCGCCGCCGTCAGCAGTATCTGGAGGAGTGCCGCCAGGCAGCCGACAGCGGCGATTGTGCCGCCGCCGTGCAGATGGGCGTGAACTATCTCTATGGCACCGGCGGCGTGCAGAGGGACCCGGATCAGGCGTTTTACTGGTTTAGCCAGTCCGCGCCGGACGATCCCGTGGGCCTTTACTGGCGCGGCGTGTGCTACGACAGCGGCGCCGGGGTGGAGGCGGATATCCGGCGGGCCTTTGAACTCTTTACGGAGAGCGCCGACATGGGCTATGCTCCCGCTATATGCGATCTGGGTGTTTGCTATGAAAACGGCCAGGGCACGGAAAAGGACCTGGACAAGGCCGTTTCCCTGTATAAAAAGGCTGCCGATATGGACTATCCCCAGGGCCAGTGCAACCTGGGCGCGCTGTACTATGCCGGTGTCGGCGTTGCGCAGGACTATGCTGCCGCCGCGCGTTATCTGGCTTTGGCCGCCGAGCAGCGTCTGCCCCGGGCCCAGTACCTGCTGGGCCTGTGCTATGAGTTCGGCAACGGCGTGGAGGAGGACTGCAAAAAGGCCGTTCTGCTCTATGGCGAAGCTGCCAAGGGCAATAACGCCGACGGTCTGTGCGCCCTGGGCGTCATGTATTTTCTGGGCAAGGGCGTGGAGGAGGATAACGATAAAGCCGCCGACTGCTTCCGCCGGGCCGCGGAGATGGGCCACGCCCGGGCCTGGCAGCTGCTGGGCCGCTGTTATGACGACGGCTACGGCGTAGAGGAGTCGGCGGAAAAGGCCGCCGATTGCTTCCGCCGGTCCGCCGACCTGGGCTACCCGGAGGGCCTGTACCGCCTGGGCCTGTGCTATGCCTACGGCCACGGCGTCCAGCGGGATGATAAAAAGGCCGCCGACCTTTTCCGTCAGGGTGCGGAGGCGGGCCATGCCCCGTCTATCTGCCAGCTGGGCCTGTGCTATGAGGCCGGCCGGGGCGTGCCGGAGGATATCCATAAGGCGGCGGAGCTTTACGAGCAGTCCGGCCGACTGGGCTACCCCGAGGCCCAGTGCAATTTGGGTGTGCTGTACCGCTACGGTGTGGGCATCCCCCAGGACCGGGACAAGGCCGCCGCCTTCTTTTCTCAGGCCGCTGAGCGGAACTTTCCCCGGGCCCAGTTCTTCCTGGGCCTGCACTATGAATATGGCGAGGGCGTGGAAAAGGATCCGGCCCGCGCGGCAGAGCTTTACGCCAAGGCGGCGGAGCAGAATTTCCCCGAGGCCGTCCGGGCCTTGGCTGTGTGCTGTGAAAACGGTATCGGCGTGGAAAAAGATATCCAGCGTGCCGTGACTCTTTACCGCCGTGCTGTAGACCTGGGCGACACCTCCGCCGCCTACTGCCTGGCCAATCTCTATTTCGGCGGCCGGGACGTTCCCCAGGACTATCCCCAGGCCCTGGCCCTGTACGAAAAGGCCGCCGCCCAGGGCCACCCCGGCGCCCAGTGTCAGGCGGGCTACTGCTACGAGCGGGGCCTGGGCTGCGAAAAGGACCCGGATAAAGCCTTTTCCTATTACTGCAAGGGCGCGGAAAATGGCGACGATACCGCCACCAATAACCTGGGCTTCTGCTATGAGCACGGCCTGGGCTGCGCGCCGGACCCGGCCCACGCGGCCAAGCTCTATGAAAAAGCCGGAAATATGGGCCTCCCCCTGGCCTGGAAGAACTTGGCTCTGCTCTATGAAAAGGGCATCGGCGTGGAGAAGGACCCGGACCGGGCCCGGAAATATTTCACCCTGGCCAAGGAGCACAATGTCCCCGGTGCCGCCGCGGGCCTGGAGCGGCTGTCCGCCAAGCCCTCCGCCAAGAAATTCCCGGCCACCGGCCTGCGCATCACCGGCGTTTTGCTGCTGATCCTGGCCGCCTTCCTGGGCATCGGCCTCTGGGACGGGATCCCCTCCGAGCGGCTCTTCAGCGGCGTATTCACCCTGTTTTTCCTGGCCAGCTCCGCCTTTATCCTGTATAAGGTCAATCAGCGCCAGCCGAGGCTCCCCAAGGCTCTGCGGATCTTGTATGTGGTCCTGGGCGTCCTGCTGATCCTGCTGGGTATCCTGATCCTCCTGAGCGAAACGTCTCTCCTGGCCGAGGACTATTGGTTCATCGCCTGCAGCCTCCTGGGCGGCATCGCCCTCCTGGGCCGCGTCCGCCGCGAGAAGAATAAAGTATAAAGTAATAGAAAAAGAACACATCCGGAGGGATGTGTTCCTTTTTATTTCTGGCTCCCCTTGCCAAGGAGAGCTGTCAGCCGCCAGGCTGACTGAGGGGTCTTCCGCCGCACCTCTTGTACCCTGTCATTGCGAGCCAGTGACCGACGTCACTGGTGTGGCAATCCGTAATATCCAAAGGCTCCCCTTGATAAGGGGAAATCGCCGAAGTGCTGCCAGTGGCAGAAGAAGCGAGGCGATTTCGAGGAAGTGCCCCGATTGGCGGCCACGACAGTGGCTGGGAATCGGCTGGCACGACGGTGGGCAGGCTGTCAGCTGTCAGGCTGACTGAGGGGTCATCCGCCCGAGTCTGCACCGCGCCTCTTGTAACACGCCATTCCAAAGCCTCCCTTGCCTAAAGGGAGGGGGACCAGCCGCAGGCTGGTGGAGGGATTTATGCGGAGTATAGGCCATTTGTTCGCTGAAAGTCGGCGCGGGGAAAAATCCCTTGTCCCGCACCTTGCCTCCGGCGGCTCCCTTTCTTTCTGCGGCGAAAGAAAGGGAGGAAAGAACGCCGCCAAAACCAATGATTCAGGTAGCTTGCTGGTAAAACGGGAAAACTGCGACTGCGGTAAGGAAGGGCGTGTGAGGGAAACCCAAGAAGGGTGTCCCTCACTATTCAAATCAATAGTTTTTGAAACTTTTTCAGAGTTTCAAAAACTTAAGCAGCGGAACGAAATAATTTTTTCGTTCCGCTGTTGGATTCCTTGCGCGGGCGTGGTACTGTCCGAAACGAAAACCACCTGCCCCGCGAATCCAATGACGCATACCCGCGCCCTGCTTTCGTATGGACTTTGCGTCTATCTCCGTGCATAAGCGATTACGCGCTGGCACTGGTCTTGCGGAGTCAATATCTGCTTGCCACACATCCGTAGAGGCCGGCCTCCCCGATACTCCGCCCCCTACGAAGTTCTAACAGTAAACGGTGTGTAGGGGTCGGCCTCCTGGACGACCCGACCTGGGCTTGCACCATGCCTCTTGAAGCTGTCATTGCGAAGCCAGTGCGCACATTGCCAGTGGCAATCCTTAATATCCAAAGGCTCCCCTGCGTAAGGGGAGCTGTCAGCCGTTAGGCTGACTGAGGGGTCGCCCGCCGTACCGCACCTTCAATAATGTGTCCGTAGGGGCCGATGCCCACATCGGCCCGTACCCCTTGTAACCACCCCCCAAAAAAGGCGGCACAGCTTTCGCTGTGCCGCTTTTTCCTATAATTTTACTTTCTTCCGAAGAAGTAATCATACAGCGAGCCGTAGCTGCTGTTATCCTGCTGGTTCTGCTGGTTCTGCTGGGAGTCCTGCTCCGTGTCGTCGGTCTTCACGTCAAAGGTCAGGCTAGTGGTGTGGCTCTCCCCGTCCCGGAAATAGGTCACGGTCACGGTGTCCCCGGCCTTGTGCCCCTTCTTGGAGGCGGTGAGGTCGTCCATGGAGGTGATGTCGGTGCTGTCGATCTTCGTGATCACATCGCCCATCTGCAGCCCGGCCTTTTCACCCGCACCGCCCTTGTTCACGCTGTAAACGAACGCGCCGCTGGTCTGGTCGATCTGGTACTGGGCGGCCATCTGCTCGGTCATGGTACCGGCGGTGATGCCGAAGGAGGGCTTATCCGTTACCTGCCCGTTTTCCATGATGTCCGTGATAACGGACTGCACATCCCCAATGGGAATGGCGAAACCCAGACCCTCCACGGTGGTGTCGGAGTAGCTGGAGTACTTGGCGGACACGATGCCCACCACCTCGCCGTACAGGTTCATCAGCGGGCCGCCGGAGTTGCCGGGGTTGATGGAGGCATCCACCTGGATCATGTTAAAGGGCGTGCCGTCCACATTGATGGCCCGATCGCAGCAGGACACGATGCCCTGGCTCATGGAGAAGGTCAGCTCGCCCAGGGGGTTGCCGATGGCCAGCACCGTGTCGCCTACGTTCACGTCGCTGCTCTTGCCCAAGGTCACGGGCTGCAGGCCCGTGGCGTTGATCTTCAGCACCGCCACGTCGTAGTCGCTGTCGCTGCCTACCACCGTGGCCGGGTACTCCGTGCCGTCATGCAGCGTCACCGTCACCGAGGACGCACCGCTGACGACATGGTGGTTGGTCACGATATAGCCGTCCTGGGTGATGATAAATCCGCTGCCGGAGGAGGCGGACTGGACGCTCTGGCCGAAAATGTTGGTGGACACAGAGGAGCAGTTGATGCTCACCACGCTGTTCACTGTGGAGGCGTACACCTCCGCCGGGGACATAAGCGTCTGGCCGCTGACCTGCTTCACGGTGATCTCGGAAGCGGTGCGGCTGCTCTGCTGGATGGTGGTCTTGCCGCTGCTGGAAAGGGCTGCGCCGCCGTAGCCCGCCGCGCCGCCTACCACCGCGCAGGCCAGCAGCAGCGCCGTGACCTTCACGCCGGTCTTTTGCCAGAAGGAGGGCTTCTTCGCCGCGGCGGACGGCTCCGTCTGTCCCTGGCTGTCCGGGGTGCTTTGCTGATTGCTGTAATTATAATGGTACAGATTCTCGGGGTTGCTGTACTCCTGACCCTCCTGACGGAAATCGTTGTTTTCGTTCATGGTATTGGCCTCCTGTCGTCTCTATTTTTCACGCCTTTTTCCCAAGTGGGTCCTTGTGGCCCGGGAAAAAATGTTGTATACTGTGTAATGATTCGGGAACGGACCGTTTCTTCGTTCCTATGCTTCTTATCATATCCTTTTATCTTAACCAAAGCTTTAAAAAAATATGAATTTTTTAAGAAGGGGGGATTTCCTTGCTGAAGCTGGAGCAGGTGAAGCGCCGGCCGGAGGAGCCGGAGGACTGCCTGGCAAAAAAGGCGGCGGCACTGCTGCGGATTCCGGAGGCGGATATCCTCTCCCTGACCATTCTGCGCAGGGCGGTGGACGCTCGGCCCCCGATCTGCCTGGTCTATACCCTGGGGGTGAAGGTGAAAAGCGAGGGGGCGGCGCTGCGGCGCTGCCGAAGCAAAAATGTGTCCCGTTACGCGCCTCCCAAGCTCCCCGCACCGGGGTCCGTCATGGTACAGGAGCGTTCACAAAGAGCACAGAGCTGCCCATCATGCGCACCGGAATATCACCATGATGGACCGAAAGATCCGCCGCCCGTGGTGGTGGGCGCGGGCCCGGCGGGTCTGTTCGCAGCCCTGGTTTTGGCCCGGGCAGGGCTTCGACCCATCCTCCTGGAGCGGGGGCAGCCGGTGGAGCAGCGGCAGAAGGACGTGGAAAATTTCTGGTCCGGCGGGCCCCTTTGCCCGGAGTCCAACGTGCAGTTCGGCGAGGGGGGGGCCGGGGCCTTTTCCGACGGGAAGCTGAACACCGGCACCAAGGATCCCCGCCACCGCTTCATTTTGGAGCAGCTGGTTTCCTGCGGCGCGCCGGAGAGTATTCTCATTGACGCCAAGCCCCATGTGGGTACGGATATGCTGCATATCACGCTGAAAAATCTGCGGAAGGAGCTGCTTTCCCTGGGGGCGGACATCCGCTTCGGCCATAGGCTGGAGGGGCTGGAGGTCCGGGAGGGCAGACTGACGGGCATCGCGGTCTTCCACGGAGAAAAAAGCTATACGCTGCCTGCCCGGGACCTTATTTTAGCCCTGGGCCACAGCGCCCGGGACACGGTGGAACGGCTCTATGAACAGGGCCTTTCCATGGAGGCCAAGCCCTTTGCCGTGGGGGTGCGCATCGAGCACCTGCAAAGCCGCATGGACGCGGTGCAGTATAAGGAATACGCCGGGCACCCGGCCCTGCCCGTGAGCACCTATAAGCTCTCGTGCCACCTGCCGGAGGGGAGGAGCGTTTTCTCCTTCTGCGTGTGCCCCGGGGGCCAGGTGGTGGCGGCGGCTTCGGAGCCACGGCGCACCGTGACCAACGGCATGAGCGAGTATGCCCGGAGCGGCGAAAACATCAACGGCGGCCTGCTGGTGAACGTGACCCCGGCGGATTTTGGCAGCGGCCATCCTCTGGCGGGCATCGCCTTTCAGCGCAGGCTGGAGGAGGCGGCCTACCGTCTGGGCGGCGGGTTCACGGCCCCCTGCCAGCGGGTGGAGGACTTTCTGCTGGGCCGCCCGTCCACCGGCTGTGGCAGCGTGAGACCCAGCTACCGGCCCGGGGTGTGCTACACCGATCTGCACCGGTGCCTGCCGGAGTTTGTTTCCCGCGCATTGGAGCAGGCCCTGCCCATTCTGGACAGAAAGCTTCCGGGCTTTGCTGACGGCGACGCCCTGCTGACGGCGGTGGAGAGCCGGTCCTCGGCGCCGGTGCGTATTCCACGGGACGAAAACTATGAGAGCAATATAAAGGGCGTGTATCCCTGCGGCGAGGGGGCCGGCTATGCCGGGGGTATTCTCTCGGCGGCGGCGGACGGCATGCGCTGCGCGGAAATTATACTGGCGAGAAATCTCTGATTTTTCTGCCGGGGCTATAAAAGGAGGACTTACACTATGAAAAAGATCGCGGCTGCGGATGTGTTTTTTACCCCGGAGCATCTGGAGATGATCCAAAAAACGGCGGCGGAGTGCGGCTATAGCGTGGATATTTATCCCGACGGGCATCTGCCCCAGGACAAGGCGGCGGAGTATGAGGTCGTTTACGGCTGCTGCCCGCCCCAGGAGCTGAAGGCGGCGGCCAATCTGAAGTGGTTTTGCAGCAGCTTTGCCGGGGTGGACATCTACATGGACGAGAGCATTTACCCCCACCCGGGGGTGCTGCTGACCAACTCCTCCGGCGCCTACGGCATTACCATTGCCGAGCACATCATCATGGTGACGCTGATGCTGCTGCGGCGGATGCCGGAGTTTGAAAAGGTGGTGCGGGAGAGAGGGTGGCTGCGGAGCCTGCCCATGCGCTCCATCTGCGGCAGCGACATCACCATCCTGGGCACCGGCGACATCGGAAACAATTTTGCCCGCCGGGCCAAGGCTCTGGGAGCCAGGACCGTTCGGGGCGTGCGCCGCACCAGAAAGGCCGGAGACCCCGCCTATGATGAGATGTACACTTTTGCGGAGCTGGACAGTGTGCTGCCCAAGACGGAGATCCTGGTCATGGCTCTGCCCAGCACCCCGGAGACCCTGCACATTCTTAACCGCCAACGCCTCGCCCTGCTTCCGGAGGGGGCCTATGTGGTCAACGTGGGCCGGGGTACGGCCGTTGACCAGGAGGCACTGATGGATGCCCTCAACAGCGGGCACCTGGCCGGGGCCGCCCTGGACGTGGTGGTGCCGGAGCCGCTGCCCAAGGACCACCCCCTCTGGGACACCAAAAACCTGCTGCTGACGCCCCACATCAGCGGCAATATGTCCCTGGGCATTACCTGTGACCTGGACGTGGAGCTGTTCTGCGAGGATCTGAAAAACTTTGCCGCAGGGAAAAAGCTGGAGCGATTCGTGGACCGCTCTCTGGGCTACTGAGAGCCGGGGAAAATAGCGAAAAAAGAACCGCCTTGGGCGGTTCTTTTTTTCGCTAAAAACGTATCACCGGTCCAGAGACTGGTCCAGGGCATCCAGCTGGGACAGCATGTCGCTGAAGCCGGACAGGTCCGTCTCCTGCAGGATGCTGCGGGCGGAGTCCAGCTTTTCGGAGAAGCGCTCCAGCAGCTCCGCATAGCGGACACGGTTTTCCTCGCACCAGGTGCGCTGCTGGGCCACCAGGCCGTGGATCTGCTGGATGGTCTGGGCCCGGAACTCCTCGGTGCGGCGGTGGGCGCTGATCTCGATCTCGGCGATATGGTCGCGGATCTTAGCGTATTCGTCCGCCTGGACCTGCAGCTGGTCGCAGCGCTCCTGGAGATCGTGCAGGGCGTCCTGCAGGTCGCGGTTTTCCTGGGCCAGGCGCTGGGCCTGCTGGGAAAGCTCCTCCTTTTCCCGGGCGGAATCCTCCATGCCGCCCAGCTGGGTGCGCAGCACGTCCGCCTCGTGGCGCAGCTGCTCATTCTCCTGCTGCAGCCTGTCATTGTCCTGGGTCAGCCGGTCCACCTGGGCCTGATTTTCCTTGGTGACCTTTTCAATATAGGCGACCACATCCTCCCGGTCGAAGCCGCCGAACATACGAGTTCTGAAATTTGCACTCATAGGTATCCTCCGTTTTTCCCGCGCTATGGACAGGAAATGATCTGTTTCTACTACAATAGCACAATCCGCCATGGTTGACAAGCGGGAATTGCGGGGGGAAAGGCACGCTTTTTCTATTTTTGCAACAAAAGTATTGACGAAAGAACGACACGGTTTTATAATAAAGGCAAACTTGTGAGCAGAGATTCACGACAGAGACCGGCGGAGAGAAGAATGTATAAAAAACTGGACGAAAAGGCGAAAAAAACGATCCTGGAGACGGGGATCGAAGAATTTGCCCAGCGGGGGCTGGACCGGGCCAATATCAACGTCATTGCCCGGAAGGCCGGGGTATCCGTGGGCGTGATCTATAAATATTTCGGCGACAAGGACAGCTTTTTCCTGGCCTGCGTGCGCCACTCTCTGGCGCTGCTGGAGGAGGTGCTGCAGGGGGCCATTGCCCACGAGACGGACATTGAATCCGGCATACGGGACATTGTACAGGCCCTGATCGCCCACGCCCGGGAGCATCAGAGCCACAACGCCCTCTATAACGAGATCACCTCCGGCGGGTGCAAGAAATATGCCAAGGAGCTGGCCCGGGAGATCGAGGGCCGCACGGCGGCGGTCTATACCCAGCTGCTGGAGAATGCCCGGGCGGCGGGGACGGTGGACCCGGGGCTGGACCCGGGGACGGTGGCCTTTTTCTTAGACGACCTGTTTATGATGCTGCAGTTTTCCTTCAGCTGCGAGTACTACCGGGAGAGAATGAGGATATTCTGCGGCACGGACAGCACCGACGACACGGAGAAGATGACGGAATCCTTTATGCGCTTTATTAAAAATGCATTGAAAATGGGAGGGGATCGGGTTGTATGTGATCGCGTATGACATTGGCACCACGGGGGTGAAGACCTGCCTGTTTCAGGTGGGGGACACCCTGCGCCTGCTGGCGGGAGAGTATGAGGGCTATGGGCTCTACATTCTGCCCGGCGGCGGCGCGGAGCAGGACGCGGACGAGTGGTGGCAGGCCATGGCCAAGAGCACGCGGCGGCTTATGGAAAGGATCGGGACGGACCCTGAGGAGGTGGAGGGTATCTCCTTTTGCTCCCAGATGCAGGGGCTGGTGCTGGTGGACGAAGCGGGCCGGGCTCTGCGGCGGCCCATGAGCTACATGGACCAGCGGGGCGGAAAGGAATTTGCCGCCTGCCAGAGCCACGGGCTGACCATCTCCGGGGTGAACGCGGGGATGCTGCTGCGCAGCCTGCGGCGCACCCGGGCGGCCTCCACCAGCGTAAAGGACCCCCTGTGGAAGTACAAATGGGTGCAGAAAAACGAGCCGGAGGTCTACGGCAGGATACATAAGTGGCTGGATGTGAAGGAGTATCTCATCGGCCGGTGCACGGGGCAGTTCGTTATGACCCGGGACTCGGCCTACTCCACCTTCCTCTACGACAGCCGCCCGGGCAAGGGCTGCTGGAGCCGGGAGCTGTGCCGGATGTACGGGGTGGAGTTTGAGCATCTGCCCCGGATCATCGAGTGCACGGATGTGGCCGGAAAGCTGACGGCCCGGGCGGCGGAGGACCTGGGGCTGGCGGAGGGCTGCCCTGTGTACGGCGGGGGCGGCGACGCCACCCTCATCGGCGTAGGCGCCGGCTGCACCGAGGTGGGGCAGACGCATATCTACTCCGGTACCTCCGGCTGGGTGGGCACGGTCATTGACCGGCAGAAGGTGGACATTGTGTCCATGATCGCCGGCATCGTAGGCGCCCAGGCGGGGAAGTACAACTATTTCGCCGAGATGGAGACGGCGGGCAAATGCTTTGAGTGGGTCAAGGAGCACCTGGTGCTGGACGAGATCGGCATTTACCTGCAGAAGACCAATGTGGCCGAGAGCCAGGAGACGGTGTACGAGAGCCTGTACGACTACATGACCGACACCATCGAGGCTATCCCGCCGGGAGCCGGAGGCGTGCTGTTTACCCCGTGGCTCCACGGCAACCGCTGCCCCTTTGAGGATCCCAAGGCGGCGGGGATGTTCTTTAACATCCGGCTGGACACCGGGAAAACCGAGATGCTCCGGGCGGTGCTGGAGGGGATATGCTATCACCTGCGGTGGATGCTGGAGTGCGAGGACAAGAAGGTGAAGACCGCCGGGACGCTGCGGTTTGTAGGCGGCGGGGCCCTGTCGCGGGTAACCTGCCAGATTTTGGCGGACGTTACGGGCCGCACCGTGGAGACGGTGGCCGACACCAAGGACGTGGGCGCGGTGGGCGCGGCCATGCTGGTGGCGGTGGGCAGCGGACGGATCGCGGACCTGTCCCAGGCGGGCAGGCTCATTCGCCCGGCGGGGCGGTATGAGCCCAAGGCGGAGAATAAGGCACTGTACGACCGGAATTACAAGGTATTCAAAAATCTGTACGCGGCAAACAAGAAGAACTTTGCCGCGCTGAACTGAGGAGGCGCGGACATGGAAGAACGCACGGCAAGAGAATTGATCTGCCGGACAGGGCGGGAGCTGCTGGAGACGGGCCTGGTGGCCCGGACCTGGGGAAACGTCAGCTGCCGGGCGGACGGGGAGTGTTTCCTCATTACGCCCAGCGGACTGGGCTATCACAAGACTCAGCCCGAGGACATCGCCCGGGTGGAGCTTGCCACTATGGCCTGGGAGGGGCAGCGCAAGCCCTCCAGTGAAAAAGGCATACACGCGGCGGCCTACACGCTGTTTCCGGAGGTGGGCTTCGTGGTCCACACCCACCAGAGCTGCGCTTCGGCTCTGGGAGTGGCGGGCTTTGCAGCAATGGACATTACGGAGGACGAGCGCCTGGCCCTGGGAGGCCTTGCGGTGGCCGCATACGGCCTGCCCGGCACCAAGAAGCTGAAGGGCGCGGTGGCCGCGGCCATGGCCGGTGGGGCACAGACGGTGCTTATGGCGCACCACGGGGTGGTGGTCTGCGGAAGAGACAAGGAGCAGGCCATGGAGCGGGCGCTGCTGCTGGAGGAGATCTGCCGGCGCAATCTCCACCTGCCCGAGGATGGATCCCGGCGGCTGCCGGAAGAGGGCGTGCAGGCTCTGCTGACCGCTGTGCGGCGGGAGATCCCCGCGGCGGAGGTTTCCGGCGGAGAATACGCCGTCCGGTGGGCGGACAGGGGGCAGGTGCTCCGGGCCCAGCTGGACGACATGGCCCAGATGCTGGGCGGACAGGTCCCCTGCGTGGAGCCGCTGGCAGAGGATGTGATCCGGGAGCTTAAAAAGCGGAACGCGGTATTCGTTAAGGGCGTAGGCGCTCTGGTGAAGGGGGAGGACCCCGACGATAGGGAGGCTCTGTGCCTGCTGACGGAAAAATCCGCCCTGTGTGCCCTGCACACCGCGGGCATGGGCGCGGAGGTAAGGCTCGGCGCTTTGGACACGGGGCTGATGCGCCTGGTGTATAAGAAAAAATATTCTAAGAGGAAGGGATGACTATGAACGCTGAGAAAAAGAGAGAAACCGCGAGAGTGATCAAGTTCGTGCTTTTTTCCGCGTCGGCGGGGATCATTGAGACCGTGGCCATGATCCTGTGCGAGGAGGTGCTGAAGATCCCGGGACACTGGATCTGCTACACCATCGCGCTGGTGCTGAGCGTGCTGTGGAACTTCACCTTTAACCGGAAGTTCACCTTCCAGAGCGCGGCCAATGTGCCCAGGGCTATGCTGCTGGTGTTCCTGTTCTACGTGCCCTTTGCGCCGTTTACGATATGGAATGAGCATTTCCTGGCGGACACCCACGGCTGGAACGAGTACGCGGTGCTGGCCATCAACATGGTACTGAACCTGACGCTGGAATACCTGTGGGACAACTTCGTGGTATACCGCAACAGTAAAGATACAAACAATATAGCCCAAAAGAAACAGGGAAAGGAGCAACACAGCGATGAATAACTGCGGCATCAGCAGATGGGACGATCCCAAGGAGATCAACGCCCGACTCAAGGCCCTCACCGACCAGCCTATTTGGGAGGTGACGGACGAATATTATAACGACGTGATCCTGAAGTATTACGACGAGAAATGCACCCAGTCCCGGGCGGTGTATGAGGAGTCGCAGAAGTACATCCCCGGCGGCGTGCAGCACAATCTGGCCTTCAACAAGCCGTTTCCCATGTGCATGGCCAAGGCCGAGGGGGCTTACCTCTACGACAAGGACGGCAACAAGTACATCGACTTCCTCCAGGCCGGCGGCCCCACCATTCTGGGCAGCAACTATCCGGTGATCCGGGAGAAGGTATTTCAGCTGCTCAATGAGTGCGGACCGGTAACGGGTCTGCTCCACGAGTCGGAAATGCTCATCGCCCGGGAGATCAACCGCCACATGCCCAACGTGGAGATGTTCCGCATGCTGGGCTCCGGCACCGAGGCGGTGATGGCCTCCCTGCGCATTGCCCGCATCGCCACGGGGAAAAAGCGCGTCATCAAGATCGGCGGCGCCTACCACGGCTGGTCCGACCAGATGGTCTACGGCCTGAAGATCCCCGGCAGCCGGGCGCTGCTGGAGTCCCACGGTATTCCCGGGGGCGCTTACAAGGGCACCGACGAGGTGCGGCCCAACGACCTGGACATGCTGGAGCGGATGCTCAAGCGCAACAAGCTCCGGGGCGGCACGGCGGCGGTGATCGTGGAGCCAGTGGGCCCCGAGAGCGGCACCCGGCCTGTGGCCCACGAATACAACAAGGGCGTGCGGGCCCTGTGCGACCAGTACGGCGCGCTGATGATCTTTGACGAGGTGGTCACCGGCTTCCGGGTGGCCCTCTCCGGCGCCCAGGGCTACTTTGACGTGGTGCCGGACCTGACGGTGTTCGGCAAGATCGTGGCCGGCGGCTATCCCGCTGCCGGCGGCGTAGGCGGCAAGCGGGAGTACGCCCAGCTGATGGCGGCGGGCCTGGCCACCGGCAAGCACCGGGCCTATGTGGGCGGCACTCTGGCGGCCAACCCCCTGTCGTGCCTGGCGGGCTACACGGCCATTCAGGAGATCGAGCGCACCAACGCCTGCGAAATTGCCGGACGGATGGGCGACCGCCTGTGCGACGGCCTCAAGGGACTCATCAGCCAGTACGGCCTGCCCTTCGTGGCCTACAACCAGGGCTCCATCGTCCACCTGGAGTGCACCGGAGCTATGAGCTTCGACTTCTCCTCCATGTCCTTCCTGAAGTCCGCGGTGGGCCTGCTGCGCAACAAGGACATGATGTATGTGCGCAAGGACTCCATGGAGCGTATGGGCGCGGCCTACATGGCCAACGGCATCGTCACCCTGGCCGGGAGCCGCCTGTATACCTCCCTGGCCGACACGCCGGAGATCATCGACGAGGCGCTGAATCACTTTGAGGAGGTCTTCAAGCATGTGGCGAAGACCGACAAGGGCCTGATGAAGTAAGAATACTGCATAATAAAGCGAGAAAACCGGAACGATAGTTCCGGTTTTCTCGCTTTAAAAAGGCTAATCAGGGATGCCGCATGTATAAAAGCGGGTAGGGTTCCCCGGCTTCATCCAGGTCCGTCCGCTTGTAGACGGAAAAGCCTGCATGCCGGTAGAAGCCCACGGCCTGGGGATTTTGCTCATTGACGGTGACCTCCCGGACGCCATAGTTATCCATGGCGTACCGGAGGAGCTGTTTGCCCAGGCCGGCGCCCCGCTCCCGGGGCAGAAGAAAGAGCATTTCCAGCCGCCGCCCGGCAATGCCCATAAAGGCCACGGGCGTGTCCGGCGCGGGGCAGGCGAGCACAAGATGGGGAACATCCGCCAGGGCATGGGGGACATAGGCCTTGAGCTGCTGCAGCTGCGGCTCCGTGAGAAACAGGTGGGTGGCCCGGACGGAGGCTTCCCAGAGCTCGGTCAGGCGGGACAGCAGGGCCGCCGGGCGGCTTTGCACTTCGTAAATGGTCATAGCGTCTCCTGTAGGAGTAGGGCGGAGGGTCAGCCCTCCGGTGTCTGGGGGTTGGGGATGTTTACGCCGATGCCGTTGATCTCCACACCTTCGTCGGCGGGGATGAGGATATACTTCCGTCCGCCGATGACCCGGGCCTCGATCAGGTGGCTGTACTCCGGGGAGACGGAGATCTTCACCTCCGGGGTGGCGATCTGGAATTTCCCGGTGTCTACGATGTTTTTGGGGTTCAGGGCCGCGTCCTCACCGTAGTGCTGGCGGCAGGCCTGGCGGAAGGCATCGGCCTTTTCCTCGGGCACGCCGCTGCTTTCCAGAATGTCGCCCATTTCCCGGACGGAGAGAGTCAGCACCTCCGGGTCGTGGCTCTCCTTATGCTCGGCAATGCGCTGACGAAGCTGCTCGTGGACGGACTGCACCACATCGTAGCTGCAGTCCTTTTGCAGGGTGTCGCCCAGGGTGGTGCCGAACACATTTTTTTGCTCCCCGGCGGACATGGGCGGCTCCACCCGGAACACCGCGTCGATGACCGACTGGCGGATCTCCGTTGTGTTTTTGCTGTAATAGAGTGCGTTATAGATATTGGCAGAGCGATCGTCAAAGGCGGGGAAGAGGAAGCCCAGCTCCGGGGCGGCGGCGATATGGCCGGTGGAGGCGCTGTGGAACTCGCTGTCCTCGCTGCTGTATTTCAGCTCCAGGGTAGGGGACTTAACGGGGCAGATACTGCAGACAAAGTACTTATACACTGTGTCGGAGGCATCCTCCAGCAGGGCGTCGTCCTTGCTGCGGTAGGGAACATCATAGGTGTCGGCGGCCAGGAGAATGAGATAATTGGTCTCCCCCATGTCCATAGCGTCGATGATGCGGCGGCACAGCTCCCGGCGGGAGGCCGGGTCCTGCAGGCCGGTCTGGCGAATGGTTTGCAGCAGGCGGTGCTCGTCGCTGTCGGCTACCTGGGCGGTGGAGAAGGAAATATCCAGCAGATTTCGGCCCAGGGTACCGGACAGGGCTTTCTTCAAAAGCCCCAGGTACATCTCCTGCTCCTCCTGGGACAGAAGGCCCAGGGAGGTGTCGATATGGGAGATGATTTCCTTATTGCTGTTGACATAGCAGCCATAGATACGGCTGATGGAAGTTTTATCCGGCTTAAAGCGGCGGCGGATCTCGCTGAGCTCCTTTTGATTCATGGGCGGCCTCCTGGGATATGATCTTGCATATTTATTGTATCATATCTCCGGGGCGGCGGCAATAGGATTTCTGGCGGGGCCAAACCATGTCTGCTGTGTATAATTTTGCCGCTTTCTTAAAAGGTCCAAGCGATCAATTTCGTTTCATTCAAGCGTGAGAAGTTCCTTCAGGTATGCGTGGGCCATTTCTTTGGAGCAATCGGCGTGCTTTACCGCCGACCACTGCCACACGAGGAAGAGCGTATTGCTGTAATGGTCGGCAAGCAGCTCATTGGGGATCTCCCTGCGCAGAGCATCCGGGCAATCCTTGAAGATCCGCCGCATTTGGCTGTTCAGAAAGTTGCGGAAGCTGGAAAACATATAGCCGACCTCCGGATTGTGAGACAATACGTGGCCGATATGCGCACTGTACTGCTTTGTAAAGGCGTAGATACGGTCAAAGAAGAGATAGAGCATCTCATTTTCCAGTGCGTGACGGTACTCCGAAAGCCCTATTTTCTCTGCAAGGGAGAGCCAACAATAGTTCAGAAGGTCGTATTTATCGTCAAAATAATTGTAGAAGGTCGCACGGGGATACTGTGCCTGTTCGCACAGCGCACCAACGGTGATTTCTTCAAAGGATTTCTCCGACAAAAGGAAGAGCATTGCACCGCTGAGTGCGTCAAGGGTCCGCCTGGCGCCCCGCGTGATAGGTTTTGAGAGATCGTATTTCATGACGCTCCTTTTGCATTTCTTAAAATTTGTCCAAGGCTGAACATGCGATTCGTTCTGAGTCTTGAAATGGACTTGATGATATTGTACCTAATAGCATAGGCGGAACAAGGTCGGCGTCCGACAGATCCGACACGGTAATATGCTTTGTGCCGAGCGTCAAATCCTTTGCCGCACAGTAGAGGGTGTAGGCTCGTTCGGTACAGTTATTGAGCTTGATGTTTTCAAAGAACACACA
>CAKTIW010000010.1:0-48021 GCA_934566025.1 uncultured Oscillospiraceae bacterium | reverse complement strand
ATGCGCTTTGCTACCCCCTCTTCCTCGCAGGACTCAGAGGGAATCGCGATCATGTCCCGCAGAAACTTGACCATTGCAGGCTTGTAGCCTTCCGCGGCTTTCTTGATGGCTTCAAAATCCATAGCATATCTCCTTTAAATTTTAATGAAGTGTTCTGTTGATCTTTTCGCCGGCGCTGGCCTTGGGCAGACCATTTTCGCCCTGGTACTTGCCTCCGCGGACCAGGAACTCGCCCCGGCGGATGGTGTGTACCACCCGACCGCCCGCCGTCTTGTCGCCAAACACGGCATACTCCAGGCCGTCCTTGCCCACACAGTTCTGCTCATAGACAGGATAGTGCAGGTTATCCAGCGTCAGCTTATAGTTGTTATCCTTCAGGTCGACCACCGTGACATCCGCGTCGCTTCCCACCGCCAGGCAGCCCTTACGGGGATAGCAGCCAAAGACCTTGGCGGGATTCTCGCACAGCAGCTGGGCCACCTTGGACAGGGTGATGCCGGGCTTCTTGCCAACCTGGTCCAGCATCAGGCCAAAGCGCTCCTCAATGCCGGAAACGCCGCTGATGACCTTTGTAAAGTCCTGGATAACATTGCCCTGCTCATCTCTGTCAAGGCTCTGCTCCTTCATCCACCGGGGGAAAGTGCAGTTATCAGAGGTAACCAGGCTCAGCGTGCCGTCCACAAGGCCCTCCCACAGGGCATCCTGATCCTCCTTGCTGCGCAGCGGAGGGCTCATCAGATAGAGGATACCGTCCTCGCCCTTGTTTTTCTCGTCCGTCAGCGTCAGATAGTGGGTGCAGGTCTCCGCAATGACATCCACGCCCCGGGCCTTTGCCTTGCGGATCTCCTCCACGGCGCCCTTGGTGGAAATATGGAAGAAGTACACCGGCGCGTGGAGCATTTCCGCATAATACAGCACCCGGCGCACAGCCTCCTCCTCGCACACATCGTTCTTGCAGCGGGGGAAGTCCTCCCACTTCAGCGTGCCCTCCTTGCGGAACAGGGCCTCATTGTACTCAGCGATGGCGTTGCACTCGGCGTGGAAGCCGCAGCGGCCGCCGGCGTCTCTGGCTGCTGCCAGGACCTGCAGCATATAGGTGTCGTCGATCATGACGTTCGCCTTCCGGTAGGTCATGAACAGCTTAAAGGTAGGAATACCGCTCTTGATGATCTGGGGGATCTCATCGATCCGCGCCTGGACCTCCTTGTCCACCTCTGCCTGAGCCTCGTCTACCTTCTTCTGGGCCTTAGCGATGGTATCCTTGTCCGCACCGGAGGCGGAAGCCTCCCGCAGAGCCTGCTCGGCATCCATCAGCGCCGTCGTGGACTCCTGGCTGACCAGATTCACCACCTTGCAGTGGATGGAGTAGTCCAGCACGTTGTCCTTCATCTCATCCAGACGCTGCTGCACGGCGTCCGTCAGAGCCATGCCGGGAAGCGTGGAGGAGAAGTCCATAAACGTGGTCACGCCGCCAAAGGCAGCGCACTTCGCTGCGCTGTCAAAGTCCAGAATGTCCGTAATGCCGCCCAGAGGCGCTTTGATATGCATGTGGGGCTCGATCAGTCCGGGGAAAACATGATAGCCTTTTACATCTACAACCTCCGCATCGCTGCAATCAGCGAAGGAGGCACTGTCACCTACCGCTGCGATTTTCCCGTCACGGATCAGAATATCCTGTTCCTTGACACATTCAGGAGAAACCACAGTACCGTTTTTGAGAATAGTACAACTCATTATACAACGATCTCCTTAACTATAAAATTAAATGTCGCAGAAATGCACCGGATCGGCATCTCTGCGACATTTGCCGATTTTATAAACCGGAATGTGATATGACATCCAGGGACAGCCAGCCGTATACCGGCAGAATCAAACCAATCGATTGATGGACAGGACGGCCTGCAGATATCCTTTTGCGTCATGTACGCACACCAAGGTGCAGGATAATTCTTTCCCGTCCTCCGCAGCAAATTCATACTGCAGCACATCATCAATGGGTCCCTTTTTGTTTTTCAGGGCTTCCATGACCGGCCAGAGCATCCCATCGCCCACCTTTCTTCCCGTCAGCTCTCCATTTTCAATGAAGATAACGGAATCCGAAAGCGACGGTCTGGACATATCATGTATCGCTACCTCGCAGGCCCCGCCGCTGCTCAGACAGATGCCGGCGGCCAGCTGCTTCAGTATCTCAAATACATGCTTATCCAAGATCCATACTCCTTTCGCAAGATAACCCCATCAGCGGAACACTTATGCGTACAGGCCCGCGCGGGAGATTTTAAATCCACCCCGCAGCATTGCCAGCAGCATTTCCACGCCAGCCTTGATAGGATCAATGGCCGGGATGTCCGTAAGGTCATCCAGAACATCGCTGATCATGGTCATGCCCGCGCAGCCCAGAAGCAGCACCTCCGCGCCCTTGTTCGCTGCGGAGTCCGCCGTTTCCTTTACCTTGCGGCACAAAAGCTCCCGGTCCTTCATAAAGTCCTCAATGGGCAGAGCAAAGGTCTCCACCGAAGCCATGCGGTCGTTCATGCCGTATTGCTGCACCATGGACTCCATCATGGGCTTCGCCTTTGCAGAAGACGCAAGAATGGAGAACTTGCCGCCGCAGAGGTTTGCCACTGCGATACCGGCCTCCGCGATGCCCACCAGCGGAACGGGACATGCCTCCTTCACGCCGTACAGGCACGGGTCGCCCATGCAGGCCAGCAGCACCCCGTCATAGGGGAACGGGCCCTTGGCCTTCAGGCCATTGAGATAGCCGATGACCTGAGCCCCTGCCAGGGTGTAATCGCTGAAGCTCTCCAGGACCAGGGGGCTTCCCTCCATGCGAACGACTTCAACGGAAACATCCGCGCTCTGCGCATAGGCCACCGTGTGGCGAATGTCCTCCGTCATCTGCTGAGAACTATTGGGATTGATAATCAGGATCTTTTTCATGGTCTGCCTCCAAATTAAATCCCGTCAGACATCCTTGGGATCATAGGCAGCGCCCCAGGTCTTAGGCACACGGGAGCGCTTGACCATAACAGCCAGTGCGACCACGGTGACCACATAGGGGAACATCTGCAGGAACTGATAGGGGAAGCTGGAAAGGGTCTGAATACGGATCTGCGCAGCATCGGCAGCGCCGAAGGCCAGGCAGACAAGAGCCGTACGGATAGGATCCCAGCCGCCCACAACGCAGGCCGCCATAACGATGAAGCCACGGCCGTTGGCCATGCCGCCGGCGGAGAAGTAGCCCACCTCGGCCAGGGTCAGGGCACAGCCGCCCAGGGCCGCGAAGATACCGCTGAGGATGACCGTCTGATACTTGATCTTAATAACATCCAGGCCGGCCGTTGCCGCAGCCTTGGGGTTATCGCCCACCGCGCGGACATTCAGGCCCCACCGGGTCTTATACATCAGGTAAGCCGCAATGATCGGGAGGATAAACGCCACCCAGGTGCTGATGGGCTGGCAGAAGAAGATCTTTCCGATCACCGGGATATTCTGCAGGAAATCCGGGAAAATGATGGGGAAGGTGTCGCAGCGGTTGGTCCGCGTTTCCGACATCATGGAAAACAGCATATCCGTGGCACCCAGGCACAGCATATTGATCATCAGACCTGTAACCACCTGGTTGGTGCGGCGGGAGACCGTCAGATAAGACACGATCACGCCCATCACCGCGCCCACGAGAATGGTGATCAAAACAGCCAGCCAAAGGCTCTTGAGGTAATACGACCCCACAACGCCTGCCAGAGCGCCCACGAGCATAATGCCCTCAACGCCCATATTGATCACACCGCTGCGCTCGGCGAACACTTCGCCTACAGCAACCAGCAGCAGCGGCGCTGCGTAACGCAATGCAGCTTGAAGCCAATCAACAAGAATCGTACCCATTATTTCTCCTCCTTTGTTTCGGTTTCAATCTCTGCACTGGTCTCCTCTTCGTCGTCCTTATCCGTATCGACGACCTTCTTCAGTCTGCGGGCATCTACCACGCCAACGCCGATGACGAACAGCATGCACAGTGCGATAATGATAGAATTCATAGAGGAGGAAACGCCGGTCTCGATAGACATGGTGGCGCCGCCGGCCTTCAGCACGGCAAAGAACAGAGCGGAGATAATAACGCCCAGAGGATTACCGCCGGCAAGCAGGGCCACAGCCACGCTCTCATAGCCAACGCCGGTAACGAACTCCATGTAAACGCGGTGCTTCAGGCCCAGGATCTCGATAGAGCCGGACAGGCCGCCGATAACGGCACCGATGATGATGACCGTCATGATCTGGCGCTTTGCGTTCACGCCGGCGTACTGCGCGGCAAAGGGGTTGGAGCCCAGCATCTTCGTGCGGAAGCCGAAAGACGTGTAGTTCAGCAGGAAATAGAAGATCAGGCACAGAATAATGCCGATGAAGGGACCGGGATGCAAGCTGGAGCCCTGCAGCAGGATCGGCAGCGAAGTTGCCTCCGCAAAGGGCTTGGACATGGGATAGAAAGCGCTGGTATCCGCCACATGGGCAAAGCTGGAAACCACCCAGTTGGTCAGATAGATGGCAATGTAGTTCATCATGATGGTACTGGTGACTTCATTGACGTTCATGTACGCTCTCAGGAATCCGGGGATAGCACCCCACAGACCCGCAAAGATCATTGCCACCAGCATGCACAGCAGCACATGCACGATGGGGGGCAGACCCAGGTCCATAACGCCCACCATAGCCGCGCCGATGGCGCCCAGGTACATATAGCCCTCAATACCGGTGTTCCAGACGCCGGCCTTAATGCCGATGGCCACACCGATACCGCCCAGCAGCAGTGGGGACGAACGGACCAAAACGTTACTGATGGCATATTTGCTGCCGAAAGCGCCCTTGATCAGGGAGCCGTATGCCACAAAGGGATTCGTGCCGGAAATGGCGATCAAAATTCCGCTGGCTACCAGGCCCAGGACAATGCCAATAAGCGTCCGGTAGAGGGAAACCACCATATCACCCAGCAGTGGAAGGCGAATCGTCTTCTGTTTCTTCTTGTTCATTCTTTCACCTCCACATGCTGACCGAGCATCATCTGGCCGATGACGTTCTGGTCTGCGGTCTCACCGTCCAGATCACCCATGACCTGGCCGCTGTAAAGAACGATAATGCGGTCACTGAGCGCCATGACCTCCTGCAGCTCTGCGCTGATGAACAGCACGGCCGCGCCGCGGTTTCTCTCCTTGAGCAGGATGTCATGGACGTTGACCACAGCGCCCAGGTCCAGGCCGCGGGTGGGATGCGCCGCAATATCCAGCACGGGCTCCGGATCCAGCTCACGGGCAATAACCACCTTCTGCTGGTTACCGCCGGAAAGGTTTCTCACCCGGACGTCCTCATTGGGCGTCTTCACGTGATACTTCTTAATGAGCTTGCGGGCGCTGGACTTGATGTTCTTATAGTTCAGGATACCCTTCTTGGCAAAGGGCTCGTTGGTGTAATCCTTGATGATCATGTTATCGGCAATGCTGAAATCCATGACCAGGCCGGTCTTCTGCCGGTCCTCCGGGATAAAGCCCACGAAGGAGGGGTCGGCGATGACCTTTGTCACCAGCTTGTCCTTAATGGTAACGGTACCGGAGGTAGGCTTGCGCAGACCCACGATGCACTCGGCAAGCTCACGCTGGCCGTTGCCGTCAACGCCGGCAATGCCCACGATCTCACCGGCGTGTACCGTAAGATTGAAGTCCTTCAGCGCCTGAACGCCGCGGTCGTCGTTGGCATTCACGCCCTTCATCACCAGGACCGGCTCCTTGTTTTCAAACACCGGTCTCTCCCGACGCTCAATGCTCACCGGGCGGCCGACCATCATCTCCGCCAGGGTCACCTGGGTTGCGTCCTTGGTGTCCACCGTGCCGATGTAGTTGCCATCGCGCAGGACCGTAACGCGGTCGGTGATCTCGATCACCTCGCGCAGCTTGTGGCTGATGAAAATAACGGCGCGGCCGGATTCGGTGATCTTGTGGATCGCTCGGCAGAGCTGGTCGCTCTCAGCCGGAGTCAGAACGGCCGTGGGCTCGTCCAGGATCAGAAGCTTGCAGTCTCTGTACAGAGCCTTCAGGATCTCCACCCACTGCTGCTTACCAACGGGCAGTCTCCAAACCACTTCATCCGGGTCCACATACAGCTCATACTCTTCGCAAAGCTCCAACAGGCGCTTTTTTGCGGAATCCAGGTCCAACCGCTGCTTATTATCTTTAATACCGAGAATCACGTTCTCGATAACAGATAGCGTATCCACCAGTTTAAAGTGCTGGTGCACCATTCCGATACCGTTTTTGATGGCTTCAAGGGGAGAAGTGATATGTACTTCCTTGCCATCCAGCAGAACCTTACCCGTGGTAGGCTCATACAGTCCGTAAAGGACGTTCATCAACGTGGTCTTGCCTGCGCCGTTCTCTCCGAGAAGGCCCAGGACTTCACCTTTTTTGCAGTCAATGCTCACATGATTGTTAGCAAGAACACCGGGAAACTCCACGGTGATGTCCTGCATTTGCAGGGCGTAATTGGAATTCTCCAAAGGAATACCTCCCTCAGCGATAATGAGGGATTGCCCGTAAGAATCCATAGAATCCTATGATCCTTACGGACAATCCCATGTATACTATGTTTTTTTACTTATCTGACTTATGATCAGAAAGTGATGGTGCCGTCGGACAGGCCCTTGATAGCCGCATCGTAAGCAGCCTGCTGGTCAGCAGTCAGCTCCTGGTTGATGGCAGCCTTAACGCCGCCCTCGTTCACGCCGATCACGTGAGCCTGGCCATCGCAGATGTCGCCCATGGTCTCGGCATAGCCCAGAGCATCCCATGCGAACACGGCGGAAGCAGCGGTGACGTCGGGAGCACTGTAGTCAACAGCGTAGTCAGCCACAGTACCGACAACCACAACGCCCTTATCCTTGGAGTCCTGCGCAGCGGCAGCCACACCGGCGCCGGCAGCATCCAGGCAGGGGATCAGAACATCGCAGCCGGAGGAGATGGCGGACAGAGCGCACTCACGAGCCTTAACGGTATCAGCCCAGTCGCCGGTCAGAACTTCCGTGACCTCGATGTCGGGGTTGATCTGCTTCAGGCCGGCAACGATGCCTCTGTACATGGCGCGGTGCGTCTCATAGTACTCGCCCAGGATGAAAGCGACCTTGTTGGTCTTGGTATACATGGCAGCCAGAACGCCAGCCACGAAACCGGCATGACCGTAGTCGATGGTAGCGGCGGTCATGTTGGGCAGGCCATAGGTGTCCGTACCCACGGAGAACACGAACTTGGTGTTGGGGAACTCTTTTGCGACGGTAGCCACGGCATCGCCGAACTGACCGCCCTGGCCGATAACGATCTCATAACCGGCCTGTGCGAACTGACGCAGGACCTCGACCTGCTCATCCTGAGCAACGTTCTCTTTGTAGGTGGTCTTGATGCCCTTTTCAGCGGCGGCCTTCAGCATGCCCTCATAGGTGTACTGGTTGAAAGCCTTGTCGGTTACCAGACCGGGAAGGACCATGGCCACGCTGCCAGCCATATCTTCGCCCTTCTTCCCGTCATCGCCCTTGCTGCCGCAGGCCACCAGGCTCAGGGCCATGACCAGTGCAAGGATCAGTGCTAAGAACTTTTTCATTGGGGAATCCTCCTTTTCTTTTTGGCATTAATGCCCATGGCTGCAAACATATTTCTGTAAAAAAATACTATTTACAAGCCTGTTAGCAGTATAACAAAACTCATCTTCTAATACAAGGGGCATAGTATCCAAAATTGATTCTAAAAAATAATATGAAATAACTAAAAATTTTTAGCCGTTTCTGAACATATTTTCCTTCGGCACAATCTACCCCCTAAAAGAGGGCTGATTTCCTATATATCGTTCACTTTTTAAGCCTTTTGCCAAGGCGAAAATCCTTTCCTGTTCCCGCCGTCCGTCAGCCGGGCCAGCAGCTGCCACAGCAGGATCTTCCCGTCAGGATACGCAGCCGTGTAGAACTCCGGGTGAAACTGCACCCCCACCATTGGCCTGCTTTTGTGCGCGATCATCTGCACATCGCAAAGCTCCGAGCCGGCCAATCCCACAAATTCTTCCGGCACCCGCTCCACCTGGCACCGGTGCATTGCCAGGCAGCGTATGTACTCCCCGCTCCCCTCCGGCATAGGCCAGCCGTCCCGGAGGCGGATGGGCATAAACCCGAATTCTCCCTCTTCCCTCTCCAGCCGCTTTATGCCCACGCCATGGGCCGCGCAAAGCAGCTGCAGGCCCATGCATATCCCCAGGACCGGCATGCGGGTCTCCCGCAGCCAGTGGATCTCCTCCCGGAATTCCTCCAGCATATCCTCATACGGAAGGGCCTTGTCGGAAAATCGTCCGGATAGCACCACGCAGTCCGCCCCGCTCTCCTCCACCTGACGGACCCGGGTATGGTGCAGCACCGACACCTCATAGCCCCCCAGCCCCTCTATGACCCCGGCCAGATTGGGGATATTGCATATCCCCTCCGCCAGCCCGTATTGCTCCGGATGGCGGACATATCCCGGATCCTGCGCCGTTTCTTCGTTGGAAATGATCACGATCTTTTTCATTCTTTTCGCCCTCTTTATTTCGTCTTTATACCATTTAAATAATATAACACTATATAAACAACGAATACCGTTGCCTGTTCACGGCCCCAGTATAGCACACCCCGCCTCATTCGTAAACCCGGCAGGCTGGCCTCCAAAAAAGGAATAGGCAGGCTCCCCGGAGCCTGCCTATTCTCTCTTTTTTCACCGATCCCTTCCCTACGGCTGCGGCTGCGCCGGATCCTGCGCCGGGACAGGTTTCTGTGCTTTGCCGATGGTCTTTACAAAAAACACGAAATACACGATGTGCGCCGCCCAGACGCAGGCCAGGATCGCGCAGGGAACGTAGAGGGCCTTCCGGACCATCATGTAAAACCCAAAGGCCATCAGCGCCGTAACCGTGGAGAGTATCTTCGCCTTGGTCTTTGCGGTCATTCCCTGCCCCTTCACATAGTTTTCCAGGTTATTTTTGTATAGCTTTGTGCCCACGAACCATTCGTGCAGCTTTTGCGAGGACTGGGAAAAGCAGAACACCGTCGCCAGGAAAAACGGCACCGTAGGCAGCACCGGAAGCACGATTCCGATGCAGCCCAGCACCAGGCACACGCCGCCGATGATCAAAAAAATCAATCTTTTTACTTTCATGGTATTTTCTCCCTATTCAGCTCATTCTTCCGTGCTCCACCGAATACACCTTGTCGGCCAGGCGCATGGTGGAGGGTCTGTGGGACACCAGCACCACCGTCTTGTCCTGCCGCTCCTCTCCCAGGGACTTCAGGATAATGGCCTCATTGAGGCTGTCCAAGTTGCTGGTAGGCTCGTCCAGGAGGATAAAGGGTGCCTCGTGCAGGAAGGCCCGGGCAATGCCCAGCCGCTGGCGCTCGCCGCCGGAAAGGGTGTCTCCCAGCTCCCCCACAGGGGTGTCGTAGCCCTGTGGCAGGGTCATGATAAAGTCATGCACCGACGCTTTCCTGCAGGCATCTTCGATCTCCTCGTCCGTGGCATCCAGCTTTGCGATGCGCAGGTTATTGCGGATACTGTCGTGGAAAAGGTGGGTCTCCTGGGTGACAAAACTCTCCGCATCCCGCAGGCTGGCGGTGTTGATCCTTCGCACATCCGTGCCGGACAGAGTGATCCTGCCCTGCTGCGTGTCCCAAAAGCGCATGAAAAGCTTCAGCAGCGTGGATTTTCCGCTGCCGCTCTTTCCAACGATGCCCACCACAGCGCCCTTGGGAATGTCCGCCGACACCCGGTGCAGAATGGTCTCTCCGCCGTAGGCAAAGGTGACCTCCTCCGCTGCCGCGCCGGAAAAGGAAACGTCCGTCCCGTCCGTCTGCTCCTCCACCACCGGTGTCTCGTCCAGGATGTCCAGCACGCGGTTTCCGGCGGCAAAGGTGTTTTGCAGGGTGCTGCCCAGACTGGCCAGGGCCACCGTGGGTCCAAAGGAGCTCATCAGCGCGATGGTGGGGATCAGCACCCCGATAAATTCCACCTTGCCGCCTCTATACAAAAGCGTGGAAGCCAGCAGCATCCCAAGGTCAAAAAACAGAATGGCCGTGTTGGTGGCCGCCTGGTTTTTCCCCGCCGTCAGCTTCATGCGCTTTTCATCGGCGGACAGGGCATCGATCCGCCCGTTCATCTCCTCCAGGCGCCTTTCCCCCTGTCCGTATTGCAGGATTTCCGGCAGGCCTCGCAGGCTGTCCAGCACAAAGCCGGAAAGCTCTCCCGACTTCGTGCGGAATCTCAGCCCGTCGTCGCCGCTGGCTTTGGAGGTAAGCAGCGGGATCGCCACGCCTACGGTCAGGTACGCCCCCAGGGCAAGAAGCCCCAGCACTGGGTGAAAGCTGCCGATAAACAGACACAGCAGCGCCGTAAACAGGGCCGCGATAAGCACCGGCGAGATGGTGTGGGCATAGAACACCTCCAAAAGCTCAATATCCGAGGTAATGACGGAGATCAGGTCCCCCTTGTCCCGTCCCTCCAGCTTCGCCGGGCACAGCCGCCGCAGAGCCCGAAACACCCGGTCTCGCAGCAACGCCAGCAGCTTAAAGGCGATATAATGGTTGCAGGACTGCTCGGCATAGCGCAGTCCGCCCCGGACGGCGGCAAACACCACCACGGAAATAAAGAGAAATTTCAGCGTAAACGGTGTGGAAATGCCCAGCAGCTCCGCCACGGCGTAACCGCCGAATACGGTGATGAACGTCGCCGCCAAGTGGCCCGTAAGGCCCATGAGCACAGCCAGGACCATGTAGCCGGCCAGGGGCTTCACAAGGCCCACCAGCCGCGCCATCACCTGAGATCCGCTGCGTTTTTTCATACGTTCTCACCGCCCTTTCCGTAGCTTTCCAGCGCCTGCTGGGCGTTCCACAGGCGGGCGTAAACGCCGCCCCTGTCCAGCAGCTCCCTGTGTGTGCCGCTCTCGGCAACGTACCCGCCCTCCAGCACATAGATGCCGTCGCAGTCCGTCACGTTGGCCAGCCGGTGGGAGATGAGGATCACCGTCTTGGTCCTCGCCAGCCGGTGGATCTGGGCCATGATGTCGTTTTCACTCTCCACGTCGATGTTGGAGGTGGCCTCGTCGAAGATGTAGAGCGGGCTGTCATGCAGCAGCGCCCGGGCCAGGGCAAGGCGCTGGCATTGGCCGCCGGAGAGATTGGCCCCCTTTTCGGCCAGGGGCATGTCCAGCCCCTTCTCCCCTTTCAAAAACTCCGCCAGCTTCACCTGCTCCAGCACGTCCCAGAGCCGCGCATCCGTGGCCTCCGGACTGCCCATTAGCAGGTTATCCCGCACTGTCCCCTTAAAGAGATAGCTGTGGTTGCTGACGTAGGTAAAGCTCCTCAGCAGGCTCTCCTCGCCGATCTCCCGCAGCTCCGTGCCGCCCACCGTGACCGAGCCGTCGTACCCGCGGCTGCGCCCCATCAAAATGGAGGACAGGGTGGACTTGCCGCAGCCGGACTCGCCCACGATGGCCGTCAGGCTCCCCACAGGGAACGTCAGGTCCACCCCGTGGAGGATCTCCCGCTCCGGCTGATAGGAAAAGCGCAGCCCGGCGCAGCGGACCGTGCACTCCCCGGGGACCGGCTCCGTCTTTCGCTCCGGCTCCGGCAGATCCAGCAGGTGAAAGATCTTATCGCTGGCCGCCATGCCGTTCATGGCGATGTGGAAATAAGACCCCAGCAGGCGCATGGGAATGAAGAAATCCGCCGACAGCAGAATGATCAGCAGGCACCCCTGCAGGCTCACGCGCCCTGCGGCATACTGGGTAGAGGCCATGATCACGCCCAGGGCCGCGCCGCCGTAAGCGATGAGATCCATGATGGTAACGGAATTCAGCTGCATGGTCAGCACCTTCATGGTGATCTTCCGGAATTTCTCCGCCTGCCGGTTCATCTCCCGCTGCTTGTATTCATCCGCCTGGTAAATCTTCAGCGTGGTCAGCCCCTGCAGATTTTCCAGGAAGGTGTCCCCCAGGGCCGTATACTGCCCCCAGTATTTGGAGAGCAGCTTCTTGGCCCACCGCTGCACCGCCACGATGGCCGCCGGGATCAGCGGCACGCACACCAGCAGCACCACCGCGCTGGGAAAGTTCACAAAGCTCAGCACCCCAAAAAGGGTCAGCGGCGCCAGCATGGCGTAGAAAAATTGCGGCAGATACGCGCCGAAATAGGTCTCCAGCTGGTCCACCCCCTCCACGGCCACCTGCACCACCTCGGAGGTCTTCACCGCCTCGCTGTAAGATGCACCCAGGCGCAGCAGCTTCCGGTAGATCAGGTTCCGCAGGGTCTTCTTCACGGCCTTGGAGGAAAGAAAGCTCATTTTGGCAGCCACCCGGGTGCAGATATACCGCACGGCGGCGGCAGCCGCCAGGATCAGGGCCGCGGCCATGCTGCTGCCGGAGACCTCTCCCGCATACAGCTCCGCCAGCAGCCGTGTGATGCTGGCCATCATCACGATGTTCGCCGCCAGCGACAGCCACTGAAAGGCCACATTCCCGGCAATATAGGGTTTACTTTTGCTGACCGTGCCGATCAGCCGTTTGTTCATCATCATACTTTTTCTCCGTTTCAGACATCCTCCGTATTCGCCTCATGGATCATCCGCTTCAGCGCGGAGAAGCTCTCGGCGCTGACGGCGTGCTCCATTTCGCAGGCGTCCTTTTCGGCGGTGGCCTCGTCCACCCCAAGCCGGATCAGCAGGTCCTTGAATGTCTGGTTTTTTTCGTAAATACTCTTTGCAAGCCTCTTTCCTTTGTCTGTCAGGTGCACCTCGTGCAGCGCGTTCAGATGCAGGTATCCCTCCTGCTCCAGCGATCGCAGCGATACCGACACCGTCGGCCGCGAAACGCTCAGATACGCGGCAATATCCGTTCCCCGCACCTGTCCCACCTTCGAGAGAAGATAGATCGCCTTCAGGTAGTTCTCCGTTGTTTTCTGCCGTTTCATACGCTTCACCATTTAAACCGGGATGATGAACGGTTTGCCGTCCACCCTGGACATCTGCAGCTGCACCCCATAGACCTCCTGCACCAGCTCTCCGCTGATGACCTGCTCCGGTGCCCCCTGGGCCAGGATCTTTCCGTCCTTCATGGCAATGATCTCGTCGCTGTAGTACAGCGACTGGTTGATGTCGTGCAGGACCATGACGATGGTGATGCCGAATTCCCGGTTGAGCCTTTGCACCAACTTCAGAATCTGCAGCTGATAGCGGATGTCCAGATAGGTGGTAGGCTCGTCCAGAAACAGCACCTTAGTGTCCTGGGCCAGAGCCATGGCGATCCACACCCGCTGCTTCTGCCCGCCGGAGAGCTGGGACACGGGCTTGTCCTTATGCTTCAGGGTGTCGGTGATCTCCAGGGCCCGGCGGATCTTTTCCTCGTCCTCCGCCGCATCCGGCGAAAGGCCAAAGGTGTGATACGGTGTCCGCCCGTAGGAGACCAGCTTCTCCACGGTAATATCGTCCGGGGCGGTGTTATATTGGTGTACGATGGCCGCCTGTCTGGCAAATTCCTTCAGCCGTATCTCTCCGATGGCCCTGCCCCGGAAGCGGATCTCTCCCTCGTCCGGTATCAGGTTCTTGGTCATCAGGTTAAACAGCGTGGATTTTCCGCAGCCGTTGGCGCCGATGAGGGTGGTGATCTTTCCCTCCCGTAGGTCAAAGGTCAGGCCCCTGAGCACCTGGTTTTTCCCATAGGCAAAGTGTACCCCCTGCACCTGGTAAACCGCCTTATTGTCCATAGCCATGCTTCGACCTCCTCAGCAGCAGAATAAAGAACGGTCCGCCCACCACCGACATAATGATCGACGCGCTGATCTCATAGGGCGCGGCGATGGTGCGTCCCACCGTGTCGGCCAGCAGCAGCGTAAACGCTCCCAGCACCACGGAATAGGGGATCAGCCATTTGTGGTCGCTGCCCACCAGCAGCCGGGCGATGTGGGGCACGATCAGCCCCAGAAAGCTGATAGGCCCGACCACCGCCGTGGAAATGCCCGCCAGCAGCACCGCGATCACGGAAACAACGATCCGGCTGCGGTTGACGTTTACCCCCAGGGACCGGGCGGTCTTGTCCTCCAGCGCCAGGAGATTGCACTGCCCGGCAGCCAGAAGCGCCAGCACCACCCCCACGGCTACATAGGGTGCCAGGGTGCGGAAATCATCCCAGGTCTTCATGGTGATGTTGGCGTTTACAATGCTGGCCACGCCCGAGTAGTTAGACCCCGTGCCGGAGTTGAAGGCGCTCATCAGCCCCGTGAACATGGCGTTCACCGCCACGCCCACCAGGATGATCCGCAGGGGCGACAGCCCGTTTTTATAGGACAGGCTGTATACCAGCACAAAGGCCAGCATGCCTCCCAGAAAGGCAAACAGCGGCGTAAAGAAATACAGCGCCGGCGCAAAGGCGGTGATCAGCACCGCCGCCAGGCTGGCCCCGGAGCTGACGCCGATGATGCCGGGGTCCGCCAGGGGATTTTTCAGCACCGCCTGAAACAGCACGCCCGATACGGCGGTGGCGGCGCCGCCCAGCATGGCGATGAAAATGCGCGGAAAGCGCAGGTCGTAAATGGTCGCCACATTGGCGTCGTACTCCACAAACAGCCCCCGCAGCAGTGCGCCGGGCGATACCTTTAAGCTGCCGGTATTGACGGCAAACAGGAACAGCGCCAGCAGTCCCGCGGCGGTAATGACCAGGGACAGTACCTTTTTTCTTGTCTTTATCAACAGTGGATACCTCCTGAATGATGATTGGGGATTTAGCCTGACCTAACAAGCCCCGCCGGAAAAGGCCCGCCGGCACGCGGGCCTTTCCGGGCTCTTATTCACCGTAGAGCAGGGGCTGCAAGGCCTTCAGAGCCTCGCTGTAGCTGAAATTCGCGCTCATGTTAAACAGCGCCGGGTCCAGGTCATAGACCCGTCCGTCCTCCACCGCGCGGAAATGCTTCCATATATCGTTGGTGGAGAATTCCTCCGCGAACATCTCCTTCACCTGGTCCGGCAGAGCATGGGCCGCCCGGAGAATGATGTCCGGGTCCTTCTGCTGCATGTCCTCGGTGTTGGCGGTGAGAAACTCCTCCCCGTCCCCGTCTCCGTAGATATTGGTGCCGCCGGCCAGCTTCACAAGGCTGCCCACATAGCTGCTCTCGGTAGCCACGATGTAGGACCCCGGCAGACCCATGAGCACCAGCACCCGGGGGCTTTCCTTCCCCTGGTTGACGCTTTTATACTCCGTCATGAACTCGTCAAACTCCGCCAGCATCTCCTTGGCCTGCTCCTCCCGGCCGAACTTCTCTCCCAGGCCCTGGATGGAGGCGTACATCCCCTCCACGCTCTTCAGGTTCAGAAAGATGGACTTCACCCCGATGGAGGCGTATTTGGGCTGGAGGTCGGACTGCAGGGAATTGGGCGAGAGCACATAGTCCGGGTTCAGGGATTTCAGTATCTCCAGGTCCGGATTCATGGCCATGCCCACCGTGGGCAGGCTCTGGTACTTTTCCGGCAGGGTGCTGTTTGTCTGGCAGACCCCCACCAGTTCCAGGTCCAGCCGGCTGCAGATCTGCGCCACAGCCGGGGACGTGGCGATGAGCCGGGCGTTTTCCTCGGTATTCGTCCCCTTGCCGCTCTCCCCCGGATGCTGATTCACGCACCCGGCCAGCATCAGCAGCATCGCACCCGCCAGCAGCGTCGCCAGTATTCGTTTCAGTCTCATAGTCTTTGCCTCTTACTTCTTTTTCTTGAAAAAGCCGAAATACCACACGCAGCCGCCTGCGGCCAGAACGAGGACAAGCCCGCCCAGCACCCACCAGACAGCGGACCCGCCGCTCTTTTCGGTTTTCGCAGTGCTTTGCCCCTGGGTGGGATTGCCGTTTGCGTCAAATTCCTGGAGCCCCGTGGGGGTCTCCTCCTGGCCGCTCTCGCCTGTCTTGGTGCTGTCCTGAGCCGGTTTGGTGTCCGAAGCCGCAGGCGTCTGCGTATCCGGAGTGGTCTCCGCGGGCGTCTTGGCAGGTGTCTCATCCGCAGGCTCAGACGCCGGCGTGCTGGGTTTTTCCACCGTCACGCTGGTGATGAAATCGCCGGACCCGCTCTGGAGCGCGGAAACGGTGATGTAGAAGATCACCTCACGCCCCATGGGCACCACATACATATTGCAGCGGATAACGCTGTTTTCGCTGCCCACGCGCATGCGGTAGTCGGCGGTATTTTCCGTGTAGTCCTCCTGCATCAGCGACGCGCTGACAGCCGAGCCGTCCACCTGAAACTGGGGGTTCTGGATATTATCCATCAGCTTCAGCCGCACGGTCACATAAGTAGTTCCATGGGGATCCACCTCCACCAGCGCCTGCCGGTAAAGGGCGCTCTCGGTCATAGACTGCCCCAAAACGGCAGAGCCGTCGCCGCCGGCGTCCTCAATAACGCCGGTGGTGGGGTGGCGGTAATGGGGGGTAGCGGTTGCCAGATAAATGCCGTTGGATGCCGCATAGGCAGGGATAGCCGTAATGCTCGCCGCCAGGACGAGCATTACGACCACACTGCACAGCATCCGCAAAGCCTTTGCGGTATGCTTCATGGTTTATTCTCCTCTTTCGATTTTGCGCTTTTTTAGGGCCACACCGGCCAGCAGCACAGCGGATACCGTCATGGGCACCAGCCACAGGGCGATGCCGGCATCGCCGGTGTTGACGCCGCTGTTGGTGTTCTCCGCGTCGGTAACGGTGCTGCCCTTTTCCACCAGCGCATACTGCCCGGCGCTCTTGGTGATAACAGCGTAGCCGCTGCCGTCCAGAGTGCCCTTGATGAGGGTCTTTGCGCCGTTTTCGCCGATCCGGTAAACGGCGGCGTCCGCGCCGTTATAGCCGGCACGCACCGGCACGATCACGGTAACGGTGCCGCTGGGGCTGATCTCGCTGCCATCCTTATCCAGGAAGCGCACATCATAGAGCTTGAACTTCTTGCCCACCTGGCTCAAGGCGGAGGCAGCGTTATCGTAGTCGCTGCCGGAGGTGATCTCCTTTGTAGCGATCTGCACGCCCTCGGGCAGCACGCCCTTGTCGGCCTTCACCCGCACGCCGGTGGTCTTGTCGGTAAAGTCCACCGCGGGAGACAGCTCCTGGGGCTTCTCCGGCTGGAAGGCCGGGTCGTCCTCGGTGGTCTGCTTCAGGGAGGCAAAGTCCAGCTTCATCAGCACATCCTGGTCGCCGTTGCCTGCGGAAATGTCTTCCATCACGGGCACGAACACATGCAGGGGGATATAGCCCTCGCTGTCAGCCTTGGCCGTATCCACCAGCGGGAAGGAGATGGTCTGGGGATACTTCATGCCTTCGGCGCACCCGCCGGGCACGTTGAACTCGTCCATAACATCGCTGCCGTCGGCGTTCTTCTGGAGGCTCAGCACCGTGGCGGCCTTCAGGGTGCCGCTCACCGCGCCGTAGTTTCCGTAGGTATAGCCGCTATCATAGTAGGAGAGCTTGGCCAGATATCCGAAGCGATTCAGATAGTGCAGGCCCTTAAAGTTCATGGTAATGGTATAGCTGCCGTTCTTCACGGTGACCTTGGCGGTGTGGTTCACCGCGTCGTTGGACATGGACAGGTCGCTGCGGTTCAGCTTCACCATGGTAAACTGGATGGAATACACGCCGTCCGACAGGTTTTTAAAGTCAAGGCTGCCGTCAGACTTTTTCTCCAGCTTGGCCACCGCGTCGTTAATGGCGGCGGCCATGGCGTCCACTTCGCTCTGCTGGGTGATCTTCTTGCCCCGGACAACGGCTGCCTTGGCCTTCTCTACGGCAGCGACGGTCTCCTCCGTGTACTGGGACAGATCCTCCGGGATGGAGGCAATGGCCTTCTCCACGGCGGAATAGTCCGCATCCCGATAGGTCAGACCGGCGGTGTTCTTCTCCAGATAGCCGATGTACTGCTCCACCTTATCCTGCGTGCCGAAGCCGCTGTCCAGCAGATAGTCAATGCCGGTGATGGTGGCGGTAAAGCTGTTCCAGCTCTCCTGGGTATACAGGTCGCCGCCCTTGGCCTCCAGAGCCTTTGCCTCCGTCAGCTTCTGGCGCAGCACGGTCAGGTCCAGGCCGTAGTTGGCGTCGTTGGGCACGGTGTCCAGAGCCGCCTTGGCATCCGCCAGGGCCTTCTTTACGCCCTCTTCATCCTCAGCGCCATTGATAGCGGTCAGGGCGTCGGCCTTGATCTTTTTCACGGCGTCCTTGGAAAGGCCCTTGTAGTCAGCCGGGTTTTTATAAGCCACCAGCTCCGCCACGGCATCCGCCTTGATCTGGCTCAGCCGGTCGGCTGCCTCAAAGGCCAGGACCGGATAGCCGTCGTTGAGGCCATAGGTGTCCTTGTCATAGGAGGAAGCCGCCGAGCCCATCGCCTTAAAGAATGTATCGCCCTTGAGCCAGTCGGCGCTCTTAAACTCGCAGTTGCTCACCAGCTGCGTTGCCTTGCTGAGGCCCTTGGTATAGAGCTTGTCAGCGCTGCCCTCCTGGGCGTAGCTGTAGAAGATCATGCCGCTGTAGAGCCGGCCCACCAGGGCGCAGGCGCTGTCGCTGGATGCCACAGTGGCCGTGATCTTGCCGGTGGAGTAGCAGGCCGACATGGTGGAGAGGTCTCCGCCGGAGTAGGCGCCGATGATGCCGCCCACGGTGTGCTGGGCCGTAACATCGCCCCGGTTATACAGGTTTCCGTATACGCCCTGGGCATCGCTGCCCGTAGAGGTCGCCGTGCCGATAACGCCGCCTACAGATGCGCCGTTGCCGTTCACAGTGCCCTTGTTGTAGCAGCTGATAACGCCCTTGGAGCCGCTGCGCACAAAGTAGTTGCCCACAATGCCGCCGGTGGAGCCGCCGGCCGTGATGGTGCCGCTGTTGCCGCTGTTGCGGATGTAGCAGCCGGAGGCGTAGCCCACGATGCCGCCCACCTTTTCCTGCAGCGTGGCGGTAATGTCGGCCGTATTAAAGCAGTGCACGATGTCGCAGTACAGCGCCTCGCCCGCAATGCCGCCGGCCACGGCCACATAGTCGTTGTTATTCAGCCGGTCAACGGTGATCTTCACGTTGCTGCTGAGGTCATTCAGTCTGGTATAGAGTGCGCTTCCCACAATGCCGCCCACATTGGTGGCGGTGGTCTTGATCACGCCCTCTACGCTCAGGTCCTTGATGGCGGCATTTTCCTTTTCCTTGCCCTCCACATAGCCGAACAGGCCCTGATAGTTGTCGTTGCCCTTTATCGCCAGGCCCGTAACGGTGTGGCCGTTTCCATAGAATTCCCCGGTAAAGGGATGATCCTTGGTGCCGATGGGCGTCCAGGCCTTGGCGTTCAGGTCAATGTCGTTTTCCAGGAATACGCAGGCAAAGCTCCGGCCGCCGTTTACCTCCTTCGCCAGCCAAGCCAGCTCCTCCGGGGAGGTGATGTTCACGCTGTCGCCGCTTACCTGGGGCTGCTTTACCGTCACGCCGTCCCAGCCCTTGGCATCGGATGCCGGCACCAGGCCGTCCATAGCCTTGCTCAGCGCAGTGACCTGGGCGTCGATCTGCTCCTGGGTGGCGGCAGCATCGTCATATACGCTCTGCGCCGCTTCCATGGCCTTAGCAAGGGCCTGATAGCTGTCGGCGGTGTACGCCGTCTCATCCACAGTCTTCGCCTCGTCCAGAGCCTTCTGCAGCGCCTGCTTGTCGGCGCTGGTCAGGCCGTCGATGGCAGCCTTCAGCTTCTGGGCCATGGCCTTGTTTTCAGCGTCCGTATACTGCTTGAGGTCCAGCACAGGCTGGGCGCTGTAGTCGCTGCTGCTTAGGTCAAGATGCTGCTTGCTCCATACATTTTCCAGCGCCGTCCGCACCTGAGTGTAGGCGCTCTCAAAGGCGGAAACGCTGGCCTGGCTGCAGCCGTCGGTCTTGGTCTGGGACGCCACATACAGCATGTACTGCGCGTTTTCTTCCGGGTTTTCGATCTTCTCCAGCGTCTTCCAGTTCACCTCCATGCGGGCGTACTGGTCGCCGGAGGAGGCGGAGATATCAAACATCACCGGCACAAACACATGGCAGAAAGCCGCGTGGTCTCCGGTATACTCCGCAGCCGTGGTGGGAACCGCTTCCCCGTCGTCCTTCGCCATCACCGGCGTAACGTCCAGCGCCAGCAGATGGCTGTAATACTTGTCGACGATGTTGAGGTATTCCTCCTCCTTGCCAAAGCCCGCCGGGCGGAGCTTGTGGCCGTCAAACTTGTACTTGGAGTCCGGGTCGTTGTATCCGTCGTACACGATCTTGCCGTCGGTGGTCTTTTGATAGGTCAGCGACTGCGTCAGTGTGAATACGGTCTCGGGATCGCTGGTATTCGGCATGCCGAACTGGGTGAAGCTGCCGGGATAGATCCCCTCCAGCTCCATCATAAAGCCGTACATCCCCAAAAAGCCCATGGGCATGAATTCCAGCAGTGCCGTGGCCTTGCCGTCCTTCACAATGACGATGGGCCGGTATTCCTTATCTCCCGGCTGGTTTTTCTTGTAGCTCTCGCTGCCGCGCAGAGCCGCATTTCCCATGGAGTTCTGTTCCGGTTTGTTTGCCTGTTTCATGTTAACGTCGGCATAGTAAACACCGTCCGCGACGTCCGTGGGCACGCCCAGGTAGATCGCTTCCCTTGTGTTACCATCGCTCCCCGCCGCAAATGCCGTTACCGCGCTGCAGGATAGCAGCATCACAGCGGCCAGCAAAAGCGACAGAAGCCGATGAAGCGATTTGGTTCCTTTTTTCATAGTTTCCTCCTGTTCTTTCCCGGTGGGAAGTTTTTTCGCGGTTAGTACTCTCTAACCACATGTGTTAAAAAAACAGCCGCCTCAGTGGGCTCTTGCTTAACGGAACCTATTTTAGCACACTTCGGCCGCTTGTGAAGAGGTCAGTTTGTTGCGCATCTGCTACAAAATGGCGTATTTTTCCAGGCCCCGGAGACCGTCCTCCTTGAAATTCCGCCGTTTTTCCCTGTTGCAGATGCGCAACAAAATTATATGAGCATGGTAAATATCGCGTTGGATTCGGGCATGTGGATGGGCCCCACGGAGCACTCCATCTGCAGGCAGACGCTGCCGTGGAGGATCTGCCCGGTGCCGGAGCCCACATTGACAAACCGGAGCACGTCCGCGGGAAAGGAGAATATCTGCCCGTTGGACTCGGCCCGGATATAGCGCCCGGCGTCAAAGTAGCGGACACTTTTCACCTTGCCGCTCATAAGCGCCCCGCTGAACTGGGACTTCGCGGAGATAGACACCGCCCGCAGCTGCACCGTTCCCACGCCGTTTTTCACCGACAGCGTGCAGGGATGATAAAATCCTTCGTTGGCCATGGAGAGGTTGCTGCCGTTTTTGATGTGCTCCCGAAAGATCAGGAAGGGAAACTCGTAGCTGCCGTCCTTGAGCCTTTTGCACAGGGCGGCGCCGGTGAACTGCTTCTGCTCCCGCAGCTCATACTTCACCCGGTAGCGCTCCTCGGTGGCCCGCACGGCGTCCATGGTGCTGTCGGTGCAGTAGAGAGCCCAGACGAAGGCGTCCTTTTTGGCGCTCTCCATGTCCACCCCCTCGTAGAGCAGGTGGTTCAGGGCGATCTCCAGCCGCTGGGCGTAGCGGGCCGCCGCCCGGTAGCCCTTTTCCGTAACGATGGGGCTGCGGATGTCCTCCCGGTCAATGTATCCGTCCTTTTCCAGAGCCGCCATGGCCCGGCTGACAGCGTATTTCTCCTCCCCCAATGTCCGGGAAATGCCGGTAACGGTGCAGTCCGCCGGGTCAGACCGCAAAAAGCAGAGCAGGACTCTGAGCCTGAAAATTTTCACATCATCTTCCATTTTTTCACCCTCCCTATTACAGCGTCCGTTTAAGTTAGATGCAACTAACTCCTTGTCATAATAAAAGCGGTCACACAGCGGTTTTCCTGCGCAGCTCCCTGAGCGCGTGCCTGTATGCCGGTGCCCTATTATAGCATAAGCCGCCCCGCTATGCAATCCGTTTTCCCACGGCGAATTGCACAATTTCCGGCCTCCCGCCCCCTTCCCCCTTATCCATGTGTTCACCGGGCCGGAAATGTGATATCCTGCGCAAAATACGTCTATCGCTTTGTATTTTGAAGAAATCAAACGTTTTCCCTATGGATTTTCCGCTCAGATTCTGCTAAGATGAGATAAGAATGGTAAAATGGGAAAAAGTCTGACAGGAGGAACTATGCGGAATATCTGGACGGTCTTCAAAACCGATATCAAGTCGCTGAGCAAATGCTTCTTTGCCTGCGCGGTGGCGGTGGCCATCGCCATCCTGCCCAGCCTGTACGCATGGCTGAATATCTATTCCAACTGGGATCCCTACGGCAATACCGGCGGGATCTCCATCGCCGTGGCATCCCTGGACCAGGGCTATACGGACGAGGACGGTGTATACACCAACAAGGGCGCCGATGTGGTAGCGGATCTGCGGGAGGCCACCAGTATTCACTGGGTCCCGGTAGAGAGCGACGAGGCCGCCCGGGAGGGCGTGTACGCCGGAGACTATTACGCCGCCGTGGTCATCGGCAAAGACTTTACGTATAACATGTTCAATATGCTGACGGAGTGGACGGGCAAGCCCTCCATCACCTATTACGAAAACGCCAAGAAAAACGCCGTGGCCACAAAGATCACCGACACGGCTGTGGAGAGCCTGAAGCGCACCATCAACGAAAACTACCTGGAGGTGGTCATCGGCGGTGTAATGACCCAGGCCAACCTGCTGGCCGCCGATCTGACGGCCAACGATCCCGAGGCGGCGGTGAAGGGCCTGTTCTACCAGGTCCAGGATCTGCTGGGCGGCTGCCGGTCCGCTATGGACGCCTTTTCTTCGGCAGGGACCGGCGGGGACTATGATGCCGAAAAACTGGCCCAGGCCATCAGCGGCATCAACGCAAACCTGCCCGACACCAGCCAATGGCAGCAGACCGCCGCCCAGCTCGACCGCATGATCTATACCGCCCTGCAGGAGATCCAGCGGACCCTGGATACGCTCCAGCAGGCCGCGTCCGACCAGCTGGACCAGGCCCTTCAGGCCACCCGGGAGGCCGCCACCGCCGGGCAGCTGGGCGACCGGCTGACGGCCTGGGCAGACCGGCTGGAGCAGGTGTCGCCCGGCCATGCGGCCGCCAATCTGGCGCGCAGCATCGCCGCCCAGTGCTACCAGCTGCAGGCCCAGCTGCTGGCGCTGCCCGAGCAGGACAGTATTCAGTCCGTCATCAGCAGCTGCAGGAGCATCATGGACGCCATCAGTACCATGACGGGCAGCCTCATCTCCACTACCGGCGAGCTGCGCACGGAGCTGGAGAACGTCATGGGGCAGGTCGCAAGCGCCATGGAGCGGGTTGAGGGCCTGAGCGGGGATGCCAAATCCGTCCGCGACGCACTGGCCGACACGACCCTGTCCCTGGATGAGACCATCGCCCTGCTGCGGCCCGCCGCCGACAAGCTGGCCCAGTCGGTCTCCGACACCATCTCCAAGCTCCAGGGCCTTACGGACGACGAATACATGGACATTCTGCTGAACGTCCTCGGCGGCGACCCGGAAGTCTACGGCCAATATTTCTCCCAGATGGTGCAGACCTCCGTAACCCCCGTGTATCCCATTGAGAATTACGGCTCCGCCATGGCGCCGTTCTACACCGTGCTGGCCATCTGGGTGGGCGGCGTCATCCTGGTGTCTCTGGTAAAGCCCCACGCCCGAAAGGACGGGCTTATCGACCCCACCCCCGCCCAGCTGTACTTCGGCCGGTATATTTTCTTCTTCCTGCTGAGCCAGATACAGGCGGCCATTATCATCACCGGCGACCTGCTGATCCTGAAGATACAGTGTCTGCACCCGGGGCTGCTGTACCTGACCGGATCGCTGACGGCCCTGACCTTCAGCCTGCTGATCTACTCGCTGGCGCTGTCCTTCGGCGACGTGGGCAAGGCCATCGTGGTGGTGGTCATGGTGCTGCAGATCGCCGGCTCCTCCGGCACCTTCCCCATTGAGCTGCTGCCGGCGGTCTACCAAAAGATATACCGCTTCTTCCCCTTCCCCTACGCCATCGACGCCATGCGCGAGTGCATCTGCGGCCTGTATGGCAACTACTACATCACCCAGCTTTTCTTCCTGCTGCTGTTTGCCGCCGCAGCGCTGGTGATCGGCCTGCTGGTACGGCGGCCCTTCATGGGGCTGAACCATTTTGTGGAAGAAAAGCTGGAAGAAACAGAGCTGCTTTAAGGAGGTGCAGAGTACCGTGACACTGGAAGAAAAGTATCAGCAGCTGTATGAGCGGCTGCTGGCGGAGGTGGCCGCCCTGCACAAGGCCAACCAGCGCCGCATCCGCGTGGGTATGCGGGCGCTGGTGATCGTGACCGTGGGACTTCTGCTGCTGATGTTTCTGGCATCGGGCAACAAGGTCTTTACCCTGATCCTGTGGATCCTGTCCATGTTTGCCCTGTCGGCATACCTCATCGGCGTAGAGTACATGGACTATGAGCTGCAGAAGAAACTGCGGGACATCACCCAGGAGGAAGAGGCGGTCCTGGGCCAGCTGACCGCCCTGCCGCAGCTGAACAGAGGGGCTCTGCTGGCCCAGCTGCTGAAGCAGCGGGGTCAGGCCGAGGCCCCCGCGCCTGCCGAATCGGCGGAAGACGCGCAAAAGGAGCCGATCGAAGCCGAGCTGGGCAAGGACGGCAGCCCCGCCGTCCCCCTCCCCATGCCGGAGGAGGCAGCCCGGCCCGTACCGGACGGTCCCGCCGCAGCCCTGCCGGGCCCGGATACCCCGACCCGGTCCGACCCACAGCGGATCGCCGCTGACCTGGCGCAGCTGGCCCAGACGCTGCAAGCTCTGTCGGCCGATCTGGCAGCCGGCGGCGGGCAAGCCCCGGCAAACGAGGAGGTGGAGCCCTAATGAAGCAGATATGGCGCATTTTCCGGGCCGACTGGCAGCGGCTGACCGCCAGCGTGGTGGCCGTGGTGGTAATGCTGGGGCTGTGCCTGGTCCCCTGCCTGTACGCCTGGTTCAACATTCTCTCCAACTGGGACCCCTACGGCCCCGATTCCACCGGGAACATCAAGGTGGCCGTGGCCAATGAGGACGCGGGCTGCGAGATCCTGGGCCTGCACCTGAACATCGGAGAGCTGGTGATGGAGGGCCTCAAGACCAACGACCAGATGGGCTGGGTATTTCTGGAGGACCGGGACACGGCGCTGGAGGGCGTAAACGCCGGGCAGTACTACGCCGCCCTGATCGTGCCCCAGGATTTCACCGGCGACTTTGTCAGCCTGCTGGACGGCACGCCCGAGCACCCGCAGATCGAATACTTTGAAAACGAGAAAAAGAACGCCATCGCGCCCAAGATCACCAGCAAGGCCAAGACCGCCGTGCAGGAGCAGATCAATAACACCATCATCGAAAAGGTAGCCGACGCTCTGACCACCTTCAACTCCGTGTGCAAGGCCTTGGGGCTGAACAGCCAGGACATTGCCAACGGCGTTATCGCAAAATTGCAGGATGCCCAGGCGCAGATGGCCCAGCTGGGCCGGATCCTTGCCTCCCTGCAGAGCGTTATGGACAATGCCGACAGCCTGCTGACGGCGGCGTCCCTCACCGCTGAGGATGTGAACGGCCTGCTGGCGGACGCCTCCCAGATCGCGGGCAGCGCCGGTGACGCGGCCGCCGCCGGCTCCGGCGTGGCTGGCAGCGCCTCCGACGGCGTGATGGCCGTGCTGGACGCCATTGACAAGAGCCTGACGGACCTGGAGACCAAGCTGCGCCAGTGGGGCACGGCGGAGGACCCCACCCTTTTGCAGCAGCAGCTTCTTCAGCAGCTGGACGACATGATCGCCCGCCTGGAGGACCTGTCGGCGCAGGCGCCCAACCTGTCCGCACAGATCGACGCCGCTATCCAAACGCTGACGCAGATACGAAACACCGTCGCCGGCGGCGGAGGCCAAAGCGGTAAGGAGCAGCTGCTGGACCAGCTGGCCGCCGCGCGCCAGGCTATCCGCACGGCAGCTCTGCAGTGCAACCAGAGCGTGAACGGCTATCTGCAGGAGAAAAATGAAAAAGCCCTGGCCGCTCTGCGCTCCGTGCAGGAGCTGCTGAGCAGCGGGTCCGAACTGTCCGGCAGCCTGACCGGAACATTGGACGGTTATGCCGCCGCCCTGGCCCAGTCCCAGTCCACCCTGGCGGCCGGGTCCGCTCTGGCGGACACCGTGTCCGGGTATCTGGCGGACATGGAGGCGGATGTGCGCCGGGTGACAGACAGCCAGGCCTTCCGCGAATTTGCAAAAAGGCTGGAAAATAACCCCGAAGGTCTGGCGGACTACCTGGCCTCGCCTGTCCAGCTGGACACCCAGGTGATCTATGAGATCGGGGACTACGGCTCCGCCATGGCGCCCTACTACATCATGCTGGCGCTGTTCGTGGGCTCGCTGCTGGCGGCGGTGATGATCAAGGTACCGGTGACCCAGCCGCAGTTCTCCGGCTGCCGGGCTGTGGAGCGGTACTTTGGGCGGTTTGCCCTGTTCTTCTGCGTGGGCATGGCCCAGGCGCTGATAACCGCCTTCGGCTGCCTGCATTTTGTGGGCATACAGTGCGTGGAGCCCGCCCGCTTTGTGCTGGCCTGCTGCATCTGCTCGCTGAACTTCGCCATGATGAACTTTGCCCTGGTCTATGCGCTGGACAACATCGGCATGGCCGCCGCCGTGATCATCATGGTGATCCAGGTGGCAGGCTCCGGCGGCTCCTACCCCATCCACGTGCTGCCGGCCCTGTTCCAGAAGCTCTATTTCCTCATGCCCTTCCACTACGGCATGGACATGATCCGCGAGACCATCGGCGGCATGTACGGCCACACCTACCGCAGCTGCGCCCTGGTCCTGCTGGGCATGTGCGTGGTGTTCACGGTCTTTGGCCTGCTGGTCTACTACCCGGCCCGGAGGCTGAACGCCGCCATCGCCAAAAGCAAGGAGCGCTCGGGCATTATGTAGCGCCGGACGGATCGAATTTCAACGAAAAAAGCGCCCCCGGAGCATCGGCTCCGGGGGGTGATCTCAGCTATTGAGGCGGCCAAAGGGGAGCGGTGTGTCCTTGGGACACACCGCTCCCCTATTTTTCTTATTGCAGCTCCTCCAGAAGCCGCCGGGGATCCGGACAGGTCATCAAGCCGCTCATGACGCAGGCACCGGCGGCACCGGCGGCGCGCACGGAGGGCATTTTCTCCGGGCTGATCCCGCCAATGGCGTACACGGGGATCTCCACGCTTCGGCAGACATCCTGCAGGAACGTAAGCCCCCGGGGCTCCAGCCCCTTTTTGCAGTCCGTGGCAAAAACATGCCCGGCTGTGATATAGGTGCACCCCAGCCGCTGGGCCTCCCGGGCATCCGCCACGGAATGGCAGGAGGCTCCCAACGTGCGAAACCGCGCCTTCTCCCCCTCCGACATCTGCCGCAGCACCGGCAGCGGCAAGTGGATGGCATCCGCCTGCAGATGGAGTGCCGCCGGAACGAAGCCGTGGAGGATGCAGCGCACGCCCCTATCACGGCACAGCCCCAGCACCTGCCGGGCCAAGGTCTCATACGCCTCCTCCGGCAGGTCCTTCTCCCGCAGGATGATCCCCGCCGGGCGGGCCGAGACAACGCGCTCTATCCGGGTCAGAAGATCCTCTTTGCAGAGGGTCCGGTTGGTGACACAGAGAATATCAGACATAGAGATAATCATTCAGCACCGGCTGAAGGCCCTCCTCCGACATATCCGCATACATGGTCTGCAGGCTGCGGTCATCGTTGATCTCAAACTGCTCGTCGCCCTCCAGCGCATCGGACTCCTTGCCGGTATATTTGCTTTCATGGTCACCGATACCGGTGGAGACCCCGGCGGAAATTTTTGTCGCGGCGATCTTCGCAATGCCGTCGCGGAAGGAGGCGCTCTCCCGGGAGGAAACGGTGATACCCACAAAGGGCATGAAAAGCCGATAGGCGCAGAGCACCTGGCAGAGCTGCTTTTCATGCACGTCCAGGGGATTTATTTTATCGTTGTTGATAATGGGCCGCAGACGGGGGCAGGACAGGGACATCTCCGCCTGGGGATACTTCCGCTGCAGATAATAGACATGGAGGGCGCTGGCCAGCGCATCCTTGCGGAAATCACTGAGCCCCAGCAGCGCCGAGAAGCCTACACCCCGCATACCGCCCATCAGCGCCCGCTCCTGGGCCTCAAACCGGTAGGGCCATACCCGCTTGTGGCCCAGCAGGTGCAGCGTCTCGTACTTGTCGGCATCGTAGGTCTCCTGGAACACGGTGACATAATCCACGCCACATTCGTGGAGATAGCGGTATTCATCGGTATTGACGGGATAGATCTCCACGCCCACCATACGGAAGTACTTCCGCGCCAGCTTACAGGCCTCTCCGATATACTTCACGTCGCTCATGGACCGGCTCTCCCCGGTAAGGATCAATATCTCCTCCATACCGGAGTCGGCAATGACCTTCATCTCATGCTCCATCTGCTCTTTCGTCAGCTTCATGCGGTGAATGTGATTGTAGCAGTTGAAGCCGCAGTATACGCAGTAGTTTTCGCAGTAGTTGGCAATATACAGCGGCGTGAAGAGGTATACGGTGTTGCCGAAGTGCTTGCTGGTCTCTATGCGGGCCCGCTGGGCCATCTGCTCCAGAAACGGCTCCGCCGCGGGAGAAAGCAGCGCCTTGAAGTCCTCCGGCGTGACCGTTTCGTGCTGCAGGGCCGCCTGCACGTCCCTGGCGGTATAGGCGGAGGCATCATAGGCGTTGACGTGACCCATGACCTTATCCAGAATGTCCGAGCGGATCTGCTCCATCCCGGGCATGTACTCCATGTGATCTGTCCGGCTGGAGGGATCGGTCTCCAGCCGGTGCTTCTTTTCCAGTGCCGCGGGAGACAGGAATTCGGAGTCTACAAAAAACTGGTTTTCCATTGTACCGCCCCCTTAGTCCCGCAGGAAGCCGGTAAGCGGGTCGGAGGAGGCGGCGCCGCGGGTCAGCACGCGGCCCAGCCCGGCAAGATACGCCTTGCGGCCCGCTTCAATGGCCTGGCGGAAGGCGGCGGCCATCATGGGCAAGTCACCGGCGGTGGCCAGCGCCGTGTTGGCCATGATGGCGGCAGCGCCCATCTCCATGGCCTCGCAGGCCTGGGAGGGGCGGCCGATGCCGGCGTCCACGATCACGGGCAAGTCGATCTCATCGATGAGGATCTGAATAAAATCCCGGGTGGCCAAGCCCTTATTGGACCCGATCGGGGAGGCCAGAGGCATAATGGTGGCGGCTCCGGCCGCAGCCAGATCCCGGGCCGCGTTCAGGTCCGGATACATATAGGGCATGACAACAAAGCCTTCCTTTGCCAGAATCTTCGTGGCGCGGATCGTTTCCTGATTGTCCGGCAGCAGGTACTTGGTGTCCCGCATGATCTCCACCTTCACAAAATCGCCGCAGCCCAGCTCCCGGGCCAGGCGCGCAATACGGACCGCCTCCTCCGCATTGCGTGCGCCGGAGGTATTGGGCAGCAGGGTCACGCCCTTGGGGATGTAATCCAGGATGCTCTCCTGCTCCTTGGTGTTGGCCCGGCGCACGGCCAGGGTGATGATCTCCGCGCCGGCATCCCGGACGGCGGCTTCAATAAGCTTCAGGGAGTATTTGCCGGACCCCAGAATAAAACGGGAGTGAAATTCGTGTCCGCCGATTATAAGCTTGTCCTGATTTTCCATAATGTAATTCCTCATTTCTTATTATTGATCAAAATTCAGGGCTCCAGTTCGCCCGCAAGAATACGGATCACCATGTGGGCCTCGTGGGCGGCGCAGGCCATGACCCGGGAAGCCACCAGGCCGATGCCGTCGCTGACATCGCTGACGCCGTCGCCGCAGAGATAAAAGCGCTGAAATACGTGGCGGGTGCGGATGCGGTTGGTCGAGCCGAAGCCCGCCATGCCGGAGGAGGACAGCAGATATTTTTCCGGAAACTGCTCCAGGACGCCGTTGACCAGCATAGCCTTGGCCTCGCTGCGGTCAAAGGCCTCGCAGATAATGTCCTCGTTCTCCAGCAGCTGCGCCAGGTTGTCCTCCGTGATCCTTACAGAGTCTGTAATGACTCGGCAATAGGGCGCAATGTCTGTCAGCGTCTCCTGCAGAGCGTCGGTTTTCAGGAGGCCCAGCTGGCGGACAAAATACTGCTGACGATTCAGATTCGTAATGTCCACCCGGTCAAAATCGATCAGGTGCAGGTGGCCCACGCCGGCTCTTGCCAGCGCAATGGCAATGTTGGAGCCAAGGCCGCCCAGGCCGCAGACCGCCACCCGCGCCGCGCTGAGCTTCTTCTGCAGCTGCGCGCCATGGCGCTGGCTCAAGGCCTGATAGAATTCTTTTTCTGTGGGGATCATGTCAGCCTCCTCCCACAAAGCTGACGATCTCCAGCACGTCGCCGTCCTTTAAAACCGTCTCGCCGTAGGCCCGCTTTGGCACGATCATTCCGTTTCGCTCCACTGCGATCCGCCCGGGGTCATAGGACGTTTCCGCCAGGTAGTCCGACAGGGTCTTTCCCGCCAGAGCCAGTTCTTCACCGTTTACACGTATCAATGCTTTTTCTCCTTTCTGCACGCAAAAAAGGCCGCACGAAAGAACTACACCCGTGGTGGTGTACCCCTTCGTGCGGCCTTTGGCTCACACTCTATATAGAGTTATAGCATAGCGGGCAGATTTTGTCAATACAACTCGGTTTACCGGCTCGGACTGTTTCATCATTGCTTAGTGTTCTCTTTGCAGCACATCATCCGCCACATCCGAATTTTTCTTCAGCGGCTCCTTCTCTGCGTCCAGCAGGACGGCCATAGACCCTACGCTGCTGCTATCGGAGACTACGAACACATCCTTTCACCTATAAGACTTCGGAAAAAGGAAAATCTTACAAAAAATTTACCGTTTTTTATACTCCGTGCCCCAGATCTCCATGGCCTTCATGATCGGCCGCATGGATTCGCCCAGGTCGGAGAGGGCATATTCCACCCTCGGCGGCACTTCGGGATAAACGGTGCGGGTGATGATGCCGTCGGCCTCCATGGAGCGCAGACTGTCCGTAAGCACCTTTTGGCTGATGCCCTCCAGGTCCTTTTTCAGTTCATTGAATCGCCAGGGGGCGCTGGAGCAGGTTTCGCATGATAAGCAGTTTCCATTTGCTCCCGATCAGAGCCACGGTGGTTGCTACCGGGCAGGCGGACATTTCTTCTTTTGTCAGCATAGCTATACCTCCAATGGTTTCATTAAGAATGTTATATTCTAATTATAGTGCAGGGAGCATTTGCTTGCAAGCGGTTACTTTTTTGTGACTCAGTAATAGATTTGTGCGTACTTTTTTTCGGAGCGAAGATGCTCTACAATGAAAATGCAACCGGGGAAAACCGTTTGACAAAATTTATGGAGGTAAATGCTCAACGGTGAGGGCGGCGTATCCGCCTATCTGGGCACCAAGGATTTCCGGGATGTGGAGGCCTGGCGCAGCGAAGGCGATGCCACCGCCGCCGTTTTTGAAGCTCTGGCCTACCATGTATCCAAGGAGATCGCCGCCATGACCGCCGTACTCAGCGGCCGGGTGGACGCCATCGTTCTCACCGGCGGCATCGCTAAATCCCAGGCCTTCATCAAGCTGGTCACGGACCGCATTTCCTACCTGGCCCCCATCGTTCTAAAGCCCGGTGAGGAGGAGATGGACAGCCTGGCCTATTACCTGCACGGTGTCCTTACCGGCGCTATCGCCCCCAAAGAATACTAAGCCTACATTATATAAATGGTATAAACACAGAAAGGAAGTTATCTTATGCAGCCCATCCGCAATTTTGACCAGCTGCTGCAGTGCGCCCAGGAGCGCGGCAGCAAGGGGATCGCCGTGGCGGTGCCCTATGACAAAAACACCCTTCTGGCCGTAAAGGACGCTCTGGAGTCCGGTCTGGCTACAGCCCAGCTCTTTGGCGACCAGTCCCGTATTCTGCCTATTCTGGAGCAGATCGGCCTTTCCGCGTCTGCGGTTTCCATCTGCCATGTGGAGGAGACCCACCAGGCTATCGAGGCGGCTATCGCCTCCATCCGTGAGGGGAAAAATCAGATCCTCATGAAGGGTACCGTCTCCACCGGCATCCTGCTCAAGCACACATTGGACAAGGCCAAGGGCCTGAACATCGGCCGCCTGGCCAGCCACCTGATCGTTCTGCAGATCCCCGGCTTTGACCGCCTGCTCATCAGCACCGACGGCGGCCTGAACATCGCCCCCACTCTCACGGAAAAGGCCGACATTCTCCGCAACGCCATTGATGTAGCCCACGCCCTGGGCATCGAAACGCCCAAGGCCGCCTGCCTTGCCGCCGTGGAGACTGTGAATCCCAAGATGCAGGCCACCATTGACGCCGCCTGCCTGTGCAAGATGGCCGATCGTGGAGCATTCCAGGACGCTGTAGTGGAGGGCCCCCTGGCCATGGACAATATTCTCTCCGCCGAAGCAGCGAAAAAGAAGGGCATCGTTTCCCAGGTGCCCGGTCAGGCGGATATTATTCTCGCCCCCTCCATCGAGGTGGCCAACACCTTCTCCAAAACTCTGAACTATCTCCTGCACTCCTCCAACGCCGGCATCGTCATGGGCACGGCCGCTCCCATCATTCTCCCCTCCCGTGCCAGCGACCCCGCCTCCAAATACGCCTCTCTTGCCATGGGCGTGCTGCTGGCGAAATAAATACTCACAATAAAAAGCGAAGCCGTATCGGTCCCGTCCGATACGGCTTTGCTTTTTAAATTACGATCTTATCCCTTCAAGACTTTTTCTCTGTCTTTTTCCGTCCCAGGCCGCGGATAAATCCGGTGGCCTGCTTCAGCCCGTCCTGGGCAGAGGAGGCCATCTCCTCCCCAATATCCACCGCCAGGCGCTTGAAAACCTCCGTTAAAATCCGTCGGGTCTTTTCGTCTGACCCGGCAAATTCCTTCACCAGGGCCACCGCCCCGCCCAGGCCCATTTCCTGCACATCGTCCAGTGTCTTGGCTTTGCCGCCCATGCTGAGAATGTTGAAAAAGGCATCGGTGAACTCCTTCCGCTCCCGGGGCGTCATCGACCCGACCCAGTCCCGCAGCACATCGTCCGAGCGCCGGCCCAGGGCCGACCGCTCCTCCAGATGGATGAATCGATTCCGCTCCGTACACCACGACAGTGCCTCGTGCTGCATGATGGACTTGGCCGTGCTGGCAATGACCGTGTAATCCTCGCAGTGCTCCAGCAGCACGCCCACGATGGAGGACTCCGGGATGAAGGTGTGCATTTTCTCCCGGAGCAGCGCGTACTCCGGCAGCTCCGTCATGCTCCGGTTGAACCCCGGCCCGTCGTTGTTGTATACATCCATCAGCCGGTCATACACCTTGTGCGGCAGGTGCAGTCCCGCCCAGGCCGCCAGGTTTCCGCCCTTGGAGTGTCCGCCGATGCGCAGCTTGTGCCAGCGGCAGACCCGGGCGATCTCCGCCGTGTATTCCGCCGCCCGGATCTGGGCCGGCACCGCCTCCAGGTAGCTCATGTTAAAGTCCTCTTTCCAGCCCACCAGGGAGGTATCCGTACCCCGGAACGCCACAAAAACCGACTTATCCGGCAGCAAAAAGGACACCGCCGCAAACTGCGTCTGCGCGTCGCTGCGGTCCTCAAAGGCAAACATTCTCGTCCCGGCAAACCGCTCACATGCCGCCGCCTGCCGGGCCACGGGAATATAGCTGAGCTGGGAGAGTCCCAGCTGGTCATCCGCCTCCGTAAGCCGGGCGCAAATGTCCTCCAGGGCCGCCGCCTCCTTGGGATTGCGGGTCAGCAGCTCCGGAAACCGGCTAAAATCCAGATAGGAAATGATGCACAGCACCAGATTATCCACCTCGTTAAAGGGATCCACAGAAAAGGGGATGTCCCCCCGCCAGGTGAGATAATCCGTTACAGTGGTGGTATATTTCATGGTATCCTCCTCCGGGAACAAAAGATTTCCTGCATCTCGTGTCCGAAAATCCCTGCGCCGCGCAAGGCTATGCGCGCAGCAGGCTGCAAGCCCTTCGGCGTAAAATTCCGAAGGAATTTTAGCCGGGTCAGAAAAAAGGAGAGGCGCGGCAGCGTCTCCCCTTTTCATGCAGTCGGTCAGTCCTCGTCGTTGTAGTCGTCCTCGGCCCGGGCCAGATCGCTGAGATCAAACTCCAGCTTCTCGCCGCAGTTGGGGCAGCGAATCTCGCCGCTGTCCAGGGTGTCCTCGTCAAAGACGATCTCCTCCTGGCAGACAGGGCAGGTGGTCTCGAAGTACTCGGCGTCGTCGTCCAGCTCCTCGTCGTCCTCGTCCATCTCGTAGAGGGCCTCCTCCACCTCGGACAGGTCATCGCTGACGGCATCCAGGCCGTCCTCCAGGTCCACCAGGTTGTCGTCGATGTCCTCAAAGCGGATGCTCATTTCGTCCAGCACATCAATGATGGCGGCAATGAGCTTGCCCTCCTTGGTCTCGGTGTCCAGAGCCAGGCCCTCGGCCAAACCCTTGAGATATGCGACCTTCTGGGAAATTTCCATGTTGCGCTCCTTTCTGAACCGCTAAAAGCTCCTGCTTACTTTGCCCGGGACAGGTATTCACCGGTGCGGGTGTCAATGGTGATCTTGTCGCCGATGTTGATGAACAGAGGCACCTTCACCTCCGCGCCGGTCTCCACGGTGGCGGGCTTGAGGGTGTTGGTAGCCGTGTTGCCGGCCAGACCCGGCTCGGTCTCGGTGACCTCCAGGTCCATGAAGTTGGGGCACTCCAGGCCGAACACATTGCCCTTGTAGCTGAGGACCTTGCACACGGTGTTCTCCGTGATGAAGCGGAAAGCGTCGCCTAGCAGGTCCTTGCCCAGGGGGATCATGTCATAGGTCTCCTGATCCATGAAGTAGTACAGGTCGCCGTCGTTGTAGCTGTAGGCCATATCCTTGCGCTCCACGAAGGCTTCCTCGAACTTGGCAGTGGGGTTAAAGGAAGTTTCGGTGACGGCGCCGGTGACAATGTTCTTCATCTTGGTGCGCACGAAGGCAGCGCCCTTGCCGGGCTTCACATGCTGGAATTCCACCACCTGCATGATTTTGCCGTCCATCTCGAAAGTCTTACCGTTTCTGAAATCGCCTGCGGTAATAGTTGCCATAGTTTTTTCCTCCTATGTATGAGGAAATTTTCCTCTCATTTCCTCGAAATTATATTATGCGCCAAATAGGCCGTATATATTTTATATGAAAATCTCGGTTTTGGCAAGTGCTTTGTTGCATTTTTTCCGTTCTTTTCCCGAAAAAGGATGCTCACAGGCACAAAAGGGCCTTGTCCGCCTTGGTAATGTCCCGGCAGCCCCCCTCCTCCAGCACGATCACATCCTCGATGCGCACGCCGAAGCGCCCGGGCAGATAGATGCCCGGCTCGGCGGAGACCACCGCCCCGGCGGGCATAGGCTCGTGATTGCCGGGGCTGGCGTTGGGGCTCTCGTGGATCTCCACTCCCACGCTGTGTCCGAAGCTGTGGCCGAAGTAGTCGCCGTACCCGACCCGGCGGATGACCTCCCGGGCCGCTCCGTCAATTTCCGCTCCGGTGACTCCGGCCCGGGCAGCGGCGATGCCCGCCAACTGCGCCTTCAGCACCGTTTCATACACCCGCTCCATCTCCTCCGTGGGCCTCCCCACACATACGGTGCGGGTCATGTCGGAGCAGTAGCCCCCATACACGCAGCCGAAGTCCATGGTCACAAACTCCCCGGACTGAATGGGCCGGTCGGTGGGCACCGCATGGGGCATGGACCCGTTGGGCCCGCCGGCCACAATGGGGTCAAAGGACATCTTCTCCGCCCCGAAGCAGAGCATATGGTACTGGAGCCGGGCGGAGATTTCCTTTTCCGTCACCCCGGGCCGAATCTCCGTGAGAATCTGCTCCAAAGCCTTTTCCGCAATGCGCTGAGCCTGCTCCATCCGCTCCAGCTCCTCCGGGTCTTTCCGGGCCCGCAGAGCGTGCAGCAGGGCCGAGGCCGGCACCAGCTCCGCCTGCAGATTTTTCCGGTAGCGCTCATGGTCCGCCACGGTCATGGTCTCGTCCTCAAAGCCGATGCGCTTGGCTCCGGAAAGCTCCAGCGCCTCATTGAGCCAGGCTATGTAGCCCTTGCCGCTTTCCGTCATGCCGATGGCCGCGTCCGAAACCTGCCGCTCCGCCGCCTCAATGTAGCGGCTGTCGGTAAAGTAAAAGTTGCCCTTCGTGGTCACCAGGGCCACGCCGTCGCTGCCCATAGAGGCAAAGCCGCTGGCGTAAAAGCGGTTATGCTCCCCCGTGAGCAAAACGCCGTCCAGCCCTGCCCCGGGCAGAGCCTCTGCGATTTTTTTGAAATGATTCATAGCGCTTACTTCCTTTCTTTACACCGGGCCTTAAAGGGCTTCTGCAAGCCGTGGAGTACATGGTTCCACACCCCTTTCGGCCCGCCCATAGGCTCCACCATCACCGCCAGCACGCCGCTGCGGTTGGCCCCTAATACATCGGTGAGGAGCTTATCGCCCAGCATGGCGGTCTGCCGCGGCGTGACCCCGGCCTTTTCCATAGCCGCCTGAAATCCCTTGGGCGAGGGCTTCCCGGCGTGACCCACATAGTCAATGCCCAGGTCCCGGCAAAACCGCTCCACCCGCACGGGGCTGCGGTTATTGGAGAGGATCATCACCCGGATACCCGCCTCTCCCATGGCCGTCAGCCACCGGTGCAGGGCCTCGTCCGGGCCCGGCACATATTTGGGCGCCAGGGTATAGTCCAGGTCGCACAGCAGCAGGCGGATCCCACGATCCCGGAGCATCTCCGGCGTCAGGCTTCCGTACCCGGGCAGCAGCATTTGCGGGATCAGGGAAAAGGACATATCCCATCGGCTCCTCTCATACAATAAATTAAAATTGATTTTACCATTTTTCAAGCGGTAATGCAAGGGGGCACCACCATGGAACTGTATTTAGCCACCGACGGTCAGCGTCTGCAAACAGCCCTGCAAAGCACGGCCCAGCTTGCCCACATGAGCTATCGCATCGGTCCGGATGGGACGCTGCTGTCCTCTCCCCTGCCCCCGGCCCTCCGGGGCGGCCTGCTGATGCTCTCGGATGAAGGGGGACAGTACCCGGATGCGCCCCAGAGCCTGTGCCGGGCCCTGACCCGGGAGTGTCTGCACCGGCGCTACGCCGGGGTCATCGTGGACGGCACACCTCCAGAGCGCTTCTGCCGGGCCTTGGATGAGGCCCTGACTGGACAGGGCCGAAGGCTGTTTTTGCCCGAGGCGGCAGCGGACTTCGCCCCCCACGCTCTGGCGGTGGTGTGTACGGCCGTGACCTCCGGCTCCCTGACCCAGCGGCTCACCCGGGCCGCTGAGCGTTGGGGGCCGGAGCGCCTGGCCCTGGATCTCCAGCGGATGATGGCGGACTTCCCCCTCTCCGGCCCCGGGGGCGGCGTACCCCTCACCGTGTCTCGGCTCCGGGAGCTGGCCCAGGGCCGGGCCACCTATTTCAGCCGTCCCCTCTGCGCCCGCTATTTTACCTACCGGGACGGCGGCGACACCCGCTTCGTCCTCTTTGACGACGGCCAGACTCTGAAAAGCAAGATGGAAGAGGCGGAGAAGCTGGGCATCGGCTTCGGCTTTTTCATGCTCCCGGAGGTGGAGGATCTGGTGCAGGGATTGTTTCCGGCGGCAAAATAAAAGCCGCACCGGCAAAGGTCGGTGCGGCTGCGTATATTCATTCTCCCACGAGCTTTTTGAAAATGGCATCCTTGTCGAATGTGCCGTCCACAAAGCCCGGGATCTCCTTAATAGAGCGCAGGACCCCCACGCTGAAGCCCGCAAGCGTCTGGCGCAGCTCCTCCTCCCGGAAGGTGACCCCGGTGACCGACAAGGTGGCTATGCTGTGGGCCACCAGCCACATATCGTGGAAATAGCGCTTGGCCTCCGGCTCCGTGATGCGGTAAAGCCGTACCAGACGCGGGCAGACCACCCGGCTCACGTGCTCCACCACTCCCAGGCTCTCCAGCTTCTCCGCCGCGTTAGGCGACAGGAGCAGCAGCCTATACAGGGCCGGCTCTTCCTTAGCAAAGGAGATGTAGTGCATCCCGAAGCCCAAAAAGGGGATCTCCTCCTGCAGGCCCCGCTGGACGTACTCCACAAACAGCTTTTCCGCGGCGGCGAACACCTCCGTGCGGAGGGCATCCATGGTGCCGAAGCAGGTAAACACCGGCTGGGTGGAGATGTGCAGCTCGTCTGCCAGAGCCTTGGCCGTAAGGGCATCGGCCCCCTTGCCGCGCACCACGCGCAGGGCTGCCTCCACCATTTCCTCACGGGTGAATTTATTTTTGGGGGCCATGGGAAAAACACCTCTTTAGCGCAATATACATTGCCGGATATATATTAAAAAATACTATACATATTTTCCGCTTTTTGTCAAGAGCCGGCAATATAAAAAAAACATGGTCTCGCCAAAGCGAAACCATGTTTTTTCATTCATTTTCCGAGAACAGGATCAATAATATCTCTTGTTTCTGTTCTTGCGGGCAGCCTCGGACTTCTTGCGGCGCTTGACGCTGGGGCTCTCATAGCACTCGCGCTTACGCACCTCCGCCAGGACGCCGGCCTTCGCGCAGCTTCTCTTGAAACGCTTCAGAGCGCTGTCCAGGCTCTCGCCTTCCTTGACATGAACTTCGGACATCTATTTTCCCTCCCTCCGATGCACCCGGCTTCATCCAGGGTGCTCTTTAAGAGCCATTAACATGACTAACGGCTGTATTATACCCAGAATGGACGGGCTTGTCAAGATGTTTTTGCATAAAAGGGAGAGTTTTGGGGAGAGGAAAGAGGAAAGATGGGAGGTATCGGAGGACGGGCGCTTTCAAGGGGTGCGGTGGGCGCCCCCTCAGTCACGGCTTCGCCGTGACAGCTCCCCTTACGCAGAGGAGCCTTTGGGGACGGGGGATGCGGATTGCCACGGCCAGTGTGCGCACTGACCTCGCAATGACATGGTTTTTACATGGGGTGCTGGTGGGGCGGGCCGATGTGGGCATCGGCCCCTACGGAAGTTTTTATGGGAAAAGGGACGGCAGCGCCGTCCCTTTTTGCCTTTTTATTTAGCGGGCTTTACGATCAGGTTCACCAGCTTGTTTTTCACCAGAATGGTCTTCACAACGCTCATGCCCTCGGTAGCCTTTTTCACCTTATCCAGCTCCATAGCCGCGGAAACCACGGTCTGCTCGTCAGAGTCGGTGGGGACCACCACGGTGCCCTTGAGCTTGCCATTGATCTGCACGGCCATCTCGGCGGTGGCGTCGATGGTCTTGCTCTCGTCGTAGGCGGGCCAATCCATCTGCATGCACATCTTGCCGTACTTGGCGGCATAGCCCATCAGCTCCCACATCTCCTCCACCATGTGAGGGGCGAAGGGGCTCAGAAGCTTCAGCAGCACTTCCAGGTCGCCCTTGGACAGGCCCTTGGCATAGAAGTCGTTGACCATGGTCATCAGGGCGGCAATGGCGGTGTTCATCTTCAGATTGTCGATGTCATAGGACACCTTTTTGATAGTCTTATTGACAATGGCGGCGTTCTGCTGAGAGATCTCCGTCTCGTCCGTGACCTTATCCATCAGATTCCAGCAGCGATCCAAAAAGCGCTTGCTGCCCTTAACGGCCTCGTCGGACCAGGAGGCGGTCTTTTCAAAGTCGCCGATGAACATGATGTAAAGGCGCATGGTGTCCGCGCCGTAGGCCTTGATCACGTCGTCGGGATTGACCACGTTGCCCAGGGACTTGCTCATCTTTACCGCCGGGCGATCTGCCTGGGCGCCGTACTTTTCGCGCAGAGCCTGCTTCTCCTCCTCGGTCTTGGCATTGCCCACATAGTGGGGGTTCTTGCCCAGGATCATGCCGTGGCTGGTGCGCTTGGCATAGGGCTCCTTGGTGTGGACCACGCCGATGTCATAGAGGAACTTGTGCCAGAAGCGGGAATAGAGCAGGTGGAGCGTGGTGTGCTCCATGCCGCCGTTGTACCAGTCCACGGGGCCCCAATATTCCTCGGCCTCCTTGCCCACCAGCTCCTTATCATTGTGGGGATCCATATAGCGCAGGAAGTACCAGCTGGAGCCGGCCCACTGGGGCATGGTGTCGGTCTCGCGCTTGGCGGGGCCGCCGCAGCAGGGGCAGGTGGTATTGACCCAGTCGGTCATCTTGCTCAGGGGGCTTTCGCCGTCGTCGGTGGGCTCGTAGCTCTCCACCTTGGGCAGCACCAGAGGCAGCTCGCTCTCGGGGATAGCCACCCAGCCGCACTTCTCGCAGTTGACCAGGGGGATGGGCTCGCCCCAATAGCGCTGGCGGGAGAACACCCAGTCACGGAGCTTGAAATTCACCTTTTCCTTGCCCCAGCCCTGCTCCACGGCGTACTTCTTCATGGCGGGAATGGCTTCTTTCACGGTCATGCCGTTGAGGAAACCGGAGTTGACCATGATGGCCTTATCGTCCTTGGCCACGAATGCTTCCTTGGTCACATCGCCGCCCTTGACCACCTCCACGATGGGCAGGCCGAACTTCTTGGCGAAGTCCCAGTCGCGCTGGTCGTGGCCGGGCACGCCCATGACGATGCCGGTGCCGTAGCCCATGAGGACATAGTCGGACACGAACATGGGCAGCACGCCGCCGGTGACGGGGTTGATGACCTCCACACCCTCCAGGCGCACGCCGGTCTTATCCTTATTCAGCTCCCCGCGCTCAAAGTCGGACTTGCGGGCGGCGGCGGCCTGATACGCCTCCACCTCGGCCCAGTTGGCGATCTGATCCTTCCACTTCTTCAGCAGGGGATGCTCGGGGGAAATGACCATATAAGTCGTACCGAAAAGGGTGTCGGCACGGGTGGTGTAGACGGTGACATCATCGCCCATATTGGTCTTGAAGGTGACCTCGGTACCGGTGGAGCGGCCGATCCAGTTCTTCTGCTGGATCTTCACACGCTCAATAAAGTCCACATCGTCCAGGTCGTCGATGAGGCGGTCTGCGTACTTGGTGATACGGAGCATCCACTGGCTCTTCTCCTTGCGGACCACCTCGCTGCCGCAGCGCTCGCAGACGCCCTCCACCACTTCCTCATTGGCCAGGACGCACTTGCAGCTGGTACACCAGTTCACGGGCATGGTGGTCTTATAGGCCAGGCCGTGCTTGAAAAGCTGCAGGAAGATCCACTGAGTCCACTTATAATACTGGGGGTCGGTGGTGTCCACGCAGCGGTCCCAATCGAAGCCGTAGCCCAGCATTTTAAGCTGGCGGGTGAAGTTCTTGATGTTTTCCTGGGTGACCACGGCGGGGTGAACATGGTTTTTGATGGCGAAGTTCTCCGTGGGCAGGCCGAAGGCATCGAAGCCGATGGGGAACAGGACATTATAGCCCTCCATACGCTTTTTACGGGTGACCACATCAATGGCCGTGAAGGGGCGGGGATGACCCACATGGAGACCCGCCGCGGAGGGGTAGGGGAACTCGATGAGGCCGTAAAACTTTTTACGGGTCTTGTCGCCGGTGACGGCGCGATAGGGCTTGGTTTTTTCCCAATTCTCCTGCCATTTTTTCTCAATGGCCGCAAAATCGTACTGCATACTGTTTCTCCTTTTTTATCTGAATATCATTTGCACATAATAAAAACGCCCCGGACCGCCTTGCGCGGTCAGGGGCGCTGAAAACGCTATACCACCCTGATTCGGCTGCGGATCGCTCCGCCGCCCTCAGCAGCTCCTCCTGCAAGGAGCGTCCCCTGTAACGGGAGGGCCCGTCCTGCCCTACCGCCCCACGGGACTCAGGCAGGCAACTCCGAGGCCAGTACAGCAAGGCTCCCCCATCGGCTCGCACCGGCCGCCGACTCTCTTCGGGTGGGACATTCCTTGCCTTTTCCCCATCGCTGTCTTTGTAATATTCATCAATATTCTAAAAGCAAACGATGAATTTGTCAAGACCTTGTTTTGGTTTTCTTTTCTTTATTACGGCACCTTCTGCCTGCTATAAGCCAAATTGGCCCTCTTGTGTAAAGAGTCTATAAAATCAAATGGAAATACTGAAAATTCAGCACCTTTTTCTCTTGTATTTTTCCGTATTTTTCGGCACAATAGGAAACAATAACCTTAATTAAATAGGAGGACGGACAGGATGAAGCTGCTGCAGGATCGAATCCGCCGGGAGGGGCGCGTACTCCCCGGCAATATTGTGAAGGTTGACGGATTTTTGAACCACCGGGTGGACACGGCGCTGCTGACCCAGATCGCTGATGAATTTGCCAAGGTGTTTGACACCAAGGGCATCACCATGGTGCTTACGGCGGAAGCCAGCGGCATTGCCCTGGCCACCATCTGCGCTCAGAAATACGGCGTGCCTATGATCTTTGCCAAAAAGGCCAAGAGCGATAACATCGAGGGCGGCCTGTATCAGAGCGAGATCTTCTCCTATACCTATAAGAAAAAGGTCACCCTGCTGGTGGCCCAGGATTGGCTGAGCGCCGATGATAAGGTGCTCATCATCGACGATTTCATGGCCAAGGGCTATGCCGTGCACGGCCTTATTGACATTGTGGAGCAGGCCGGCGCCCAGCTGGTGGGCATCGGCATCGCCGTGGAAAAGGGCTTCCAGCACGGCGGTGACGACCTGCGGGAAAAGGGCTACAACATCCACTCTCTCGCCATCATCGATAAGGCCGAGCCGGGCCACATCGTGTTCAGGGGGGAAGAAGAATGAAAAAAGTTCTGATCCTGGATTTCGGCGGGCAGTATAACCTGCTGGTGGCCCGCCGGGTGCGCGAGTGCGGCATTTACTGCGAGCTGAAGTCCTTCCGCATCTCCATGGATGAAGTGCGCGCCTTCGAGCCTGACGCTCTGATCTTCACCGGCGGCCCCGCCACGGTGTTTGAAGAAGGTGCGCCCATGGTGGACCCGGCGCTGTTCACTATGGGCATCCCGGTGCTCGGTATCTGCTATGGTATGCAGCTGATGATGCACCTCTTGGGCGGTCAGTGCCGCAAGGCCATCACCCGGGAATACGGTAAAACGGAGCTGACGGCCGTCACCTCCTCCCCCCTGTTTGCCGGTGTGCCGGAAAAGGCCATTTATTGGATGAGCCACGGCGTGGAGGTGGAATCCGCCGCCCCCGGCTTTGTATCCATCGCCCAGAGCGCCGGCTGCCGCCACGCGGCGGTGGAGTGCCCGGAAAAGAAGCTGTACGGCGTGCAGTTCCACCCGGAGGTGGTGCACACGGAGTACGGCACCAAGATCCTGGAAAACTTCCTCTACGGCATCTGCGGCTTCACCAAGGAGTGGACCATGGAGTCCTATGTGGACACCGCTCTGGCCGAGTGCCGGGAAAAGATCGGCGACAAGCGAGTGCTGCTGGCCCTTTCCGGCGGCGTGGACAGCGCCGTAGCCGCCGCTCTGCTGCAAAAGGCTGTGGGCGACCGACTCACCTGCATCTTCGTGGACCACGGTCTGCTGCGGCTGAACGAGGGCGACGAAGTGGAGCGGGTGATGAAGGGCGAGTTCCACGTGGATGTGCGCCGGGTCAACGCTAAGGACCTGTTCCTGGGCAAGCTGGCCGGCGTGACGGACCCCGAGCGCAAGCGCAAGATCATCGGGGAGGAATTCATCCGGGTCTTTGAGGCCGAGGCCAAGAAGATCGGCAAGGTGGACTTCCTGGCCCAGGGCACCATCTATCCCGACGTGGTGGAAAGCGGCCTGGGCGGCGAGAGCGTAGTGGTAAAGAGCCACCACAACGTGGGCGGCCTGCCGGACTGCGTGGACTTTGAGGAGATCATTGAGCCCCTGCGTCGGCTGTTTAAGGACGAGGTGCGGCAGCTGGGCATCGCCCTGGGTCTGCCGGAGAGCCTGGTATGGCGCCAGCCCTTCCCCGGCCCGGGTCTGGCTATCCGCATCATCGGGGAGATCACCGAGGAAAAGCTGGACATGCTGCGCAAGGCCGACGCCATTTTCCGGGAGGAGATGGCCCTTGCCGGTCTGGACCGCACCGCTAACCAGTATTTTGCCGCCCTGACCAATATGCGCTCCGTGGGCATTATGGGCGACGAGCGGACCTATGACTACGCCATTGCCCTGCGGTCGGTGCAGACCCAGGACTTCATGACCGCCACCTGGTCCCGCCTGCCCTGGGAGCTGCTGGATAAGGTCAGCGGACGCATTGTGGGCGAGGTGCCCCACATCAACCGTGTGCTCTACGATGTGACCTCCAAACCCCCCGCTACGGTGGAATTCGAGTAAAATACAAAAAGCCCGGAAGCTCTTGGACCGAGAGCCTCCGGGCTTTATTTTTACACTGGAAATTCGCATGCGGCTGTGGTATTCTATCCCATAGGCAGCCCTGTCTGCCCCGCAAATAACAGCAAAGAGGTGCAGGAATATGAAAGTTTTGATGCTGAACGGAAGTCCCCGGGCCAGCGGCAACACCGCCCTCGCCCTGGAGGAAATGCGCAAGGTTTTCCAGACCCAGTGTATAGAGGCCGAGACCGTCCAGGTGGGCAGCCGGCCCGTGCGCGGCTGCATTGCCTGCGGGCGCTGCACAGAGCTGGGCAAGTGCGTTTTTGACGACGTGGTCAATGAGCTGGCGCCGAAATTTGAGGCGGCGGACGGACTGGTGGTGGCCAGCCCGGTTTACTACGCCTCGGCCAACGCCACCCTCATTGCCGTCCTGGACCGTCTGTTTTACAGCACGCCCTTTGACAAAACCATGAAGGTGGGCGCCAGCGTCGTATGTGCCCGTCGGGGCGGCTGCTCCGCCACCTTTGACGAGCTGAACAAGTATTTTACCATCTCCCAGATGCCCATTGCCTCCAGTCAATACTGGAACTCCATCCACGGCCGGGCTCCCGGCGACGCGGACCAGGACCAGGAGGGCAAGCAGACCATGCGCACCCTGGCCAGAAATATGGCTTTTCTCATGAAGAGCATCGCCCTGGGCAAGGAGGCTTATGGCCTGCCGGAAAGGGAAGCGCCCCTTTGGACGCATTTCATTCGATAACGACTCCCATTCGCATACAAAAAAGGACTCTACCGGATGCTCTCCGGTAGAGTCTTTTTTATTCAGGTAATGGGAAAGATCAGCTTCAGGATGCCAAACACCACCAGGCATACACCGGCGGCAATAAGGGCCCGGAAGCAAAGCTTTCGGCTCTTCTGCGCCAGGGCCTCGTCCTCCTCATTTTTCCAGCGCACATAGAACCAGGCCGCAAACAGCAGGCTGACAAAGGGGGCGAAAATCAGACCAATAACGGCTACAAATCCCATAAAAACTTCCTCCTCCGTTTTTTGATAGTATACCGGAAAAGGTCCCGTTCGTCAAGGTGCAGGCCGCGAGGGCTGCGCCTTGGTATTTTTTTACAATCCATTCCGTTCCCTGCGCCCTTGATTCGTATATTCATTCTAAATATTCAAAATTTATTAATATTTATGCATTTTATTCTTGACAGTTATGAATATTTATGTATAATAAGCTCATCACACAAAACCGTGCGTTCCTCAGCGCCAAAGGAGGTTCGGCACAGGAAGGGAGAACAAAAATGAAAACGATGAAGAAAATTTGGTTCCTGATGGCAACGATGGCAGCCACCCTGCTGCTGTGCGTGATCAGTGCTTCGGCCTGCACCATGGTGTATGTGGGCTCCGATCTGACAAGCGACGGCTCTTCCTTCCTGGCGCGAAGTGAGGACTACTCCAACAGCTACAATAAAATTGCCTATGTGAATCAGCACGGCAAGTACAAGGCCGGGAGTGTGTACGAGGGCTGCTACGGATTCACCCACACCTTCACCCATGACAGCTACTCCTACACCGCCACCTCCGATGACATCACCTCCGGCGTGTGCCCCGACTGCGAGCAGACCCATCCCCATACCCCCATGGAGGAGGTTGGCACCAACGAAAAGGGCGTGTCCGTTTCCGCAATGGTGACGCTGCGGGCCAACAAAAAGGTCACAGGCGTTGATCCCATGGTCGGCGGCGGTATGTGCGAGAGCGACATGGCCACCATCCTCCTCAGCGAGGCCACCACGGCCAAGGAGGGCGTGGAGCTGCTGCTGGACATCTACAACACCGTGGGTGCCAAGGAAAAATCCGGCGTACTCATTGCCGATCAGAACGAAATCTGGTATGTGGAGAACTTCACTGGCCACACCTACACCGCCATAAAGCTCAGCTCCCACATGATCGCCATTAACCCCAATATGGGCGCCATCGGCCTGGTGGATCTGGACGACACGGAGAATGTCATTGCCTCTGCAAACCTGATCTCCGTGGCCGAGCAGGCGGGCACCTTTGTGGGTGACAAGAACGAGAACACCATTGATGTTTTTAAGTCTTACTGCTACTATGCATCCGGCACCCCCAGAGAACGGCTGGTAAGCGGCATCAACTACTTCCTGGACGGCAGCTCCGAGACAGCGGCTTCCCTGACGCCAGAGGACTACACCATTTCCAATGTAAAGGACGGCAAGATCACCGCTCTGTACACCAACATTCAGAACAAGCTGGGCCAGATCGGCATTCAAAATATGGTGGATTTCTACAAAGTAGATGGCATTGGCAACACCAGTAACCTGGAGTGGCACATCTTCCAGATCCAATCCGATGCGCCTATGGAGACCGGCACCATCGAATGGCTGGCCATGGAGAACGGGCAGTACACCGTGGCTATTCCCTACTTCCCTCTTCTGACCACGGATATGTATGAGGGCTACAAGTTCGGCGGTGAGGAGGCTACCGTTACCGCCATCAAGCCCGCAACGAATTACGGCAGCTATACGAAGAGCTCCACCAAGTATGTGGTGCTGCCTGAGGGCTGGGAAAAGGGCTACTACTGGACCGTGGATGCGCTGTCCAACTATGCGCTGTCTGACCTCTGCTCCGCTGAGGACAACGCTCTGATTCACAGTGAGCTGGCGAAGATGCAGCAGATCTGCTACGAAAAGGCCCTGGAGATGAAGGCGGCTTTGACCGGCATGAGCGGTGATGCGGCAAAAGCCTATGCCACCGAGCAAAGTGCGGCCCTGGCCAAGCAGGCCCATGCCCTGACCCTGGACCTTTACAAGCACATTGTGTCCCACGAGCATAGCTACGGCGAGTGGGTGACCACCACGGCCCCCACCTGCAAGGCGGAGGGCGAGGCCACCCAGACCTGCAAGTTCTGCGACGCCACCCAGACAAAGGTGCTGGCCAAGAGTGACGAGCATACCTGGGACCAGGGCGTGGTGACCAAGGCCGCCACCACCACAGAAACCGGCGTAAAGACCTACACCTGTCAGGTGTGCCAGGCCACTAAAACCGAAACCATCCCCCTGGTGGTCAATGCTCCGGTTACCGGTGACAACAGCCACATGGTCATGATGGCAGCGGCCATGGTGCTGTCTGTGACCGGCGCAGCCTGGATGCTGAAGAAGAAAATTTGGGTGAAGTGAGTCACTTCCTGTAGAAAATGAATCCCGGGTCCTTCGGAGGGAGGGCCCGGGATGCTTTTGTTGTGTTTAGGCACGGGGGTGGGGGTTACGGATTGCCACAGCCAGTGTGCGCACTGGCTTCGCAATGACACGGGGTTTTGCATGGGGTGCGGTGGGGCGGGCGACCGCAAGGGTCGCCCCTACGGGGGAAACCGCACTCCGTTAAAATGCCTCGCAGAGTTTGCCGCTTGCGGCAAAATTATGCGCGCGGCAGACTGGGAGCCTTTTGGCAGAAAAATCGGAGATTTTTCGCCAGAGACGACAAAAGGGCTGTCCCGGATCGGGACAGCCCCTTTGAATCGGTAAAAAGAGTTTACTGCGCAGCCTTGGCAGCCTTGATGGACTCAATCAGCTCGGGAACGACCTTGAACAGGTCACCCACGATACCGTAGTCGGC
>CAKTIW010000009.1:0-48413 GCA_934566025.1 uncultured Oscillospiraceae bacterium | reverse complement strand
GTTGGCTCCCCTGTGTAAGGGGAAATCGCCGAAGCGCTGCCAGTGGCAGAAGAAGCGAGGCGATTTCGAGGAAGTGCACCGATTGGCGGCCACGACGGTGGGCAGGCTGTCACGGCTTTGCCGTGACTGAGGGGTCGACTACCGCACCTCTTACAATACACAAAAGGGCGGGGGTCGCCCCCCGCGCTTTTCGATTTTTCATGCCTCAAAATCCGTCGAACAGATTCACCTGGCTGGTGTCCGCCATTCCCGCAAAGGCACCCAGGGCCTTCAGCTGCTCAATATGCGTCTTGGACAGCTTATTGCAGCACATGGAAAACTCCTCCACGGAGATGAAGGTCTTGCCCTTGCGCTTTTCCACCGTGTCCTGGGCGGCCGACTCGCCAAGCCCGTGCACGGAGATCAGCGGCGGCAGCAGCCCCCCCTCGGTGATGATGAACTTGCTGGCATCCGATCGGTAAATATCAATGGTATCAAAGTGGAAGCCCCGGAGATAAAACTCGTAGCACACCTCCAGCGTCACCAGCAGGTTCTGCTCCACAGCGGTGGCGTCCTTGTTGTTCTCGATCTCGTGAATTTTTCGCTCCACGGCCTCCTTTCCGGCGCAGCAAAACTCCGCGTCAAAGGCTTTCGCCCGGATGGAAAAGAAGGTTGCATAGAAGGCCAGGGGCTCATGGACCTTGAACCAGGCGATGCGGAAGGCCATCATCACATAGGCCACGGCGTGGGCCTTGGGGAATAGATAGCCGATCTTGGCCAGGGACTCGATGTACCACTCCGGTACCCCGTGCTCCTCCATGGCCTCCACCCAGCCCTCCTGGAAGCCGCCCTTTTTCACCTTGCCCTTTCGCACGGCCTCCATGATCTTAAAGCTCATTTTCGGGTCCAAACCCATGGAAATGAGGTAGAGCATAATATCGTCACGGCAGCCCACGGTCTGCAAAACCGAGGCCGTACCGCCCACGATCAGCTCCCGGGCGTTTCCAAGCCACACATCCGTGCCGTGGGAGAAGCCCGAAAGCCGCACCAGGGTATTAAAGTCCTTGGGCTGGGTATCTATGAGCATCTGCCGGGTAAACCGGGTGTTGAACTCCGGGATGGCCACGGCCCCGGTTGGGCCCAGCAGGGGGTCATTTTCAAAGCCCAGGACCTTGGAGGAGGTGAAAATGCTCATGGTGTCCGGGTCGTCCAAGGGGATGGCCCGGGCGTTGACCCCGGTGAGGTCCTCCAGCATACGGATCATGGACGGGTCATCGTGGCCCAGCATATCCAGCTTCAGGAGGTTGTCCTCCATGCAGTGGTATTCAAAATGGGTGGTGATGGTCTCGGCATCCTCGGCGTCCGCCGGGTGCTGCACGGCGGTGAAATCCTCCACATCCATGTCGTCCGGCACCACCACCAGGCCGCCGGGGTGCTGGCCCGTGGTGCGCCGCACGCCCACGCAGCCCAGGGTCAGACGGTTCATCTCCGCATTTCCGGCGGTGATGTCCCGCTCCTCCAGATATTTTCGCACAAAGCCGTAGGCGGTCTTTTCCGCCAGGGTACCGATGGTCCCGGCCCGGAACACCTGGGTCTCGCCGAACATCTCCACCGCGTGGCGGTGGGCCCGGGCCTGGTATTCGCCGGAGAAGTTCAGGTCGATATCCGGCACCTTGCCGCCGCCGTAGCCTAGGAAGGTCTCAAAGGGGATGTCGAATCCGTCCTTCACCAGCTTTTCCCCGCACTCGGGGCAAATTTTATCCGGCATATCCGCGCCGCAGCCGTAGCTGCCGTCGGTGATGAACTCCGTGTGCTTGCACTTGGGGCAGCGGTAATGGGGCGGCAGGGAGTTTACCTCCGTGATGCCCGCCATGTACGCAACCAGCGACGACCCCACGGACCCTCGGGAGCCTACCAGGTAGCCGTTTTCCAAACTCCGCTGTACCAGCTTCTGAGCCGACATATACACCACATCGTACTTGCCCAAAATGCCGCCCAGCTCCACATTCAGCCGGTCTACGATGAGCTGGGGCGGATTTTCCCCGTAGAGCTCGTGGCACTTGTTCCACACCATGTCGTGGAGCTCCTGCTCGGAGTTCTCCAGCCGGGGCGGGAACAGCTGGCCCGGGGGCAGCAGCTCAATTTCTTCCACCAGGTCCGCGATGGCCCGGGTGTTCTTCACCACCACCTCGTAGGCGGTCTCCTCCCCCAAATAGGAAAATTCCTCCAGCATCTCGTCGGTGGTCTTGAAGTAAATGGGCAGACTCTTATCCGCGTCGGGGAATTTCTTGCTGGCCAGGAGCACATGGCGGAAAATCTCGTCCTCCGGCTCCATGAAATGCACATCCCCGGTGGCGCAGACGGGCTTCCCCAGCTCCGCGCCCAGGCGGACAATGGTGCGGTTGAAGTCCCGCAAGTCCTCCTCGTCCCGGGCATCGCCGTTTCGCAGCATGAAGGCGTTGTTGCACAGGGGCTGAATTTCCAGGTAGTCGTAAAAAGACGCAATGCGCTTCAGCTCGTCCCAGTCCTTGTGCTCCACCACCGCCCGGAACAGCTCCCCGGCCTCGCAGGCGGAGCCGATGATAAGCCCCTCCCGGTGGGCCGCCAGCTCGGTCTTGGGAATGATGGGGAAGCGCTTGAAATACTTCAGGTTGGAGGCCGACACCAGCTGGTACAGGTGCTTGAGCCCCAGCTTGTTTTTGGCCAGAATGATAATGTGCTTGGGGCGGCGGTGGTTTTTATTGCCCTGGGGCCGCAGCTCCAGCATTTTTTCGTTTATTTCCTGCAGGCGGCTGATGCCCAGCTCCCGGCGCATTTTCTCGAAAAAGGGGATGAGCATATAGCCCACCATGCCCGCATCGTCCGAGGCGCGGTGGTGGTTAAAGGCGGGCAGGTCCAGATGCTCCGCCACCACATCCAGCTTGAATTTGTTCAGCTCCGGCAGCAGGTTTTGGGCCAAAATCAGAGAGTCCACATAGGTGGGGGAGAATTCCAGCCCCGCCTGGCGGCAGCCCTCCCGGATAAAGCCGATGTCAAACTCCGCATTGTGGGCTGCCAGGGGCCGCCCATCCACGAACTTCAGGAACGCCTCCAGGGCCTCCTTGGGCTGGGGCGCGTCCTTCAGCATAGCATCGGTGATGCCCGTGAGGCCGATAATTTCTGGGGTCAGGCGGCGGCCCGGGTTTACAAAGGTCTGAAAGCGGTCTGTGATCTCCCCGTTTTTCAGCACCACCGCGCCGATTTCCGTGATGGCCTCCTTCATCACCTGGAGGCCCGTGGTCTCAATGTCGAAGCAGACGATCTCGTCGTTAAAATCCTGGTCCGCCGGGCCGTGTACCGCCACCCGGTCGTCCAGGTTGTTGATGAAATAGCCCTCCACGCCGTAGAGAATTTTAATTTTTCCCTTGGCCGTGTGCCAGGCGTCGGGAAAGGCCTGCACCACGCCGTGGTCGGTGATGGCAATGGCCGGGTGGCCCCAGGAGATGGCCTCCTTAATGACCGCCGCCGGGTCCGTCAGGGCGTCCATGTTGGACATGCGGGTGTGCAGATGCAGCTCCACCCGCTTCTCCCTGGCCGTATCCTTCCGGGCCTCATGGCCGATCTTCACGATGTTAAAGGGGGCCAGCTGCATATCCTTTCCGTCCCTGGTCAGCTCCATAATCCCCTGGACCCGCAGCCACATACCCGGGGCGATGGCGCTTTGCAGGCTGCCCAGCTCCTTGGTCTGCATATATTTGCGGACGGTGACGGAGTTGTGATTGTCCGTCATGTCGAAGGTCAGGACCCACACGCCCGGGCGGCGAGTCTCGTGGCAGTCAAAGAAAAACACCTTGCCCTCCACCACCACGGTGCCCATCTTGGGGTTCAGCCCCTCCATGGGGATGGGCCGGCCCTTGATAGCCTTGCCCAGCAGCACCTGCTCGGCGCTCTTTTTCCCGTCGGCGGACGCAAAGCGCAGACGCACCTGGCGCAGGTCGTAGTGGGTCTGCAAAAGCTGTTCCAGGGCGGTCACGGCGGCCTCCGGCACCGAATGCTGGCACTCCACCTCCGCCTCCAGGGCGCGGCTCTCCCGATTCAGCTCTCCGCTCACCACCTTGGCCCCCGTCAGCATAGACCGAAACTCCTGGGGCGGCAAAAAGCTACCAAAAAAGTCAAAAAATCCTAATTTCTCCATCTTTACAGCTTCTCGATCTCTTCCATCAGCGCGTCCACCAGCTTGTCCTCCGGGATCTTGTATAAAATCTCGCCCCGGCGGAACACCAGGCCCTCGCCCTTACCGCCGGCGATGCCCACATCGGCGGCGGAGGCCTCGCCGGGCCCGTTGACAACGCAGCCCATCACCGCCACGGTGATGTTCTTATCGCAGCTCTCCAGCCGCCGCTCCACCTCCCGGGCAATGGGGATCATGTCGTACTGCGTCCGACCGCAGGTGGGACAGGAGACCAGATTCGGCCCGAAGCGCCGCACCCCGGCGGCGGAGAGAATCTGTTTCGCCGCCCGTACCTCCTCCACCGGGTCTGCCGTGAGGCTCACCCGTACGGTGTCGCCGATGCCCAGACACAAAAGACCCCCGATGCCCATGGCGGACTTCAAAATGCCCATGGTGGGCGTGCCCGCCTCGGTAACGCCTAGGTGCAGGGGATAGTCCGTCTGGGCCCGGAGAAGCTGGTAGGCCCGCATATTCACCGGCACATTCGAGCATTTCACGGAGATGCAGATGTTGTCAAAATTACAGTCGTTTAAAAGATGCACATGGCCCAGGGCGCTTTCCACCAGGGCCTGGGCCGTAACGCCGCCGTACTTTGCCAGCAGCTCCTTTTCCAGAGACCCGCCGTTGACACCGATGCGGATGGGGATGCCCCGCTCCTTACAGGCGTCCGCCACGGCACGCACCCGGTCCTTGGACCCGATGTTTCCGGGGTTGATGCGAATTTTATCCGCCCCCTGCTCCGCGCACATAAGGGCCAGCTTATAGTCAAAATGAATGTCGCACACCAGGGGGATGTGGATATGCCGTCTGATCTCCCCCACGGCCCGGGCTGCCTCCATATCCGGCACGGCCACCCGGATGATCTCGCACCCGGCCTCCTCCAGGCGGAGGATTTGGCCCACCGTGGCCTCCACATCCCGGGTAGGCGTGTTGCACATGGACTGTATGCTCACGGGGGCGCCGCCGCCCACGGCCACGCTGCCCACCTGAATTTGCTTACTCATATTTTTTGTCCGCTCCTTTCTCCCGCGCCAAAGCGCCAATCAAAAAGCCTCGCAGACCGCAAGCCTTTCGGCAGAAAAATCGAAGATTTCCCGCCAGTTATTGGAATAGTTTCCACACATCCTGGAAGGTCACCGCCAGCATCAGCAGCATCAGAAGAACAAATCCGGCAATATGCACGTAGCTCTCGAATTTCTGGGGGATGCGCTTGCGGATGACCAGCATGCACAAAGCGTTGATGACCAGGAAGAATATCTTGCCGCCGTCCAGAGCCGGCAGGGGCAGCAGATTCATCACCGCCAGGTTTACCGCGATCATAGCCGCAAGATAGGCAATGTTCCGCACAGCGGCGACGGTGGAGCCGCTGCTCTGGCCCACATCGGTGATGACCGTCACAATGCCCACCGGGCCGCTGATGTCCTTGACACCGGCCTGGCCCGTTACCAGCATTTGAAGCGACAGGCGCACCATGCGCACAAAGTCCGCGGCGTTGGCCAGGCTCATTTGCAGGCGGTCGGCCAGGGTAGTCTCCTTCACGGTGAAGTTCAGGCCGTAGCCGGTGTAGGCGTTGCCGTTTTGGTCGGTGTATTCCCGGCGCTCCATGGAAACGCCCTTCAGCTCCACCTTTTTCCCGTCCCGCACCAGGGTCAGGTCATACTGGCCGGTCTGATTCAGATTCAGCAGCAGGCTCACGTCGCTGTACACATAGATCTTTTCCCCGTCAATGGCTGCAATCCGATCCCCCACCTGCAGGGTCTCCTGGAGAGGGCAGCCGTCGGCAAAGCTCCCGATAACGGGCTGGACCATGGCTTTCACGCCGCTATTGAGGCACAGGATAATGAGCAGGCCCGCAAGGAAATTCATCACCGCTCCGGCGGCGAAGATCAAGAGCTTTGCCCAAAAGCCCTTGTTTTCCAGGGCCCGGGGATCGCTGGAGGCCTCGTCCTCCCCCTCCATGGCGCAGAAGCCGCCGAAGGGAAGGCACCGCAGGGAGTACAGGGTCTCCCCCTTTTGCCTCTTGCAAATGGCCGGGCCCATGCCGACGGAGAACTCATTCACCCGCACGCCGCAGGCCTTGGCGGCCATAAAATGCCCCAGCTCGTGTACGGCGATGAGCACGCCGAACACCAGCACCGCAATTAAAATATATACAACAGTGGACATAGTCACTCCCATCTGACGCCGCAGCGCCGTTTTTTAACCGGCGGCCTCCCGGCCCAACCGGTCTGCCTCCAGTATATCCGCAAGGCTCGGCTGATATTTCACCGCTACCCGGGAAAGAGCCTGCTCCACCCGGCGGGAAATATCGTTAAACCCTATCTCGCCCCGCAAAAACTGCGCCACGGCTACCTCATTGGCCCCGTTCATAATAGCGCAGGCGGTGCCCCCGGCGGCGGCGCACTCCTTGGCAATGCGCAGGCAGGGAAAGGCCGTCTCATCCGGGGCGCTGAAGGTCAAGGGTCCGCAGGAGAGCAGGTCCAAGGTCTTATCCGGGGTCTGGGCCCGGTAGGGATAGGTCAGGGCATAGCGGATGGGCAGCTTCATGTCCGGCGTGCCCAGCTGGGCCAGCATGGCCCCGTCCCGGAACTCCACCAGGGAATGCACAATGCTCTGGCGGTGGATCACCGCCTCCACCTGAGAAAGAGGCAGCCCGTAAAGCCGCATGGCCTCGATGATCTCCAGGCCCTTATTCATCAGGGTAGCGGAGTCGATGGTGATTTTTGCGCCCATGGTCCAGTTGGGGTGGCGCAGGGCGTCACCCGCCGTCATATGCTCCAGCTCCCCAAAGCTCTTGCCGAAAAACGGTCCGCCGGAGCAGGTGAGCAGGAGCCTTTTAATTTCGCCCCTGTCCCGGCAGCCCTGGAGGCCCTGGAAAATGGCCGAGTGCTCCGAGTCCACCGGGACGATCTCCGCGCCGTACTGCTTCGCCTGGGCCATCACCAGCTCCCCGGCGCACACCAGGGTCTCCTTGTTGGCCAGAGCGATACGCTTTTTCTTTCGGATGGCCGCGAGCGTCGGCTCCAGGCCCACGCTGCCCATGACCGCCGTGACAACGGTATCACTCTCCGTCAGCTCCGCCGCCGCCAGCAGACCCTCCATGCCGCTCATGACCTGGATGGGCAGATCCTTCAGCCGCTCCCGCAGCGCCCGGGCCGCTTCTTCTTCATACACGGCAGCAAGGCACGGGCGAAACTGCCGTGCCTGCTGCTCCAATAGATCAATTTGTCTTCCGGCGGTGAGGGCCGCCACCCGCAGGCCCAGCTCCTGGGCCACCTGCAGCGTCTGCCGACCGATGGAGCCGGTGCTGCCCAAAACGGAAATACAGTTGCTCATTTTTTCTCACATTCCAACCGCCATTGCGATCATCCACACCACCGGGGCGGCGAAAATGACGCTGTCAAACCGGTCCAGCACGCCGCCATGGCCCGGCAGCAGCCGACCGTAGTCCTTGATGCCGAACTGGCGCTTGATGATGGAAAAGCTCAGATCGCCCAGCTGGCCCATAAACGCGCCCACCAGGCCGATGACCATGCACCAGCCGATGGACAGCGGCTCCACGGTGATGAAATAGAACACGATGCGGAAAACGACCATGCCCAGCACGCCGCCGATGAGGCCGCCCACGGCGCCCTCCACGGTCTTTTTAGGGCTGGCCTTGGGGGCCAGCTTGTGCTTGCCGCAGGCCATACCCGTAAACAGGGCCGCGGAGTCACTCATGAACGCCGCCACCAGGGGCATCAGCACCAGGCCGCCGCCGTAGGTCAGCAGCCGCAGCCGCAGCAGGCAGCTCATAGCCAGGGGAATGGCCACGCCCCCCAGCAGCACCGCGCAGATATCCTGAAACGCAATGGCGTTTTCCCGGCCATACCACCGCACCGCCAAGAAAAACAGCAGTGCTATGGAGGCGCACAGCAGCCAGGGCACCGCCGCCAGGACCGTTCCCTTATAGGCATCCATCTCCGCATAGGTGGAAAACACCGTCAGCACGGCCTGAACGCCCGCCAGGACCCACAGGCTCTTTGTCTTTTCCGGGCCGCTGACCGCAGCCAGAAGCTCATGGGCCCCGATGATGCCCAGGGCCGCCAGCAGCGCCGCCGTGGCCCAGTGGGGGGCCCAGCACAGCACCAAAAGCAGCAGCGGTATACCCACCACCGCCACCAGTATTCTCTGTTTCATAGCTCAAGTTCCTCGTTTATATATCTCTTACTTCACGCCGCCGAAGCGCCGGTCCCGCTGCTGGTAGGCCACAATGGCCGCGTCCAGATCCTTTTCGGAAAAATCCGGCCACAGCGTGTCACAGAAGTAAAACTCCGAATACGCGCATTGCCACAGCAGGAAGTTTGAAAGCCGCAGCTCGCCGCTGGGGCGGATGATCAGCTCCGGGTCGGGGATGCCGGCGGAATAGAGATGCTTTTTAAAGTTCTCCTCCGTTATCTCCTCCCCCGCCGCGGCGCAGGCCCGGGCGGCGTGGAGAATTTCGTCCCGGCCGCCGTAGTTCAGGCAGATATTGGCCTGGAAGCCGTGCACCCGGGCGGCCACCTCGTCGGCCTTTTTCACCAGGTCCTGCAGCTCCGGGGTCAGGGCGGAGAGATCCCCGAAAAAGTGGAGCTTCATCCGGTCCCGCTCCATGGTGTCGATGGCCTCCAGCATGTATTTTTTCAGCAGCCCCATGATGGTGTTCACCTCGTCGGCGGGCCGCTTCCAGTTCTCCGTGGAAAAGGCGTACACCGTCAGGTAGTCTACCCCCAGGGCCTTGCAGTACAGGGCGATCTTGCGAAAGGTCTCCGCGCCTACCTTATGGCCGGCAGTACGAGGAAGCCCCCGCTTCTTCGCCCAACGACCGTTGCCGTCCATAATGATAGCGATGTGGCGGGGAAGGCGGCTTTTATCCACCTGCCCCGCCTTATGAGAGACTTTTTTAGAAAACAGACCCATCAGACCGACATCAGTTCCTTTTCCTTGGTCTCCAGGAGCTTATCCAGCTCCTTACAGTTGTCGTCGGTGATCTTCTGGAGATCCTTTTCCGCGGTCTTCAGCTCGTCCTCGGTGATCTCGGAGGCCTTCTGCATCTTCTTGAACTTATCCATAGCGTCCCGGCGGATATTGCGCACGGCCACCTTTCCGTTTTCGGAATACTTATGGATCTGCTTCACCAGCTCCTTGCGGCGCTCCTCGGTGAGCTGGGGGAAGGACAGGCGGATGCACTTGCCGTCGTTCTGGGGATTGATGCCCAGGTCGGACTCCAGAATAGCCTTTTCAATGGGACGCAGCAGGGACCCGTCCCAGGGGGTGATGACCAGGGTCCGGGGGTCCGGGGACGCGACGCTGCCCACCTGCTGGATGGGGGTGGGGGTGCCGTAATAGTCCACGGAAATGCGGTTGAGCACAGAGGCGTTGGCGCGGCCCGCGCGGACGGCGGCAAAGTCGCTCTTTACAGACTCAATGCTCTTTTTCATCTTTTCTTCGTAGATCTTGTATTCGTCTTTCAGCATGGGTTATGCCTCCTTCACTATTGTTCCGATTTTCTCTCCGCGCAGGACGCGCAGGATGTTCTTGGGATCCTTCAGGGCAAAGACCAGCACGGGAATGTGGTTATCCATGGACAGGCTGGTGGCGGTGCTGTCCATAACGGACAGGTGCTGGGCCAGCACATCGTCATAGGTGATGGAATCGAACTTCTTGGCGTTGGCGAATTTTGCCGGGTCGCAGTCGTACACGCCGTCGATATTCTTAGCCAGCAGGATCACGTCCGCCCCGATCTCCGCCGCCCGCAGCACCGCCGCGGTATCCGTGGAGAAAAACGGGCTGCCGATGCCGCAGCCGAAGATCACCACGCGGCCCTTTTCCAGGTGCCGGATGGCCCGGGCGCGGATATAAGGCTCGGCCACCTCTTTGATCTCCAGAGCGGTCTGCACGCGCACATCCACGCCCTTCTGCTCCAGCACATCGGCCATGGCCATGCAGTTCATAGCCGTGGCCAGCATGCCCATGTGGTCGGCCCGGGTGCGCTCGATATAGCCCTCGCCGTTCTTCACGCCGCGCCAGAAATTGCCGCCGCCGATGACGATGCCCACCTGCACGCCCATCTGTACACATTCCTTGATGACGTCCGCCACCTGGCCCATAACGCCAAAGTCCAGGCCAAAGTGCTTTTCGCCCGCCAGGGCCTCGCCGCTGATCTTCAGCAGCACCCGCTTATACTTCGGTTCGTCCATACGAATCCTCCTGTTTTTATTACTCACAACATTTTACCTTATTTTCGCCGTTTTGTAAATGGAATTTTCGTAAAAGGCCGGTCTTGTTTTTCTCCGTCTATGAGTTATAATGAAATCATGCAAAGGAGGAACAGCATTATGGAGCTTCGCCATATATACGGCAGCACCTATGTGGCCGACGGTGCCACAGCCCTGCTGCCTATCTATAAACTCAACGACACGGACATCGTCCTGCTGGACACGGGCTACGCCAAGCTGGACCGCAGCGCCCTGACCCATCTGCTGGACGATAACGGTCTTCACCTCAAGGGGATCCTCTGCTCCCACGCTCATTTTGACCACACCGGAAACGTCCGCTATCTGCAGCAGCGCTACGGCGCCCTGGCGGCTATACAGCTCATTGAAGCGGGCATCTCCGTAAACCCCGATTCCTACCGGGCCAACTACGTGCCCCTGACCTACGGCCACAGCCACGAGATTTTCCTGGAGGAGTGCTTCACCGCCGACGTTATCATCGCCCCGGACGCCAAGGAGCTGGAATTCTGCGGGGCCAGATTCGGCATTTTGCAGCTGCCCGGCCACAGCGCGGGGCACATCGGCATCATCACCCCCGACGGCGTGGCCTACCTGGGAGACTGCCTCATCAGCCGCTCGGAGATCGAGGCCGCCAAGCTCCCCACCTCCCTGTTCATCGCCCGGGACCTGGAGAGCAAGCGCAGCCTCTATGACCTGCGCTGCCCGGCCTACATCGTGGCCCACAAGGAGGTGCTGACGGACATCACCGACCTTATCGGTGAGAATATCCGTTTTTACGAGGCCAAGACCCAGGAGATGCTCTCCTGCCTGGAGGACGGCATGGCCTTTGACCAGTGGATCTACCAGTTCTGCAAAAAGGAAAACATCCGCACCCACAATCAGCTGAAGTACAGCATTGTGGAGCGGAATTTCACCAGCTTCGTCGGCTGGATGGAGGATGCAGGCATCGTTGAGGTCCGCCGGGAATTCTGCGCCAAAAAATACTACCGCACCCGATCGGTATAAACTGTGAAACTGTATCTCCCGCCGCAGCTGCGCGCTGCGGCGGGTTTTTGTTTTCAAAATTGGCCGCTGCCACTTTTGAAATCTCCATGGCTCCTGTCCCGGTTTATGTTATATTTAGGGATATAGCATCCCATGGACGCCCCACATAAAAAGAGAAAGGAAGATCCTATGGCACAATATAAAAAGCACAAGTATCTTTCCCGGGCGGCCCTGGTCCTGTGCGCCGCGGTGGCCCTGTACCTGCTGCCGGGCTGTGCAAAGGGCGATGGGCAAACCGCCGCCACCGGCCAGGAGCCGGTGACGCTGGAGCAGTATCTGCTGAAAAACCGGGGCATCGACTATGACCAGTCCGACTACCCAAAGCTGGTGGGCGCGGAGGGCATCATCGACCTGACCTCGGAATTTGACTGCAATGTGGATCACAGCAGTGCCGCCGACATCAATGACATTGTACTCTCCGGCAGCAAGCTGTACCTGGCTAACCTCAACACCCCCTCCTTCAACGGCCAAAGCCTCTGGCAGGCGGGTGTCCTTCCCGGCAGCGATGTGGTCTCCTGGCATCTGACCTACGACGGCGAGATGGGCACCCTGTACCTCAAAGGCGGCGCGGCGTATAAGGTCAGCGCCAACCCCTTCTCCGCCCAGCCCCTGGACAGCGACCAGTCCGCTCTCTTTTCCAAGGTGTACCGCTACGCCGCGGACGGCAAGACCCTGGAGGACTGCACCAGCCAGTTTCTAAATGCCGACAAGGTGTATAACAACGGCGGCCCCACCGTCGTTTTTCTGGATGGGAAGGTCAGTCTGCTTTTCCCCGCCCAGTACCTGGATCCGGACACCACCGGGTGGAACTGGTATCGCAGTATGGGCTGGCGGAAGTACATCGCCTTTGACCTGGACCTGTCCGCCATCGGCGGCGAGACCCCCATTCGCCTTTTTAACTGCAATATTCTCATGACCGACCGGGCCTTTTACGAGCTGTATTACGACTCCGCCCCCCTGGACAATTCCGATGCCGCCGCCCAGCTGGCTCCGGACGGCTCCGTGTCCCCCTACTTCCCCTCGGCCACCCACCCCAACTGCCCCATAGCCCTGCGCAAGATCACCCTGCTCACGGACTTTTACAGCGACGTCCGCTGCATCTCCGCGGGCTTCGTCATCACCGACGACTACACCGTCCTGCCCATTCAGGACGTCATCACCGAGGGCTACGGCGACTACGACCGCTACAGTCCCATCAGCTTCGACACCACCTGGTAATGCAAAAAAAGGAGGAAAACGAACATGAAAAAAGCTCTATCCCTGCTGCTGACCCTGCTCCTCATTCTGTCTCTGACGGCCTGCGGGGGCGATAAAGTGACCATCACCCCCACGGCGGCTAAGTCCGTGGAGACGGAGAAATACGAGTCCGCCGACTTCAGCATCACCATCCCCAAGGGCTGGACCGTCACCGCCGGCGGCACCAACATCTACCACAGCATCCGCATCTACGACCCCAATGAGCCCCTGAACCAGATGTTTGTGCTGCTGAAGGCGGATGTCCTGCTCCACAGCCAGGCCGGGAAGGACGCCTACCGGCAGCTATATAACATGGGCAGCACCCAGATGATCCTCTTTGCCCAGGCGCCGGTGCTGGAAAACCCGTCCACCGAGGGCTTTTTCCAGATCTTCCCCCAGTATGCCTCCTTCGTCTCCCAGGTGGAGCCGGACTACGCGGGCTATGTGTTCCCCCAGTTCAACAATTTCACCGTCACCGACCGCTACCCCTCCACCAGCCCCATGAAGGCTTCCGCCCTGGGCGATGAGCAGCTGCGGGCCACCTTCACCGAGAATGGCAAAGAGGGCGAGGGTCTGTTCGCCGCCAGCGTGGTGGACTTCGGCAGCATCCCCATCTCCGGCGGCAACCTTATCGGCTACCAGCTCCAGACCGTTGACGGCGGCTATTACATGGCCTATAACATTATGGCCATCACCGCCGCTAAGGACAGCTTCATCGAGTGGGAGAGCGTCCTGGCCGACTGCATGAAGACCCTGCAATATTCCGACACTTTCGTCTCCGCCACCAACCAGGCCAGCAACGAAAAGGTGGCCCTGGCCAACCAGATCAGCCAGAATTTCAATGCCACCATGGACGGCTTCATGGCCTCCTGGGAGAGCCGCAATAAGAGCCAGGACATTATGAGCCAGAAGCAGAGCGACGCCACCCTGGGCTACGAGCGGGTCTACGACACCGAGACCGGCGAAATTTACAAGGCCACCAACGGCTTCACCGATGTCTACGATGGCAAGCGCTATGAGCCCGTCACCGACGACAACATGTACGCCCAGCCCATCAGCGGCTATATCGAAAAGGTCAGCTGATTTTCCCCCGGGACACTGGCAAATACAGAGCCGCCCCGGCACATTTCCTTAAAAGAAACGTGCCGGGGCGGCTTTTTTCTGGTTTTACGGGGCCTTAGCGGATCTCTGTTACCTTATAGCCCGCGTCCGCTACGGCTTTGCGGAGCATATCGTCGGAGACCTCCGCCCCCGCTGTGACGGCAGCGGTCTTCTTCTCCAGATCCACATGGGCGGTGACACCGGGCAGGGCGTTCAGGGCGCTCTCCACCCGTCCGGAACAGTGGGTACACATCATGCCCTCCACGGTCAAAATTCTCTTCATATCGGTTTCCTCCTGATTCATTGTTTGATTTTCTTTGGTGGTTTTCTCCTGCGTTACAGGGCAGGTCGGCCCCTTCCACAGACGCAACCGCAGGGCATTGGTCACCACGCACACGGAGCTGAGGCTCATGGCGGCGGCGGCGATCATGGGGTTCAGGGTAATGCCCAGGGCCGGGTACAGAACGCCTGCGGCCACGGGGATACCGATGGCGTTATAGATAAAGGCCCAGAACAAATTCTGCCGGATGTTGCGGATAACGGACCGGGACAGCTCCGTAGCGGTGACGATGTCCCACAGGGAACTGCGCATAAGTACCACATCCGCCGACTCAATGGCAATATCCGTGCCCGCGCCGATGGCCAGACCCACATCCGCCCGGGCCAGGGCCGGGGCGTCGTTGATGCCGTCGCCCACCATGACGGTGCAGCGGCCTTCCTTCTGGAGTTTTTCCACGCAGGCGGCCTTATCCGTGGGCAGCACCTGGGCCAGGACCCGCTCCACGCCCACCTGCCGGGCGATGGCCTGGGCGGTGGTCTCATTATCGCCGGTCAGCAGCACCACCTCCCGGCCCGCCGCCTGGAGCGTCTTAATGGCGGCGGCGCTGTCAGGCTTCACCACATCCGCCACGGCAATGAGCCCCAGCAAATGATTCTCCCGGGCAAAATACAGGGCTGTTTTCCCCTGCTCCGCCAGGGCCTGGGCGGTATCGGAGACCGCCTGGGTGTCCACCCCACAGCGGGTCATGTAGTCCAGGTTGCCGGCGTGGATCGTAGCGCCGTCCAGCACTGCGTGGACACCGCCGCCGGGGACGGAGGTGAAGTCCGTCACCGGAGAGAGCACCAGTTCCCGCTCCTGGGCCGCCTGGCCGATGGCTACCGACAAGGGATGCTCCGAGGGCTTTTCCACCGAGGCTGCCACCTGCAAAAGCTCCGTTTCCGTGGTCCCGGCACACACAATATCCGTGACCCGGGGCTTGCCCTCGGTGACGGTGCCGGTCTTGTCCAGCACCACCGTCTGGGCCTTGCCCAAAAGCTCCAGGCTCTCGGCAGACTTAATGAGGATGCCGCTCTGGGCGGCCTTGCCCGTGCCAACCATAATGGCAACGGGGGTTGCCAGGCCCAAAGCGCAGGGACAGGAGATCACCAGCACCGCGATGCCGATGGACAGGCAGAAGCGGATGCCCTGGCCGCCCGCGAAGTGCCACAGCAGCGCCGAAACCAAAGCGATGCCGATGACCACCGGCACGAACACCGCGCTGATGCGGTCCGCCAGCCGGGAGATAGGCGCCTTGGAGGAGGCGGCCTCCTCCATAAGGCGGACGATTTGGGAAAGGGTGGTGTCGCTGCCCACCCGCCGGGCCTCCAGCTCCAAATAGCCCGAGAGCACCACCGTGGCCGAGGACACGGCGGCCCCCTCCCCTTTCTCCACCGGCAGGCTCTCCCCGGTGAGGGCGGATTCATCTACGGAGGCTGTGCCGGCGGTCACCACACCGTCCACGGGGATCTTGCCCCCCTGGCGGACGATGACAGTGTCCCCGGCTACGATCTCCTCCGCCGGGACCGTAAGCTCCCGGCCGTCCCGGCGGACCACAGCGCTGTCCGGTGCCAAACGCAGCAGGGCGGAAATGGCCCCGGTGGTCTTTTTCCGGGAGCGCTGCTCCAGGTACTTGCCCACGGTGACCAGGGTGAGGATCATGCCCGCCGACTCGAAATACAGGTCCGGCATCCCCTCAATTCGTCCCGCGATGAGCAGGCCCATCTCAATGAGCGAGTATACCAGGCCCGCCGCCGCGCCCAGGGCCACCAGCGAGTCCATGTTGGGGCTGCCCTGGAAAAGCCAGGAAAAGCCCACGGTGAAGTAGGCCCGGTTTAAAATAAGGATGGGCAGCAGCAGTATAAGCTCCGTTATGGCCATGGCCAGGTGGTTTTCGTGGAAGATACCCGGTACCGGCAGGCCCATCATATGCCCCATGCTGATGTAAAACAGTGGCACCAGGCACACGGCGGACCACAAAAGCCGCCGCCCCATCCGCCGGACCACCTCATCCTGCTGCTTGTCCGGGGCCAGGTCGTTTGCGTCCGCCTCCCGGGCGCCGTACCCGGCCCGGATCACCGCGTCGATGATCTGCTGGGCAGACACCCGGCTCTCATCGTAGCTGGCGTTCAGCCGCCCCAGCATCAGGTTCACCGCCGCCGACTGCACCCCCGGCAGCTGCGACACCGCCCGCTCCACATGGGCCGAGCAGGCGGCGCAGGTCATGCCCGTGACGGCAAATTGTTTCGTCATAAAACGCACCCTCCTTTACTTCATGAGCTTTTGCAGCGTGGTCACCAGTTCGTCGATGACCTCGTCGTCCCCCCGGCGGATGCCGTCGGCCACGCAGGTGCGGATGTGGGTAGCCAGCAGCTCCTTGCTGAAGCTATTCAGCGCCGCATTCACCGCCGAGACCTGCACCAGAATATCCGTGCAGTAGGCGTCCTTTTGTAGCATGTCCCGCAGGCCCCGGACCTGGCCCTCGATACGGCTGAGGCGGTTTACAAGGCTCTTCTGCTCCTCCGGGGAGCGGTGCTTGGTTTTCTGATGGCAGCAGCAACATTCCATTTTCATATACCTCCTGGGGGTATTTTTTTATTACAGCGGTCATTATATACCCCCAAGGGGTATTTGTCAACGTTTTTCTTTCGGTTTGAACAAAATTGCCATAAGCACGCCGAAAACCACCGCCGCCGCGATGCCCCCGGAGGTGGCGGTGAGGCCACCGGTGAGGGCGCCCAGAAGGCCCCGCTCCGCCACGGCCTTTTCCACGCCCTTGGCCAGGGAATAGCCAAAGCCCGTCAGGGGAACTGTAGCCCCGGCAGCGCCCCAGTCCACCACATATTGATAGACTCCCACGGCCTGGAACAGCACCCCGGCCACCACATAGCCCGTGAGGATCCGGGCAGGGGTCAGCTGGGTCTTGTCGATGAGAAGCTGGCCGACGGCACAGAGGACGCCGCCGCACAGAAAAGCCTGAAGATACTGCATATCAATTCTCCTTTTCCGCTGAAATGACCACCGCGTGGCATATACCGGGGATGCTCTCCCCCTGGAAAGACGAGGTAGGCGAGAGCAGGGCCCCGGTGGGGGCAAAGAGGACCTTTTTCCACCGCCCGGCCCGGAGGCCGCCCAGGATATACCCGTTGAGCACCGCCGCCGAGCACCCGCAGCCGGAGGCCCCGGCGTGCATATCCTGCCCCTCCCGGTCGTAGAGCAGCAGGCCGCAGTCGGTGTAGCGGTCCCCCAGGTCCACGCCGTCCTCCCGGAAAAAGTCGCACACGATGTCGTGTCCCAGCTCCCCCAGGTCGCCGGTGACGATGAGGTCGTAGTCCCCGGGGACGGTGTGGGTCTCCCGCAGCAGGGCCGAGAGGGTATCGTAGGCCGCCGGGGCCATGGCCGCACCCATGTTGTTCACATCCTTGATGCCCAGGTCGATGATGCGCCCGCAGGTGACATGGGTGATATAGGGGCCGTCCCCCTGGCGGGAGAGGAGGCAGCAGCCGGAGGCCGTGGCCGTCCATTGGGCGGTGGGGGTGCGCTGGTTACCGTAGAGCACGGGCATACGGTACTGGCGCTCGGCGGTGCAGAAATGGGAGCTAGTCATGGCGGCCACGATGGAGGCAAAGCCTCCGTCGATGAGCATTGCCCCCAGGGACAGGCTCTCGCCCATGGTGGAGCAGGCGCCGTAGAGGCCATAGAAAGGAATTTTGAAGTCCCGGAGGCCGAAGGAGGTGCCGATGCACTGGTTCAGCAGGTCCCCGGCCAGGACATAGTCCACATCGTCGGCGGTGATGCCGCCCTTTTCCATAGCCCGGCGCAGGGTGAAGCGCTGCATGGCGGACTCTCCCTGCTCCCAGCTCTTCTGGCCGAAGTAAGCGTCGGCGTTCAGCTCGTCGAAATACCCGGCCAGGGGGCCTCGGGCCTCCTGCTTGCCGCCGATGTTGGCATAAGAAAGCACACTCACCGGCTCCGAAAGCCGCACCGTCTGCCGCCCCAGTCGTTTTGAGGTCATAATTTCATCTCCTCATAAAAATATACCCCTATTGTGCCGCCTTTTCCCCAAAATATGAAAATGGAAAATGAAATAAAAATACAAATGCAGGGCGGGGTGACCACACCCCGCCGTCCGATAACCACCGCTCCATGTAAAAAGCCATGTCATTGCGAAGCCAGTGCGCACACTGGCCGTGGCAATCCGTAACCCCAAAGCCTCCCCTGCGTAAGGGGAGGTGGCGCGAAGCACCGGAAGGGTCGTCCCCCACCGCACCTCTTGTTACACAAATGCCTCCGGCGGGGTACTTTCTGTCACCAGCGACAGAAGGTACCCAAAGAACGCCGCCAAAACCAATGGTTTTGGATTCCTTGCGCGGGCAAGGTGCGGAATATATTGGGACCTTTCGCCCCCGCGAATAACTCACTGCAAACCCACTCTGTGCTTTCGCACTGTCTCTGCGTCTATCCACCGCGACGCGCTCCGCGCTTATGCTGCCTGTCCTAACAGGGAAAACCTCTGTATCTACCGTGCGGTGCAATGTTGGCATCGGCCCCTACACACCATCTTTCCACTAAAAAAGGCGGGGCCTCGCCCCGCCGTACAATGTGCTCTATATCCTTTTACATCCTCGACTCCAAAACCGCCAAGATCCCCGTTTCCACGCTGATCCTGGCCTCCCCCTGCCACTGGTTGCTGATGCCGATAGGAAAGGTGTTTTCCAGGGTGACGCCGTCCAGCTCATACTTGGTGCCATGGATGCTGACGCCGGTGCACCGGTCGGTGAGAGCCAGCACGGACAGCGACCAGCCCTCCCGGGGCGGCACCGTGACGGTGCCGGCGGTAAAGACCGTGATCTCGTTTTCCTGGTCGATAACGCGCACCCGCATGCCGTGCTTTACGGCAAAAGCCGCCGCCTGGAGGTTTCCCAGCAGATGGTCCAGCCGCCCGCCCAGGGCGCAGTAGAGCCAAAGCTCCCGGCACCCCTCCGAGGCAGCGTGGCGGATGGCGGCCATGGTGTCGGTGTCGTCCTTTTCCACCGGCAGGTCCAGCCGGGGCACCCCCTCCGGCAGCGGGCCGGTATAGGAGTCAAAGTCCCCCACCAGCAGATCCGGCACAAGGCCGGCCTGGCGCACATAGGCATAGCCCTTGTCGCAGGCGATGATATAGCCGCATTTTTCAATGTCCGTCAGAGGTGAGAACTGCCCGCCGGAGACGATGGCCCAAGGTTTTTCCATAGTATGTTCCTCCTATTAAAAGCTGCCGACGGGAATGGAGCCGTCGTCCGTCCCCTTTTCCACGCTCTGAATTTGCAGCCAGTAGGTGCTGCCGTTTTCCATCTGCACCTGGACCCGGTCCCCGGCCTTGTGGCCCAGGACGGCCCGGCCTACCGGGGACTCCTTGCTGATGAGCCCCTTGAGGGCGTCCTGGCGCAGGGTGGTGACCAGGGTGATGCGGCGGGCCTTGCCGGTGTTCTCCATAAATATCTCCACCGTGTCGTACAGCCCCGCCGTGGTCCCATCGGACTTATCCTCGATGACCTTGGCGGTCTTGATCATCCGCTGGAGATAGCGGATGCGGCTGTCGTTGCGGTTTTTCTCCTGCTTGGCGCACTTATATTCAAAGTTTTCACTGAGATCGCCAAAGGCCCGGGCGCTCTGCACATCCTCAATGAGCTTGGGGCGCAGCTGGCGGGTTCGGTAGTCGATCTCCTCCTGCATCTTTTTCAGGTCGCTTTTTGTCAGTTCGTCGTACACGGTTCTTCCTCCTTTATAATTTCAGCCAGCCGCTCCAGGGCCTGGGGCAGCCGCTGCAGGTCCAGCCCCGAATAGTTCACCACCAGGGTGTGCTGCCGGGCGGACCTGGCCTCGTGGTAATAATCCGACAGCATAGCCAGGCGCAGCCCCGCCGCCTCGGCCCGGCGACGCAGGACCCGGTCCGGCAGCTTGGTATCCAGACGGGCCAGAAAATGCAGCCCCGCGTCCTGGCCGGTGATCTCCACCCGGCCCTTCAGGGGACCCTGGAGAAAATCCGCCATCACCTGGTCCCGCTTCTGCCGGTAGCGGGTGCGCATGCGGCCCAGGTGCCGCTCAAAATGCCCGTGCTCCATGAATTTCGCCAGGGTATACTGCTCGAAGCCCGAGACGGTGCAGGAATAGAAGCCCAGGTTGCGCCGGTACCGCTCCAGCAGCCGGGGCGGCAGGATCATGTAGCTGATACGGATGGACGGGGCAATGGTTTTTGAAAAGGTGTTCAGGTACACCACGCACTGGTTTTCGTCCGTAGAATACAAGGTGGGGATGGGCCGGCCCACGAAGCGGAACTCGCTGTCGTAGTCATCCTCCAAAATAAAACGCTCCGGCTGTTCCGCCGCCCAGCGCAGCAGCTCCCGGCGGCGACCGATGGGCATAACGGCGCCGGTGGGATAGTGGTGGGTGGGGGAAATATGGACCACCTGGGCATCGCCCCGGCGCAGCTCCGGAACGGACAGACCCGCATTGTCGATGCCGATGCGCTGAATGCGGACCTGGTTACTCTCGTAGATGGCGGTGATCTTACTGTAACCGGGCTCCTCTACGGCATAGCACTTGTCCCGACCCAGAAGCTGGATCAGCAAATTATACAGCAGCTCCGTCCCGGCGCCTACGATGATCTGCTCCGGGTCCACCTGCATGCCCCGGAACTGCCGCAGATACCCGGCAATGGCCGCCCGCAGCTCCGCCGCGCCGTTATAGGGGGCGGCGCGCAGCAGATCCTTGTCCTGCTCCAGAATGGTCTGGCGCATGAGCCTGGCCCACACGGTAAAGGGAAAATACGCCGGGTCCATGGCCCCGGAGGCAAAATCCAGAAACCAGCTCTGCTCCCGGCGGGCAGGCTCCGCGCAGTCCGCCGGGGCAGCCCGATGCACCTGGGGCGGCCGCTCCACCCGGCAGACAAAATAGCCGCTGCGCTGCCGGGCCTGGATATATCCCTCCGCCTGCAGCTGCTCATAGGCGTTTTTCACCGTGATGATGCTGACCTCCAGGTGCTGAGCCAGGGTCCTTTTGGAGGGCAGGCGCTCCCCCGCCGGCAGCCGCCCAGAGAGAATATCCTCCCGGATATGGCGGTACAGCTGCTCATAGAGGCTCTCTTTTTCCTTTTTTTCAAGTGTGTAGGTCAGCATAGCCCCTCCAACTGGTATTATCAAAGAATATCATTATGGTTATTTTAATATATCCAATTTACACTATAATACAGTCAGCAACAAAAAGCAAGAGGTGAATTTCTATGAAAGATATGCGTATTCGCAAACTCGTATTTGCGGCTCTGATGGCCGCACTGACCTATGTTGCCACCATGGTGATCCAGATCCCCTCCCCTATGCAGGGCTATGTGAACCTGGGTGACTGCTGCGTGCTTCTGTCCGGCTGGATGCTGGGTCCCTGGTGGGGCGGCGCCGCCGCAGGTATCGGCTCCATGCTCACCGACCTGCTCAACGGCTATGCCCACTACGCCCCCGGCACCTTCGTCATCAAGGGCTGCATGGCTATCGCCGCCGCCCTGCTGGCTAAGGCTACGGGCCGCAAGGCCGGCGGCTATGTGGTCAGCGGTGTGGTGGCCGAGGTCATCATGGTCCTGGGCTACTTCGGTTATGCCGCTCTGCTGCTGGGCAAGGGTATCGGCGCCGCCGCCAGCATCCCCGGCAACCTGGTGCAGGCCGCCGCGGGCCTGGTCATCGGTCTGGCTCTTTTCTTCCTGCTCAAGCGCAGCAAGGCACTGGACAAACTGAACCTGCAGTGATAAACTGAGAACAAACAGTTCTTATGCATGAAAGGATGACGGAACATGGCGGGTATCGTACATGATTTGGAACAAAAGGATCTGTTCTGGCAGGTGCAGGGCGAAGCGGCCAAGGCGGCCCAGCAGCTTATTGACCAGGCGCATTTGCGCGCGGGGCAGATCGTTGTGGTAGGCTGCAGCACCAGCGAGGTGGTAGGCCGGCGTGTTGGCAGCTGGTCTACTCCGGAGATCGCCCAGGCCATTTTCAACGGGCTTAACGGCGTGTTCGCCCCCCAGGGTATTTATATCGCAGCCCAGTGCTGCGAGCATTTGAACCGGGCGCTGATCGTGGAATACGAGGCGGTGCGGGGCGCGGAGATCGTGAATGTGAAGCCCCAGCCCAAGGCGGGCAGCTCCTTTGCCACCGCCGCTTACAACAGCTTCCGTCAGCCGGTGGCTTTGGAAGAGATTCAGGCCGACGCCGGCCTGGACATCGGCGGCACCCTCATCGGCATGCACCTGAAGAAGGTGGCTGTTCCCGTGCGGCTGGACCAGAATCATATCGGCAGCGCCATTTTGTTGGCGGCCCGGGTGCGGCCCAAGTTCATCGGCGGTGAGCGGGCCATTTATGACGAGAGTCTGAAGGACGGATACCCCGACTTTACCTGATCCGCCGCGGCGGGTCTTCCCCCGGCTGTGTAGTCCACGGAAGGACTGCTGTCACCAGGCAGCAGTCCTTTTTTGCGGTTTTTGAACAAAGTGTTAAATTTGGGGTTGCATTTCGCTTTTACCCGTGTTATACTAACTTCATCTTTTATATGGCCCTGTGAACCGTTAAGGATCTTTTGGGAGACTGAACGGGGAGGGGACTCTGGAGAATCCCATTGAGTTGGGTGCCGAAGGTGTAAGGTCCGTCAGGGCCGAATCTCTCAGGCAAAAGGACAGAGACGGAAGTGCTTTTTTGCCATTTCCTCTGCCTTCTTCGGAGTCGCTGCTGAGCGGCTCTTTATTTTTTTAAAGGAGAAAAAGAAAATGATCGAAGAAGTATTGTATCCCATTGTGTGTAAGGTCAATGAGTACCTTTCCAACTACATGCTGGTGGCGCTACTCATCGGCGTGGGCCTGTGGTACAGCATCAAGACCCGCTTTGTGCAGGTGCGCTGCTTTGGCGAGGGTATGCGCAAGGTGTTCGGCAATCTGAAGCTTCACGGCGGTGCCCAGGAAAGCGGCATGACCTCCTTCCAGGCTCTGGCCACTGCCATCGCCGCCCAGGTGGGCACCGGCAACATCGTGGGCGCCTCCGGCGCCATCCTCACCGGCGGCCCCGGCGCCATCTTCTGGATGTGGATCATCGCCTTCTTCGGCATGGCCACCATCTATGCCGAGGCGACACTGGCCCAGAAGACCCGCCGGGTGGATGCGGACGGCACCGTTCACGGCGGCCCCGTGTACTACATCACCACCGCCTTTAAGGGCGGATTCGGCAAGTTCCTGGCAGGTTTCTTTGCCGTGGCCATCATCCTGGCCCTGGGCTTCATGGGCTGCATGGTGCAGTCCAACTCCATCGGCTCCACCTTCCAGACGGCCTTCGGCATCCCCTCCTGGGTCATGGGCATCGTGCTGGTCATCATCTGCGGCGTGATCTTCCTGGGCGGCGTGCAGCGTCTGGCTGCCGTTACGGAGAAGGTAGTGCCTGTTATGGCCGCCATCTTCCTGCTGGGCGGTCTTGCGATCCTGATCATTGACATCAAGCATGTCCCCGCCACCTTCGGCCTGATCTTCAAGTATGCCTTCCACCCGGAAGCCATCATCGGCGGCGGCATCGGCTATGCTCTGAAGACCGCCATCAGCCAGGGCGCCAAGCGCGGCCTGTTCTCCAATGAGGCCGGTATGGGCTCCACCCCCCACGCCCACGCCCAGGCCAATGTGGCCCATCCCCATGACCAGGGTGTGGTGGCCATGATCGGCGTGTTCATCGACACCTTCGTGGTGCTGACGCTCAATGCTCTGGTCATCATCTGCGCTATGTATACCAAGGGCGGCATCCTTGCGTCCGGCCAGATCCCCGACGGCATCAACAAGGCCAACCTGGCCCAGACCGCCTTCGGCACGGTATTCGGTGAGAAGTTCGGCGCCATCTTTGTGGCTATCTGCCTGTTCTTCTTCGCCTTCTCCACGGTGCTCAGCTGGAACCTGTTCGGCAAGATCAACGCCAACTATCTCTTTGGCCGCAAGAATCCCAAGCTGTGCAATACCATTTACACCATCATTGCCCTGGTGTTCATCTTCCTGGGCACCCTGACCAGCAACGACTTTGTATGGGAGCTGACGGACATGTTCAACAACCTGATGGTCCTGCCCAACGTGCTGGCCCTGTTCGCCCTGTCGGGCATGGTGATCACCATGCTGAAGGAGGGGCAGACGAAGAAGCTGAAGGTTTGAGCTTTGAGAAATTGAAAATTTGCAGTTTATAACAAAAGACATCCGGCCCTTGCCGGATGTCTTTTTGTGTATTGGGATGCGGAGGGGCGGCGGGGATGCGGATTGCCACGGGCGCGGCGCACCCTCGCAATGACATGGTTTTTGCAAGGGGTGCGGTGCAAGGCCAGGCGGGTCGTCCGGGAGGCCGACCCCTACACACCGTTTACCGATAGAATTTCGTAGGGGGCGGCGTCCCCGACGCCCCGTCACCTCCCAGATTGCGGGCGACCGCAAGGGTCGCCCCTACGGAATTGCAGCAAGGAGCTGGTAGGGCGGGCCGATGGTGGTCGGCCCGCCGGGGGGATTCTTATTTTTTGGCGGCTTTGGCCATGAGGGGAATATCGCCCACGCCGTCCAGAACGACGCTGGGGCGGTAGGCGTAGGTCTGGAGGGTCTCCGGGGTGGAGACACCGGATAGGACCAGCACTGTGGACATGCCGCTCTCCAGGCCGGAAATGACGTCGGTATCCATCCGGTCGCCCACCATCACCGCCTCGGCGGAATGGCAGTGGAGCATCCGCAGGCCCGTGCGCATCATCAGGGGATTGGGCTTGCCGCAGAAGTAGGCCTGCTTGCCGGTAGCCATCTCGATGGGAGCGATGAGGGCCCGGCAGGCGGGGGCGATGCCGTTTTCAATGGGGCCGGATACATCGGAATTGGCGCCGATGAGCTTGGCCCCGGCCATGACCAGGTTGGTGGCCTTGGTGAGGGTGTCCAGGGAGTAGGTACGGCCCTCCCCTACCACTACATAGTCGGGGTTCACATCATTCATGGTGATGCCCGCGTCATACAGGGCGTTGAGCAGGCCCGCCTCACCGATGGCGAACACGGAGCAGCCCGGAGCCTGTTCCTTGAGAAACGCCGCCGTGGCCAGGGCGCTGGTGTAGAAATGCTCCTCCGGCACATCCAGTCCCATGCGGGCCAGCTTCTGATTCAGCTCCCGGGGAGTATAGCCGCTGTTGTTGGTGAGGAACAGGTACTCCTTGTCCTCATCGTGGAGCCACTGGATAAACTCCGCTACACCGGGCAGGATACGGTTTCCGTGATAGATCACGCCGTCCATATCGCAGATAAAGCCCTTTTTCTCGTTGAAATCGATTTTATAGGATGCATCAGGCATAGGGCACCCTCCTTTCTCCTCTTCAAGCACAGTATACCACGGCAGAAGCTGCCGTTCCATCAAGGAAACGTTAAATCCGCATGAAATCTATCAGTTTTTCAGGCTCTGCAGCGGGGCGGGGATGCGGCCGCCACGGGCGATGAACGCAGCGGAGGAGGCCCCGTGCACCGGCATCACCGGGGCCGAGCCCAGCAGGCCGCCCATCTCGATCATATCGCCCACGGACTTGCCCTCCACGGGGATGATGCGCACGGCGGTGGTCTTGCTGTTGACCATGCCCACCGCGGCCTCGTCGGCGATGATGGCGGAGATGGTCTCAGCGGTGGTCTCTCCGGGGACGGCGATCATGTCCAGGCCCACGGAGCACACGCAGGTCATGGCCTCCAGCTTATCCAGGGTCAGGGTGCCGCTGAGGGCCGCGGCGATCATGCCCTCGTCCTCGGACACGGGGATGAACGCACCGGACAGGCCGCCCACATGGGAGGAGGCCATGACGCCGCCCTTTTTCACCGCGTCGTTCAGCAGGGCCAGGGCCGCCGTGGTACCGTGGGTGCCGCAGGTCTCCAGGCCCATCTCCTCCAAAATCCGGGCCACGCTGTCGCCCACCGCCGGGGTGGGGGCCAGAGACAGGTCCACGATGCCGAAGGGCGTACCCAGCCGCTGGGAGGCCTCGGAGGCCACCATTTGGCCCATGCGGGTAATTTGGAAGGCGGTCTTTTTCACCGTCTCGGCCACCACGTCAAAGGGCGCGCCCTTGACGCTCTGCAGGGCGTGGTACACCACGCCCGGGCCGCTGACACCCACGTTGATGACGCTGTCCGCCTCGCCTACGCCGTGAAAAGCACCGGCCATGAAGGGGTTATCCTCCACGGCGTTGCAGAACACCACCAGCTTGGCGCAGCCCAGGCCCTCCTGCTCCCTTGTCAGGTGGGCCGTCTCCTTGATGATGCGGCCCATACGGGCCACGGCATCCATGTTGATGCCCGCCTTGGTAGAGCCTACATTCACGCTGGAGCAGACGAAATCCGTCTCGGCCAGGGCCTGGGGAATGGCCCGCAGCAGCAGCTCATCACCCCGGGCAAAGCCCTTTTGCACCAGGGCGGAAAAACCGCCGATGAAGTTCACGCCGCAGGCCTTGGCCGCCCGGTCCATGGTCAGGGCAAAGGGTACCAGGTCCTCGGTGTCGCAGGCTCCGGCAACCAGGGCCATGGGGGTCACGGAAATGCGCTTATTGACGATGGGGATGCCGAACTCGCTCTCGATATCCTCCCCGGTCTTCACTAGGTTTTCGGCGTATTTGGTAATTTTATCGTAGATTTTATCGCAGCAGCGCTTGGGGTCCTCGCTGACGCAGTCCAGCAGGGAGATGCCCATGGTGATGGTGCGGATGTCCAGGTGCTGCTTGTCGATCATGTTGATGGTGTCGAAAATATTATTCAGGCTCAGCATAGTTACACCTCTTACAGCTTGTGCATGGCGTCAAAAATGTCCTCCCGCTGGACGCGAATGGACAGGCCCCTACCCTCGCCGTAGTCCTTCAGGCTCCGGCTCAGCTGGTCAAAGGGCGCGTCGCACTGGGACAGGTCCACCACCATCATCATGGTGAAATACCCCTGCATGACGGTCTGGCTGATGTCCAGAACGTTGATATTGTGCCCGGCCAGGCGGTTGCAGACGCCAGCGATGATGCCCACCTGGTCTTTTCCTACTACGGTTACGATCGCTTTCATAGTATGTCACTCCATTTCATCCAAAGTCAGGGCAAAGCTGCCCAGAAAATTTTCACAGAAATACTGCAGCTCCGGCAGGTCCATTTTGTCCAGGGCCGCCCGGGTCTGCTCCGCCGCCGCCCGGAACTCGCCGTTGCCAGCCTTCAGCTCCTCCAGGCACTTGATGTGAGCGGAGAGCTTGTCCGCCGCCTTTACCAGCTCCTGCACCTGCTCGTCCGAGGGGCGCAGGACCTCCTCATAGTCTCCCCGCAGCTCCCGGGGGAGCATCGCCAGGAGCTTGTCCTCGGCCACCCGCTCCACCTGCTTGTAAGAGTCCCGAATCTGGGGATTATAGTATTTAATCGGTGTGGGCAGGTCGCCGGTGAGGATCTCCGGGGCATCGTGATACAGAGCCGCTACCGCCACGGCGCCCTCATCCACGCAGCCGCCGAAGCAGCGGTTTCGGATGACGGCCAGGGCGTGGGCCAGCACCGCCACCTGGTGGCTGTGCTCCTGGATATTCTCGGTGTAGCTGTTGCGCATGAGGGCCCAGCGGCTTATAAAGCGCATGCGGTTGATATAGGCAAAAAAGTGGCTCACGGCTCGATCTCTCCTTTCAGAACGCTGCCCTCCACGCCGGTGATGCGCACGGGGCGCAGGCAGTTGTGGAGGTTTTCGCCGGGGGCGGAGACCTCCATATAATTGGGGGCGTGGCCGGTGTAAAAGCCCGGCGCGCCCGGCTGCTCGAAGAGCACGGGAAAGGTCTTGCCCACGCAGCTTTGCAGGTATTTTTCGTGGAGGGCGGCGGCGACTTCGCCTGCACGGGCGGCCCGCTCCTCCTTTACGCTCTTGGGTACCTGCTCCATGGCGGCGGCCCGGGTGCCGGGGCGGATGGAATAGGGGAAAACATGGATCTGGGCGAAGCCGCAGCAGCGGATGAAATCCAGCGTAGCGGAAAATTCCTCCTCCGTTTCCCCGGGAAATCCCACGATCAGGTCCGTTGTAATAGCGCAGCCAGGGAAGAACTGGTGCAGCAAAAGCGCAGACTCGGTAAACCGGGCGGTGTCGTACCGGCGATTCATCCGGCGCAGGGTGGTATCGCACCCGGACTGCAGCGACAGATGGAAATGGGGGCAGAGATTGGGGAGCGCCGATGCCCGGCGGCAGAAGTCCTCAGTGATAGTCCTGGGCTCCAGGCTCCCCAGGCGGACGCGCATTTCTCCGGCGGCGACGGAGACCGCCTCCAGGAGGTCGATGAGGCTCTTATCGCCGGGCAGGTCCTGGCCCCAGGAGGAGATCTCGATGCCCGTGAGCACCACCTCCCGATAGCCCTGGGCGGCAAGCTGCTCTGTCTGGCGGGCGGCCTCGTCCAGGGGCAGAGAGCGGACCGGGCCCCGGGCGAAGGGGATGATGCAGTAGGTGCAGAAATTGCGGCAGCCGTCCTCCACCTTCAGCAGGGCGCGGGTGCGGCTTTGCTGGCCCCCGGCGGGGAGAATTTCAAAGTCGTGGCGGTGGAGGGCGTCGTCCACCAGGACCCGGGTCTGCTTTTCCTCCGCCGCTGTGAGAAGCTGGTGCAGGAATTCCATGCGCTGGCCGGTGCCGCCGATGAGGTCGATGCCCAGGGCCTTGGCCTCGTCGGTATGGGTCTGGACATAGCAGCCGCAGGCGGCCACGATGGCATCGGGATTTCTTTTTTTCGCCCGGCGGATCATCTGCCGGGACTTTTTATCGCTGACAGCGGTGACAGAGCAGGTGTTGATGATATAGGCGTCCGCCGCCTGCTCAAAATCCACCAGCTCATGGCCCCGGGCCGTCAGCTCCTGCTCCATGGCCTGGGTCTCGTATTGGTTGACCTTGCAGCCAAGGGTATAGAGGGCGATTCGCATGGGGTTTTCTCCTTGCACTTTGTCGATTTATCCGGTATAATATATAGTTGCATTATAATCTATCTTCCGGTCTCTGGCAAGTGCCCGGCGGAGGAAATGAGGTGTTTTTCTTGCACTATTTGGATAACGCCGCCACCACCCTGGTGCCGGAGGAAGTTATAGAGGCCATGGCAGAGGTCCTGCGCAGCCACAGCGGCAACCCGTCCTCCCAATATCCACTCGGCCAGGACGGCAAGGCCGTGGCCGAGCACGGGCGGGAGACCATCGCCCGGGCCCTGGGCTGCCCCAAGGAGCGGCTGTTCTTCACCTCCTGCGGCACGGAGAGCGACGTGTGGGCCATCCGCAGTGCCGTGTGGCACGGGCGGCACAAAGGCAAGCACATCATTACCACCGCCGTGGAGCACAGCGCCGTGCTGGAGACCTGCAAGTGGCTGGAGACAGAGGGCTGCCAGGTGACCTATCTCAAGCCGGACCGGACGGGGATGGTCTCGGCCCGCCAGGTGCTGGATGCGGTGCGGGAGGACACGGTGCTCATCAGCATGATGCTGGTGAACAACGAGACCGGGTGCGTGTTCCCGGTGGCGGAGGTGGCCCAGGGTCTGCGGGACGCGGGCAGCGCTGCCCTGCTCCACTGTGACGCGGTGCAGGGATTTTTGAAAGTTCCCTGCGACCCGGTGGGCTGGGGCGTGGACCTTATGAGCCTGTCGGGGCACAAGCTGGGCGGACCCAAGGGCATCGGAGCCCTTTACATCAGCCCGGAGCTGCGGAATTTCCGGCCTCTCCTCCCCGGCGGCGGCCAGGAGATGGGGCTGCGGTCCGGCACCGAGGCCACGGCCCAGATCGCGGGCTTTGCCAAGGCGGTGGAGCTGCGGCTGGAGAATTATGACGAGAAAATTCGGCATATAGCGGACCTGAAGGCCCTGTGCCGGGAGAAGCTGCTGACCATTCCCGGAATGGTGGCGGTGGGCAGCGGCACGGCGCCGCATATTTTGGCCGTTTCGCTGCCGGGGTATCCCAGCAGCAATATTGTAAACGACCTGGGCAGCCGGGGCATCTGCATCTCCGCCGGGTCCGCCTGCCACAAGGGAAAAAGCAGCCATGTGGTGTCGGCCCTGGGGCTGGACAAGCGCACGGCGGCGGGCGTGATCCGCATCAGCTTCGCGCCGGAGAACACGGTAGAGGACATTGAGGCGCTGTATGAGGCGCTGCGGGACCACCAGGCCCAGCGGTGCGGGATGCTGTGAAAAAACGCTGCCCTCACAGCTTTATATTATCTGTTTTCAAGGAGATCTTATGACTATTTTGATACGCCGGGAGCCCGGCTTCTATAAGCGGCTTATGAAGTTGAGTATGCCCATCGTGCTGCAAAACCTCATCACCTTCTCCCTGGGGCTCATCGACACCTTTATGGTCAGCCAGCTGGGCAACACCGAGATGGCGGCGGTGACGGCCGCCAATGTGCCGGTGTTTCTGCTTATATCCATTGTGTTCGGCGTCCAGAGCGGGCTGGGCATCCTGGTGAGCCAGTATTGGGGCAAGCAGGACATGAAGAGCATCAGCCGCTCCATCGGCGTAGCCGCCGCGGCGGGCCTGGTGGTATCGTCCATACTGGCCGCTATATTCTACTGCTGGCCGGTGCAAGTGATGGATCTGCTCTCCAACAATCATCAGCTGTCCGTTCTGGGCGCGCCCTATCTGAAGATCATCGGCATCTGCTATATATTCAACATGCTCTCCTCCGTATATTCCAGCGCCCAGCGCAGCGCGGAGAATCCCAGCTTCGGCATGAAGCTGTTCGGCACCTCCACGCTGATCAATACGGGGCTGAACTATCTGCTCATCTTCGGCAAGCTGGGCTTTCCCATGCTGGGCATCCAGGGTGCGGCCATCGCCACCCTCTGCGCCCGGATCTGCGAGTTCATCATCTGTGTGATCTACGCCCTGCGGGACAAGCGCATCCGCATAGATTGGCGCGCCTTTTTCCGCCCCGGCTGGGACATGCTGCGCCGGTTTTTGAAGTATGCCTCCCCGGTGGTGCTCAACGAGGCCGGCTGGGGCCTGGGCAACAGTATGCTGACGGTGATCCTGGGCTACACGGAAAACTCCGTGGAAATGCTGGCGGCCAACGCCGTTATGGGCAACCTGAACCGGCTGTTTCTGGTGTTCTGCTTCGGCTTGGGCGCCGCCACGGCCGTTTTGCTGGGCAAGGCCATAGGCGAGGGAAAGAGCCACGACGAGGTCATGGACCTGAGCCGGGCGCTGCTGCGGTTCACCGTGGTGTCCGGCTGCGTGCTGGCGGTCATCGCCCTGGCCCTGATCCCCACGCTGTTTATGCCGGTGGTGTTCCCGCTGTTCAAGCTGTTTGACCAGTCCGCCGCCATCGCGGCAGCCCTGGCCGTAACGGGCTTTGCCTCCATTCCCCTCCACGCCTACACCATTTCCGCCATCACCGGCGTTCTGCGGGCCGGGGGCGACGTTCTGTGGAGCGCGATTCTGGACCTGGCGCCCCAGTGGGTCATCTGCCTGCCCCTGACGGCCCTGTGCGCCCTGGTGCTGAAAACCGGTATTTGGCCCATCGCCCTGGCTATGCAGACCGAGTGCGTGGTAAAGGTCCCCGTCTGCATCTACCGCATCCGGACCCGCCGGTGGATCCACGATGTCACCGTGTCCCGGAGGGCAGATCTATGACCAGTTTTTTTACCTGTCCCCTGTGCGATAAGCCCCTGACCCGGGAGGAAAGGCGCTGGGTCTGCCCCGGCGGCCACAGCTTTGACCGGGCCAAGGAGGGCTACTGCAATCTGCTGCCGGTGAATCGGAAGCACTCCAAGGACCCCGGGGACGACAAGGCCATGGCCGCCGCCCGATCAGCCTTCCTGGAAAAGGGCTACTACGCCCCTCTGCGGGAGGAGCTGTGCCGCCTGGCTGCCGCGTATACAGGCGGCCGCCCCGCGGTGCTGGACGCCGGCTGCGGCGAGGGCTACTACACCGGCGGCCTCTATCACGCCCTGCTGAAGGCCGGAAAGACGCCCCGCATGGCCGGAACAGACATCTCCAAGTACATCCTGCGCCGGGCCGCCAAGCGGGAAAGGGACATTGAATTTGCCGTGGCCTCCTCCTATCACCTGCCGGTGGCATCGGAGAGCGTGGACCTGATCCTCAACTGCTTTTCGCCCATGGCGGCGGAGGAGTTTTTCCGGGTGCTGCGCCCCGGCGGCGCGCTTCTCTATGTGGTCCCGTCAGCCATGCACCTGTGGGAAATGAAGCAGGTGCTCTATGACCGGCCCTATCCCAATGAGGAAAAGCAGGTGCCCTATCCGGGCTTCGCCTGCCGGGAGGTTTGCCGGGTGGAGGGCCGGATCCATCTGCCCTGCCGGGAGGACATTTCGGCGCTGTTTCAGATGACGCCCTACGTTTGGAACACGCCCCAAGACGGCATCCGCCGGCTGGAGGAGCGGGAGGAACTGGATTGCCGCATCGGCTTCCACATTCACGTGTTTTCCCGGCTCCCCTAAGGACGTAATGTCCGATTATTTCAAAAAACGCCCCAATTTAGCGAAAAATGTTGTTTTTTCTCCCAAGGCATGGTATGCTGTATTCGCTGCACCCGGCAATCGGTGCAGCGAATATTTGTTATTCGGAGCATTGAGGAGAGAAAGAAAAATGAGCGAAAAAAAGACGCCCCGGGCGGCGGCGCTGCTGCCCATAGCGGTGTTTCTGGTCCTGTATCTGGGCCTGGGCATCGTGCTGGAATATGTGCTGAAAATTGAAATGGGCTTTTACCAGATCCCCATTGTGGTGGCCTTTCTGGTGGCCATTTTAGTGGCATGTCTGCAAAATCGGGATACCTCCTTTGACGAAAAGCTGGCCCTCATGGGCCAGGGCATCGGTGATAAGAACATCGTGACCATGATCCTCATCTTCCTGGTGGCGGGCATATTCGTAGGCGTCACCGGGCGCAGCAGCGCCGAGGCCGTGGCCTATTTCCTGCTGTCCATCGCCCCGGCCAAGCTGGCGGTGGCGGTGCTGTTTGCGGTGGCGTGCTTTGTATCTATGGCTATGGGCACCAGCGTGGGCACCATCACACTGCTTACGCCTATTGCCGTGGCCGTAGCCAAGGACTCCGGCTTCAGCCTGCCGCTGTGCGTGGCCTCGGTCATGGGCGGCAGCATGTTCGGTGACAACCTGTCCTTCATTTCCGACACCACCATCGCCGCCTGCTCTACCCAGGGCTGCCAAATGAAGGATAAGTTCCGCGCAAACTTCAAGATCGCTCTGCCGGCGGCTCTGGCGGCCCTGGCGCTGATCGTGGTCATCTCCCTCCAGGCGGATGTAGCCCACACCCCCTCCGGCGACCACAATCTGCTGCTGCTCATCCCCTATGTGCTGGTGCTGGTGGGCGGCATCGTGGGGCTGAACGTGTTCGTGGTGCTGCTGGTGGGCATTGCCGCCGGCGCGGCCATCACTCTGGCCACCGGCCAGGTAACGGCTCTGCAGCTGATGGGCAACATGGGCTCCGGCGTCAGCGGCATGTTTGAGACCATTCTGGTAACGCTGCTGGTGTCCTCCCTGTGCGGCTTGATCCGGGCCTACGGCGGCTTTGACGCGCTGCTGGCAGCCATTCACAAAATGTTCCACGGCAAGCGGGGCGGTCAGCTGGGCATCGGTATTCTGGTGGGCCTGATGGATATTTCCACCGCCAACAACACCGTTGCCATCGTCATGGCCGGCCCCATCGCCAAGGAGATCGCCACCGAGTACGGCATCAGCCCCAAGCGGTCGGCCTCGCTGCTGGACACCTTTTCCTGCGTGTTTCAGGGCATCATCCCCTACGGCGCGCAGATGCTGGTAGCCATTTCCGCCTGCACCACCCTGGGATATTCCATCAGCGCCTTTGAGATCATCCCCCTGCTGTTTTATCCCATGCTGCTGTGCGTGTCCAGCCTGCTGTTTATCCTGCTGGACAAGAAATAATAAGCTAAAAACGGAGGAGCCTCGCTCCTCCGTTTTTTACCCGAGAAAACTTACCCCGGGGACTGGCATTTTCCCCGCCGGGCTGGTATAATAGATAAAATACGGACTGAAAGGGGAGCTATCCCATGGAAGATACGCGCAGCTTTGCTTATCTGTGCCCCAACTGCAAAAAGATCGTGCTGGCCCAGCGCACCCGCTTCGCCCTCAGCGCCGCCGCCGTGCGGATCGAGTGTGACTGCGAAAAATCGGAGCTTCGGGCAGAGACCGACGGCCTCCGCTTCCGCCTGTGGGTGCCCTGCGGCCTGTGTGGGGAGACCCACCAGGCGGAGGTGAGCACCCAGGCCCTTCTGGAGGGCCGGGGCGTGGGCCTGGCCTGCCCCAAGACCAAGCAGCTGTGCTGCTATGTGGGGGAGCAGGCTGAGGTGGAAAAGGCCGCCCAGGAGCTGGAGCTTCGGGCGGAAAAGGACCGCTGCGAGGAGCCGGAGGCGTTCACGGACAACGTGATTATGTACGAAGTGCTCTCGGAGCTGAAGGATATTGCGGCCCGGGGCGGCATCAGCTGCTCCTGCGGGTGCAGGCAGTATTCCATCGCCGTGCACCGGGGGGCGGTGGACCTGATCTGCAAAGACTGCGGGGGGAGGCTCCGCCTGCCCGCCGCCACGGACGAGGACCTGGACCGGCTGTGCTGCCAGATGAAGCTGGTCATCCACGGCGTGTAAGACTGGCAAAAATTCCTGCGAAATTTTTTGCCGAAAAAGATTGCCGCCTGCGGGCGGCGATCTTCGCAAGGCTTTTTTGAAAAGCCGTAATTGAGAGAGGAAGAAAAAGCTATGATCGAATTTTTGGCCCGGGTGTTTATCCGGGGGCGGGACACCCTGTCCCCCAGCGCTCTGCGGCAGGCCTACGGGCAGCTGTGCGGCGCGGTGGGCATCGGGCTGAACCTATTGCTGTTTGCGGTGAAGTTTTTCGCGGGATCTGTCAGCGGGTCCATCGCCATCACCGCCGACGCCTTCAATAACTTATCCGACGCAGGCTCCTCGCTGGTGACGCTGCTGGGATTCCGCCTGGCGGGACGCAAGCCGGACCCGGAGCATCCCTTCGGACACGGGCGCATGGAGTACATATCCGGCCTGGTGGTGTCGGGGCTGATCCTCCTGATGGGCGTGGAGCTGGGCAAGTCCTCTCTGGATAAGATCCTCCACCCGGAGGAGGTAGTCTTCTCCCCTCTGGTGCTGGCTATTCTGGCGGTTTCCATCGGCGTAAAGCTGTATATGTTCTATTATAACCGGGCGGTGGGCAAAAAGATCCGCTCGGCGGCTATGGGCGCCACAGCTACCGACAGTCTTTCCGACGCCGTATCCACCGCCGCAGTGCTGGCGGCCACCCTGGTGGGGCATTTTACACACCTGAATATCGACGGCTGGGTGGGTCTGCTGGTGGCGCTTTTCATCCTGTACTCTGCCTATAAAGCCGCCCAGGAGACCCTCTCTCCCCTGCTGGGCCAGACACCGGAGCCGGAATTCGTGGAGCATATCCAGCAGATCGTTCTGTCCTACCCGGAGGTGCAGAATATCCACGACCTGGTGGTGCACGACTACGGCCCCGGCCGGGTGATGATCTCCCTCCATGCGGAGGTGCCTGCCGACGGCGACCTGCTGCAGCTCCACGACGTCATCGACAACATCGAGCACCGGCTGCAAAAGGAATTGGGCTGCATGGCTGTGATCCACATGGACCCCATCGTCACCGACGATCCCCAGACGGCTCACCTGCGCACAGTTGTGGCGGAAAAGGTGAGATCCATCGATCCCCGGCTCACCATCCACGATTTCCGTATCGTCCCCGGTGCCTCCCATACCAACCTGATTTTTGACACAGTAGTGCCCTACGATGTAAAGCTGACCCCGGCTCAGGTGCAAAAGCGCATCGGAGAGCTGGTGAAGGAGCTGGGGGAGCAGTATTTTGCCGTGGTGCAGATCGACAACAGCTATGTACTGTGAAAAAACGCCCCCGACCGCGTGGCCAGGGGAAGTTGAAGCTGGCGAAAAATCTTGCGATTTTTCTGCCAAAAGGCTTGCAGTCTGCTGCGCGCATAATTTTGAGCCGATGGCTCAAAATTTCACACTTGCAGCCTGAGAGGTATTTTTCCCCACGCGCATGTCGCGGTGAAAAATGATCCCAATTTTTTGCCGCCTGCGGGCGGCAAACTCTGCGAGGCTTTTTTATGCTGAACTGCCCCCGACTGCATAGCCGGGGGCAGCTTGTAAACATTATTTCCAGGTTTCCCAGATTTCGGGGTGGTAGCCCACGGTGGCCTGCTTGCCGTTGCGGACGATGGGGGCGTTGAACACCGCCGGGCAGTCGGCTATGCAGGCGTCCACCGCCTGGGGCGGCACATATTGCAGGCCCAGGTCCTCGTAGGCGCCGCACCGGGTGTCCACCAGAGCCTCGAAGCCCACCGCCGCCTTGACGCTGCGGTACTCCCCCAGGGACAGGCCCTTGGCGTAGAGGTCGATATACTGGTATTTGATGCGCCGCTCCTTGAACCAGCGCTCGGCCTTCTTGCTGTCGTTGCTTTTCTTGGAGCCGAAGATCTGAATATTCATAGAAACACTCCTTATTTTAATAGCTTATTGAGGTGCGTATATGAAGGATTACTATAATTCATTTGTAGAATTATCATTACAGCAATGTGCCAAAAATGACTATGCAAACAAGGAAAAGGTACGCAAGCACAATGCCGCTTCCAAAAAGCTCCTTGCGCTACAAGAGGAAATGAAGAAAAATGCAGACGAGGAGGTATTGTGTGCGCTACTCGGCCACGAGGATGACAGAGTAAAACTCAATGCCGCTTCTTTTTGCTTGCAGTTGGGGCTCCTGATCGAGCCGTCTGTCCTCACACTGAAAAAGCTTGCGAATGATTCGGACGATTCGACAATTTGTTTTTCTGCAAAAATGTTATTGGAAACACACAAAATTATATAACACGAAATGGAGGAGCATATCATGACTGAAGCCATTATGCAGCTGAAGAAGCTGGTGGATGAGAGCGACAACATCGTGTTTTTCGGCGGGGCCGGAGTGAGCACGGAGTCCGGGATCAAGGACTTTCGCAGCGTGGACGGCCTGTACCACCAGAAATTCAAATATCCGCCGGAGGCCATGCTCAGCCATAGCTTTTATGAGAGCCACACGGAGGAATTTTACGAGTTTTACCGGACCAAGATGCTGGCCCCGGACGCCCAGCCCAACGCCGCCCACAAAAAGCTGGCCCAGTGGGAGCAGGAGGGAAAGCTGAAGGCCGTCATCACCCAGAACATCGACGGCCTGCACCAGAAGGCGGGCAGCCGGGAGGTGCTGGAGCTTCACGGCAGCGTCCTGCGCAACCACTGCCGCCGGTGCGGCAAAGCCTACGGCGTGGAGGCCGTGGCAGAGTCCAGCGGCATCCCCCGGTGCACCTGCGGCGGCGTTATCAAACCCGACGTGGTGCTCTACGAGGAGAGCCTGGACGAGCAGGTGATGGAAAAGGCTCTGGATTACATCTCCCGGGCCGACGTGCTCATCATCGGCGGCACCTCTCTGGTGGTGTACCCCGCAGCGGGGCTGGTGCGGTATTATCGGGGAGATAAGCTGGTGGTCATCAACCGGGACGCCACCGGCGTGGACGCTTCCGCCAGAATCTGCATCAGCGCCCCCATCGGACAGGTGCTGGGGCAACTCTGAAAATGAGTATAGCACATCCTCTCCCGAAGCACAATAGCCACCCGAATGTAGTTTTTGCATAATGAGATTGAAAATCTTTCAAAAAAGACGGAAATTTTTAAAAGAATTATCTTGCACATGCAAGTTTGTTGTGTTAGAATTGCACTCGAGGATAAGAAAGGAAGGATCCCTATGGCAACTATCACCCCCTCTTCAACAAATTCTACAAATGAATACAGCCATCTCAATCCCGAGCTGATGCGCCTGACCCAGCTGTGGGACGAAAACGCGCACATCGACAAAGAACTTTACCAGCGCTACGATGTCAAGCGCGGCCTGCGCGATGCCAACGGCCGCGGCGTGCTGGCCAGTCTCACCCGCATTTCCGAGGTCAAGGGCTACACCATCGATGATAACGACACCATCCCCTGTGAGGGCGTGCTGTACTATCGCGGCTACGACGTGCGGGAGATCGTAAAAGGCGTGCTGGAGGAAAAGCGTTTCGGCTTTGAGGAAACCGCGTATCTGCTGCTGTTCGGCCAGCTCCCCACCCAGGCGCAGCTGGAGGAGTTCCGGGAAATGCTCAACGAGTACCAGCACCTGCCCAAAAACTTTGTGCGCGACGTGGTCATGAAGGTCCCCACCCGGGACATGATGAACACCCTCGCCCGGAGCATCCTGACCCTGTACTGCTACGACGACCGGGCCAATGATACGTCGCCTGTAAATGTGCTGCGCCAGTGCCTGCAGCTCACGGCCAACACGCCGCAGCTTGCCATCTACAGCTATCTGGCCTACCGCAGCACCCGGGGCGACGGTCTGTATCTGCACCGGCCCCAGCCGGAGCTTTCCATGGCGGAGAACATTCTCTACCTGCTGCGGGAGGATAAGAAGTTCACTGAGCTGGAGGCCCGGGCTCTGGACGCCGCGCTGATCCTCCACGCTGACCACGGCAGCAACAATTCCACCTTCACCAACCACGTGGTCTCCTCCTCCGGCACCGATACATACTCCGTGATGGCTGCCTCCCTGTGCTCCCTGAAGGGCCCCCGCCACGGCGGCGCCAATATCAAGGTAGTGCAGATGATGGAGGATCTGAAGGCAAGCGCTGCCGACCCCACCAACGAGCTTCAGGTGCGGGAGTACCTGCAGAAGGTGCTGGACAAGAAGGCGCTGGATGGCAAGGGCCTGATCTACGGCATGGGCCACGCGGTCTATTCCCTCTCCGACCCCCGCGCCGAGGTGCTGCGCACCTTTGTGCAGGGCATTTCCAAGGAAAAGGGCCGCACCGCCGACATGGACATGTACCTGACGGTAGAGCGGGTGGCCCGGGAGCTGATCTCCCACCATTCCAGCCGTCCCACGGCGGTGAATGTGGACTTTTACAGCGGCTTCCTGTATGAGATGCTGGGCCTGCCCCATGAGCTGTATACCCCCCTGTTCGCTATTGCCCGCATGGCCGGCTGGAGCGCCCACCGCATGGAGGGCCTGGCGGAGAGCAACAAGATCATCCGCCCCGCCTGCAAGTGCATTGAAAAGCGCCGCCCCTACGTGCCCATGAGCGAAAGATAAGTTTCCCTGGCAGCCGCCGGTCCACCCGGCGGCTGTCAGCCTATCGAAGCTTTTTTTCGTCACGCGAGGCGTCCTGCAAAAAAGATGGATTTTGGTGGAAAAAGCCCTTGACTTTTTCTGCCGGTGTGCTATAATGAGCAAGTCTCAGGTTGAGAGACTCATTTGCGAGTGTGCTGGAATAGGCAGACAGGCAAGCTTGAGGTGCTTGTGTTCGATTGGACGTGTGGGTTCAAGTCCCATCACTCGCACCAGTTTCTCTTCCGTGATATGAAAAGAAGCCCGATATGCGCGAGTGGTGGAATTGGCAGACTCGCTAGATTCAGGTTCTAGTGTGCATTACGCACGTGCGGGTTCAAGTCCCGCCTCGCGCACCAAAAAGAAAGACACCCATAGAGGTGTCTTTCTTTTTTGATGCAGCGCACCTTGAAATGAAAAATGATTTTGCCCCAAGGAAGGCCGGGTCTTTGGACCCGGCCTTCCTTTTACCGCAAATCCCCGCTGGCAGGTAGAGCTTTTGTGTATTTCCGGATGGCCGCGGCGGCGTAGAGGGCCACCAGCAGCTCCGTGATGGGCATAGCCAGCCACAGGGTCTCCGCTCCCAGAAAAGAAGGCAGTGCGAGGATCAAAACGCCGCTGATCACCAGTCCCCGGGCCACCGAAACCACAAATGCCGCCCGGGGCCTCATGATGGCCTGGAAATAGTAGGTGGAGAAAATGTTCAGCGGCAGCAGCAGAAACGACAGGGCGTAGGTGCGGACGATGGCCGGAGCCATCGCCAAAATGGCCGGGGTGGGCGACATGAAAATGCGGATATAGAGATTGGGGCAGGCCAGGCTCAGCGCCGTCCAGAAAATGCCGAAAAATGCCGCCGTATACAGGGCCAGCCGAAGCGTCTGGCGGATGCGCCCGGCCTTGGCCGCGCCGTAGTTCATCGAGATGATGGGCTGCGCCGCCTGGCCCACGCTGTAGGCGCAGCACTGCACAAAGGTGCTGACCTGGATAATAGGCCCATAGACAGCCAGGGCGTCGGCGCTGAGCCAGCGCATGATCTGGCGGTTGAAAAGCACTGTCAGGATGCCCATAGCCACATCTATGAAAAAAGTTGAGAAGCCGGTAACAGAGATGTCCCGGAGCTTTTGGCCCAGCTTTTCCGGGCGCAGGAGGCGCAGGGTGTTCTTGCGGCTCACAAAGTGAGTAAGCATCACCAGAAAGGAGACGGCGGAGCCCAGCGCCGTAGCCAGGCCCGCGCCATAGATGCCCATGTCGCAGGGGAACACGAAGAAATAGTCCCCGAAGATGTTGCATATCCCCCCGGATAGTACCCCCAGGGTGGCAAGGCCCGGGTTTCCGTCGTTGCGCAGAAAGGCCGCCAGCATTTGGTTGAACAGGAACAGCGGAAACACCACCTTGATGGGCCGCATATACCGCCTGGCCAGGGCCAGCAGCGACTCGTCCGCGCCGAAAAAGGTGAGGATGGGGCGCTCAAAGCACAGCAGCCCCGCCCAGGCCAGCACAGAAAGCGCCGCCGCGCCGATGACCGCCGCGGTGAAATACTGGTTTTCGCTGCCGTCCGTTTCCCCGGCACCTCGCCGGGTGCTGAAAAGCACGCTGCCGCCGATGCCCACCAGCAGGCCAAGGCTGTAAATGATGTTCCAAACCGGTGCCACCACCGCCAGGGCCGCCGTGCCCTCCGGCCCCTGATACTGCCCCACCATAGCCATGTCCACAATGGAGTACACAGAGGTGATCATGGCGCTGCCAAAGGCCGCAGACAGATATTTAAAGTAAATGGACCTGATCTTCCCGTTTAAAAAATCCATTTCTATTCCTCCTTTGCACGAAAAAAGCCGGATAAGAAACAAACATCTCAGTTTGCCTCTTATCCGGCTGCTGTTTCCCGGAACAGCTCGCCCTCCGAGCTTCCGGACCCATTATAGCGGGGCAGATCCCATCTGTCAAGCACGGCTCTCAAAAAAAGCCCCAGCGCAGACGTCTTGTGTGCGGCAGCCGGATGTGGTAAAATGGGGAAAACAGTCGGGAGGTGGAAGGCATTGCCCAAAGGAAGCAGCAAGAAAAAACGGCGCTGGCCGGTGTGGATCGCAGCCCTGGCGCTTCTGGCCGCAGCGGCCCTCGCCCTGCTGGAAGCCCGTCCGCATACAAGCCAGGTGCCCGTAGAGGACGGCACCGGGACCATCTATATCACCCCCATCCCGGGTCTCCCGGTCAGCTCCTTCACCGCCGGTGACTTTACCCAGAGCACTTCCGGCACCGCCTATACCGGCGGGGCGTACACCGCCTATCAGGGCGTGGACGTGTCCGAGTGGCAGGGAAATATTCAATGGCAGGAGGCGGCGGAGGGCGGCATCGGCTTCGCCCTGCTGCGCTGCGGCTTCCGCCGCTATGTCAGTGGAGCCTTGGAACAAGATACCCTTTTCGAGGCCAATTACAGCGGCGCAGGCCAGGCGGGACTTCGCCGGGGCGTGTACTTCTTCTCCCAGGCCATCACCCCGGAGGAGGCCCGGGAGGAGGCCGCCTACGTGCTGGAGATACTGAACGGCCGCGACCTGGAGCTGCCGGTCTTTTACGACTGGGAGACCGTCGACGCCGAGGATGGCCGGGCCAATGGTCTGGACGGCGCCGCCGTCACCGCCTGCGCCGAGGCCTTTTGCCAGGTGATCCGGGACGGCGGCTATGAGTCCGGGGTCTACCTTAACCTGCAAACAGGCTACCACACTTACGACCTGGCCCCGCTGAAGGACCAGGTCCTCTGGCTGGGTGAACCGGGCGGCTATCCCACCTTTTACTATCACACGGCCCTCTGGCAGTATGACCACCAGGGCACCGTACCGGGTATTGCGGGCGGCGTAGATCGGAACTTGCTGTTTGAGCCGATCCAAACGGAAGAAAATTAAAAATTCGGCGCGGGATGGAAAGTCCATCCCGCGCCTTTTCTCATTACGGCCACCCGTTTTCATTTCGCAGAGGCAGATAATCCAGGAATCGCCGCACCGCCAGACATGCGCTCTCCCGCGCCCCCAGGGCCACGCCCAGCTGTCGGCAGGCAGGCTCCGACAGGGGCCGGATCACCACCCGGTAGGGGATGCGGCGCAGGATCAGCGACGGCAGGATGCTGACGCCCAGGCCGCTCTCCACCATGGACATAATGGCGTAGTCCTCCCAGGTGGTAAAATGTACCCTGGGCGTAAGATCATAGCGGGCAAACAGCTCCGCCACCTCCCTATTCTCCCCCCGCTCCAGCAGCAAAAACGGATCCCGGCACAGCTCCCCCAGGGGTATCCGCTCCCGTTCTGCCAGCGGATGCCCCTGCGGCAGCACCGCCAGAAAATCGTCCCGCTCCAGAAAGATCGTCTCGAATTCCGGCCGGGTAGGCAGGCGCAGAAAGCCGCAGTCCACCCGTCCCTGGGCGATCCAGGACTCGATCTCCGTATAGTCCCCCAGCAGCAACTCGTAGTCGATGCCCGGGTAATCCCTCTGAAAAGCCTGGATGATCCGGGGCAGCCAGTGGGTGGCCACGCTGGAGAAGGTGCCAATGCGGATAAGTCCCGAGCGCAGGCCATGGAGGTCGTCCACCTCCCCTTGCAGCCTTTGGTGCTCCCGGCACAGCCCCTTGGCGTATGGCAGAAGCCGGGTGCCCTCGGAGGTAAGGGCCACTCCCGCCCGGCTGCGCTGCAGTAAAGTAAGCCCCCATTCCCGCTCCAGGTCGCCGATCATGCGGCTGATGCCGGACTGGGAGTAATGCAGCTCCTCCGCCGCCCGGGTGAAGCTGCCGTACTCCGCCGTTTTAATAAAGGCCAGGTATTTGAGGATGTTGGTTTCCATAGTTTTCTCTCCCATTCATCCGGTTTTGTGCTTTTAAATATGATAAACATTCGCTTTTCAAATGAATACTTCAATGATACGATAAAACTGTATTTTTTGCAAGGCGAAAAGAGGGCTTTCCATGAAAAGATCGTATCTGAAATATTTCGCAGGGCTGCTGCTATTCGGCTCCAACGGCGTGGTGGCCAGCTTCATTCCTCTGACCAGCTATGAGATCGTGCTGCTGCGTTCTGTGCTGGGGAGCGCGGCGCTGCTGGCGCTGTTTTACCTGACAGGACACCGGCTCAGAGGCCTGGGACAAAAGCGGGACCTGCTCTTTGTAGCCCTGTCCGGGGCGGCCATGGCGGCGGACTGGCTGCTGCTGTTCGAAGCCTACGCCCAGATCGGTGTGAGCCTGGGCATGCTCATCAACTACACCGGCCCGGCGCTGGTCATCGCCCTGTCCCCCCTGCTTTTAAAGGAGCGCATCCGGCCCGCCAAGGTAGTGGCCTTGGCAGCCGCCCTGGCAGGCGCGGTGTGCATCAGCGGCCAGGCGGTCGGAGCGGGCATGAGCGCCTGGGGCCTGCTGTGCGCGGGGCTGTCCGCCGCGGCTTACGCCCTGATGGTGCTTTTCAATAAGCTGGCCCGGAGCATAAAGGGCACCGAAAACGCCCTATTGCAGCTGCTGTGCGCCACGGCAGTGGTGGCGGTCTTCGTGGGGTGCAGACAGGGCTTCGCCATGGACATCCCCGCCGGGGCGTGGGGGCCCATCCTGTGGCTGGGGATCGTCAACACCGGGCTGGGATGCTTCTGCTATTTTTCGGCCATCGGAGGTCTTCCGGCCCAGTCGGTGGCAGTGTGCGGATACCTGGAGCCGCTGTTTGCGGTGGTTCTGTCGGTGGTGGTCCTGCACGAGGCCATGACTCCGCTGCAGGTGCTGGGAGCGGCGCTGATCGTAGGCGGCGCGGTATTCGGTGAGTGCTGGCGGCGCAAGACCTGAGCGCCGCAAGAAAACGCCTTCGGGCGCACCCGTTTTTATCGGCAGTGGTATTTCAAAAAATATCCGCCCGGAGCTGCCTCCGGACGGATATTTTTCTCTTGTATTTTTATTCGGAAATGGAGGCGATCAGCTGCTCCGCTTTAAAGAGCTTGGGCAGGTGCGTGTTCATGCCCGCCTCCCGGCATTTGACCACGTCCTCCGCAAAGGCATTGGCCGTCATAGCCACGATCTGCACCGTTTTCGCGTCCGGACGATCCATGGCCCGGATCTGCCGGGTAGCCTCGTAGCCATCCATCACGGGCATCATAACGTCCATCAGTATCGCGTCAAAATAGTGCGGCTTGCTCTGCCCGAAAAGCTCCACCGCCCCCTGTCCGTTCACCGCCGTTCTCACGGTGCATCCCTCGTGCTTGAGCAGATATTCGGTGATCTCCAGGTTCAGCGCATTGTCCTCCACCAGCAGGATATTCATGCCCTGGAGGCTCTGCTTCGCCCCTGCTTCCCCGTCCTCGGCGGTGCAGTCCGCTTCCACATCCCGGCGAAACGGGAGCAAGATCGTAAAGGTGGTGCCCACTCCGATTTCGCTCTGCACGGATATGCTGCCGCCCAGCATGTCCGTCAGCCGCTTTACAATGGGCAGGCCCAGCCCCGTGCCGGAGGCCGCCGCCTCGTTGGTATGCTCGCGAGTAAACGGCTCAAACATCTCCTTTTGAAATTCCTCACTGATGCCGTATCCCGTATCCGACACGGTAAAGCGGACCGTAACATCGCTGGTGTCTTTGGCGGCCATGTTTTTGCTGACAAAGCTCATGGGAAACAAGCAGGTATCGCAGATGAACCTGTTTGACTATGTTATCGGCATCACCGTGGGCTCCATCGCCGCGGAGATGGCCACGGAGCTGGAAACGCCGGAAAATTCGTTGGTTGCCATGGTGGTGTATGCGGTGGCGGCGGTGTGCATATCCCTATGGACCAACAAATCCCTGGGGGCCCGACGGATCATTACGGGAAAGCCGCTGACTTTGATGGATGGCGGAGTCATTTACCGGGAGAATCTGAAAAAGGCCAAGATGGACCTGGGGGACTTTCTCATGTATTGCCGCATCGGGGGATATTTTGACCTGGGGCAGATACAGACGGCGCTGCTGGAGCACAACGGGACGGTGACCTTTTTGCCCGTGGAGATGCAGAGGCCCGCTACACCGGCAGACCTATCCATGCAGCCGGACCAGACGCTGCTGCAGACCTCGGTGATCCAGGATGGGGTGATACTGCGGGGAAATCTGCAGCGGATCGGAAAGGACGAGAGCTGGCTTGCGCGGCAGCTGGAAAAGCTGGGGTACAAGGAGGCCGGAGAGGTGTTTTTGGCTATGGCGGACGGAAAGCAGGTGACGGTGTTCCCCATGGAGAGCAAGCGGGAGCCGGCAGATCTGGCAGATAGGTAAGGGGGTGAGACTGTCGGAAAATAGAAACGGATTGCCACGCCGGTCTGCGGACCGGCTCGCAATGACAGGCTTTTTCGACAGCCGCAGAAAAGCCCGGCACAGGCCGGGCTTTTCTATACGCAGGTGAGGAGGAGACTTTCTCAAGCCGCAGAGGGCGAGTTAGCCTTGGCCGCAAAGGGCGCCGCTATCAGCGGCGGTTTTTCTTTTTGCTTACGACCAGGGCGCTCACCGCTGCGCCGCCGCTGACCACGGCCAGACTAAGCCACAGGAGCATAGAGCCGTTGTCGCCGGTATGGGGCGTGTCGCCGGGCTTAGGAGACTCGGGCTTGGTGGGGGTGGGGTCAACGGCGTCCTTGGTGTAGACCACGGTGACGACCTTGTTGCCGTCCAGAGTGCCGGTGACGGGGTCGCCGGTGGCAGCCTTATAGGTATAGCCCTGGATGGCCGGGGCGGTCTGGGCGGTCACATCATAGGCGGAGCCCTCCGGCAGGCTGTCGGAGGTGTAGGCAGGGGCTACGGTGTTGCCATCCTCGTCCACATAGCGGACGGTGACGGTGTAGCGGAGGATCTCCTTCACATGATAGGAGAGGGTGGGGCGCAGGAAGTGCAGGCCCTCTCCCACGACCTCTGCATCGGTGGCCATGGGGTAGAGGACGGCGCTGGCGCAGGTATGTAGACCGTCATGGCCCAGGATGCCGCTTCGGTCATAGAAACCATAGGTGCCGGGCTCCGTCTTGGGGTTCATGAGTTTTATGGTGTAGTGCAGCTGCACATAGCGAAGGTTGGTAACGGGCGCATGGATGTGCCACCGGAAGTGATCCCGGCCGTCCTCGGCAGGGTTATAGGTCAGGAAATAGTCATAGGATTCGCCGCTGTCCTGGTCCTGACGCTTGCCGAAGCCATAGACATTCTCCCGGATAGGCACGGCCTCCAGCTTTTCGTCTCCGACGGTGACGAAGATCTTTGCAGGGTCATTGACAAAGTCAAAGTCGTAGTCGCCCTTTGCATACCCCAGGTAGGTGTCCACATAGGAGCCGGCGTCCACGGCATAGAGGATCTCATTTTGAATGTCGCCGAAGTTCAGGCTTCTGCCTTCATTCAGATAATTCATGAAGCAGAGGGAATCGTCGGCGTTTCCGGCGCCGGCCATGCCGTCCTTCGTGGCGATGGAGTAGGCGTTATACCCGGCGGCCTTGAGCTGCTGCCAGACCAGGTGGGCATAGTAGAAGGCCATATCTCGGTTGTTGGCACTGCGCTTTACGGCGGGCTGGGACTTGAAGTCGTCACTGGGCTTGCCCTGGTTAAAGTTCAGATCATAATCGATGTGGTAATCATACAGGTCTCCGTTGCTCTCCCGGTTTCTATCCTCCACATCCTTCAGATAGGCCTGCCAAGCGGCCATATCGGATGTATCCTTGGGGCGGGGAACATTGACCTCGGGATAGTTGTTCGGCTCATATAGACCGTTATCGTTAAAACTGCCGGCAAAGCCTTTGTAGTTCTCCTTAGTGTAGTAAGAGCGGGAGAAAGGCGTTTTGCTGGCCCAGTCGCCGTCCTTGCTGTACAGATAGGTGGAGCCATCTGAGACCAGAATCAGGTACTTTTTGGCGGGAGAGATGTTCGGATGCTCCTCCAGAGCCGCCTTACCGGCCAAAAGACCGGCGTGGATATTGGTGCCGCCGGAAATCCTGCTCTCTATGGCCGATTTTATGGCGTCATAGCTTGTGGCCAGATCAAACCAGTCGGATTTGGCGGCATAGCGCTTAAACTTTACGATACACACCTTCACGGCTGCGCCGCTGTCTGTGACAGCGTCCTTCAGATTATCCAGAAGGGTGAGGGCTTCATTTTTCACATTTTCGTCGGCGGAAGAGGAGCCGTCCAGCACGAATACCACCTCAGACTCCAGCTTTTCCTCTGCACTGGGCAGGGAGAGCGTTATATCCGAGGTCCAGGTTTCAGGGTCCAGGGGTGTCGCCGTTTTGGATCGGGAGACACCGGTGGTGAAACGAGGAGTGTCGGTGGGGACCTGATCGGCGGCCAGAGTTGCCGCGGGCAGAACGCCTGCCAGCATCACAATGCACAGCAGGGCCACTAACAGGGTACGGAGTTTCTTTTTCGCCTTCATAATTGCTTTCCTCCATATTCTCTAAATTCTTTTGTTTACGGATCGCCTGTTCGGCTGTCGGCGGACAGAGCGCCGGAATGGCGCAGCTTTGCCGATGTCGATTTTCTTAGCGGTTCGATATAGAATCACCTCCCTTCACTGATGCACAAAAAAGCCTAAGAAAGGGCTCAATACACCCTATCTTAGGCAGCGATTTTCCTGTGAAATTTACAAGGCGGAGCTTGACATGGCGGGAATAGGGCGCTACGCTCTGTCCGAGCCGAGCCGTAAAGCTTCGCATCGTCAAGTCCTCCTTTCGCATTTTTTGTATAGTTAATTACAGTATAACAAAAAATTCTTATAATTGCAAGTGATTTATGAAATAAAATAATATTCACAAGACGACATTTGAAACAAAAAACTTTACTATAGGGAAACTGCCTTGTTATAATGCCTCAAAAAGCCCGGAGGGGCGGTGCTCGGAAGGGGGAAAACGGGTAAAATGGGGAGTTTGTTCTCCGCCGCTGAGAACACCTGACACTGTTAGATAGCTGTTAGAAATTGGGCGGTTTTGCTGCCCGCAACGGAAAAAGAAAAAGTCCCGAAACCCTTGTAGTTTCAGGACTTTTCCTTGGTGGAGATAAGCGGGATCGAACCGCTGACCTCTTGAATGCCATTCAAGCGCTCTCCCGGTTAGTGCGGTTACAT
>CAKTIW010000008.1:0-58187 GCA_934566025.1 uncultured Oscillospiraceae bacterium | reverse complement strand
CAAGCACTAATTTCAACTTTTTTCAAGTTTTTTCAGTGCTCTCTGCCGCCTTCCGCAGCCCCGTCTCTCGACGACTTTGTTACTTTACCACACCCCTCGCCCGTTGTCAACCCTTATTTTTACTTTTTTTAATTCCTGTCTTCACTTACGCTAATGTCACTCCCCCGGTCTTCCCTTTTCCCGGAAAGTATGCTATGATATATACCTATTTAATACGTGCACTTAAAATATACGTATGCGAGGTTTCTATGTCTGCATTTTTATCAAATCTGAACGCCTCTCTGCCAACGGCGCTGTGGATCGGCCGGGTGCTGCTCCTGCTGGCGGCCGTATGGGTCCTGCTGCGCTGCGGCCTGTCCCTGTTTGGCCGAAAGGAAGAGCCGGAGGTCTGGGGCTTTCTCAGCCTGTCCAACGGCGCCCGGTACGACCTGACCCACTGGGAAAACATGATCGGGCGGATGCGCAGCGCCGACGTGCGGGTGAACTTCCCCTCAGTGTCCCGGTGCCATGCGGCCCTGTGCCGCAATGACCGGGGGCAATGGACGGTATATCCGGTGAACCGCAGCAGCGGCGTGCTGCTCAACGGCGAGCGCAAACTGGAAAGCGCCCCGGTGAAGGCCGGGGACTGCATCGCCGTAGGCGGAGTGGAGCTGTACTTTTTCCCCTCCACGGAGACGGATGAGGCCAAGGTGGCCCGCCGCCGGGCCCAGGAGCAAAAGCGCCGGCGCATCTCCCCGGCGGGGACGCTGCTGACGCTGAATCTCTTCCAGGTCCTGCTGTTTTTACAGGTGTATCTCACCGCCCAGCCGGAGAGCCGCCTGGCAGTGGCGCTGACCTTCGGTTCCCTGGCCGTCCTGGCCTGGGGCCTGTACGGCGTCTACCGGGCAGCCCAACGCACAGCCTATGAGCTGGAGACGCTGGTGTTTCTGCTCGTCAGCATAGGCGCGGCGGTAACGGCAGCCTACGACCCGGGCTCCCTTTTAAAGCTGGTGTGCACCGTGGTCATAGGCATGGTACTGTTCCTGCTCATGAGCGGGGTGCTGCGGAGCCTGGAAACATCCATCCGGGCCCGGTGGCCGGTGGCCATAGCCGCTGGGGCACTGCTGGCATTTAATGTGGTGCTGGGGGAACGGATCTTCGGCGCGAAGAACTGGATCTCCATCGGTCCCCTCTCCTTTCAGCCCTCGGAGCTGGTGAAGATTGCCTTTGTGCTGGTGGGGGCGGCCACCCTGGACCGTCTGTTTGCCAAGCGGAATTTAATTTTTACCATCCTGTTTTCCGCCTACTGCGTGGGGTGCCTGGCACTGATGAGCGACTTCGGCACGGCGCTGATCTTCTTTGTGGCCTTTTTGTGCATCGCCTTCCTGCGCACCGGCGACCTGCCCTCCATCGCCATGATGGTGGCGGCGGCAGCCTTCGGCTGCGGCATCATCCTGCGCTTTAAGCCCTATATCGCGGACCGCTTTGCCGCCTGGGGCCACGTGTGGGACTACGCCCAGAACATGGGCTACCAGCAGACCCGCACCATGAGCGCTATGGCCTCGGGCGGCCTGTTCGGCGTAGGGCCGGAGGCGGGCTGGCTCAAATATGTGGGCGCGGCCAACACGGACCTGGTGTTCGGCGTGGTGGGCGAGGAGTTCGGCTTCCTGCTGGCTCTTTGCTGCGTGGCCGCTCTGGTGCTGCCTATCGTGTTCACCCTACGGTGCGCCGCCGTGGCCCGCTCCTCCTTTTACACCATTCTCTCCTGTGCCACCGCCGCCATGCTGGTGTGCCAGATGACGCTGAACGTGCTGGGGGCGGTGGACCTGCTGCCGCTGACCGGCGTTACCTTCCCCTTTGTGTCCATGGGCGGATCCAGCATGATCTCCTGCTGGGGACTTATGGCCTATCTCAAGGCCGCCGACACCCGGCAAAACGCCAGTTTTGCCCTGAAGATCCTGAAAAGTAAGCCGGAGAAAAAGCCGAAGCCTGCGCCAGCGGTCAAAAAGCAGGAGGGCTTTTTTGCCGACATGCCCGATATCCCCATTGACGACATCTTCGGAAAGGAGGACCGCAAATGAAACAGGTGAAGCAGCGCACACTCCTTATTTATATATTGCTTTTGCTGTTTTTAGCGGGGCTGGTGCTGTACAGCGTGCGCTATGCGGCTCTGTCCGGCCGCTGGGCCTCCTTCTCCGGAAACGCCGGGGCCTTTGACGTCGGCGTGCCCACCCTGGGGCAGATCGTGGACCGAAACGGCGAGATCCTTTTTGATGCCGCCACCGGCTCCTACAGCGAAGACGGCGAGCTCCGCCGGGCCACCCTCCACGCCGTGGGCGACACCGCCGGGAACATCTCCACCTCCGCCCTGCAGAATTTTGAAAAGCAGCTGCTGAACTATGATCTGCTCACCGGTATCAACGGCGGCGGAGGCCGGGTGTACCTGACTTTGGACAGCCGCCTGCAGACAGCGGCCTATGAGGCCTTGGGGGACTCCAAGGGCACCATCGGCGTATACAATTATCAGACCGGGGAAATCCTGTGCATGGTCTCCTCCCCCAGCTTCGACCCCGCCGATCCTCCGGAGATCGAGGACGGGGACAGCCGTTACGACGGCGTGTACCTAAACCGTCTCCTCTCCTCCACCTTCACCCCCGGCTCCGTGTTTAAGGTGGTCACGGCGGCCGCCGCCCTGGAAAACCTGGAGGACGTGTCGGACCGCACCTTCCGCTGCACCGGCAGCGTGGATATTGACGGCGACACCATCACCTGCCCCTACGTCCACGGGACCATGGACTTTTACGGAGCCATGGCCAACTCCTGCAACTGTGTTTTTGCGCAGCTGGCCGTGGAGCTGGGCGGCGAGACCCTGGAGCAGTACGCCCGGGCTGCGGGCCTGCTGGAGAGCCATACCGTCAGCGGCATCGAGACGGCCGCCGGAGCCTATCAGGTGTCCGACGCCCACAGCAATGTGGGCTGGTCCGGCGTGGGGCAATATGAGGATCTGGTGAACCCCTGCTCCCTGATGGCCATGATGGGGGCCATTGGCGGCCGGGGCAGCGCCCGGGAGCCGTATCTGCTGGAGAAGGTCTCCTCTCTGGGCAGCGGCCTCACCCGCTCCGCCGGGTCCTCCGGCACACTGGAGATCTGGAGCCAGGATACCTGCGACACTCTGGCCAAGATGCTGCGCAACAATGTGACGGAGACCTACGGCCAGAGCCGATTTGACGACCTGCCGGTGTGCGCCAAGTCCGGCACCGCCGAGGTGGGCCAGGGCAAAGCGCCCCACAGCTGGTTTGCGGGCTTTGTGGACAGCGACACCCTGCCTCTGGCCTTTGTTGTCCTGGTGGAAAACGGCGGCGGCGGCAGCGCCGTAGCCGGAAGCGCCGCCGCCCAGGTGCTGCGCACGGCGGCAGAGATCCTGTAAAGGTCACGACAAAAATCCCCGCAGGAATCTAAAAAAACGGCCCAATGGGCCGTTTTTTTATTGCATTTTCTCCACGGCAAAGCCATACACCGCGCCGTCCTGCACGTCGGTCAGGTCCACAGCCGTAGCGGCGTACTGGCCGTCGATATAAAAGGCCCAGTAGCTGCCGTCCGCCTCGTAGTCCGCGGTGATGCCGGTGACTTCCTTGACATACAGGCCATAATCGCCCTTCTCGCCGCTGATGAGATCCAGCGCCTGCAGGGCCGCGCCCACCGTCTTTTCATCGGTTTTCACGGTGAAGTCCGTTTTGGTGCCCTGGCCATCCGTCACCTCTACGGTGAAGGCCGTTGCGCCCTTACCCAGGGTCTCGCCGTCTTTCACGCCCACGGTGTTCTTTCCCGCGGCAATGGGCATGGGCTTTGCGCAGGCGCACAGAGCCAGCACCAGCGCCAGGGCCAGCAAAAGGGCCATGGCTTTTTTCAGATTTTTCATGGTAATTTCCCTCCTTTTTGCCAGTATAACACAGCACCGCCCCTTTCGCAACCAAACCCAGACGGCTCTCACCGGCAAAATTATCCGTTTGGCGAAAAAAACTGTTGACAAACGCCGCAAAACCTGTATAATAGTTTTTGTTCTTCGGAACATAGCGGGATTGTGTAAAGGTAGCACAGCGGACTCTGACTCCGTATGTGAGGGTTCGAATCCTTCTCCCGCTGCCATGAAAGCTCTCGGCAATAGCCGGGGGCTTTTTCTTTTTTCGCAATTTTCAAAAACAGGGGATTCGGACCCTCACATTTTTTTAATCATAGCGCAGCCCTCGGCGCTTGCGCCGAGGGCTCGAATCCTTCTCCCGCTGCCATGAAAGCTCTCGGCAATAGCCGGGGGCTTTTTCTTGTTTAAAAAGGAAAAGCCCCGGCGTAAAGCCGGGGCCGCGTTCTCCCTCACGCCGCCTGCGCAGCGGAAAATTTTTGATACTGCTTCTGATTCCCGCGGAAAAAGCCCCGGATCGTCAGGCCCACAAAGGCCACCAGGGCCAAGTAGTAGACCGGCAGCGCCGCGCTCCACGCGCCTTGGGGCAGCACCTGCTTCACGGCGGCTCCGTCCAGCAGAATGTAGATGAGCAGACCCTCGCTGCCCGTCACCCAGGGCCGCAGCAGGGCGGCCCGCACCGCCACCAGCGCCACACCCAGGGCCAGCTTCGGCGCGTCCTTGGCACTGCACACCTCCGTGCCGATGGTCACAAAGCCGCAGAGGTAGATGGTCCCGTGGCAGAACAGGGAGATGAACACATTCAGTGGCGGGTTTTCCCCGTAGATCAGCCCGCCAGCCGCGATCATAGCCAGGTAGTAGGAAAATCCCGCCATGAGCCCGGAGTAGGCCGCCCAGCTATGCAGCTTTTTCCGCCCGGTCAGCAAAATCGCAGGCACGGCGAAGTAGGCCACGGTGGAAAACTCCACCGGCAGCATCACCACGCCCCGGATGAACGGATACACAACGCCGTAGCGCAGCAGATTACCCAGCAGCAGTACCGCCCCGCCGGAAGCCACCGCCAGGGCATTATGGCAAAACCGTCCATAGGACCGCACCAACTGGCGCAAAAACGCCCCGTAATACACGCAGCCCACCGCCGCCAGCACTGCCAGGGCCGCAAAAGTCAGGGCCAGCATGGCCCCGTACCAGTAGGGCATGGCAGGGATGAGTCCGCCCAATGCTGCTCGTATTCCTCCACTATATCCGCCGGGTCGGCCACATTCCGCTTTTCCAGCTCCTGGCCCAGCCGCTCCAAAAACTCAGTTTTCTTCATCGTCGTCATCCTCCTTCAAAAGCGCCCGGACAGCCTCGGCAAAGCGCAGATAGTCTGCCCGGTCCATATTGTAAACATCCTCGCCCAACTGCGTGAGCTTGTAGTATTTCCGGGGCGGCCCGCCGCTCTCCTCCTGGAGATAGGTGGTCACCAGGCCGTCCGCCTTCATCTTGCGCAGCAACGGGTACACCGTGCCGTCGGCGATGTCGATGTGCTTCGACAAATAATCGGAGATCTCATATCCATAGCGGTCCTGCCCGCGCAGCAGCGACAGCACGCACAGCTCCAGCACGCCTTTTTTATATTGCGGATTCATAGGCAGCTCCTTTCGTATCTCGTTCTTACACTACTGTGTATATTCAGTAGTTTTAAAATGTCAATACCAATTTTAAAAATTTTTATAGAATTATTTTTTCTTTGCCCGGACGCTGTTTTGTGGTATACTGTCCCCATAAATCGACCTTTTAGGAGGGCATATATATGAAAAAGATCGCTGTTGTCACCGGGGCCTCCTCGGGCATGGGCCGGGACTTTGTGCTGGCCGTGGATAAAGAGTTCCACCCCCAGGAAATTTGGGTCATCGCCCGGCGGGAGGACCGCCTCCTGGCCCTGCAGGAGCAGGTGCAGGCCGCCGTGGTACCCCTGGCCATGGACCTGTCCCGGGACGAGTCTTTCCGCCGCTATCAGGAAGCCCTTGCGCAGGAGCAGCCGGAGATCGTGGCCCTGGTGAACGCCGCCGGATATGGCAAGTTCACCCCCTTTACAGAGATGGACCTCCCCTCCCAGCTGGGCATCGTGGAGCTGAACGACCGGGCCCTCACCGCCATGTGCCATCTGAGCCTGCCCTATATGCACCCGGGCAGCAAAATTATCAATCTCGGCTCCAACTCCTCCTGGCAGCCGGTGCCCTACATGAGCGTGTACGGCGCCAGCAAGGCCTATGTGCTCAGCTTCTCCCGGGCCCTGGGCCGGGAGCTGAAAAGCCGGGGCATCCAGGTGCTGTGCGTGTGCCCCGGCTGGGTAAAAACCGAGTTCATGGACCGGGCCGTCCACGACAACACCGTGTCTTTTTATGACCGCTGGTATGAATCCAAGGATGTGGTCACAAAGGCCATGGCCGACCTGCGCAAGGGCAAGACCGTCTCCATCCTGGGCTTCCCCGTGCGGATGCAGGTGCGCCTGGTAAAGCTGCTGCCCGCCCGCACCATCATGAATATCTGGTGCAAGCAGCAGAAGAAGCCGTAATAATCAAAAGGCGGGAAGCATAGCTTCCCGCCTTTTGCTGCTCTCGAAAATAGCTTGACCCATCCCCGCGCGCCATGCTACAATGATCTTGACCGCAGTACAAACACATGCATCAGAGAGGATCTACCTATGAAAAAGCTATTTTTGCTTCTTTTTTCGGCGGCGCTCGTATTTTGCTCTGTTTCCTGCTCCAATCTCCTGACCGTGCCCGACGCCGTTATCATCGACGGCAAGTCTTATAATCAGGCCTTCACCTACACCCTGTATCCCCACGACGAGAAAAATATCGGCCGGGAGTCCGCCCCGGAAGGCCCCTATCACAAATACCCCTCCACGCCCTATGACTGCTACATCGCCTATCACAAGGCAAAGCCCTGCGTATTTTTTGCCAGCAGCTGCTATGATGAGGCAGTCGCCCAATACAGCGACCCGGAAAATTTTGATTTTTACTGTCTCATCGGCAACAGCAATGTTGGGGGTATTCCGGCCATCCCCATCGAGGTGGACTCCCAGCTCTTCGACCGCCTTGTGGAATATGCCGATGAAAGCGGCTACGATCCCCTTTCGCCTGTCAAAAGCAAGGAGGGCGCGAAAAAATTTCCCCAGCCGGATAATGACACACAACCCTTAGACGGTGAGCTTCACTTTTTTAAAATAAGTAAAGACGGGGCTTTTTCCACATCCCGAGGCTATACCTTTATCTCGGTGGATGGTCGGCTCTGTCTGCGGCTTTACTACGACGGCGCCGACGATACCGTTGCATACCGGGAGCTGCCGGAGGAACTGAGTGATTTTATTCTCTCGATTCTGGACGACAACGAAATAGAATTACCTCGCACCTATGAAACGGAAAAGTCCGGGACCTTGGAGGTCCCGGACTTCTTATTTTTCTAAGTTCCTGTCATGGCAAAGCCCGTGCGCACACTGGCTGTGGGGAGCGAATCGAGCGCCGCCAGTGGCGGATGAAGCGAGATGAGCGAGTGGCCGCGGTCAAAATTTCAAGCACCCGCCGTAAGGCAGCGCAGAAATTTTGGGCACCGCAACAGGGGCATCCGTACCCCTACGGGACAACCCTTCCGGCGCTTCGCGCCACCTCCCCTTACACAGGGGAGGCTTTTTCGTTGGCTCCCCTGCGTAAGGGGAAATCGCCGCAGCGCCGCCAGTGGCGGATGCAGCAAGGCGATTTCGAGGAAGTGCCCCGATTGGCGGCCACGACAGTGGCCGTCAGTCGGCTGGCACGACGGTGGGCAGGCTGGCACGGCGAAGCCGTGACTGAGGGGTCGACGGTACCGCACCTCTTAAGAGCGCCCGTGGGGGCGACCCTCGCTGTCACCTGCCCCACCGCAACTCTTGTAGACCCCCGTAGGGGCCGATGCCCACATCGGCCCGCCCCACCGCACTCCATGCAACCCGTCCGTAGGGGGCGGCGTCCTCGACGCCCCGTTTTCCGCACTCCTTGTCATGCGTAGGGCGGGGTGCCCTCACCCCGCCGCCCGGCCTCCCACCGCGCCATCAGAAAACCGTTGTCTCCCTTGCCTAAAGGGAGGCTTTAGTGTCGGGATTTTTCGCCAGTAATCTTAGCTCCACAGCGAGCACACCAAATCCGTATACCCCGACGGGTCCGCCAGGGGCAGGCCCGCAATGAGCAGCGCCTGGTTATACAGCACCTCCGCGTACTTTTTCGCCAGCTCCGTATCGGTTGCCCGCACACTCTCCAGCTTCAAAAACGCCGGGTGCGCCACATTCACCTCCAAAATGCGCTTGGCCTTCATGCCCATTTCCGGCTGCACCGCCTGGAAATATTTCTCCATTTCAAAGGTCAGCCCGTCGCCGCTGGTCATGCAAACCGGGTGGCTCTTGAGCTTTTGTGACGCCTTCACCTCGTCCACACGGTCGCCCAAAGTCTCCTTGATGAACGCCAGGCACGCCTTGTCGCTCTCGCTCTCCTGGGGCTTGGGCTCGTCCTCCAGGCCCAGGTCGCCGTCCACGGCGGAGCGGAACTCCTTGCCGTCGTAGGTGCGCAGGCTGTCCGCCAGGAACTCGTCCGCCCGGTCGGTGCAGTAGAGGATCTCCGTGCCGCGCTCCTTCAAAAGCTCCGTCTGGGGCAGACTGTCGATGGCCTCCAGGGTGTCCCCGGCGGCATAATAAATATACTTCTGGCTCTCGGGCATACGGTCCGCATACTCCCGGAGGGTTACGAGTTTCTTCTCCGTAGAGGAGTAGAACAGCAGCAGCTCCTGGAGGCTCTCCCGCTTTTCGCCAAACTGGTTCAGCACGCCCACCTTCAGGGCCCGGCCAAAGTTCTCATAGAACTTCTCATAGCCCGCCCGGTCATCGGAGAGCAGCTTCTTCAGCTCGGAAATGATCTTCTTTTCCAGGTTGGAGGAGATGATTTTCAGCTGTCTGTCGTGCTGCAAAAGCTCCCGGGAGATATTCAGACTCAGGTCCGGAGAGTCTACCACGCCCCGGACGAAGCTGAAATACTCCGGCAGCAGCTCCTGGCAGTGGTCCATGATCATGACCCCTGCGGAGTAGAGCTGCAGGCCCGGCTTAAAGTCCTGGGTGTAGTACAGATTTGGCACCTTGGAGGGGAGGAACAGCAGGGCCTTATAGGTCACCGCGCCCTCGGCGGACACGGAGATAACGCTCTGGGGCGGGGCCATCTCGCCGAAGCGCTGCTGGTAAAATTCGTCGTACTCCTCCTTGGTGACCTCGCTCTTTTTCCGCTGCCACAGGGGCACCATGCTGTTGAGGGTCTCCCACTCATACACCGTGTCGTACTCGGGCTTATCGTCGGGGCTGTCGGGCTTTTTTACCGAGTGGGGAAGCAGCATTTTAATGGGGAAGCGGATGTAGTCGGAGTATTTTTTCACCAGACTCTTAATGGTCCAGTCCTCCAGATAGCGGCTGAACTCCCCGGCCTCCTCGCCGTCCTCTTTGATGTGCATGATGATGTCCGTGCCCACGGCGTCCCGCTCCGCCTCGGTAACGGTGTAGCCCTCCGCGCCGGAGGACTCCCACTTCCAGGCCTGGGTCTCGCCGTATTTCTTCGTCACCACGGTGATGTGGTCGGCCACCATGAAGGCCGAGTAAAAGCCCACGCCGAACTGGCCGATGATGTCGGTGTCCGCGTCCTCGCTCTGCTCCCGGCGGAACTTATAGCTGCCGCTGGAGGCGATGACGCCCAGGTTATTCTCCAGCTCGTCCGCGCTCATGCCGATGCCGTTGTCGCTGACGGTGAGGGTACGGGCGTCCTTGTCCACCGAAATGGTAATGGCAAAGTCGCCCCGGTTCAGCCCCACCTTATCGTCTGTCAGGGACAGATAGCAGAGCTTGTCAATGGCGTCCGAGGCGTTGGAAATGATCTCCCGCAGGAAGATCTCCTTATGGGTGTAGATGGAGTTCACCATCAGGTCCAGCAGCCGCTTGGACTCGGCCTTGAATTGCTTTTTGCGCATGAAAAACGCTCCCTTCGTGTAAAAAGAGATGCCCACGCATCTCGATTGACTATTATTGACCATATTGTAGCGCATCAAATTTCAAATGTAAATGCCCACCCTGTAAACAATTTTTGAACATATTTACAAAAGGCGGTGGCGGTGCTACAATGGCACCATGCAAAATCCCATGGCATTGCGGGGCCAGTTCACAAACTGGTCGAGGTAATCCGCCCCCCGCCTCCAAAGCCTCCCTTGCCTAAAGGGAGGGGGACCAACCGAAGGTTGGTGGAGGGATTCGTGCGGGGTAGACGGTGATTCATTTCCCGCAAGTCCGTGCGGGGAAGAATCCCCCAGTCAGCTTCGCTGACAGCCCCCTTTAGGCAAGGGGGCCAACATTGTAGGGCGGGGTGACCACACCCCGCCGCCCCACCGCACCCCTTGTAAAAATCCATGTCATTGCGAGACCAGTGCGCACACTGGTCGTGGCAATCCGTAACCCCCGTCCCCCAAAGGCTCCCCTGCGTAAGGGGAGCTGTCACGGCTTCGCCGTGACTGAGGGGTCGACGCTCCGCACCCCTTGCAAAAACCGTCACACTATAAGGAGACAAACATGAGCTTATTCAGTAAATTCAAAAAAGAAAAACCCACCGCCGATTGGTCGCAGGCCCACACGGCTGCGCCCAAGTTTTACCGTGGTCCTGACGGTGTTCCCTTCGGCGCCATCGCGTTGACCGAGGGCACCGAAACCATCCTGCCCACAGCCCCGCAAACGAAATATGCCGTGGACGGGAAGCCGGTGGCAGACTGGCGGATGGTGCTCGTAAGCACCACGAAGGATTCCATCCTGGGCGACTGCGAGTATTTTTCGGCGCTGAAAAAGCTGGAGATGCACACCCTGGGTGCAAAGGAGGACAGCGTTTTGATCCAAGGCCTGTCCCTGTCCCAGCTGGAGTCCATCGTTGACTAAACCCCGACAAAATTTTTACCATATAATAAGGAGACCATCATGCTGACCATCACCGACCTTTTCAATCTGAACCACACCATTGCCAAAGACTATCTCACCCAGTTCACCTATCCCTGGGAGGCCCTGGCGGGCATAAAGGACTTCATTCTCTCCGTGGGCCCCACCCTGGAGGGCTACGACGAGGTTTCCCCCCAGGTCTGGGTGCATAAAACCGCCACCGTGGCCCCCACCGCCTACCTGGGCGGCCCCTGCATCATCGGCCCGGAGACGGAGGTGCGCCACTGCGCCTTCATCCGGGGCAGCGCCCTGGTTGGCGCCGGCTGCGTGGTGGGCAACTCCGTGGAGCTGAAAAATGTCATCCTCTTCGACGGTGTCCAGACCCCCCATTATAATTATGTAGGCGACTCCATCCTGGGCTACAAGTCCCACATGGGCGCCGGGTCCATCACCTCCAATGTAAAAAGCGACAAGCTGCCGGTGGTGGTCCGCTGCGGCGATGAGCGCATGGACACCGGCCGCAAAAAGGTGGGCGCCATGCTGGGCGACTTTGTGGAGGTGGGCTGCAACAGCGTCCTGAACCCCGGCTCCGTTATCGGCCGCCACAGCATTATCTACCCCACCTCCTGCGTCCGGGGCGTGCTGGCCGAAAACAGCATTCACAAAAACGACGGCACCGTTCTCTCCCGGAAATAATCCATCCGCCTGTCCGGGCGGGGCTCTGCCCCGTCCGGACGCACGATCAATACCCCAACGCACCGGGCGGACAGAGTCGTCCGCCCCTACAACCCGCCTGCAATCGCCGCCGCAATATTTCCCCCGACCTGCCTCATAAAAAGGGTTGACAGCGGCATTTTTTTGGCATACTATTAACATGTTAAAGGCCTCGCAGAGTTTGCCGCCCGCAGGCGGCAAAAAATTGAGATCATTTTTCACCGCGACATGCGCGTGGGGAAAAATACCTCTCAGACTGCCAGTGTGGAATTTTTGCGCTCTGCGCAAAAATTATGCGCGCAGCAGGCTGCATGCCTTTTGGCAGAAAAAACGAAGTTTTTTCGCCAGTTATAATGTTCCGGTAGGTAAGGCTACCGCAGGGATACGGACTGCTGCCGCGAAGTGGTGGAGACACCATAAGATGGTTTGAACAGGCGATATCGAAACCAAGGTATCATCTAATGCAGTTTCATTGCCCCGCGATGCTAAAGCTTGTTACGGTGGACAATAGCCCGCGTCACACTCTGTATGGCGCACTTTTCCGCAGCGGCCCGCCTCACCCGGAGCCCGGCTGCGGCTTTTATTTTTTGCAGAAAAGGAGGAGCTAACCATGTTTGACCGCGAAGAAGAATTGGACCGCTATTTGGATGAAATTAAGGACATGCTGCGACGAAAGCAGTACGCCGCCGTCCGAGACCTGCTCCTCCCCCTGGAGCCGCCGGACATCGCCATGCTTTTGGAGGAAGCCGGCGAGGAGTTCATGCCCCTGCTGTACCGGCTGCTGCCCAAGGAGCTGGCGGCAGAGGTGTTCGTGGAGCTGGAGTCCGACAGCCAGGAAATGCTCATCAACGGCTTCTCCAACACGGAGCTGAAGGAAGTGCTGGACGAGCTGTACCTGGACGATGCCGTGGACATTGTGGAGGAGATGCCCGCCAGCGTTGTTATCCGTATTCTGGATAAGGCCACCCCGGAAATGCGCAAGTCCATCAACGAAATGCTGCAGTATCCCGAGGACTCCGCCGGCTCCATTATGAATGTGGAGTACCTGAGTCTGAAAAAGGATATGACCGTGGCGGACGCCTTCAAGCGCATCCGCCGTATCGGCGGCGAGTTGGAGACCATCAACATCCTGTATGTCACCGATCCCACCCGCCACCTGCAGGGCGTGCTGTCCGTCCGGGACCTGCTTCTGGCCGACGAGGATGACCGCATTGAGGAGCTCATGGACCCCAATGTGGTCTCCGTCACCACCCTGGACGACAAGGAGGATGTGGCCCAGGCCATGAGCAAGTACGACTATCTTGCCATGCCTGTGGTGGACCAGGAAAACCGCCTCATCGGTATCGTTACCGTAGACGATGCCATGGATGTTATCGAAGAGGAGACCACGGAGGACTTCGAGAAGATGGCGGCTATGCTGCCCTCGGACAAGCCGTATCTGAAAACCTCCATTTACTCCACCTGGAAGGCCCGTATCCCCTGGCTGATGGTGCTGATGCTCTCGGCCACCTTCACCGGCCTCATTCTCAACCATTACGAGAGCAAGCTGGCGGCCTGCCTGGTGCTCAACGCCTATATTCCTATGCTCTCGGGCACCGGCGGTAACTCCGGCACCCAGGCAAGTGTAGCGGTGATCCGCGCCCTGAGCCTGGACGAGGTGGACTTCTCCGACCTGCTGCAGGTGCTTTGGAAGGAGCTGCGGGTGTCGTTTTTGTGCGGTGTGTGCCTGGCGTCGGCCAATTTTGTGAAAATGCTGCTGGTGGACCGTATGCTTCTGGGCAACGGCGCCGTGACCATCACCGTCTGCACAGTGGTGTGCCTGACGATTTTGTTCGTGGTGATCTTCGCCAAATGCGTGGGCTGCGCCCTGCCCCTGCTGGCGGAAAAGGTGGGCCTGGACCCGGCTGTGATGGCCTCTCCCTTCATCAGTACCATCGTGGACGCCACCAGCCTGCTGATCTATTTTGCCCTGGCCACCGCCTTCATCCCGGCCCTGCACGGCATGTAAAAAAGCATTGCCACGACCACCCCGGCCGTGGCAATTTATAAAAGGCTCCCCTGCGTAAGGGGAGCTGGCGCGGCCCCGCCGCGACTGAGGGGTCGACGCATCGCACTCCTTGCAACGGTCACGCCCCATCCCCCATCGAAAATTTTCTTCGTATACTTTTTTTCGTGCGGCACACAATAAACTCGGGTCTTATCCCGAGTTTATTTTTTTGGAGGAAGAAGCTATGTCTAACTGTACCAACGACGGGTGCGCCTGCACCCCCAACTCCGCCATCAAATGCACCGTCACCAGCTGCGCCCATCACTGCAGCGACGTGAACAACTGCGGCCTGCACTCCATCCAGATCGGCACCCATGAGAGCAATCCCTCCATGGACCAGTGCACCGACTGCAAGAGCTTCCGCAAGATGTAAAGTTCAGTCCCCTCACAGCCTTTTGGCCGTGAGGGGATACATAAAAGGGGGTGAAACCATGGATATAAAGTGGAAATACCGGCTCAGCGGCGCTGCCGCGGGGCTTATCAACGGTTTGTTCGGCGGGGGCGGCGGCACGGTTCTTGTGCCGCTGCTCACCGGCTGGTGCCGGGTGGGGCAGAAGCGGGCCTTCGCCAACTGCGTGGCGGTAATCTTCCCTCTGTGCGCCTTGTCGGCGGCGATCTACCTGCTGCGCACAGGCCTGCGCCTGGTCACAGCGCTTCCGTATCTGCTGGGAGGCCTGGCAGGCGGGCTTGTAGGCGGCAGGCTCTTCCGCAAGGTGTCCGCCCCCTGGCTGCGGCGGATCTTCGGCGTGTTTTTGATCTACGGCGGGGTGCGGTATCTGCTGTGAAGGACTACTTTCTCCCCGCCCTGGCCGGATTTTTAACGGGTATTCTCTCCGCCTGGGGCATCGGCGGCGGCACGCTGCTGCTCCTGGTGATGACCCTGTTTCTGGGCGTAGACCAGCTTACCGCTCAGGGCATCAACCTCCTGTATTTCCTCCCCACGGCAGCCATGGCCTTGTTAGAGCACAAGAAAAACGGCCTGTTAGAACCGTCCCTGCTCCGCTCCTCCATTCCCTGGGCCCTGCCCGTTACCGCCGCTGCCGCCTGGGCCGCCACCGCCGTGGAGGTGGAAGTTCTGAAAAAGCCCTTCGGCGTATTTCTCCTGGCCGCCGGAGTCTATACCGTTTTCAGCAAGCCACCCAAGAACAATTAACCCCCACACATTTATCGCAAAACCATCCGTAGGGGACGATGCCCACATCGTCTCGCCGTACCGCACTCCATGTAAAACTCCCTGTCATTGCGAACCAGTGACCGATGTCACTGGTGTGGCAATCCGTTCTCCTCGACCTTTACACAGGGGTATTACGGATTCCCACGACCAGTCTGCGGACTGGTCTCGGAATGACACGCGAATTTCTTCAGCTTCTGTCACTGGTGTGGCAATCCGCAGCCCCCGTCCCCATGGCCCCCTTGCCTAAAGGGGGCTGTCACGGCAAAGCCGTGACTGAGGGGTCGACTACCGCCCCCCTTGCTGCGCACCCGGCGGGGTGTGGGGAGCGAACCGAGCGCTGCCAGTGGCAGAAGAAGCGAGGTGAGCGAGTGGCCGCGGTTAAAATTTCAAGCGTCCGCCGTTAGCCAGCGTAGAAATTTTGGGCACCGCAACAGGACCACCCCGCCCTACATTATCGCATAAAAAGGACGGACCTCCCGGTCCGTCCTTTTCCATATTCCGATCAAATCATCCCGTCACTTCGTCGCCGTCAACGTCACAAAACAGTGGATCTCTTTCCCGTCCCGCATAAGGGTCAGGTCCACGGTGTCGCCCACCCGGAGCTGGCGCCGGTAGTCCAGCAGGTCCCAGTTTTCATGGATGACCTGATCGTCCGCCGCCACCAGTATATCGCCGGCCTGCACACCGGCCGCTTCGGCGCCCATGCCCTCCTCCACAGAGTGGATGACCACATAGGGCTGGCCCGCCTCGTCATACTCCGTCACAATGGTGAAGCCATAGGTGGGAATGCCCTCAAACTGGCCGGTGGCCAGAATGTCATTGACCACGTATGCCACCTGGGAGGTGGGCAGCGCAAAGCCCAGGCCCTCCACCGACGCCTCGGCGCCGGATGCATTGCTGCTCATCTTCATGGTCACGATGCCGATGACCTGGCCATAAGCATTGATCAGCGGGCCGCCGGAGTTTCCGTTATTTACGGCGGCGTTGGTCTGGAGCATGGTCAGGGTCTTGCCGTCCAGTTCCATCTGCCGCTCCAGTCCCGAGAGAATTCCCGCGGTAAAGGTGCCCCGGAGGTTCAGGCTCAGGGGATTGCCGATGGCATACACCGTTTCGCCCACCATGCAGTAATCCGAGTCGCAGAACTCCGCCGGAGTCAGTCCCTGGGCGTCCACCGCCTTCAAAACGGCAATGTCCTGGCCCGCGTCATAGCCCACCAGCTGCGCCTCGTAGGTGTCGCCGCTGTCCAGGGCCATAATGCAGGAATTGGTGCCCGACACCACATGGGCGTTGGTGACAAAGTATCCGTCGGCTGTGAGCAGGATGCCCGTGCCCATAAAGCTTTTACCGGCGGCATTGGTGGCCAGCACCGTCACCGTGGAGGCGCTCATTTTCTGGAACACGTCCACCGCGGAGAGGCTCTCCTCCCCCGGGGCCACCAGCTCCATGCGCACGCCCGGCGCCGGATCCGCAGCGGGAATATAGCATCCGTCCTCGCTGGAAATGTCCACTATGCTCCCGGCGTGGCTGTCATCGTCCAGGCCCGGCTCATCATCGCCCAGCAAATGCACCACAAGCGCCGTCACCCCGATGATCACCGCCAGCACCGCCGCCAGTATCACAAAAATGACCCAGCCCTTTTTCTTCTTTTTCACCGGGGCAGCCGCCCGGGGACGCACGCTCTCCGGCAGCGGCTGGGGCTGCACATAGTAGCGCACCACTTCCTCCCCCTGCTCCGGGGGCACATACCAGGATACGACCTCCCGGTCCTCTCCGCCCTGGGGCGTCAGGTTGTTTTCGTCCATCATTTCTCTTGCTCCTCCCCGTAGGCGCGGGCGCCGTCGGCCATCTGCACTGTAAAGCTGAAGGCCGTTACGCCGTTTTCACTGGTCACGGTGATCTTTTCTTTATGTTGGTTGAGAATGGTCTTCACCACATACAGCCCCAGGCCGTAGCCGTCCTTATCCACGCTGCGGGACTTGTCGGACTTGTGGAACCGCTCAAACAGCAGCGGGATCTCCTGGGCGGGAATGGTGTTGCCGGTATTGCGCACGGTGACCACCGCCTTCTCCCCCTGGCAGGTGAGGCCCAGGTAGAGGGTGGACTTTTCCGCGGCGAACTTAGTGGCGTTTTCCAGCAGGTTATACACCACCTGGGTGATCAGTTCATTATCGCCCCGGACCATCACCGAGTCCTCCGGGATATCCGCCTCCACATCCAGGCCCCGGTCGTTGATCTTCTGCTCCATGCTCAGCAGCGCGATGCGCATGCTCTCGCACAGGTCGAAGTCCTCCTTGTGCATCTCCTGGGACTGGATCTGGGAGATATCCAGCATCCGCCGCACCAGGCGGCTGAGCCGGTGGCTCTCGTCGGAAATAATTTGCAGATACCGCCGCTCATCCTTCTGGGGGATGGTCCCGTCCAGGATGCCGTCGGTGTAGCCGGCGATGGAGGTCATAGGCGTTTTCAGCTCGTGGGAGATGTTGGCGATAAAGTCCCGGCGCTGGCGCTCCGTCTCGGAGAGGGAGTCGGCCATCATGTTAAAGGACCTGGCCAGCTCGCCTATTTCGTCGCCCCGGCCCTCGTCCTCAATGCGTATGTCAAAGTTTCCGGCGGCATAGGCCCGGGTGCCCCGGACCATCTCCTTGATGGGCTGGATCTGCCGCATGGACATAAAGGAGCTGGCCACAAAGGCGATCAGCAGCACCACGGCGGAGATCATAAAGAACAGCCCCGTAAACGACCGCCACAGCCGCATGAGCTGGCTGGCGTCGATCATGGCCAGCACCATGCCCACCACCTGGCCGTCTGCCGAGCGCACCGGCAGGCCCACGGCAAACTGCCGCAGCCTATACAGGCCCGAAAGGGTGGTGTTGCCCTCAAAGCCGTTTTCATTGTTCAGGATCTTCGTCTGCATCTCCTCCGGCAGACGGATGCTCTTACCGGCCAGGCTGTCGTCGGTGGTGAGCATGGCCTGTCCGTTTTCATCGCATATAAGGAAGTTTACCTCCGTCATCATGCTGGCAACACCCGCCATGCGGCTGAGGCTGCTGTCCACCTCCGCCTGGTCGCTTTCGCTGGCGGCCAGGTAGTCCGCCGTCATCTGGGCGATGACCTGGGCCCGGGTCTTCATCTCATCCCGCTTTTCGCCCACCAGATAGTTATAGCTCAGCGCGTAAAAGGACGCGCCCAGCAGCAGCAGCGTCAGCAGCAAGACCCCCGCAAGGAGGCTGAACTGCTGCCAATACAGGCTGCGGAAACGGTTTTTCAGTTCCTTCATTTTTACTTCACTTCAAACTTATAGCCTACGCCCCACACGGTTTTCAGCGCCCACTGGCCGGACACGTTTTCCACCTTTTCCCGCAGGCGCTTGATGTGCACGTCCACCGTGCGGCTGTCACCGAAGTAGTCAAAGCCCCACACCTCGTCCAGCAGCTGGTTGCGGGTGTAGACCCGGTTGGGCGTAGAGGCCAGGTGATACAGCAGCTCCAGCTCCTTGGGAGGCGTGTCCACCTTCTTACCGTCCACGATCAGCTCATAGCTGTCCAGGTCGATGATGAGCTTGTCGAACACCAGACGCTTCTTCGTGTCGTCGGGGATCTCGCTGCGGCGCAGCACGGCGTTGATGCGGGCCATCAGCTCCTTCATCTCAAAGGGCTTGATGATGTAGTCGTCCGCGCCCATCTCCAGGCCCGTGATGCGGTCGTTCACCTCGCTTTTGGCGGTGAGCATGATGATGGGCACCTTGCTGGTCTCGCGTATCTTACCGCACACGGCCCAGCCGTCCATCACCGGGAGCATAATGTCCAGCAGCACCAGATCCGGCGCCTGCTTTTCAAACTCCTCAATGGCCTTGCCGCCGTCGTAGGCGCTGCGGACCTCAAAGCCCTCCTTTTCCATGTACATACGGATCAGGTCCGATATGTTCCGGTCATCCTCAACCACCAAAATATTGCGTGCCATGAAGGCTCCTCCTTTGTTTCCGCCGGGGGCGGTCTTTTTTGAGACTGTCGAAAAACCCTCCGGGTTTTTCCGACAAAAGGATTGCAGTCTGCTGCGCGCATAATTTTGAGCCGATGGCTCAAAATTCCACACTTGCAGCCTGAGAAGTATTTTCTCTCACGCACAGGTCGCGAGAGAAAATGACCTCAATTTTTTGCCGCCTGCGGGCGGCAAACTCTGCGAGGCTTTTCGACAGGCTTTATTCTATTATAATTATACTGGGAAAGCGTACACTTTCCTGAACATTTTGTGAACATCCATTGCATAGGACGCAAAAAACGATGTCATTGCGAGGGCGCCCCGCGCCCGTGGCAATCCGTTCTCCAAAGGCTCCCCTGCGCAAGGGGAGCTGTCAGCCGTAAGGCTGACTGAGGGGTCGTCGGTACCGCACCCCTTGTTCCACACTAACACCCATTTTAATATCATATTATATCATACTCCCCGCCAGGTTTCAATAGACACCCCCCGGTAATACCACCGCAAAATTTCCTGCCAGGTCTTGCCCTCCTTTGCCAGGGTGTTGGCCCCGTACTGGCTCATACCCACCCCGTGCCCGAATCCCGTGACACGGAAGGTGATCTCCTCCTCTCCGCATTCCACGGTGAAGCAGGCCGATCGCAGGCCCAAGATGCTCCGCAGCTTCGTCCCCCGGATCACTACGCCCCCCACCACGGCGGACTCCACCCGGCCGGAGCTGTTCTGCTTCAGGTCCGTGACCCATCCCTTGGCCGAGCCCTCCAGCACCGTCTCCGGCTCCTCCGCCAGGATCTTCTCCCGGAACTCCGAGGCCGGGAAGGTGTTCACGCTGTAATAGTTGGGCACGCTCTCCGCCTGCTCCGGGCTCTCCACGCTCACCAGGTATGGCAGATCCGACACCCACGCATCCCCACTCTTGGCCGTGACCCCCGCCGAGGAGGAATGGAAGGCCGCCAGGATGGGTTTGCCCTCATAGAGCATCACCTGGCCGTCCGTTTCTTTTACAGATTGTAATATTTTTCGATTATATTCCTCAAAGTTATCGCCCCAGTTGCTTTTTGCCCGCTCTTCCGACACCCAGGCATTGCAGCAGCGGTAGTCCATGCACACGTCCGCGTCCGGGTGCGCCGCCTTGCGCCCGCCCTGCATATGGTAATAAATGAAGGTCCGCTCCGCCACCGCCTGGGCCTTCAGGGCCTCCAGGGCAAAGGTGGCGGGCATCTCTCCCCGCACCACTCCGGGCAAGTACTCCGCCATAGTCATCTCCACGGTCTTCTCCCCGTCGTACACCTGCAGGACCGATTTTTCATCCGCCAGGGCTTCCCCGGTGGGCTGGGCCAGGGGCGCAGGCGTTTCCGTCTGCGCCGGGTCCGGCCGGGGCGCCAGCAGCCAGGCGCCGCCGAACAGCAGCGCCGCCCACAGCACTCCCGCCGCCAAGGCTTGTTTCATCCGTACCATCTCCTTTTGCGCTATCTCTATGCGCCTAAAGGAGAAAAAATGCCGCCGCGCCCGTGGCAATCCGTAACCCCAAAGGCTCCCCTGCGTAAGGGGAAATCGCCGAAGCGCCGCCAGTGGCGGAAGAAGCGAGGCGATTTCGAGGAAGTGCCCCGATTGGCGGCCACAACAGTGGCCGGGAATCGGCTGGCACGACGGTGGGCAGGCTGGCACGGCGAAGCCGTGACTGAGGGGTCGGCTACCGCACCCCTTGTGCCCATAAATGCCTCCGGCGGGGCACTTTCTGTCACCAGCGACAGAAAGTACCCAAAGAACGCCGCCAAAACCAATGGTTTTGGATTCCTTGCGCGGGCGTGATGCGACGTGTATCGGGACCTTTCATCCCCGCGAATAAAACAGTACAAATCCATCCCGTGCTTTCGCACTGTCCCTGCGTCTATCCACCGCGACGCGCTCCGCGCTTGTGCTGCCTTGGTATAACAGGGCTGCCTCTTGCGTCTACCGCCCGGCGCGATGTGGGCATCGCGCCCTACGAAATCCTATCGGTAAATGGTGCGTAGGGCGGGGTACCCTCACCCCGCCGCCAAACTTGCCCCGTACCCCATGTAAACCCCATGTCATTGCGAGGCCAGTGCGCACACTGGCCGTGGCAATCCGTAACCCCCGTCCCCCGAAATAAAAACCAAAAGGCAGAGCCCCTGTGATCAGGTTCTCTGCCTATTTTGGTAAGGAAGAATGATGAAAAAGTCTTGCTTGACTGTACCCATCATACGGGCAGAATATTAAAAAAGTTCGCACCCAGTTATTAAAAAAGTATTAAATATTTCTCAGCCTGCGAAAAAATTCTGACAGCACCTCCCGGCACTCCTCCGCCAGTATGCCGCCCACTAAGGCGGGCCGCTGGGGAAAGTCCTCCATGAACAGGTTCAGCACGCCGCCGCAGGCGCCCATCTCCCGGTCACGGGCCCCGTAATACACCCGGGGGATCCGGGCGTTCAAGATGGCCCCGGCGCACATGGGGCAGGGCTCCAGCGTCACATACAGGGTGCACTCATCCAGCCGCCAGGAGCCCAGGGCCTCGTTGGCCTGGCGGATGGCCTCCATCTCCGCGTGGGACTGGGTGTGCTGCTTTTCCTCCCGGCGGTTGCGCCCCCGGCCCACCACCCGGTCCCCCTGCACGATGACGCAGCCCACGGGCACCTCGCCCCGGGCCGCCGCCTCCCGGGCCAGGTCCAGGGCCTGGCGCATATACGCTTCGTGGTCCATAAAATTTCTCCTTCTTGAAAAAAATCCCCGCCGCCGACTAAACCCCGGCATAATCGGCCAAACTGACAGTAAAATAAAACCAAGGCTTGTGCCGGGAGGAACAACATGAAAAAACAACTCGTCAACACCGAACACGACCTGCGCCTGCTGGAGCTGCGCCGGGAGCTCCGGGACACGGCCCGGGAGCTGCATTACGCCTACGACCGCTTCAACTATGTCACCGATCCCGGTCTCATCGAGGCCGGCATCTACGACATCAACGCCCTGAAATCCCGCTATGACTTCCTGCTGCGCAAGATGAAGCTGGCCCAGGGCCAGGCCGTGCCGTCCCGCTGCCCGGAGGTGCCGGCGGCAGAGCCTGCCTGTATGCCCGCCGGAAATGTGAAGGGAGGGCCCTCATGTCCGTCGTAGAAAAAATCGCCCTGGGTCTCACGCTGCTGTTTCTGGTGGTGGTGTGCCTGCGGCTGTTCGCCGCCCCGCTGAAGCTGGCGCTGAAGGTGGCGTTCAATTCCGCTCTGGGCTTCGGCGCGGTGTGGCTGCTGAATCTCACCACCTCCGTCACGGGGCTTTCCCTGGGGCTAAACTGGTTCAACGCCCTCGTCATCGGCATCCTGGGTCTACCGGGCTTCGGCCTGCTGCTGTTGGTGAAGTGGGTGCTTACATAATATAGGGTATAAACAATAATGGATATAACAGTGTCGTCCTCCCTTTGCCCAAGGGAGGATTTTTTCGTAGGGGCGACCCCTACTTCTCCATCTCCTCCAGATTCCAGCCATACAGCGGATACCGCTGCACCGCGCCAAAAATCTTCTGCCGCAGGTTGGGATACCGCTGCTCCAACTGCACCAGCAGCTCCTTCACCTCCTGGCGCCGGGTGGAGCCGTTGGCGGGGCACGGATTCTGCACCACCGGCAGTCTCAGCCGCTCCGCCGCCCGGCGCACCTCGTCCTCGTGGCAGTAGAGCAGGGGGCGTATCTGGGTGATGCCGCTGCGGTCCAGGTAAGTCACCGGCTGAAAGCACCCGATGCGCCCCTCAAAGAGCAGGTTCATGAGCATGGTCTCCACCGCGTCATCAAAGTGGTGACCCAGGGCGATCTTGGAGATGCCCAGGTCACCCAGCGCCGTGTTCAAACTCCCCCGCCGGAGCTTTGCGCACAGGGAGCAGGGATTTTTCTCCTTCCGCTCCTCAAAGACGATCTGATAAACCGGCACGGAGATGCGGGTATAGGGCACCTCCAGCTCCCGGCACAGGTCCGCCACCGCGTCAAAGCTCATCCCCGGCGTCCCCGTCTCCAGGGTGATGGCATGGACGCTAAACGGCACCGGGTAAAACCGCCGCAGCCGCGCCAGGGCCGTGAGGGCCAGCAGGCTGTCCTTGCCGCCGGACACCCCCACCGCCACGGTCTCCCCGGGCTCGATCATGTGATAGTCCTCCACGCACCGGCGCACCAGGCCCAAAATATGCTGCATAAAATTCTCCTCCGAAAAATGTAAATTGCGATGCAAGAAAACGCGAGATAATCAAAGAAAACGCGAGATAATCGCAGATGTTATCCCCGTAAATCAAATTCATCTTGACAAGGGCGGCCCAACATGGTATAAATAATTTTGCGCGTTGAGCGCATTGGTTTTTGTTTTCTCTCTCCCCCGATTTTACCAAGGGAGCATGAAAAAGTAAAGCAATACATTATTATACTGGAGGAAAAACACCATGTCCACTTTTATGGCAAACAAGGGCAATATCGTCCGCAAGTGGTATGTCGTTGATGCCGCCGGCAAGCCCCTGGGCAAGACCGCCGTCATCGTGGCTGACCTGCTGCGCGGCAAGGGCAAGCCCACCTATACCCCCCACGCCGACTGCGGCGACAATGTCATCGTCATCAACGCCGGCAAGGCCATCCTCACCGGCAACAAGATGGAGCAGAAGTACTATCGCACCCACTCCGGCTGGGTGGGCGGCCTGAAGGAGACCAAGTACCGCATCCTCATGCAGGAAAAGCCCGAGGTGGCCGTCCGTGTGGCCGTGCGCGGCATGATGCCCCGCAACATCGTCACCAAGGACTCCCTGAAGCGTCTTCACATTTATGCCGGTGAGCAGCATGAGCATCAGGCTCAGAAGCCCGAGCTGGTCAAGTAAGGAGGAAAAGAAGAATGTATCAGTCCAAGAATCCCTATAAGTACGGTACTGGCCGTCGTAAGTCCTCCGTGGCCCGCGTCCACCTGTTTGAGAACGGCACCGGCGCCATCACCATCAATGGCCGCGATATCGACGATTATTTCGGCCTGGAGACCCTGAAGATGGTCGTCCGTCAGCCCCTGAACGCTACCTCCACCCTGGGCAAGGTGGACATCGTTGCCACCGTCGAGGGCGGCGGCGTGTCCGGCCAGGCCGGCGCTCTGCGTCACGGCATCTCCCGCGCCCTGCTGCAGGTGAATCCCGAGTTCCGTCCCATCCTGAAGAAGGCCGGTTTCCTGACCCGCGATCCTCGTATGAAGGAGCGTAAGAAATACGGTCTGAAGGCCGCTCGTCGCGCACCTCAGTTCAGCAAGCGCTGATTTCGGTCGATTTCGCAATTTCAAAGCAATCAAAATCCCGGAAAACGAGAGTTTTCCGGGATTTTCTTATATCCGCAGCATTTGTTCCGTTTTCGAAAAATCTGATAGAATTTGACAAGGTTTGACGTGATTTTTACATGTTAACGATGGGCTAAATGCCGTTTTTGACCCCGAAACTGTTAACGGATGGGTTAATTTTCGAGGGCGCTCATGCGGTCATCCGGAGCAGGTCGCCTCTGCATAAAAAATGAATGCTGTGCCCCGCCTTTTCGGAAATAATGGCTTTGGCACGGTTTGAAACGGTTTGACCAAGCCGAATGAACTTTATCGTTTTTCTCCTTTCAAACGCTATTTGCAGAATGGATGAACTCATCGCAGTTTGCTATACTGATGCCACAAGGAGGGCTGACACATGAAACGAAAATACTGCACGCTCTATCTCAGCGAGGACGAATACAGCTTAACCCTGGATGCGCTCATCCGTCTCAAGAACAAGCTCATCCGCCAAGGGCGTTATGCCGACATCGTGGACGAGGTGATTTTGCTTCTGGTGGATGCGAAGACCAAACGGGTCCGTGTCTGAAAACTACATAGGAGAGGCCACACAGTTTTTACGTTCAAAACTGTGCGGCTTTTTTTCATGCCCAAACGCATTACATAGCCGCCCAATTTTCCGGGCGGCTAAATTTACAAAAAGGAGGAACCTCAAATGGCAAATTGCAAAGTGATTGCCGTTGCCAACCAAAAGGGCGGCGTCGGCAAGAGCACCAGCGTCTATTGCATCGGTGCGGGGCTGGCTATGGATGGCAGGAAGGTCCTGCTGGTGGATGTGGACCCGCAGGGAGATCTCACAAAGATGCTGGGCCAGCGCAGGCCCCACGACCTACCCCACACCCTATCCGAGCAGATGAACGCCGTCGTGCAAAACCAGAGCGGGTCGGAGCATCCGGAAATTCTGCACCACCCGGAGGGCTTTGACTTCGTTCCCGCCAACCGTAGATTGTCGGCGGTAGAGGTGGGGCTGGTCAATGTTATGAGTCGGGAAACCGTGCTCAAGCGCTATCTGGAGGGCATCAAGGGAAGTTACGACTATGTGCTGCTGGACTGCCGCCCGTCGCTGGGGATGCTGGTCATCAACGCCCTGTCGGCTTCGGACTATGTGCTCATCCCCGTGCAGGCGGACTATCTGGCCGCCGAGGACATGACCGAGCTTGTGGGCACGGTGCAGAGCATCCGCCAGCAGATCAACCCCAAGCTGAAAATCGGCGGCGTATTCCTGACGATGGCCAATGACACGAACTTCCGCAGAGATATTGTGACCGGTGTCAAGGAGAATTTCGGCAAATACCTGCCCGTTCTGGAAGCCGTCATCCCGTCCACCGTGCGTCTGGCAGAGATCAGCACGGCAGACAAGAGCATTTTCCGGCATGAGCCGAACGGACGTGCCGCCAGAGCCTACGGCACGCTGGTGAAGGAGGTGGAAGGCATTGGCGAAAAGCAACGCATCCGGCCTGCTGACATCACTCGATAGCCTGTTCACCACGCAGGAGCAGCGGGACGCAGCCAAGCGGGATGTGGTGCTGGACCTTCCGCTGGACCAGATCGGTGACTTCCCAAACCATCCCTTCAAGGTGCGGCAGGATGAAGCCATGATGGAGATGATGGAGAGCGTGCAGCTGCACGGCGTTCTGGTGCCGGGGCTGGTGCGGCAGCTGGCGGACGGCAGCTATCAGATGGTGTCGGGACACCGGCGCAAGCTGGCCAGCAGGCTGGCGGGGCTGGATACTCTCCCCTGCATCGTGCGGGACCTGACGGATGATGAAGCGATCATCGTCATGGTGGACAGCAACCTCCAGCGGGAAAAGGTCCTGCCGTCAGAAAAGGCGTTTGCGTATAGAATGAAGCTGGAAGCCATGCGGAGACAAGGGAAACGGACAGACTTAACTTCTACACCAGTGGTGGAGAAGTTAAAGGGAAAAGATGCCTTGTCGTCTGCGATCATCGGTAAAGCAGCAGGTGATAGTTATGAGCAAGTTCGTCGCTACATCCGTCTCACCTACCTGCTCCCGGAGATTCTGGCAATGGTGGATGACAGCAAAATTGCCTTCCGGCCCGCCGTAGAGCTATCCTACCTTGCCGAAAAGGAACAGCGCATCCTCTATGATGCGATGGGTCACGCAGACTGTACCCCATCGCTGGCGCAAGCCATCAAGATGAAGTCCTTCAGCCGGGAGGGAAAGCTGTCGGAGGCGGTGATCCTGTCCATCATGGAGGAGGAAAAGCCCAATCAGAAGGAACAATTTCGGATACCCAAGGAGCGTATCAGCAAATATTTCAAGCCGGGGACGCCCGCACGGACTATGGAGGATACGATCATCAAGGCGCTGGACTATTACAGAAAGCGGCAGCGGGAGATGGAACGCTGAATCTTCCGCCCAGGGGCAGGTCTGCCCATTGGACGGGCCATGTGCCGGGGCCGGTTTTTCCGCTCCCCCTCTCCACACCTCACCCCCTTCCTACCGGCTGTACCGGCTGAAAAAGAGATTTCCCTACAAGTCCATATCGTACAGAAAGCAGCATCCTTTTTCGGATGGTGCTTTTTATTTTTACTCTCAGGAGGTCAAACAAATGAAAAAACTCTATCGCAGAAGCATTTCCGGGCTGTTGGCTCTGCTGATCTGCTTCACCGCCATTCTCGGCAGCGGCGTGACGGCCTATGCCGCAGCATCCACCGGAGAAACGGCGGATTCGTACTCGGTGGCGTTCCCCAGAGACGGAGACGCCAATCTGGATTACAGCGGCACTTGGGGCCACGACGAGCTGCACTACATGAACGGCTGGACATCTGGCGAAGCAACATGGATGACCACGCTGCACACCATCGGCTCCTTCGACGGTCCTGCCTGCTACTGCATTGAGCCGGGCGTTCCCCGCAACCTGTACCGTTCCTACGAAAGCTATGGGGAGGACTATTGGGACACCTTCCCCGCCGAATATAACCGCACCATTGATGGCCGAACCATGAAAACGCTCCTTGGCCGCATCATGCAGTACGGCTATCAGGGAAATCTCTCCCTCGACTGGCGCTCTCAGAACGAGGCCGACGCCGACAAGCTGGCCCACATGATGGCCACGCAGGTGCTGGTATGGGAAACGGTGGTCGGAGAGCGGGATGCGGACTTCAATCACGTTGCCCCCGGCAGCGCCGATGCCGTGAAGTCCGTCTATCGCACCTCCCATCCGCTCTATGGCCGTTTCTCCGCCTACTATGACAACATCGAAGCCAACGTGAAAAAGCACACCATCGTCCCCAGCTTTATGGACCGCAGTGAGGAAGCTGCACAGACGGTTGAACTGAGTTGGGACGGCGGCCGCTACACGGCCACCCTGACGGACGCCAACGGCGTTCTGAGTGAATATGCCTTCTCTTCGGCTCAGTCGGATATGGCCTTTGCGGTCGATGGGAACGACCTGACCATCTCCACCGAGACGGCTCCCGCAGATGGCGTGACCATTACCGCCGTCAGAAACAATACCCGTCAGGGCGTGGTGGTCTGGAGCGACGGTCACTATGGCCCCGACGGCACCATGCAGGATGTCGTCACCTTCCGGGATACCGTCAGCGACCCCATGTACGCCTATCTGCACCTGAAGGTCAGCTATGGCAGCGTCAAGATCGTCAAAAACAGTGAGGACGGCGAGGTATCCGGCATCTCCTTCACCGTTTCCGGCAACGGCACGGAGCAGACCGTGACGACCAACTCAGACGGTGAAATGCAGCTCGACGATCTGCGCCCCGGCGTTTACACCGTGACGGAGCAGAACAGTGACCGGTACGAACCCCAAGAAGTGCGCCAAGTGACCGTGATCTCCGGTCAAATTGCCACCGTGACCTTCCACAACACACTGAAACGGGGCAGCTTGGAGGTGGTCAAAACCGCCGAGGACGGTCTGAACGAGGGTGTGAAGTTTCATTTGACCGGCACATCCCTTGCAGGGCTTCCGGTGGACGAATACGCCGTGACCGGCAGCAACGGAAAAGCGGTGTTCTCCAACGTACTCATTGGCACGGACTACATCCTCTCCGAGGTGGATACGGGCATCCGTTATGTTGTCCCGGAGGACCAGACGACGGCGGTGGAGTGGAACACGGTCACACAGGCAGAGGTCCGCAATGTCCTGAAAAAGTGGAGCGCCACCGTCACCAAGCGGGATGCCGAAACGGGTCTGCCGCAGGGAGACGCAACACTTGCCGGTGCCGTCTATGGCGTTTACAGGGGTGAGGAACTGGTAGACACCTACACCACCGACGAAAGCGGCCAGTTCACCACCACGGATTATGTCTGCGGCAATGATTGGACCATCCGGGAGCTCTCCCCCAGCGAAGGTTATCTGCTGGATGATACCGTGTACCCCGTCGGCGCAGAGCCGCAGCACTATACGGAAGAATATAATCCCATTGCGCTGGATGTAACCGAACAGGTCATCCGGGGCGGCGTGGCCCTCACGAAGGTGGACAGGGACTACCCGGAAAACAAACTGGAGGGAGCCGTGTTCGAGGTCTACCGTGACAGTAACCGCAATCAGGAGCTGGATGCCGAGGACGAACTGCTGGGCACGATGGAGGAACTGGGCGGCGGCGAGTACGCCCTGACCGGCCTCTGCTACGGCGGCTATTTTGCAAAGGAAACCAAGGCCCCGGAGGGCTTCTATCTGGACGAGAACGCCTACTATTTTGCCATCACCACGGACGGCGAAACCGTGACCGTGGAAAACGAAGCCGGAAAGGGCTTTCTCAATGCGGCGCAGGTGGGGTTTCTCCGGATCGTCAAGACCTCCTCGGATGGGAAGCTGGAAGGATTTTCCTTCCGTGTTACCGGGGTCAGCGGCTATGACCAGGTGTTTCAGACCGATGCAGAGGGTGTCATTCTCATCGAGGGCCTGCGTATCGGGGACTACACCGTATCCGAGGTGCGGGACGGCAGTTCGGACGGGTATCTCCTTCCGGCTGACAAGACGGCATCCATTTTTGAGGGAGCCGTGACGGAGGTGGAGATGCACAACGAAAAGAAGCCCACGCCGAAGGTGCCGCAGACAGGAGATAGCAGCCATGCGGCGCTGTGGCTGGCCCTGCTGGGCCTTTCCGGCATCGGCGCTGTGAGCGTGCTGCTGATGCGCAAGCGTAAAAAATAAGCGTCAAGGGGGCGGTCGGATTGGCCGCCCCCCTTGGACTGAAAAGCACTTTTTAATGCGAACCGATAACAGCAGACGGGTATTCATTAACATGCTGTCGGGATACTGCTTATTTGAATGTTTCACTACCACATGACAAGTTTCATTTTGCGCCGAAACAATAGAGGAAAAGTTGAAACAAAAGGTAGTGCTGGAAACGCTGCCCCCCATGCTGGACATTCAGTGTGGGGGCAGTTTCATGGAGTGGAACAAATCGTCGCAGTGTCGGTCTTGTGTTTGCACTCCTGCATTTTCAAAAAACGAATCCCAAGGGGGCGGCCGCATTGGCCGCCCCCTTTTTACATACCGAAGCGAAAGGAGACGGAATGGGTATGAGCAATCAAACGGAAGAAAAGGAACTGTTCCATGCGGTATCCCTGTCCGGCGGCAAAGACAGCACCGCTATGCTGCTGCTCATGATTGAGCGAGGACTGCCGATTGATGCGGTCCTGACAGCAGATACGGGCATGGAATTCCCGGAAATGTATGAGCATTTACAAAAGCTGGACGACTATCTGTTTGCAGAGCGAGGGTTGCATCTGACGTGGCTGCGCCATCCAAAGGGCTTTGAGTGGCTAATGTTTGAGGAAAAGAAGCAGCGACCGGCCAGCATTGAAAACCGGCAGCGGCTGGGTGTTGCTCTATACGGAAACGGCTGGCCCGGTCCCCGTGTGCGCTGGTGTACGGGGCAACTGAAAACACATCTCATCCACAAGGAGATCAACCGGCTGAAAGGACAATACAAGGCCGTGAGTTATGTGGGGATCGCCGCAGATGAGCCGAAGCGGATCAAAAATGAGCGCTATCCGCTGATGGATTGGGGAATCACGGAGAAAGAAGCCCTGCGAATCTGCTATGACCGTGGCTACGATTTTGGCGGACTGTATCAGATCTACCGCCGCTGTTCCTGCTGGTGCTGCCCGTTGCAGGGCATCGGTGAACTGCGAAAACTCCGGCAGCATCACCCGGAGTTATGGGAGCGGCTGCGGGAAATGGACAAACGGGCGTTGGCACAGTTCGGTCCCGGCCCGCTGGGGCAATTCAAGAGGGATTGGAGCGTGGAACGATTGGAGCAGCGATTTGCAGCAGAAACGCAGCAGCTTTCTATTTTATCCTTGCAGGAGGAGCGTGAACGATGATGTATCGAAAACCGAGTGATTCCCCTTGGGGCCTTGTTGTGCGCTGCGACACCCTTTGTCCCGGTGTGTATAGCGTGTCCACGGCAGGCCACGGAGGGATCATGGTCCAAATTGACGCAGCTCGGCGGTTGCTGTCCCCGGAGGCCCAGACCGTCGGCTTTCAGGCAGGCGGGTATCTGAATTTTGAGGAGGACTGCGATGCGCCGGTGGTCCTGCGGGAACTGATGGACAGCGGTATCATCGCACCCCGGACGGATAACTACTTCCGCCCCGGCGAATATGAAGCCTGCATTGACCGGAGCCTGCAGCACTGGAACCCGGCCTATTGGCAAGCACGGCAGGAGCGGCTCTCTGTACGGGAGGCAAAAGCGGCAAAGGAGCGTGAACGGTAATGGACTATGTAATCAAGATCATGGCCCCGGCGGAGCGCAATTACTGTTATACCGACAGCCAGCAGCTCGACAAACAGACCGGCTGCATCGGCCATCTGCGGGGCGATATGGACAAAAGCGGCAACGGCTTTTTCACCTCATGGTGGGATCATTGCCCGGAGCTGAAAACACAGGCGTTCAAGGACGAATTTGACGATTTTATCAATGCCCTGCGTTTTGATGATCGCTATGGCGGCATTTTCAAAAACCGCAGCAGCCTTTCCAGATACTGTTATGAACATAAAGAAAGTGTGTTTGCCGAGGATTTCATTCCGCAGTATGGATTCCGGGTGGATACACCGGAGCACGCTTATCTCCTGCGGCTGAACCCTATGCAGGGGGATTATAACCTGTATGTCTACTGCTATCGCCGGGAAGCACTGGACCGGCATTTGAAAAACGCCGAGCGTGGCATCTGCTTTGTGGACCCGCAGGGAAAGACCCTGTTCCGCATCCCGGATGGGGACAGCATCCGTGTGCTCAGGCCGGATGGCACGCAGCATGACCACATCTGCCGGTATATCGACGACCACCGGGCCGAAATCGGCAGCGGGCATCTGTATGGCATGGTGCAGTTTGCCCAGCAGATGGAGCAGACGGGCAGCACCTTCGTTCCGCTTCGCTCCTCCCTGCCGAAGCAGTGCTACTCACTCCTGCTGGACACCGGAAATGTGGTGATCCTGAAACGGGGCGAAACCGGCTATTACAAGACGGACATTCCCCACGCCTCAAAGGAGGAAGCCCATGCCATCGTGGAGGAATATAACCGCAAGCTGGGCGTGACCCGTGCGCAGGAGGAGGCCATGAAGGGCGGCTCCATGTTCGGTTTTGATAAGCCCATTGCCGACCCCGCCAACTACGATGCACAGGGACAACCGTTGAAGCGCAGGGAGAAAGATCGAGGTGACACAAGATGAACGAACAGAAGCACATTATCTGGAGCAGCGATGTGGACTACGAGGACTGGCGGGCGGATCTGGAGGAGCAGTACCCCGACCTCTCCGAGCGGGAGCGGATGGAATTGATGTATGAGCAGAACAACGACTATCTGGCCGACGAACGCTGCAATCTGAACATCCAGCTTTCCCGCCCCATTCTGCTGATCGCAGACATCGGCCGCTGGGACGGGCGCTATCCCGGTTATGCCGAGATCAAAAGCGGCAACATCCGGGATTGCCTGTACTCCGAGATGGACGATTCCACATGGTATGTGGACCGGCTGGGCGACCTGCGCTGCGACGCCGTACACCACGACGGCACGAACCACTATCTCTACCGGGCCTATAAGGAGAATGCCAGCGAAGCACAGATCGACCGGCTGAAAGAAAAACTATACAGCGGCACTGCCACCCGCAGCGACGTGACCCGTGTGACCAAACGCCTGGGCGATGAGATCGGGCGGGTCTACGGCTGGCGGTTTCCGGCCAGCCGGGAAGCGGTGCGGGAACGTTAAAAGGAGGAGAACGCTATGACCATTGACGCAAGAAAAGAACGCTTTGAATTGGTGGAAGTGTTGGGCCACCCCATGCTCTTTACCGGCCTGCGGGTAGACCGCAGCACCGTACCAAAGGGGCTGTACCTCTATGAGGTGCGAAACGATGATGACCAGTGCGGCCTTCCCGTGGAGATCGGCCGCTGGGTCATGGTCAACCATTGGGGTACGCTGCTGTCCGCAACGCCCATCGAGCTGGAGCCGAACAAGTACAATAACAACGCCTACCAGAGCATCGACCCGGAGAAGGATTGGAACTACACCGGCGAGCCCTGTACGATGCAGACGTATATAGACAAATACCTGCCGAAAAAGGAGCGGGAGAAGCCGAGAGAACGATAGGAGGGCCTATGGCACGCAGATTTCAGGAGATCACCGAGGTTTACCGGCAGGAGCTGGCCGCACTGGCCCGTGGGGACAAATGGACGGCGTTCCTGCGCTCCGCCTGCCGGAACTATAAGCTGCACTTCGAGGAGCAGGTATTGGTACACGCCCAGCGCCCGGATGCCACGGCCGTTCTGGAAATGGCGCACTGGAACCGCAGATTCGACCGCTGGGTCGATCCGGGTTCCACAGGCATCGCCGTGTTTGACCGGGATACCCCCGGCCGGGCACGACTGAAATACTATTTTGACATTTCCGACACCCATGAGGGCCGCTTTCACCGCCCTGTGCCCCTGTGGCAGGTGTCCGCCGAACAGGAGCCGGAGATCGTGGAGGCGCTGGAGCATCGGTTCGGTGCTTTGGCCCAGAAGGAGATGCTGGGGGACGCCATCGTATCCGCTATGGGAAATGCCGTTACAGATAACATGGCGGATTATCTCGCAGACCTGCAGCAGAGCCGGGACGGCAGCTTTCTGGAGGAACTGGACGAGCTGAATGTGAAGGTGCTCTACCGCCGTCTGCTGGAAAACAGCACAGCCTATATGCTGCTATGCCGCTGCGGTCTAGAACCGGATGCGTATTTTGAACCGGAGGATTTCTCCGAGGTGTTCAATTTCAACACGCCGGAGACCATGAACGCCTTGGGCGTGGCCACACGGGATATTGCCGAAAGCGGTCTGCGTGCCATTGCCCGGACGGTCCGAAGCCGCCAAAAGCAAATTCGCACAGTTGCGTCGCCTGCAGAAACTGCGTATCCTATACACGAGCAAACAAACCCACAGGCTGAAAGGAGCGAAAAACATGGACATGACCTACACGATGAAGGACGGCTGCCGGCTGCCGGATCTGCTGCCGCCGCAGGAGCCGGAGACGGCCCTTGGGAAATACGGCCTGCTGCGCAGGAAGTATCTGAAAGCGCACCGGAAGGTGCTGTTCACGAATCTGCTGACATCGGGCAAGCTGAACGAGCATCTGGCGGAGATCGACCGGACAGCAAAGGAGCGCATGGAACAGTTGGTGACGGAGATGGCCCGGACCGAGGGCGTGACGGAGGAACTGAAAGCCGCCGACCCGATGAAATGGGTGGGGCTGACGAACAATCTGAGAAACGCCGCCGAGGAGACAGTGCTGGCGGAGCTGATCTACAACTGAACACCGAACCCGAAAAAGCGGACAGTACGGAGGAAACATCCTCTGAACTGCCCGCTTTTTTGGATGAGAAGAAAATTTTCGCCATCATCGAAAACCGCAATGATGACCTGATCTATAAGAAGGCGCAGATCGAGTTGTTTTTCGACACCCACCCGGATGAAGATGATCGTGCGAAGTATATTCGCTCCGCTTATCAGGACCGCTGGACAGAGATCCTTGCAGACGGCGTGCGGCTTGGCTATCACCCGCAGGAGGACGGTCTGCTCATGTGGGAAGGGTCCTTCCCGTCCCGCACCAGCGAGAGCGTATTTTCGTGGAAGCTGGTGGCAGGCTTCACGGCGCAGCTCATTGACAAGCGGGAATATTTCATCAATACCAGCATCAAGCCGTTTGTTCCGAAGGACCCGCAGCAGCTCACCTTCTTTGACCTGCCTGCCCAGCCTGCGGATGCCCCGCTGTTCTCCCATCCGAAGCTGCCCCAGCAGATCATTGACGAAGCCCTGTGCGTTGGGGCCAATGACGAGCACAGTCGGCTCATCATCTGCGCCTACTTTATGAAGGATAAGCCGGACAACGCCGCATTTCTGCAAAAGCATTACGGCGAAAACGGTGCAGGCTTCTATTTTGACGGAGAAAGAATTTCGCTTTGGTATGACGCCGAAGGGATGCGTATTGCCCGTGGCACGACGGCGCAGCGCAGCAGCGCCACACTGCTTTCGTGGGAGGAAGCGGCAAAGCGCATCCGGGAACTGTTGGATTTGGGGCGGTATATGCCGCAGAGCGAACTGGATGAAGTCGTGCATTACGAACGGATGCAGTTGGCGGACAGCATCGCCTATACCAGCCGGGACATAACGAAGGAAGCACGGGAGACGGGCTTTCTGCCGCTGGCCATGCTGGCTCATTCCGTCAAGGGCGGCTATCCGGAAGTGCAGAAGCAGATTTATGGCCTTCTCTGTGAGTCGGATACCCTGCAAAAGTGCGTGGACGAATGGACGGCGTTCAGCGCTGCGCTGGATGCCGGGCAAGACCTTTTGCGTTTTCGCTTTTACCGTCCGAAAGAGATACTGGAGCGGCTCCGTGATCTACAGCGGGAGCCGCTGCATTTTACCGTTGCCGACGGGTTTACTCCCGACCGGCAGTTTTTTATTTCCGCCGACGAGATCGACAAGGTGCTGCGTGAGGGCAGCGGAAACACCGACTACCGCCTCGGCGTGTACGCCTTTTACGCCACCCACAAGGATAAGGCCGAGCGTGAAAAATACCTCAAGGATTATCACGGGGAGTACAGCGGTCACTGCGGCGGGAATGACAATATCACCCGCATCCGTGGCAAGGGCATCGAGTTCAGCCACGGCAGTATCACGGCCCCCTATGCCAAGGTCACGCTGAAATGGCCGGAGGCGGCCAAACGCATCGGAGAACTGATCTCCCAGAACAAATTCCTCTCCGATGCCGACCGGGCGGCCATGCCGAAGTATGAGCGGGAACAGCTGGCCCGGAAAATCGTCAACTTCTTCATGGATACGCCGGAGGATGTGGTGCGGCCGTTTTCCCAAAACGCCATTGCAGACTATTGGGAGTGCGTAAAAACCGTGGCCGCACAGCTTTTGGATGCTGACCGGGCGCAGGAAATTTATCAGAATATGCTCCCCGCATGGGAATCCACAAAAGCGGACGACCGGCACTATAATCTGCGGAAGCAGGGGCTGGAGGCCATACGGGCCTATCTGGACGGCACCTATTCTGTATTTGGCCTTGAAAAACCGCTGCAAATGCCAATGGCACAAGCAAGCCCGGTTTGGCAGCAATATACCGCATTGAGCGCACAATATCCGAATGCGCTGGTACTGGTACAGGTTGGAGATTTCTACGAGGCGTTTGAAAAGGATGCCCAGGCACTGCATGACCAATTCGGATATGCCACAACGAAACGTCGAGTCAGCGGCGGAAGCGGCTCCTATCTGATGGCCGGATTCCCTATCTCTTCGCTGGAATCTGTGCAGGGCAAGTTGGAATCGCTCGGTATTTCTGTCGTTGTCTCCGGCGAAAGTGGGACGGATTATTTTCCTGCCGAACTGCCGTCAGAGGAACCAGAAATGGGGCAGGAACCACTCACAGCAGAAACACCGACTTCGGAGACAGCCCCGGAAGTACCAGCCGAAGAAGAAACCGCTCTCCCCGCACCGAAGCCCATACAGGGGCGTGTGCGCTTTGCACCGCTCCACCCGGAGATACCGGCCCAGCGGCGGCATGACTTCCGCATCACCGACCGGACGCTGGGCGTGGGCAGCAAGGCGGAAAAGTATGCGGCCAATGTGGCCGCCATCCGCACCCTGCAGAGGGTCGAGCAAGAAAACCGGCTGGCGACGCCGGAAGAACAGGAAACCCTTTCCCGCTATGTGGGCTGGGGCGGCCTTGCCGACTGCTTCGATGAAAACCACAGCCGGTACGCCGAACTGAAAGCGCTGCTCACCGAGGAGGAATATGCCGCCGCCCGTGCCAGCAGCCTGACCGCATTTTATACCCCGCCCGTCCTCATCGACGCCATCTACCAGGCGCTGGCGCAGATGGGCTTGGAAAGCGGCAACCTGTTGGAGCCTGCCTGCGGCGTCGGCAACTTTATCGGGATGCTGCCGGACAGCATGAGGGATTGCAAGGTCTACGGCGTGGAACTGGACGGTATTTCCGGCCGCATCGCCCGGCAGCTTTACCAGAACAGCCGTATCGCCGTTACCGGCTATGAAAAGGCGGAGATACCGGACAGCTTCTTTGACGCAGCGGTGGGCAACGTGCCTTTTGGAAATATCAAGGTCGTTGACCGGCGCTACGACAAGCATCACTGGCTCATCCATGATTATTTTCTCGGAAAAACACTGGACAAGATACGTCCGGGCGGCGTGATTGCCTTCATCACCTCAAAAGGTACGATGGACAAGGAAAGCCCCGCCGTGCGGAAATATCTGGCCCAGCGGGCTGACCTCATCGGGGCGGTCCGCCTGCCGAATACAGCCTTCAAGGCCAGCGCCGGGACGGATGTCACCAGCGACATTCTCTTCCTCCAGAAACGTGACCGCATTGTGGACATCGAGCCGGACTGGGTGCATCTGGACACGGATGAAAACGGCATCCGCATGAACAGCTATTTCGTCCGGCACCCGGAAATGGTGCTGGGCGAGATGGTCATGGAGAGCACCCAATACGGTATGGACAGCGTGTGCAGGCCCCGTGAAGGGAACGACCTTCCCGACCTGCTGGATAAGGCCGTATCCGAACTGCACGCCCGGCTCCCCGCCTATGAGCAGGATGGGCCAGAGGAGGAAGATCTGTCCATCCCCGCCGACCCCGATGTACGGAATTACAGCTTTACCTCTGTGGACGGCAAGCTGTATTTCCGTATCGACAGCCGCATGGAGCCGGTCAATTTGCCGCTCACCACCGAGAACCGGGTGCGGGGTATGATGGCGCTGCGGGACTGCGCCCGCCAACTCATCGCCTATCAGATGGAAAACCACCCGGACGAGATCATTTGGCGGGAGCAGGAAAAACTTGGCAGTCTGTATGACGCCTATGTGAAAAAATATGGGCGGCTCTGCACCCGTGGCAACCATCTGGCCTTTTCGGACGACAGCAGCTATCCCCTGCTGTGCTCGCTGGAGGTGCTGGATAACGAGGGCAATTTTTCCCGCAAGGCGGATATGTTCACCAAACGGACCATCCGGCCCAACACGCCGGTGGCGCAGGTGGACACGGCTTCGGAGGCGCTGGCGGTATCGCTTTCCGAAAAAGCGCAGGTCGATCTCGCCTTCATGTCGGAACGCTCCGGGAAAAGTGAGGAGGATTTAGTACAGGAACTGTCCGGGGTTATCTACCGGAATATCCACTGCGGTCTTACGCCGGAGGAGATCTCCCCTGCGCAGCTTGACCTTTCGGCATACCCCTATGTCACCGCCGAGGAATTTCTGTCCGGCAACGTGCGGAAAAAGCTGCAAATGGTGCAGGCCCTGCAAGCGGCGTTACCGACTGAAAAGAAGCAGGAACTGGCCGGGTATGCCGCCGCATTGGAGGCCGTGCAGCCGCCAGACCTGACCGCTGCGGAGATCGGTGTGCGGATCGGCGCATCATGGGTGCCCGCCGAGATTTATCAGCAGTTTATGTTCGAGCTGTTCGGCACCAGTGTATATGCCCGGCAGAAAATGCGGGTCGTCCGCTCCGAATACAGCGGCGAGTGGAACATCAGCAACAAGAGCATGGACAGCGGCAACATCAAAGCCGTCACCACCTACGGCACCAAGCGTATTACGGCGTACCACATTTTAGAGCAGACGCTGAATCAGCGGGTGGTCAAAGTGTTCGACACCGTTGTGGAGGACGGCAAGGAGCGTCCGGTGCTGAATGTGAAGGAAACCGCCATTGCGCAGGACCGGCAGGAACTGATCAAGTCCAAATTTGCCGATTGGCTTTGGCAGGACATTGACCGGCGGGAGCGGTTGTGCCGTATTTATAACGACACCTTCAACTCCATTCGTCCGAGGGAGTACGACGGCAGCCATCTCCGATTCGTGGGGATGAACCCGGAGATCACCCTGCGGAAGCATCAGGTGAACGCCATCGCCCATGTGATCTACGGCGGCAATACGCTCCTTGCACACGAAGTAGGGGCAGGGAAAACCTACGAAATTGTTGCCGCCGCTATGGAGATGAAGCGGCTGGGGCTATGCACCAAGTCGCTGGTCGTGGTGCCGAATCATATCACGGAGCAGTGGGCGGCAGAATGGCTCCAGCTCTACCCGGCTGCCAACATTCTGGTGGCCACCGAGCGGGACTTTGAAAAGCGCAACCGCCGCAGGCTGTGCGCCCGCATCGCCACCGGCGATTATGACGCCGTTATCATCGGCCACAGTCAGCTGATGAAGATTCCCCTGTCCCGTGAGCGGCAGCGGGAGATTCTGCAGCGGCAGATCAACGAGGTGCTGCTGGCCATCAGCGACGCCAAGCGGCAGAGAGCAGAGAACTTCACGATCAAGCAAATGGAGCGCACCCGCAAATCGCTGGAGACACGGTTGGAAAAGCTCAACGACCAGAGCACCAAAGACGACACGGTGACTTTTGAAGAATTAGGTATCGACCGACTGTTCATCGACGAGAGCCACAATTTCAAGAACCTGTTCCTGATGACAAAAATGCGGAACGTCGGCGGCATCGCACAGACGGAGGCGCAGAAGTCCTCAGACCTCTTTGCCAAGTGCCAGTATCTGGACGAGCTGACCAACAGCCACGGCGTTATCTTCGCCACCGGCACCCCCATTTCCAACAGCATGGTGGAGTTATATACGATCCAGCGGTACTTGCAGTATCAGACTTTGCAGGAGATGGGCCTTGTCCACTTCGACGATTGGGCCAGCGACTTTGGCGAGACGGTGACGGCCATTGAACTGGCCCCCGAAGGCAGCGGCTACCGCCCGAAAACCCGCTTTGCAAAATTCTTCAATCTGCCGGAACTGATGGCGACCTTCAAAATGGTGGCCGATGTGCAGACGGCGGATATGCTGAACCTGCCGGTCCCGAAAGCCAATTTTCACACCGAGGTCATCCAGCCGAACGAATTGCAGCGGGCGGTGGTAGTGGAACTGGCGGAACGAGCCGAGCGTGTCCGTGCCCGTGCGGTCGATCCCAGCACGGACAATATGCTCCGCATTACCAACGATGGACGGAAGCTGGCGCTGGATATGCGCCTTATCAACCCGCTGGCCGCCGATGACCCCAACGGCAAGGTCGCAACCTGCGCCCGCAATGTCGCCCGTATTTGGGCACAGACCAAAGATCAGCGCAGCACACAGCTCATATTCTGCGACCTGTCTACGCCGAACAAGAATACGCCGATTGAAATGCAGAAAAATGCAGAAGGGGTCTACGAAATGATACCGGATCAGTTTACAGATGTGTATAACGACCTGAAAAAGAAACTCGTGGCAGAGGGTATTCCGGAGGAGGAAATTGCCTTTATCCATGATGCCAAAACCGAGCAAAAGAAAAAGGAGCTGTTTGCAAAAGTGCGTGGAGGCGAGGTGCGCATCCTCATGGGCAGCACGGCCAAAATGGGCGCAGGCACCAATGTCCAGGACCGGCTTATCGCCTTGCACGATCTCGATTGTCCCTGGCGGCCCAGCGATCTCCAGCAGCGCCTTGGTCGCATCGTGCGGCAGGGCAACCAGAATCCGGAGGTAGAAATTTTCCGCTATGTCACCGAGGGTACATTCGACGCCTATCTTTATCAGCTGGTGGAATCCAAGCAGCGGTTCATTGCCCAAATCATGACCTCCAAACTGCCAGCCCGTGCGGCGGAGGATGTGGACGAAACGGCGCTTTCCTATGCCGAGATCAAGGCGCTGGCCACGGGAAACCCGCAGATCATTGAAAAGTGCAATCTGGATATGGAGGTCAGCAAGCTGAATATGCTCCGTGCCAGCCATCTGAGCCAGCGGTATGCGCTGGAGGAGTTGGTGCTGCGGAAGTATCCGGCAGAGATCAAGGAGTTGAACGAACGCATCGCCGGATATGAGCAAGACAGCGCACGGCTGGCGGAGCATCCGAAGCCCGCCGAGGGCATTGCGCCGATGGTGCTGGACGGCGTCACCTACACCGAGCGTGAGAACGCCGGAAAGGCCATCATTCATGCCTGCACCCACATGAACGGAGCGGAGACTATCCCCGTTGGCAGCTACCGTGGATTTGATATGGCGCTCACCTATGACAGCAAAGCCAACGAATTTCACATGACGTTGAAAGGAAGTCTCTCCCACACGGCTGTGCTGGGGGCAGACGCAGGCGGCAATGTGACCCGCATCGACAATGCGTTGGAGAAAATCGATGAGCGTCTGGAAAGCGCACGGTCACAGCTTGCTCATGCCACTGAGCAGCTTGAAAACGCCCGCACAGAGATGGTCGCTCCTTTTCCGAAGGAGGCAGAACTGGCCGAAAAGACACGGCGGCTGAATGAACTGAATGTGCTGCTGAATCTCAATGAGTCGGATCGTGTCGTTATGTCGGAGGAGCCGGACGAGGGCGTTAAAACCTGGCCGAGAACAGCAGACCGGGAACGGTGATCTGCATCCTTCCGCTTTTACCGGTCGAGGATGAGAACAAGGCAGCAGGCTGTTTCGGCCTGCTGCCTTGTTCTCTCCGACACTCCAAAAAGTTGCACATTTTCGTAAGTTTTCACTTTGCGGTTGTGGGCACTGCTTTAAGATTGCTGGCTGTTCAGATACTCAACCAGCTCGCAAACCGTTGTGACCGGGTTACTATCTCGGCTGAGAATCACTACATTGTCCTTGTAAAGACTATCCAAGCGTTCCCTGGCACGCCGCATTGCCTCTGATTGATGAGGTAATAGGTCGGCAAAAACATCCAGATTCTTTTCGTATTTTTCAAGCCGTCCTTTGCTTTGCAGTTGGTGCAGAACTTCTTCGGCCCCGTTTAAGTAGCTGTTCTGCTTTACAAAATGAAGCAGATACCAGTACTCAAAGCAAGGATTGGAATAGGCAATTTTATACCCGTGTTTCTCAGCGTAGTCGGCGGCATTTTTCAATTCGGAGTTCTTGTTATCATCGCAATCGAAAACGCACCACAGTTGGTCTCCGTCCTTTGGAAAATAATCCGATTGAGAAAGCAGCCCTTTTGCGTGCTTCACCAAATGCTCTGCAGCCTTGTGCTTGGAAGAAATCGGCACAATATCTACCAGGCAGTTGCGGGAACGGAAATGCTTGAAATATTTGATCTCCGTTTCTTTTCCCTCACAGATTATATAAATGATGGGCCTACGTTTGCGACGGCCTGCTTTATTTGGGTCGTATTCTTTCCTCATTCCTGCCATAAGCCGTCACCTCCGATAAACGGGATCGCACCGAAGCGCCCTTGCAAATACCCCTTGCGGATGTTCTCTCCCTTTCTCGGAGAGAAGGACGCCAGCGAATACAGCTCAGTTGCACAGGACCGCTCGTCCTTTTCTGCAAACCAGATCTGATCTCTGCGGAAGAAGGTAAGATCAAGCAGCATCGCATCATGCGTCGTAAACAGAAGCTGCGCTCCCTCTGTGTTGATCGTATTATCCTGAACCATCTCGATCAGCCGCTTTGTCAGGAGCGGATGCAGACTGTCCTCGATCTCGTCAACGACAAGCAGTGCGCCGTCCTCCAGCGCTTGCAGCCAGCCGCCGATACGGGAGAAGAACCGTTGCGTTCCGGAGGACTCCTGATCCATAAGAAGCTGGAAGTGTTCCACGCTGCCATCCGCACCGATGACACGGTGGGTGGTCGTAATGACCGGGGCCTTGCCGGAAATGTTCTTGATGGTCACATCAGAAATGCCGAGGTCGGCAAGCAGCAGTTCCTTCAGGATACGAGCCTTCTTCTCATTGCCGCTGACGATCTGTGCGACTGTTTCCGAAGCGGCAGGTGCTTCCTCCATCAAGAATGTCAGCTTTTCCAAGAACCACTTGTAGGCGTTTTCCGTTTGCGGCAGATTCCAGTCGTTTGAGGAAACCAAATACAGCTTATTATCCGGCGTGCGGTTGCTGAGTGTGATTTGCTCATTGATATTCTCTCGGAATTCATATACGCCGTTTTCTCTTGAGAAAATCAGCGCCTCACGCCCATTGGGCCAGTGGTACAAATACTCCGTATAGATCTTCTTAGCATCGAAAGAATAGCCGTAAGCGTAACGAATGCCATGATAGATGAATACGATCTCAAAAGATGTAGGCGTTGTGGTGCCTCCAAACGGTTCCCACGGCAATTTTTGTCCCTTGGATATTTTGGCTGCTTCTCCGACAACCATATCCTTCATCGTCATCAGTGCGTGCAGCACATTACTTTTACCGGCAGCGTTCGCTCCGTAAATAGCAATAGCAGGTAAAAGCGCCCTTTTTTCATCTGGGTGCAGCAGATAAGACTCCAGGGACTTATCCTTTGATGCTGCAAAGCTGATGACTGCACTATCTTTGATTGAGCGATGGTTTTCAATCGAAAATTGAATAAGCATAAGCGGATACCTCCATTCACAGTATAGTCTCTCCATTCTTCGCCCATATTATAGCAGTTAAAATCGCCTGCGTCAATATTTATATCTCGATTCCGCAGAAATAACGCAAATTCGGGCGATAAAATTGCTTCAAGCGGCAATAGATATAATTTAGCCGCAGGAAAATTGATAGGGAAAATATCCGATAATGGCTCGACTGCTCTGCGTCCCCCGCTTATAATATAAATGAGATTATCATAAATTAATTTATCATAATGGGGACATCTGAAAAGCATATCCAAACTACACCGTTGTGCCAAAAAGTTGCACCTTGTCGTAAAAGTCGTTTGAAAAAGTTGCAGCTTGCCGAGAAAAGTCCCTTGAAAAAGTTGACAATCCTGAGCAAAAGTCCCTTGAAAAAGTTGTCTCGATGGAGAGACGCAGAAATTTATCGCCATTTCGCAATGAAGGTTTCCCCATCAATCTTCCACGAAGGATTGGTGGGTCAGAAAAATGGGGTGCAAAACGTTACATAGCCGGACGGCTTTCATTCATGTGAAAACCGTCCGGCTTATTTTTATATCAAGGAGATGATGAAACGATGGGCTATGTGACAAGAGAGATGATCGACCGGGCGAAGGAAATGGACCTACTGACCTATCTCCAGACCTATGAGCCGCAGGAGCTGGTGCATTTTGGCGGCAGCACCTACTGCACCCGTGAGCACGACAGCCTGAAAATTTCCAACGGGAAGTGGTGCTGGTTTTCCCGTGGGATTGGCGGCAGGACGGCACTGGATTATCTGATCAAAGTGAAAGAGATTCCCTTTACCGAGGCGGTGGAGCGGATCGTGGGACGGGCGGCTGGGCAGCCGCCCATTTCTTGTACCCGCCAGCAGCCGGAGCAGACAAAGACACTGCTTTTGCCGCAGGTCAGCCGCTGCGCCGCCCATGCCGTCGAGTATTTGCACAGCCGAGGAATCGACTATGAACTGATTGATTTCTGCATCCGAACCGGTCGGCTCTATGAGAGCTATCCCCACCACAATGCCGTATTTGTCGGCAAGGATAAAGACGGTCAGCCCCGCTATGCCTGCCTGCGGGGAATCGGAACAGACTTCAAAGGGGAAGCGACGGGCAGCGATAAGCGATTTTCCTTTTCCATCCCCGCCGAGGAGCCGTCGCCAGTGTTGTATCTGTTTGAATCGGCCATCGACCTGCTTTCCTTTGCGGCGATGGCGCAGGAGGACAGACTGCCGTGGAGGTCGCAGCACCTGTTGTCTCTGGCCGGTGTGTACCAGCCCAAGAAGAACTTGACGGAGCGGCATCTGCCGCTGGCTCTGTCTCAGTATCTTCGGGACCACCGGGAAATCCAAACCATTTACCTGTGTCTCGACAACGACCTTGCGGGCCGCAGCGCCGCCGATGCGATCCGGCAGCAGCTGGCAGGCAGGTATGTTGTGCTGGACGGCTTTCCTTGCCAGGGCAAGGATTATAATGATTGGCTCTGCCTGCGGAAGGGGCTGCCAATCACCAGAACAGTATCAAAACCAGAGAGGAGTATGGCACGATGAGCGAATATAAGGTTCTTATTACGGAGACATGGAAGCGGGCAGTTACGGTAGATGCCGAGAGCCGGGAGGAGGCGGAAGCAGCTGTGCGCTGCCAGTATAAAAATGGCGAATACGCTCTTGTATCGGCGGATTCTGATGGCGTCTCTTTTTCAGCACAGTATCCGGAGCAGCAAGTCGAATTGTCCTACGGAAAGCTGCGGGAGCTGTTTCGCAAAGCAGAGCGAGGCGGCATCCATGTGAGCGGGTATATCACCTTCCGTGCAGACAGCTTTTCTACAGCATACAGCGAGCGCTCCCGCACCTATGCGGTATCCAGCGATAACAAGGCATTTCAGCCCAACATGGGCGGTTATTCCATTTACGCCCGCTGCCTGGACGGGACGGACCCCTGCGTCCGACTGGAGCAGTATATGGCTGCGGAATACGGCGGGGAACGTGGGTGGAGCGTAGAGCGCTGCTATATGCTCCGGGAGGACTACGACCGGGTGATGACCCTTCCGGAGCATAGCAAAGAGCGGGAGCGATAAAGTAACACTCAAAATTATACCCGAAATTATAATACTTTACGGTATAACCTTAAACGAAAAAACAGAGGAGGCTTGCGGTATGGTGTGCCGGGATTCACGCTTGATTTTCCATAACGGATGTTCTTATCAGCAGGTACACCCGGACGCACGCCCGCAGGGTGTACAGGGATGTACTATACCAGCAAGCAACGCCTTTTGGGGACAAAAGGCAGCCTGACAGGGGCATCCCCTGTAACCCCCCGCCGCCAGATGCGGCAATTTTGACCTTTGGAGGAACGGTAATGACCAAGCGAGAGATAGAGATCAAGGTGCGGCTGAATGAGAAGGAGGCGGAGCACCTGAACCGTCAGGTGGAGAAATGCCGCCTGTCCCGTGAAGCCTACCTGCGGCACCTGATTGCCGGAGTGGTGCCCCGTGAGGCCCCGCCGCCGGAATACTTTGCCTTCATGCGGGAGCTGCATTACGTGGGCAACCTTCTCAACCAGATCGCACAGAAGGCCCATGTGCTGAATGTCATAGATGTCAAACGGTACGATGAGGGCAGCAAGCAGTGGGAAGCCTTTATCCGGGAGGTCACGGCGGCAGTCATCCTTCCGGCAAAACGGGAGTAGCGCTATGGCAACAACTTCCATTTGGGCCGTGAAGGGATGGCTGGGCAAAGTGGTGCTCTATATCGAGAACCCGGAAAAGACGGAAAATCCGCAGTTCTACCGGCAAAAGAATATGACCGATGTGCAGGTGCAAAATTTATCGGATGTCATTGACTACGCCGCCCGCCCGGATAAAACGACGGAGGCGCTGGACAGCGAAAGCGTCCCCGTACTGCGACAGCTGGTCAGCGGCATCAACTGTCTGCCCGCAACGGCACGGGATGAGATGCTGGCAGTCAAGAAGCGCTTCGGCAAGGAGAACGGTGTCGTCGCCTATCATGGGTATCAGTCCTTTGCCCCCGGTGAGGCTACACCGGAACTGGCCCATGAGATTGGCGTGAAGCTGGCCCGGAAGCTGTGGGGCGAGAAATATCAGGTGCTGGTTGCCACCCATTTGGATAAGGAGAACCATCTGCATAATCATTTAGTGGTGAACACCGTGTCCTTCATAGATGGCATCCGATACCACCGTACCGGGAAAGACTACTACGAAATGCGGACAGTCTCCGACGAACTCTGCCGGGAATACGGCCTGTCCGTGGTGGAGAAGCCCCGGCCGGGAAAGGCAAAGCACTACGGGGAATGGCGGGCCGAACAGGAGCAGCGCCCCACATGGCGTGGCCTGATCCGCAGCGAAATCGACGAACTGATCCGGGAAAGCGTCAGCGAAAAGCAGTTTTATTATCTGCTGCGCCAGAAAGGCTATGCGGTGAAGTTCGGCAAGGACATTTCCGTGCGCCCGCCCGGAAAGGAGCGCTTTGTACGCCTTGCCCGGAACTTCGGAGAGGCGTACACCGAAGATGGGATACGGCGGCGTATTTTGTCCCAGCCGCTGCCGCAGAAACCCCATCCGGAAGTTCCGAAAGAGCGGAAAAAAGTCTATTCTGCGCAGGGCAAGTGGCGGAAAACACGCAAGATAACCGGCTTTCGGGCGCTGTATCTGTATTACTGCTATAAACTCGGTGTGTTTCCAAAGCGCCGCCCGCAAAGCCGGGCACGGCTCCATTTTCTTCTCCGGGAGGATCTGATAAAACTGAATAAAATCTCACAGGAAGTACGGCTGCTCGCACGGCATCACATTGATACCGCCGAGCAGCTTGCTTTATATAAAAAGGAACAGGAGGTGCAGATCACGACCCTTTCCGTCCAGCGTCGGGCGCTGCAAAAGGCGCTTTGCACCAAGCCCGTCTGGGACAGCCCGGAACGGACCGATGCACACAGGGCGCAGATCAGGGAGCTGTCTGAACGGCTCAAAGCGCTGCGCCGGGAGGTGCATCTGTGCGACGACATTGCAGAGCGCTCCGGCGTGATGGCGGAGAAACTGAAAGCCGTCCGGGAGGACGAGAAAAATCAACAGAAGGAGGAACAGCAACATGAACACATCCGGTGACGCCGCCGAACAGGTCGTCCGGCTCAGTCTGGAGGGCGTGGAGGTGGCAGCCAAGATCACAGGCAGTGCGGCCAAGGAGGTATCGGCGCTGCTGATCGCCGCCCTGAAAAACCGGGACAAGAACAAGGTCAAGGGGCGGCAGCGTCTGACCGCCATGCTCCGCAGCGGCAAGGAATTGACCATCTTTACCGTCAAGAATCAGGACATGGCCCGTTTTGTGGCCGATGCAAAACGCTACGGCGTGGTCTACTGTGTGCTGCGGGAGGCAAAGGACAATCCGCAGGGCATCAGCGAGATCATGGTGCGTGCCGAGGATGCCGCCAAAATCAACCGCATCGTGGAGAATATCAAAATCGCCACGGTATCCGACCCGGAGACTATCCGTGGGAACTTGTCCGGCAAGGAGAAAGAGGGTTCTGGCCAGCCGGTTCCGGAGCAGACGCATCCCCAGCAAAGCGAGGATGACCGGCTGCTGGATGAGATGCTTTCGGGTCCCGCCGACCGGCAGGAGACGCTTCGTGAAAACCCTACGGCGGCTCGCACGGAGCGCTCCCGTCCGTCCGAGCCTTCTTCCAAAACCAGAGAGAACTCAGAAGGGGCGTCTAAGGTGGACCGCCCTTCTGTCCGGGAGGAGCTGCGGGAGATCCGGCGTGGACAGGAGGGCGGCAGTATTCCCACCCAGCGGAACGAGCCGGAGCAGGAGAAAAGGACGCAGCAGCCCATCCGGCATAAGCAGCCTCCGCAGAAGAAGCGGAGCAGAAAAAGTAAGGAGCGATAATGATGGCAAATTTTGACGATCTGTTCACCACCCCCGCTGCCCCGGAGCCGCCCAGCGCCCCGCCGCAGCTGACAAAGGAGGAATACGCCGCCAAGAAAAAGGCCGAGCGGGACGATCTGTATGCGCTGGCGGATGAAATGGCGCATGAGATCATGCAGGACGGAGACGCCTTCCGGGGTTTTCTGGACGTGCAGGCACGCTTTGACCGCTACTCGCCTACCAATGCCCTGCTGATCTACGCACAGAATGACAAGGCCACCCGTCTACGGGACTTTGACGGCTGGAAGAAACAGGGCGTATATGTCCGCAGGCATGAGACGGGCATTTCCATTTTGGAGGCCGGGGACAGTTATGTGACCGAGGACGGCCGCACGGGATATTATTATCATGTGAAAAAGGTCTTTGACATTGCACAGACGGATGCCAAACGCCAGCCGCAGATCCATTATGATGACCGCCTGCTGCTTTCGGCTTTGATTTCCAAGCGCCCGGTGCCCATTGAAATGGCGGAGAATGTCCCAAACGGTGCGGCCTATGACTACGACCGCAGAACCGTCATTGTCCGGCGTGGTATGGATGGACAGGACCTGTTTCGCTGCGTGTCGCTGGCAATGGCCCGTGCGGAGCTGGACCAGACGGAGCACGCTGACCCGCAGGCGGATGCGTTCCGGGGCTATTGCGTCTCCTATATGCTCTGCCGCAAATATGGGGTGGATGCCCGTGGATACGATTTCAGCCGCCTGCCGGAATCGCTGCGGGATGCTGATTCGCAGACCATTCGCAGTGAACTGACCGACATCCGGGATACGCTCCAGACCATGACCGGCAGAATGGAGCGGGCGCTGGAGCAGAGCCGTGCCGCCGCACAGAAAAACGGCAGAAAGGAGCGATAAGCGATGGAGGAACCGAGCAAGCGGGTGCTGACCCTCGATTCATACCAGCATGGAGTGGTCATTCATGCGCTCAATGAACTTCGGAATGACCTGATCCATGAGCAGCGCCCAACGGATATTGTGGACGAGGTGCTTGTCAAGACCATTGATGCGCCGAGCAAGTCCCGGAAGGGCAAATGCAGGGATGAACGGTAGAGCCAAGAGCGTGTGGTATGCGCTGGGTCTGCTTCCTGCGGTGTGGCTGAGGCTGCTGGTGGCCCCGGCCGCATCCGGCGGACTTTTTGAGATCATCCGGCAGTTCCCAGCGGCGATGCAGCATCCGCTTCATATTATCTGGTGCGAGGACAGCGGAAAGGCTGTCCTCTTTTTTGCCGCCGCCTATGGTCTGCTGGTGGGAGTGGTGCTGTCCACCCGGCGCAACTACCGGCGGGGCGTAGAACACGGCTCCGCCAAATGGGGCAGTCCAGAGCGGCTGAACCGGAAATACTGCGCCAAGCCACCGGAGCCAAACAAGGTGTTCACCCAGCACATCCGCATGGGGCTGGACGGCCGGAAGCACCGGCGCAACCTGAACACGGTCGTAGTCGGCGGCAGCGGCGCAGGCAAGACCCGCTGCTATGCAAAGCCCTGTCTGTATGAGGCGTGTCTGTCTCCGAAGGGGCCGTCCTTTGTCTGCCTTGACCCCAAGGGCGAGCTGCTGCGGGATTCCGGAGGACTGCTGCGGGAATCGGGCTATGATGTCCGGGTGCTGGATCTGCTGCACATGGAGAAAAGCCACTGCTATAACCCCTTCGTCTATCTGACCAATGACAACGAGGTTCAGATGCTGGTGACGAATCTCTTTAAGGCGACAACGCCCAAGGGCGCACAGTCGCAGGACCCCTTCTGGGATTCCACCGCATCCATCCTTCTCTCGGCGCTGGTCTATTATCTCTATCACGAGGCCCCGCCGGAGGAGCAGAATTTCCCGATGGTCATGGAAATGCTTCGGGCCGGAGAGGTCCGGGAGGACGACGACAGCTATCTCTCTCCGCTGGATGTGCTTTTTGAACGGCTGGAAATGCGGGATCCGGCGCATATCGCCGTGAAGTATTACAAGCAGTACCGTTCCGGCAGCGCCAAAACGCTGAAAAGCATTCAAATCACGTTGGCGTCCCACATGGAGAAGTTCAATCTGGATTCCCTCATTGCCCTGACGGCCACGGATGAGCTGTATTTGCAGGACATGGGTGAAAAACGGATGGCGCTGTTTGCGCTGATCCCCGACAGCGACACCAGCTTCAACTTTTTGGTGTCGATTCTGTATCAGCAGCTTTTCCAGCAGCTGTTTGACAGCGCCGACCATAAGCACGGCGGCAGTCTGCCAGTTCCGGTCCATTTCCTGATGGACGAGTTTGCCAATATCAGTCTGCCGAACGACTTTGAGATCAAGCTTTCCACCATGCGCTCCCGCAATGTGTTTGTGTCCATCATCCTGCAGAATATAGCCCAGCTGAAGGCGCTGTTTGAAAAGCAATGGGAGAGCGTGCTGGGGAATTGCGACGAACTGCTGTATCTCGGCGGCAACGAACAGGGGTCCCACAAGTATATCTCGGAACTGCTGGGCAAAGCCACGATTGACACCAACACCTACGGGAAATCGTCCGGGCGCAATGGAAATTACAGCACAAATTATCAGATCACGGGCCGGGAGCTGATGACGCCGGACGAGGTGCGGATGCTGGATAACCGCAAGGCGCTGCTGTTCATCCGTGGGGAATTGCCGGTCTGCGATGACAAATTCGACATCCTGACCCACCCGCTGGTGTCCCGCACCCCGGACGGCGGCGGGCTGCCCTATGTCCACGGCGGAACGGAGCAGGCCGTTGCGTCCATCCGTGTGGATGACTGGCAGTGGGGTCCCGACGAGGAAATTCCTGCGGCCGATCTATCCGAACAAAAGTTTGAACTGCTGTCCAGTGAAGAACTGGAAGCGATTATTATGGAGGGAAATTATGATGAAGCATCCTGATAAAAGAAAATGTCTGCAAACCCGGCCCCTGCCGATGGGGAAAAAGAGCCGGGTATTTCTGGCGGTCTATTCCGCCGCTGTCCTCTGCGTGTGCTGTATGCCTGTGACGGCTTCTGCCGCAGGCGACCCGCTGACGGTCATCAACAACCTGTCCGACTTTATTTTCGGCGTGATCCGTGCGGTGGGGCTGATCCTTCTTGGCTGGGGCATTGTCCAGATCGGTCTGTCCTTCCAGAGTCACGACCCGTCCCAGCGCAGCAACGGCTTTCTCACGCTGGCCGGTGGCGTGATCGTGACGTTCGCCAAAGAGATTCTGGCGCTTATCACGGGCTGAGGGAAAGGAGGAACATCATGGGAAAATGCGAGTGCTATATCCATTCTCTCAAACAGGGCGAAAAGCACGTCCTGGGGGAAGCGAGGATCATCAAGCGCCTGGGCGACAACGACTATCTGGCGGAATACAACGGCGTGAGATGCCATGCGATTTTCAATCCATTTGTCGGGAAGTTCTTTGTGGACGACGTGTACGGGATCGTTCGCAAGTCCCCGGCAGACCGCACCCGATAAAAATGACAGCAAGAGGCAGGCGCAAAGCCTGTCTCTTGCTGCCGGGAAAGGAGAACGCAATATGAGTGACAACTGGGTCGTTCAGAATCTGGAGAACGCCCTTGCGACTTGGAACGAAAAGCTGGCGGAGATCTGGCAGCTCATCACGCAATCGCCGGAAACATTCAAGGGCGGCACCATCTGGAACGTGGTCCTGCTCATCCACGACACGATGCAGGCCATTGGCCTTGCGCTGCTGGTGCTGTTTTTTGTGGTGGGCGTCGTGAAAACCTGCGGCTCCTTCGCAGAGATCAAGCGCCCGGAGGCGGCGGTGAAGCTCTTTATCCGCTTTGCGCTGGCCAAAGCCGTCGTGACCTACGGATTGGAACTGATGATGGCCCTGTTCACCATTGTGCAGGGCGTTATTTCCTCCATCATGTCGGCAGCCGGGATGGGTGCAGCGCAGGAGACGGTGCTTCCCGCCGAAATCGTGACCGCCATTGAAAGCTGCGGCTTTTGGGAGAGCATCCCCCTCTGGGCGGTGGCGCTGATCGGTGGTCTTTTTATCACGATCTTGTCTTTTGTCATGGTCCTCACGGTATATGGCCGCTTTTTCCGTCTGTATATCTACACGGCCATCGCCCCGATCCCCCTTTCGACCTTTGCGGGGGAACCCAGCCAGCAAATTGGCAGGAGTTTTTTGAAATCCTATGCCGCCGTGTGTCTGGAGGGAGCCATTATCGTGCTGGCCTGCATCATCTTCTCCCTGTTTGCATCCAGTCCGCCCGCCGTTGATCCCAATGCGGCGGCAGTCACGCAGGTGTGGACGTATGTAGGAGAGCTGATTTTCAATCTTCTGGTGCTGGTCGGGACGGTGAAAATGGCAGACCGTGTAGTGCGAGAGATGATGGGCCTTTAATTTGAATTTGAAAAGGAGAAAATACAATGATGCAGAACCATGTGATTTACAGTGACGATCCGCAGGCGGTGGAGAAGCTGCAGGCCAAACTCGACAAGCTGACCGCAATGCACGCCCGCATGAAGGAGATCAACGCCTATTTCCGCAAGCACGCCACGGCGCTGGGCTGCCCCGGCCTTTCGGATGAGGATGCTGCCAAGTTGGACAGGCGTGTGCAGGAGGGATATTCGTGGGAAAAGCAGCCGTATCCATCCTACGTCCTCAGCGGCAACACAGCAGAGATGCGGCGGCTCCGGCAGCGCATCGAGGAGGTATCCCGGACGCAAAGCACCGAATATGTGGGCTGGGACTTTCCGGGCGGCCGTGCCGAAGCAGACAAGGAGGACAACCGTCTGCGGCTGTATTTTGACGAAAAGCCCTCGGAGGAGCAGCGCAGCAAGCTGAAATGCAACGGATTCAAGTGGGCACCGTCCGTAGGCGCATGGCAGCGCCAGCTCAACGACAATGCCATTCACGTCGCCGCACGGATGGACTTCCTGCGCCCGGAGAGCGGCGAAAGTCCCACGGCCATTCAGCCCAAGCGACCGGCGAAAAATGCACCGGAGAGAGGATAACGGCTATGGAGATCAAAATCAACCGGGAGATACGGGACTACAAGGAGAACATCTTCTTCGGGCTGTCGCTGCGGCAGCTCATTTTTTCGCTGCTGGCCTGCGGCGTGGCCGTGGGCATCTATTTGGGTCTGCGGGATGCGCTGGGGACGGAAACGGTCAGCTGGCTGTGCATCCTCGGCGCAGCGCCCTTTGCCGCTATGGGCTTTGTGAAATACCACGGCATGACGGCGGAAAAGTTCTTCGCTGCATGGCTGCGGTCGGAATTTCTTGTCCCCAAGCGGCTGACCTTCCGGTCGACCAATTTGTATTGGGAAGCTATGCAGGAACAGCGCAGACAGGAAAAGAAGCACTCCGCCGTAAACTTTGGTGCATTTGCCCCGAAGTTTACAACGGCACATGGAGCAAAAAGGAGGTGCAGCAAGAAATGCTGAAAAAGTTAAAAGAGCTGCTTCGCAGGGACCCGGAGCAGTTCCGTATTCCCCGCAGCGTGCAGGAGGTGATCCCCATCCGCACAGCCTGGAAAAGCGGTATCTTCCTTGTGGGACCGAACCGGTACAGCCGCACATGGCAGTTTTCCGACATCAATTATGCGCTGGCCGGTGAGGAGGATCAGAAATCCATGCTGCTGGGATACAGCGGCCTTCTGAATCTCTGCGACAGCAATGCGTCCACAAAGTTCAGCGTTGTCACCCGGAAGCTCAACCGCCGTGATTTCGAGGACTACATCATGATTCCCTACGCAAACGACGGACACGACCACTACCGCAGGGAATACAACGCCATGCTGCTGGAAAAGGCGTCTCACGCCAGTGGGATGATCCGGGACCTGTATATTACCGTAACGGTTACACGCAAAAGCTACAAGGATGCCGAGAGCTATTTTGTCCGTGCCGGAGCGGAGTTTACGCTGGCGCTCTCCCGTCTTGGCTCCCGCTGCACAGAACTGGACATGATGGGCCGCCTGCGTCTCCTGCACGGCTTTTATCGCCACGGTGAGGAGGCAGACTTTCACTTTGACCCGGCGCTGTCCATGAAGCTGGGCCACAGCTTTCAGGACTATATCTGCCCGGACAGCTTTGAATTTGACCGGGACCACTTCCGCATGGGCGACCGCTATGGCCGGGTGCTGTTTTTGAAGGATTACGCCGCCTATCTGCGGGATGATATTCTCTCGGAACTTTCCGGTATCGACAGGCCCATGATCCTCTCCATTGATGTGGTGCCCATTCCTATGGACAAGGCCATCCGGGACAGTGAGAGCCGTCTGCTGGGCGTGGAGCGGAACATTGTGGATTTCCTGCGGAAGCAGCAGGCCAACAACAATTTCTCCGGCACGGTTCCCTATGACATGGAAAAGCAGCGAGCGGAGATGAAGGAATTTCTGGATGACCTGACCATCCGTGACCAGCGGATGATGCTGGGGATGCTGACGCTGGTGCATACGGCGGACAGCAAGGAGCAGTTGGATGCCGACACCGATTATATTATGAATGCCGCCACCGGGCGAATGTGCCAGATGGCGACGCTCCGCTTCCAGCAGATGGATGGACTGAATACGGCGCTGCCCATCGGCGTGCAGAAGCTGGATATTCTGCGTACCTTCACCTCGGAATCTCTGGCGGCGCTGATGCCCTTCCGGGTGCAGGAGATCATGGAGCCGGGCGGCATCTATTACGGAGAGAATGCCATCTCCGGAAATCTGCTACTGTGCAACCGGGCCAATCTGCTGAACCAATCCACCATTATTACCGGCGTCCCCGGCAGCGGCAAATCCTTTTCGGCAAAGGAACTGATCACGTTCCTTGCGCTGGCTACGCAGGACGATATTCTCGTCTGCGACCCGGAGCGGGAGTATTATGCGCTGGGGCAGGCGCTTGGCGGAGAGGTCATCCGCATTGCGGCGGGAAGCCCCGACCATATCAACGCTATGGATATGGTGGAGGGCTACGGCGACGGCGGCAATCCCGTGGTGGACAAATCCGAGTTTATTCTGTCCCTCTTTGAGCAGCTGGACCGGGGCGGCATCGGCCCTCTGCAAAAGAGCATCATTGACCGGTGCGTGGATGCCGTGTATGCGGCCTATAAGCGGGGTGGACCGGTCCCGACGCTGTGCGTTCTGCGGGAGAAGCTGCTGGAGCAGCCGGAGGAGGAAGCCCGTGATCTGGCGTTGGCGCTGGAACTGTTCACCACTGGCAGTCTGGATGCCTTTGCCCATGAGACGAATGTAGACACGCAAAACCGCATCGTCATCTATGACATCATGGATCTGGGGCGGCAGCTGAAAACAATGGGGCTGCTGATCATCACGGATGCCATGCTGAACCGTGTGACGGAGAACTGGCGCAAGGGCAAGCGGACACATCTTTTTATAGATGAGTTCCATGTGGCCTTTCAGAATCCGTACAGTGCGGATTTCTTTGATTCCGCATGGCGGCGCTTCCGCAAACGTGGGGCCTACCCCACCGCCATTACGCAGAATGTGGAGTATCTGTTGGACAGCGTACAGGCCAGCACCATGCTTTCCAACTCCGAAATGCTGATCCTGCTGAATCAGGCACCCAGCGACCGGGAGAAGCTGGCGGCGCTTCTGAACATCTCCCCGGAGCAGACCAGTTACATCACCAACGCACCGGCAGGCTGCGGCCTGCTGCGTTATGGCGGTGCACTGGTGCCGTTTCGGAATCGATTCCCGAAGGATACAGAACTGTACCGCCTGATGACCACGAAACCGGACGAGAGCATTATTGTGGGAGGTAAGACGAAATGAGCGAGTTGAAACTGACGCAGCATCCGGAGATCACGGAGTTGCTTTCGGTATTGGAACAGAACGGCCTTCACAAAGAGCAGGACGAGGTAAAATGCCTTGCCGCCTATATCGACGAGATGGAAGGTCAGTTATCCGCTATGAATGAGGAACTGATGCAGATGCACCGGGAAATTAGCACCATTCGGGATAGCTCCCTGAAGGTTCGGTGTGAAAAGCTGATTTCCGGTGCAGAAAAACAGCTTTGGCAGGCAGCAACAGCCATTAGGACGGTCAAGCATAACTGCCTTTGTATGGCGAGAAATGCCGTAGACACTTTTAAGGCAAAAGGCAAGGCGGCCCTGCGCCGTGCGGTCTTTGCTATGAAGATTCCCAGCACGTTGGCCCTGCTGCAAGATATGTTGGAGCGACAGGCTGCAAGCGCCCAAAAAACGGCCGAGCGGCTGGGCGGCATTCAATCGGAATTGCAGGAGGCCGGAACCCACATACGGCGGGCGGGCCGCACGCTGCTCGGAAGGCCAGAGCCGGAAGATGCCGAGTATGAGCAAAATAGAGGACTGCTTGGCAAGGCGCAGACCTTTATGGGACGAATGTGTGACAGCCTTTCAAGTATGGCTGCCCGGACAGCGCAGCTGGTGGACCGGTTGACCGCTGAGCGGGAAACGCTGGATTCCCGCCACTCCGTCAAAGAAGCGCTTCGGGACCTGCAAGCGGAGAAAAAGTACGGGGAGGATTTCCCTGCTCCCGCTGAACCGATTCGGTAAGGGGGCACAATGGCAGACCTGAAAACAAGGAGGGCCGTCAAGGGAACCGTTAAGACCATTGACCGTGCGGCGGTCGCCGCCGAGCGCCTGAAGTCTGCCGCCGTCCGCACAAAGGATGCTGCCGAGCGCAGCGCCACTCCTGCGGAGACTTCTTCGCAGGAGTACGGCACTCAAAAGCTGGAGCGCACGGCGCAAGGGACAGTCTCCGAGCTGGGTTTCCAATTCCGGAAGCGGGGCCGCCGTGGTTTTTCTGATGCACGGCGAAATGCGGACAAGGCAAGGGCGCAAATGCAAAAATGCAGGGACGTACTGAGGGAAAACAAGCCGAAGAAAGCGGTGCAGGCTCCCCATGCGCCCAAGCCCGCAAAAACGGTGCGGACAGGTGCTCGCCCCATACAGCGGACTGGCCGCATCGTCGTAAAGCCACCTGTCGGTTCCGGAGCGGCGCAGACGGTCAAAGCTGCCGCAAAGACGACGCCAAAGGCGGTTCAGACGTTCAAGGCTGCGGCAAGGGCCGCTGCCCAGACGGTTCGGAACACTGCCCGGGCGACACTCTCTGCCGCAAAAGCAGCTATCGCCGGGACAAAGGCTGTCATTGCCGCTATCGCAGCAGGCGGATGGGCAGCGGTGGCAATTATCCTCGTTCTCTGCGTGGTTGGGCTGATCGCCAGTTCCTGCTTCGGTATTTTCTTCTCCGGCGAGGACAGCGGCACGGGGCAGACTATGCGGCAGGTGGTGCAGGAGATCAACACCGATTATCAGTCACAGATTGACGTCACAAAGGCAGGCAGCACCTATGACGAACTGGAAATGTCCGGCTCCCGTGCGGTCTGGCCGGAGGTGCTGGCGGTGTATGCCGTGAAAACCACCACCGCCCCCGATGATCCGCAGGAGGTCGCCACGGTGGACGATGCCAAGAAGGCCATCCTCAAGGATATTTTCTGGCAGATGAACGAAATATCTTCCAGCACCGAGAGCAAAACCGAGGAGGTCATCACCGAAGCCGATGACGGTCACGGGAACATCGTGGAAACCACTACGACGGTCACACGCACCCATCTCTATATCACGGTCAGCCATAAGACCGCCGAGGAAATGGCAGACCATTTCAACTTCACCGCCGAACAGCGGCAGCAGCTCTCGGAACTGCTTGCCGAAGAAAACCGTAAGTTATGGTCATCCGTTCTCTACGGCATCTATACAGGGGATGATGCCATCGTCACGATGGCGCTATCGCAGGTCGGAAATATAGGCGGCGAACCGTACTGGTCGTGGTATGGCTTTGGAAGCCGTGTGGAATGGTGTGCCTGCTTTGTCAGCTGGTGCGCCAATCAGTGCGGCTATATCGACACGGGTGTCTGCCCGAAATTTGCCGGTTGCGGGAATGGTGTGCAGTGGTTCAAAGATCGAGGACAGTGGATAGACGGCTCCGACGAGCCTGTCCCCGGCATGATCATCTTCTTCGATTGGGACAACAAGGGCGGCTCCGGTCCCCAGGACGGAGAGGCGGACCATGTGGGTATCGTCCAGAAGGTGGAGAACGGAATCATCTACACCGTCGAGGGTAATTCCGGAAATCTCTGTCGGGTGAACCGCTATTCTGTGGGACAGTATGAAATTATGGGCTACGGTGTTCTGCGCCCGTAACCGTAAAAAAGAAAATGGTGTCACCCCACTGGGTGACACCATTTTTATCAAAAGCAACGCAGCAAACGAATTGACGATAACGCATCAAACGCTATAATGGACTTGACATCAATTATTGGGGACGGAAATGATACGGACATTTCGTAAATCTAACCCATTTGCGATACCGAAGTCCACCTAATCGCCTATATTATATCGACACTTCCCGCAAAAGTCA